>DAMCTY010000003.1:0-174653 GCA_032112995.1 Stenotrophomonas sp. | reverse complement strand
TGTCGTGGCGAAAAACGACGTGCATCCATGCACGTCGCCCTTCGGGTTCTTCCCAATGGCTCCGTCGCTGCGGAAGGGGCCCAGCAGGTCAAAGGCCGGAGCCAAGGCAAGAGCAACTGCAACTGCAACTGCAACTGCAAAGGCTACCCCTCCCCGGCCCTCCCCTGCGCTTCGCGCAAGGGAGGGGGTTAAACGGCTCTACGAAAAGGGGGGGCGAAGCGGTGTTACGCCAGGTTTGTGCGCAGCCAGCGCATCACTGTTTCAACTACACCCAGTTTTTGCGGCACGTCCAAAGCAATTGCACGCGCAAAACCATCGGCGTTTCGAATGAACGTCTGGCGCGCGATACGCTGCGCCTGCTGCACCGTCGACTGTTGCCTGCGCAGCTGCACAATCTGCACCGACGGCCGCCCCGGCGGCGCGAACTTCTGGTAGCGGCGCAGCTCGTCGGCAACCAGACCCACGTCGTTGTCTGCCTTGAGCTGACTCTCACCGGCCAACAACAGCTGTTCCAGCGCCGAACCCGCGGCAGTCAGTGCATCGCCATCGGCAATGAACATCGCGTGCGTCCCCAACAGCGCCAGTGCGCCATCGCGGTGCTGCAGTCGCTGCAGCTGCTGTGTCCACGGGAAAGTTGCAGGAGGGGTAGCCATGGCAGCCTGGAATAGTGGGAGGTGGCGAACTTTACGAGGTGGAACGGGGATGTTCCAGCGAAGAGTTTTCTCCCCTCTTTCCTCTTTCCCCTCTCCCCAACCCCTCTCCCGCAAGGGGAGAGGGGCTAGGATCCTGCACATTGAAGCATCGCTTGAAAGTGCAGCTTTGCTTCGAGCCCCTCTCCCCTTGCGGGAGAGGGGTTGGGGAGAGGGGAAAGGGACAAGGGAAAAGGGATTGGAAGCAAAGCCTCCTACCTCACCCAATCACCCGCTTGAACGGCGGCAGCGAATCAATGATCCGCTTGCCATACCGGCGCGTCAGCAGGCGCGAATCCAGAATGATCACCCGCCCGGTATCAGTCGAAGTGCGGATCAAACGACCCGAAAACTGGGTCAAGGTGCGCAATGCATGCGGGATCGCGATCAGGTTGAACGAGTTCAAGCCGCGGCTCTCGAACCACTCGCTCAAGGTCGAGGTCTGCGGATCGGTAGGCACGGCGAACGGCACCTGGGTGATCACCACCGTGGTACAGGCCTCGCCCGGCAGGTCCAGGCCCTCGCCAAACGAGTTCAAGCCAAACAGCACCGAGCCCTCGCCCGCCGACGTGCGCTTGATGTGCTCGTCGATCATCTTCTGCTTGGCACCGTCGCCCTGCACCAGGATCTTCTTGCGCAGCGATGCCGGCATCAGCTCAGCCACCTTTTCCATCTTCCAGCGCGAGGTGAACAGCACCATGCTGCCCTTGTCCCAATCCAGCTCGGCCACCAGGTACTTGGCCACTTCCTTGGGGTGGCGCTCGCGGTCATCCGGCGTCACCGGGAACTGCGGCACGATCAGCTCGGCCTGGTTGGGCAGGTCGAATGGCGAGGCCAGCGACACCATCTCCGCTTCCTCGGGAATGCCGTTGTCGATTGCCAGTGACTGGAAATCGCCGCCACCGGTCAGCGTCGCCGAGGTCATCACCACCGAGTCCACTTCATCCCACAGCAGCTTGCGCAGCACCATCGCCGCCGACACCGGCGAGCAATGCAGGATGTAGTCACCATCGCGTGACATCGTCACCCAACGCGCGATCGGCGGCTGGCCTTCCTTGTCCTCGCGGCGCCAGCCGGCCCACAGGTTGTATTGCTGCTCGACCATTTCCTGGGCCATGCCCAGGTTGCGCTGCAGCCGCTCGACCGCCGGGTCATCCTGCTTGCCCTTGGCCACCGCCGAAGCCGCCGCCGTTGCCCAGTTGAGCAGGGTGCGGGTTTCATCGGCCAGCACTTCGATGGGCTGGCGCCAGGATTCAGGCAGGCGGCCATTGGCGGCACGCCACATCGGCTCGCGCTCGTCAGGCTGCGGAATCCAGACGTTGCCGATGTCGTCGCGGAACGCCTTCAGCAACTTGCTCACGCGCGAGGCCACATCGATGGCTTCGTTCGGCAGCAGGTTGCCGATCTTGTCCTTGTCCACCGCGCGGTAGGCGCCGGCAATCAGTATCTGCAGACGGCCGGTACGCTTGGCCATGTCATCCAGCGGCAGGTTGGCCGCGCCCTGGTCGATGGCGACATTGCCGATATGGTGGCCTTCGTCCAGCACCAGCAGCATGTCGCCCGGCGGCGCGATCAGCGGCTGGCCACTGTCGCTGTCGCCCAAGGACAGCGCCGACAACAGCAGCGCATGGTTGGTGACGATGATCTGCGCGTCGCGCACTTCGGTACGCGCACGCAGCACCGGGCATTGCGCCGAATACGCGCAGCGGCGACCGGCGCAGGCCGAGGCCGGCGTGGTGATGCGCATGCGCAATGTAGGGGTGACATTCTCCGGCGCGTTGTCCAGGTCGCCGTTCCAGCGGCCTTCGATGAAGGCCTTGGTCAGCTTCTCGGCAACGTCCATTTCAATCGGTGCCAACGGCCGGTCATAGAGCTGCACATCGTCGCCGAACATGCCCTCCTGCACGCCCTCGCCCTGTGCTTCGGCGGCGTTGCGCGTGCACAGGTAGCGGGTGCGGCCCTTGGCCAACGCCACGGTGGCCTGCAGGCCGGTGGACTTGAGGAAGTTGGGGATGTCACGCTCGACCAGCTGCGATTGCAGGGCCACGGTGCCAGTGCTGATCACCAGCTTTTTCTTGCTGGCCAGCGCGATCGGCACGCCGGCAGTGAGATAGCCCAGGCTCTTGCCGACGCCGGTGGGCGCTTCCACCACACCGACCCCGCCGGTGCCCAGCGCGCGCGACACCACGCCGATCATCTGGCTCTGCGAGCGACGCGTGCTGAACCCCGGCGTGTTCGCCTGCAGCTTGGCGTAGGCGTCACGGATGCCGGTTTTCAGGTCTTCGGTCAGCGTCCGTGGTGCTTCTACTTTTTCCGTCACGCCAATCTGCCAGCAGCTCAATCAAGGCGGGCATTTTCCCATACCCGCCCGCATTCACCGAATGCGTTGCGGGCTCAGGGTTTACCGGGAGCCTGTGGCCGCCGCAGGGCCTGCACCAGCGCCCAGGCCAGCATGATGTAACCGACCGCTTCCAGCAGCGACAGCGCAATGTGGCCAGCACTCAGCAGGGTATTCATCGAACCCACGCTACCGTAATTGCCACCTGCAATCAGCAGCAGGGGCACTGCACTCAGCACGCCACCAATCAGGGTGACGGCCAGCAGCAGGGCCAGCGCCGACAAGGCCACGCTGCGCACCTTGCCGCGTGGGGTATCGAGCAACATCACGATCGCCACGCCGAGCGCAATCAGGATCGGCAGGCGGTAGCCGATGGACACCAGCAGGGTGGTCAGCAATTCCATGGGTTGCATGGGCCGCCCTCAGTCCGCCGAAACCAGCAGCGCGGCACGCTCGCGCAGCTCGGCGTAGATGGCATCGGTCTCCGGGCGCATGCCATGCCACTGCTGGAAGCTCTCGGCCGCCTGTTCGACCAGCATGCCCAGCCCGTCGAAGTAATTGCGGCAACCCGCCGCGCGCGCCCAGGCCAGGAACGGGATGGCCGCCTCGCCGTAGTTCAGGTCCACCGCCGTGGTCATGCTGTTGACCAGCGACAGCGGCAGGTTGAAGCCGTTGCTGTCACCGCGCGCGGCCGAGGTGGCATTGATGATCAGCTCGAAATCGCCCTGCTCACGCAGCGCCTCCCAATAGGCGGAAATGGCGCGGCCCGGTTCGCTCATGGCGTCGACCAGTGCATCGGCGCGTTCCGGCGAGCGGTTGACCACGATCAGTTCAAGAATGCCGGCATCCAACAGGGCCGGTGCAACGCCACGGGCGGCGCCACCGGCACCGAGCAGCAGCACGCGGCGGCCGCGCAGGTCCAGGCCGTGGCGGCCGGTGAGGTCACGGACCAGGCCAATGCCGTCGGTGTTGTCGCCGTGCCAGCGCTCGCCCTTGCGCAGCAGCGTGTTGACCGCGCCGGCGCGCTGCGCGCGCGAGGTGGTGGTGGTGCACAGCGCGAACGCTGCCTCCTTGTGCGGCAGGGTCACGTTGGCGCCCACGCCGCCATCGGCGGCAAAGGCCTCCAGGGCCGCCGCGAAGTCTTCCGGCGCGGCCTCGATGGCGCGGTAATCGACGTCGATGCCATGGGCCTTGCCGAACGCGGACTGGATGCGCGGCGACTGCGAGTGGGCAATGGGCTGGCCGAAAACGGCGTAACGTGGAGCGCTCATGGGGATCCTCTGCATGACCTAGACTGGACGCGACCTTGCCTGCTGGACCCTTATGCGGACCCGATTGCTGCTGCTCGCGCTGACCGTGAGTCTACCCTTTACCCCCGCCGCCTCGGCGCTTTCCGAATACGGCATCGAAGGCATGGGGGTGGTGTCCACCCGCGCCGACGAACTGCGCGCCACCCTCAGCGCCGACGGCCAACGCATCATCTGGGCCAGCAACCGCGAGGGCGGTGCCGGTGGCTGGGACCTGTGGCAGGCCCGCCTGCAGGACAAGCGCTGGACACAGCCACAGCCGCTGGCACTGAACAGCAGCGCCGACGAGCTGGATCCGTTCCTCAGCAGCGATGGGCGCTGGCTGTACTTTGCCTCCAACCGCCCCGGTGGCCATGGCGGCTTTGATCTCTACCGTGCCGCACTGGGCGCCGATGGCCAGCCGGGCGTCGCCGAGAACCTGGGCAGCACCGTCAATGGCCGGCAGGACGAACGGTCGCCGGCCCTGGCCGAAGACGGCGGGCTGTTGTTCTCCAGCAACCGCCGCGGTGGCGCGGGTGGCTGGGACCTGTGGCAGGCACACGCGGCTGCCGCAGGCTTCGCCGCGCCGACGCCGCTGGCCGGCATCAACAGCGCCGGCGACGAACTGGATGGCAGCTGGCTCGGCGGCGGCCGTGGCGTGGTGTTTGCCCGCGCCAATGCCGGTGGCGGCGCGCAGCTGTGGCTGTCGCACTGCCGGCAGGGGCAATGGCAGGCGCCGACACTGCTGGGGTTGTCATTCAACAGCGCCGACAGTGATACCCGCGGTGCCGTGCTGGACAACAACGCTCCCGGCGAACTGCTGGTCAGCGGCAAGGCGCGCGCGCCGCGCGCCGGTGGCTTGGACCTGTACCGGATGAAGGCACCGGCGGTTGAGGGGGATGCGTCCTGCCGCTGAGGGGGGATGCGGCGCCTCAGGCCGAAAAGCTACCCCACCCCGGCCCTCCCCTGCGCCTGCGGCGCAAGGGAGGGGGAAGGTCATGGGCGCTGCGGGATTCTCGGTTTTCTGCCTTGCCCCCTCCCTTGCGCCATAGGCGCAGGCGAGCGTTGGGGAGGGTGGCCTCTACAGCGCCGCCCTCAGCCCTTCGCAGCCGCCAACACCGCTGCGCGCAGGGCTTCGTACTCCACCTCACCAATCTGGCCACCCTGCTTGCGCTGCTCCAGCTCGCGCAGGCGGGTTTCAACCTCAGCCCCCAGTGCCTGCTCGCGCTGCAGCCGCTCGGCCGCCGAGTGCAGCTGCACCGGCCGTTTGCGCGCGCGCAGGATGGCGGCGATCACCAGGCCGATGACCAGCGCAAACAGCACCACGCCAATCAACCACACCGTCCAGTTATAGGCCTCAAGACCGGGCACGTTCATCTCAGCCCTCCTTCAACCAGCGCGCGATCTGCGGCGCGTAATAGGTCAGCACGCCGTCGGCACCGGCACGCTTGAAGCCGATCATGGTCTCCATCACGCACTTGCGCTCGTCCAGCCAACCATTGGCGGCAGCCGCCTTCAGCATCGCGTACTCGCCACTGACGTGGTACGCAAAGGTCGGCACGCCGAACTCGGTCTTCACCCGGCGCACGATGTCCAGGTAGGGCATGCCCGGCTTGACCATCACCATGTCCGCGCCTTCGTCCAGGTCCAGCGCGATCTCGCGCATGGCCTCGTCGCTGTTGGCCGGATCCATCTGGTAGGTCTTCTTGTCGGCCTTGCCCAGGTTGCCGGAGCTGCCCACCGCGTCGCGGAACGGGCCATAGAAGGCCGAGGCGTACTTGGCCGAGTAGGCCATGATGCGGGCATTGATATGACCGGCCTCATCCAGTGCGGTGCGGATGGCGCCGATGCGGCCGTCCATCATGTCCGACGGCGAGATGATGTCCACGCCAGCGTCGGCATGCGACACCGATTGCTTGACCAGCGCCTCGACGGTGATGTCGTTGAGCACATAGCCGGTGTCGTCGATGATACCGTCCTGGCCATGCGTGGTGTACGGGTCCAGGGCCACGTCGGTCATCACCCCCAGCTCGGGGAAACGCTGCTTCAGCGCGCGCACCGCACGCTGCGCCAGGCCATCCGGGTTCCAGGCCTCGGCCGCGTCCAGCGACTTGCGCGAGGGGTCGATCACCGGGAACAGGTCGATCACCGGCACGCCCAGTTCCAGCGCCTGCTCGGCCTCGCGCAGCAGTTCGTCGATGGACATGCGGTCCACGCCCGGCATCGATGCCACTGCCGCGCGGCCCTGCAGCTCATGCACGAACACCGGCCAGATCAGGTCGTTGCTGGTAAGCGTGTTTTCGCGCATCAGCCGGCGCGAGAACTCGTCATGGCGCATGCGGCGCGGGCGGTAATGGGGGTGGATCATCGCGGTACTCCTTGATTCTGGAAACGGGGCTTACTGCAGCCGGTAACCCTGCGGCTGCAGGGGCTCGGGCAAGGGCCGCTGGCCCAGTGCGTCGAGCAGGTCGATCTCGATGGTACGCACCATGGCGTCCAGGGGCAGGTCGTTGGGTTCGATGCCGAACGGCTCTTCCATCTCTTCACCCAGCTGGTCCAGGCCGAAGAAGGCGTAGGCCAGCAGCATCGACACCACCGGCGTGGCCCAGCCCAGCGCGCCGGCCAGGCCAAACGGCAGCAGCACGCAGAACAGCCAGGCGCAGCGGTGCAACAGCAAGGTGTAGGCAAATGGCAGCGGGGTACCGGCGATGCGCTCGCAGCCGGCCTGTACGCCGGCCATGCCCTGCAGGCGTGCGTCGAACTGGGCGTACAGGTAGGGGTCCAGGCGGCCCTCGCGCAGTGGCAGGGCCAGCTCATCGGCCAGTTGCGCCAATACGCCGTCGGGAATGTTCTGCCGCGCCAGCACCGCCTGCGCGTCGGCCGGCAGCCAGGGCGCACAGGCCGCCGCCTGGTCGCCACCGCGCAGGCGGGCGGCCAGGGCGTGGGCAAAGCCGATCACCAGGCGGGTGCTGCGTTCACGCAGCGGTGGATCACCTGCCAGCAACGCGCCTGCCGCGCGCGCGAAGCCGCGCGATTCGATGACCAGTTGCCCCCACAGCTTGCGGCCTTCCCACCAGCGGTCGTGGCAGGCGTTGTTGCGAAAGCTCAGGAAGATCGACAGCACCAGGCCCAGCAGGGTGAACGGCACCACCGACAGGCCGCTGCCCCCCAGCGGATGCCAGCTGCGGCTGAATGCCGCCACCAGCACTGCCAACACGCCGATCGCCAGCACCTTGGGGGCGATGGCCGGCACGATGGAGCCGCGCAGGATGTACAGCAACTGCCAGCCAGTGGGTCGGGGGCGGATGATCATGGGCGGGAAACGCCTGCAACAGGGCAAGGGGCGCCGGAGTGCTTCCGGCCAGCCCCTTTATTTTACGCCTGCCGCCTGTATCGCACCGGGCCGGGAGATTGGCTCAGATGAAGCCGCCGCCGATGCTCAGGCGGAACACCCCGACAATAATGACGATGGCATTGAGGATCAGGCCAGTCTTGGCGCGGCCGCGCTTGGCCTCATGCGTGAACAGCAGGCCGATGGCGGCGATGATCGCACCGACCGCCGCGAACGGGATCAGGAACCAGTTGCCCCAGCCCAGCAACGGTATGAACGCCAGCATCATCCACAACAGGGCAACGATGCCCCAGATCAGACTGATCAAGCCCATGCGTATTCCCTCTTGAGAAACCCAGGCCCAAGATAGCGGGGAACCCCGGCCCTGCCTATGGCCGGATTGTCGCCGGATTCAGTGAGGGCGACGGATCATCCTGAAATACCCACTGATCGGGGAGTGCGACCATGAAATTTCCGCTTGCCATAGCGTTGGGCCTGGCCCTGGTAACCGGCGGCTGTGCCAGCACCTCGAAGGTGATGCTGGGCCAGGCGCGCGCGCCGGTGGACCCGGCCAGCGTGCAGATCTATTCCACCCCACCGGCCGGATCGGTGGAGATCGCCCAACTGGAATCCTCCAGCGCGGTCGGTTTTGGCACCCAGGGCCAGACCGATGCCGCCATTGCCCGGCTCAAGCGCGAGGCCGCCGCACTGGGCGCCAACGGCGTGATCCTGATGGGCGTGGGTGCCGGTGGTTCGCCGGTGGGCATGTCGGTGGGGGCCGGCAGCTTTGGCCGCCATACCGCCGGTGGCTTGAGCGTGGGCATCCCCACCCAGCAGAAACGCGCCGCCGGCGTGGCGATCTGGGTGCCGCCGGGCGCTGGCAACCAAGCGCCAACGCGGTAGCCGCCAGAAGCCACCCCCTCCCCGACCCTCCCCCAGTGCCCGCTGTTAGCGGCGCTGGGCCGGAATGAATACCTCGTTGACCGCCGCGGCCAACTGGTCCGGCGGCAGCAGGCCCTGGTCGAGCAGGAAGTTGTTGAAGGCCAGGCGGTCGAACTTGTCGCCCAAGGCCAGCTCAGTCTGCATGCGCAGCTCCATGATCCGGGTATAGCCGTAGAAGTAGCTGCAGGCCTGGCCCGGCGAACGCACGGTGTAACGGTCCAGCTCCTGCGTGGCCATGGCCTCGGACAGGCCCACGCCCTCGACCAGCACCTTGCGTGCGCTTTCGCGGTCGGTCTGGCCCAGGTTGAGGGCCGGGTCGAGCATGGCGCGGGCTGCACGCAGCAGGCGGAACTGCAGGGCGATCATCTGCCCGTCCAGCGGTTCGAACGGCACCATCTCGGCTTCGGCATACAGCGCCCAGCCCTCGACATTGACCGAATTGAAGGCAAACAGGGTGCGCGCCAGCGAGATGCCGCGCTCCACCATCGCCGCGAACTGCAGGTCGTGGCCGGGGCGGCCTTCATGCGCGCTCAGCGTCCACGCCGCCGAACCGAAGTTGAAGTCGTCGTACTGCGCCTTCTCGCCCGAGGCCGGGTTGCCCAGCGGCAGCACGAAGGTGCCCTGCTGGCCGGTGTTGCCGACCAACGGTGCCGGCAGGTAATGCGGGGCCGGTGAGGCGGCACTTTCGGCCTCGCTGCCCAGGCGCATCTGCAGCGGACGCTGCGGCACATCGACGATGCCCTGCTTGCGGATGATGGGGTCGATCGCGTCGATCACGCCGCGGTAATGCGACTCCAGCTGGTCGTTGCCGATCTTGTCCTGCTTAAGCGCGCGGATCACCGCCGCATAGTCGGTGTTGTCGGCCACCTTCAGGCCCTTGGCCTGCACCACCAGCGGCGCCAGCTGGCGCATCATCGCGCGGGTTTCCATGTACTCCAGCTGGGCACGCTGCATCAGCAGGGCCGGATCGATGTCCACGCCCACTTCCTTGAGCTGGAAGGCGTACAGCTCGGCCGGCAGACGGGTGTCGGTACGCGCCTTGGGCAGCACCTCCTTCTGTGTCCACGCGATGTAATCCTTCATCTGCGTGGACAGCTCGGCCAGCGACGCGTCGGCACCGTCGATCCTGTACTTGGCGAACAGCTTGCCGATGCCGGCGATGTAGGTGTCGACGTTGGCCAGGGCCTGGTCGACCTCGATCCTGGTCGGCTGCAGCAGGTTGGGCGTGCCGCTCTTTTCCTCATAGCGCTGGCGCGCCAGGGTGGCCAGCGGCTGCGTGCCCGGGGCCTGGCCCAGATAGGCCTTCAGGCGATCCAGGGCCTTGGCCCGGCGCGCTTCCGGTACCTGGTCGGAGAGCAGGCCGTTGATGCCACCAAACACTGCCTGCGGTACATCCACCCAGGGCATCAGGTGCTGTTCGTTGAGGGTGCTGCTCTCGATGTTGCGCTCGGCCGCGGCGATCAGGATCTGCAGGTCCTGGCGCACATTGGGGTCGCGCTCCACCTGCAGTTTCTCGCGCAGCTGGTCGCGCGCCTTGCCCAGCGCCGCGCGGTAACGGTTGCCGTTGTCCGGGCCCAGGTCGACAACCTTGTCGTCGTAACCCGGCACGCCGAAGAAGCTGGTCATCTCCGGCTGGAACGGTGCCTGCGCCTGCAGCAGGATCTGCGCCAGTTCATTGCTGTGGGCAACCCAGGCCGGCGCGGCCGGTGCTGCTTTGGCCGGTGCCGGTGCCGCAACGGCGGTGAACGGCAGCGGGGCGGCCAGGGCCAGGGCGACGGCAAGGACGAGAGGTTTCATGGGCAGCTCCATAAGGGATGGGCTGACCGTACGCAGTCATTGCGAGGGCGGCAAGGGTAGGAAGTGGGGGTGTTGGGGGATTGCCGGAGCGAAAGCTCACCCCTCCCCGGCCCTCCCCTTCGCTGCGCGAAAGGGAGGGAGCAAAGTTCAGCCCCCTCCCTTTGGCCGAAGGCCAAGGGGAGGGTTGGGGAGGGGGGCTTCTGGCTTTGACCAGCAGCCCCTCACCCACACATCAAAACAGCAACACGCCTCAGGGCTTCAGGCAACGCCCCAGGAAGTTCTCGGCCATGCGGTAGCGGTGCAAGGCATCCACACCCGACAGCCCATGCTTCGCCCCCGGGTAGGTCATCAGCTCGAACGGCTGCCCACGCTTCTGCAGCGCGCTCATCAGGCTGGTCGAGTTGGAGAACAGCACGTTGTCATCGGCCATGCCATGGATCAGCAGCAGCGGCGAGGTCAGCCCGGCGATATGGGTGAGCACGCGCGCCTCGCGATAACCGTCGACATTGGCGGCCGGCAGGTTCATGTAGCGCTCGGTGTAGTGGGTGTCGTACAGGCCCCAATCGGTGACCGGTGCGCCGGCCACGCCACAGGCGTACTGGTCCGAGGCCTTGGCCAGCAGCATCAGGGTCATGTAGCCGCCGTTGGACCAGCCCTGCACGCCGATGCGGCTGCCATCCACCCACGGCTGCGCCTTCAGCCATTCCACGCCCTTGAGCTGGTCGGCCACTTCCACCGTGCCCTGCACGCCGTACAGCGCACCACCAAAGTCACGGCCACGGCGCGGGGTGCCACGGTTGTCCAGCGAGAACACCACATAGCCGTGCTGGGCCAGATATTGGTTGAACAGATGATCGCCACGGCCGGGCCAGCTGTCGGTCACGGTCTGCGCGGCCGGGCCGCCGTACACGTAGACGGCCACCGGGTACTTCTTCGCCGGATCGAAGCCTTCCGGCTTGATCACGCTGTAATTCAACGGCGTCTTGCCATCGGCAGCGGTCAGCGTGCCGTATTCGACCGGACGCTGTGCATCGCGGTACCTGGCATACGGATGCTTGGCATCGGCCAGGTTGTTGTCCAACAGGGTGGCGATCTTTTCGCCATTGGCGCGGAACAACTCGATCTGCGGCGGCGTGGTGCTGTTGGACCAGCTGTCCACATAGACGCTGGCGTTGTTGGCGAACGCCGCGCTGTGCATGCCCGGGGCCTGCGAGAGCTTCTTCGGGCTGCCACCGGCCAGCGGCACGGCGTAGATCTCGCTGCGCAGCGGCGATTCCACGCCAGCGCGGAAATACACGGTGCCTGCGTCTTCATCCACCGCCAGCAGCTCGTCCACCGGCCAGTTGCCGGTGGTCAGCGGGGTCTGGCTGCGGCCATCGGCGCTGGACACGTACAGGTGCTGGAAGCCGCTGCGCTCGGACGACCACAGGAAGCGGCCATCCTTGAGGAAGCGCAGGCTGTTGTGCAGCGGCACCCAGGTCTTCCCGGTCTCGGTGACCAGCACCTGCTGGCGGCCATCGGCCAGGTTGGCCTGGATCAGCTCCAGCGTCTTCTGGTCGCGGCTCTGGCGCTGGAAGGTGAGGTGCTGTGGGTCACGCCAGTTGACACGGGTCAGGTAGATATCGGTCTGCTTGCCCAGGTCCACCCAGTTGACCGCGGCATCGGCGCGCGGCGCCACCACGCCCAGGGTGACCAGCACGTTGTGGTCGCCGGCGGCCGGGTAGCGCTGCTCGATCATCTCCACGCGGTCGGCATACATCTCGTAGCGCTTCTGCACCGGCACCGGCGATTCGTCGATGCGGGCAAAGGCAATGGCCGAGTCATCCGGCGCCCACCAGTAACCGGTGTGGCGGTCCATTTCCTCGTCGGCGACAAACTCGGCCACACCGTTGCCGATGGTGGCGCTGCCGTCGCGGGTCAGCTGCAGTTGCTTGCCACTGGCCAGGTCAATCACCCACAGGTTGCGCTCGCGCACGAAGCTGACAAAACCGCCCTTGGGCGAGAGCTTGGCGTCGGTGCTGAAGCCTTCGCCATTGGTGAGCTTGCGCACCGCATCGCGGCCCTGCTTGCCCAGGTCGTACAGGTAGAGCTCGCCGCCGAGCGGGAACAGCAGGGTCCTGGCGTCCGGCGACCACTGGTAATCGACGATGCCGCTGAAGGCGGCGATGCGCTGGCGCTCGCGGCGGGCCTTTTCGGCATCACTCAGGGTCTCGGTGCCGGGCAGCACCACTTTGGAATCGACCAGCAGCCGGGTCTGGCCGCTGGCGATGTCGTATTCCCACAGGTCCAGCTGTTTGACGTCGCTGTCCTTGCCACGCAGGAAGGTCACCCGCGAGCCGTCCGGCGCCACCTTGGGCTTCATCAACGTGGGGCCGGACAGCGGCGCATTGCCGGTGATGGCTTCGAGGGTAAGCTTTTCAGCGTGCACGGCGGGGGTGGCAAGGATCATGGCAAGGGCTAGGAACAAGGGACGCATGGGTTACCTGTCGGTGACAGCACGGATCAGGCCATCCTAGCCGAGCCCCACCCTTGTCGCCCCTGCCGTCAGTCAGTCGCGCTTGCCGAACAGCAGCCGCTTCTCCTCGTCGCTGAGCGGCTGCCCGGCCTGCGGGTTGACCGTCGGCCCCAGCGCATAGGCCCGCTGCGTGGCCGGGCGGGCGGCGATGGCCTGGTGCCAGCGGCGCAGGTGCGGGAAGGCATCAAAGTCCACCGGCAGCTTGGCGTAGGCGCCAATCCACGGGTAGCTGGCCATGTCAGCGATGCCGTAATCGTCGCCGCCAAGGAAAGCCGACTCGGACAGGCGCTTGTCCATCACCCGGTGCAGGCGACGTACCTCGCTGTCATAGCGCTCGATCGCATAGGGGATGCGCTCGGGCGCATACACGTTGAAATGCCCCATCTGCCCGCTCATCGGGCCCAGCCCGCCCATCTGCCAGAACAGCCATTCCAGGGTGGCGGCACGGCCGCGCAGGTCGGCGGGGATGAACTGGCCGGTCTTCTCGGCCAGGTACAGCAGGATGGCGCCGGACTCGAACACGCTCAGCGGCGCGCCCCCGTCCGTCGGCGCGTGGTCGACGATGGCCGGCATCTTGTTGTTCGGAGAGATGGCGAGGAATTCGGGCAGGAACTGGTCGCCCTTGCCGATATTGACCGGGTGCAGGCGGTAGTCCAGCCCCGCCTCCTCCAGGAACAGGGTGATCTTGTGGCCGTTGGGGGTGGGCCAGTAGTACAGGTCAATCATGAATGCGCCTCCATCAGGACTGACACCGAGTGTACCTAGGCGCGGCGCTTGGCAAGGTGCAGGATCGACCATTACCCTGCCCGCTTTCCGCAACGCAGCATCCCTTTCATGTCCGAGTACAAACCGCTGAGCCCGCTCTCGTCCCTGATCTTCGCCTCGCGCTGGCTGCAGCTGCCGCTGTACCTGGGGCTGATCGTCGCGCAATGCGTGTACGTGTTCCTGTTCGGCAAGGAGCTGTGGCACCTGATCTCCCATGCCTTCACCTGGAGCGAGCAGCAGATCATGCTGATCGTGCTGGGCCTGATCGACGTGGTGATGATCTCCAACCTGCTGGTGATGGTGATCGTCGGCGGCTACGAAACCTTCGTCTCGCGCCTGCGCCTGCAGGGCCACCCGGACCAACCGGAGTGGCTGAGCCACGTCAATGCCTCGGTGCTGAAGGTGAAACTGGCGATGGCGATCATCGGCATCTCCTCCATCCACCTGCTCAAGACCTTCATCGAGGCCAGCCAGGTCGGCCTGCCGCTGTGCAGCAAGGAGCTGATCGCCTCCGGCGACCTGTGCACCAAGTTCACCAGCGACGGCGTGATGTGGCAGACCATCATCCACTGCGTGTTCATCCTGTCGGCCATTGGTATCGCCTGGACCGACAAGCTGATGTCCAACGGCCACGCCAAGCCGGCCAACGGCGCGCACTGAGTGCCATCGGATGGGCGTCACAACATGTGACGCCCATCACTTTTTTGCCCGATCCCCCCCTGGTACTGCCGCAGACCGGGCACACGATGCTAGATTCGCCCTTCATTGCTGGGTGGCAAGGCATCGGGAGTGCCTTCGCTCATCGCCTGCCGGGCCCATGCAGTCCACGCTGTCCGTCGATTCAAGGGGATGTTTGATGTCGCACGTCACGAAGCTGCGCCTGTTGGCGCCCGCCCTGCTGCTGGCCACGCTGGCCGCCTGCTCGGGCAAGGATGAAACCGCGCCGGCCGCTGCCGATGGCGCCACCACGCCTGCCGCCACCCCGGCCGCTGCCGCTGCTGCCGACAAGGCCGCTTCGGAAAAAGTGCAGGGCATGGACACCACCCAGCTGCGCGACGCCGCCAGCGCGGCACTGCGCGAGAACCGCATGTATGCCCCGGCCGGCGACAACGCACTGGAGTATTACGTCGCCCTGCGCGACAAGCTGCCTGACGACGCCACCATCAAGAGCGCGCTGACCGACCTGCAGCCCTACACCCTGATCGCCGCTGAGCAGGCCTTGGGCCGCGAGGACTTCAGCGAAGCCCAGCGCCTGATCGCGCTGCTGGAAAAAGTGGACCCCAGCGCACCGGCACTGCCGCGCCTGAAGCAGGGCGTGACCGGCGGCATGCAGGTGGCCGAGCGCCGCACCGTGGAAGAGGCCGACAAGGCCAAGAAGGACGCCGAGAACAAGGTCAAGCAGCAGGCCGAGCAGCAGCGCCTGGCCCAGCAGCAGGCCGCCGAAGCCAGCGCCGCCCAACAGCTCGCCGCCAAGCAGGAAGCCGCCCGCAAGGAAAGCGAGCGTCTGGAAGCCGAACGCCAGGCCTCGGCGCGCCGCGAAGCCGAGCAGCGCAGCGCTGCTGCCGCCGCTGCCCAGCAGGCGGCTGCACCCAAGCCGGCCGCAGCACCGACCCTGCGCGCGGTCAGCACCCCGGCCCCGCGTTACCCACCCGACGCACTGCGCTCTGGCACCTCGGGTGAAGTGCTGGTGGAATTGACGGTCGGCACCGACGGCTCGGTCACCGATGCCCGCGTGCTGCGCGCCAATCCGGCCCGTACCTTCGACCGCGAAGCACTCAATGCCGTGCGCCGCTGGAAGTTCGAGCCAATCAGCAGCCCGGTCACCACCCGCCGCACGCTGGCGTTCGCGCCGAACAAGTAAGCACCCGTCGCCTTTGGTAGTGCCGAGCCATGCTCGGCTGAGGCTCTACCGGCAAGGCCATTGCCGAGCATGGCTCGGCACTACAGGTCCATCAAAAGCAAAGGCCCGGATCACTCCGGGTCTTTGTTGTTTGCGACGTTCGCAACGAACGAACAACCGCTCCTCGCCTTCGGGTAGTGCCGAGCCATGCTCGGCAGGGGGCTCTACCGGCAAGGCCATTGCCGAGCATGGCTCGGCACTACAGGTGCATCAAAAGCAAAGGCCCGGATCACTCCGGGCCTTTGTTGTTGCGACGTTCGCGCCAAACGAACAACCCCTCTTCGCCTTTGGTAGTGCCGAGCCATGCTCGGCAGGGTGCTCTACCGGCATGGCCATTGCCGAGCATGGCTCGGCACTACAGGTGCATCAAAAGCAAAGGCCCGGATCACTCCGGGCCTTTGTTGCTACGTGCTCAGCCGGCGATGGCCAGCCGCTCCTGTCGGTAGCGCCATACCGCTACCGCCCACAACACCACGGCCAGTGCCGCCGAGGCCGCCAGGTATACGGCCCACTGCGTCGCCGAGGGCATCTCGCCGCGTGTCACCTTCACCAGCATCTGGTTCTGCGACAGGAACGGCACCGCGTACTGCCACAGCTGGGTGTCCTTCAACGGGTAGGCCATCAGCGCGTAGCCAGGCAGCATCGGCAGCAGCATCAACCACACCATGTGGCTCTGTGCTTCCTTCATGCTCTTGGAACTGGCCGACAGGCAGGTGAGCAGTGCGGTGCCGATCAACACCAGCGGCAGCAGGATCACCAGCAGCTTGCCCATTGCCGCGAAGCTGACATCCAGCGAGCGCGCGGCTCCCCCGCCAATACTGGCGCTGACCTTGAACGAGACCAGGATCAGCAGCATCGAAGCCAGGCCCAGCACCACCGCCGCCAGCATCTTGCCGCTGACCAGCGCACCGCGTGCAGCCGGTGTCGCCAGCAAGGGCTCCAGCGACTGCCGCTCGCGCTCACCGGCCGTGGTATCCATGGCCAGGTGCGAACCACCGATGAAGGCGAACAGCATCAGCACCAGCGGCAGCACCACCGACAGGAAGATGCCACGCTTTGCTTCCGCCGTTGCCAGATCGCGGGTGCCGACATTGACCGGCGCGGCAACCATCGGGTTTACCCCGCGTGCCAGCAGACGCAATGCGCCCACCGACTGCCCATACTCGTTGAGCACATTGCGCACACGGGCGATCTGCACGTCACCGGTACGGCGGGTGGTGTCGGCCACGATCTCCACCTTGGCCGGCTTGCCGGCATGCCAGTCGGCAGCGAAGTCCTTGTCGATGACCAGCGCCAGATCCTGTTGCTGGCTGCGGATCAGGCCCTCGATATCGGCCGGCGCCTCGGTTGCATTGATGCCACGGCTGGCCAGGAACGCGACCAGATTGGGCGCGCGTGCCATGCCCTCCACCGGAATGCTCAAGTCTTTTTCCAGCTGCGTTTCGGCACGCAGGTTGGTCAGCTTGTTCATGCCCAGGAACAGCAGCGGGTACAACAGCGGTGCGGTCAGCAGGGTCAGCAGGAAGGTGCGGCGGTCGCGGGCGAAGTCACGCAGCTCCTTGCGCATCACCGTGATGATGGCGCGGAAGTATCCAGTCTGGCTCATGCGTGCAGGCCCTCCTCGCTGCCGATCAGTTTCACGAACGCATCTTCCAGGTTGTTCTCGTGGGCCTGCTCGCGCAGTTCCTCCGGCGTGCCCTGGGCCACCACCCTGCCCTGCGCGACGATCACGATGCGGTCACACAGCGCGGCGACCTCCTGCATGATGTGGCTGGAGAAGATCACGCAGCGGCCTTCCTCGCGCAGCTCCTTGAGGAAGCCACGCAGGCCACGGGTGGTCATCACGTCCAGGCCGTTGGTCGGCTCGTCCAGGATCACGTTGCGCGGGTCATGGATCAACGCCCGCGCGATGGCGGTCTTGGTGCGCTGGCCCTGGCTGAAGCCCTCGGTGGCACGATCCAGGAAATCCTCCATCTGCAACGCCTTGGCCAGGCGGGCGGTGCGCTCGGCGATGGCCGCCGCCGACATGCCATGCAGCTCGCCGAAATAATCCATGTTCTCGCGTGCGGTCAGGCGCTTGTAGACACCGCGCGCGTCGGGCAGCACGCCCAGGCTGCGGCGCACGGTGTTGGGGTCCACCGCCGCATCAACGCCGTCAACCAGCACACGGCCGCTCTCCGGGGTCATCAGGGTGTACAGCATGCGCAGTGTGGTGGTCTTGCCGGCACCGTTGGGGCCAAGCAGGCCGGTGATCTGGCCGTCGTGGGCGGTGAAGCCCACGTCATCCACGGCGATCACTGGCGTTTTGTCCTTGCCCTTGCCGGGGAAGGTCTTGCGGAGTCGTTCTGCAACGATCATGGAAGCGGATTCCTCAGTGATGCGGTGATGTCACGGTTCCCAGCCATTGAAGCTGGTGAACGGCGGCACGTAATTGAGCTTGTCCAGGCAGGCGCCATCCAGCGCCTTGGCATCTGCGGTGTCGATGAACTGCCCGAACAGCTTGGGCATGCAGCCAGCACCGATCACGTTGTGGCCCTGCCCGCGCAGCACGAACAGCCGGCCCTTGGCCAGGGTCTTGACCACTTCCTCGCCGTAACGCGGCGGCGTCACCGGATCGAACTCACCTTCCAGCACCAGCGCCGGCACGTTGCCCGCCAGGGGTTTGTGGAAGTCGGCCGGCGCGCTGCCCTTGGGCCATGCCGCGCACATCGCGCCCAGGCCCTGCGCCATCTGGTCGCCCAACACGGTGCCGGCGTCACTACTGGCGGTAGCAGCGACAAAGCTGTCGGCGTCCTCGCTGCAGACCACCGACAACTGCATGCCCATGGCCATGGCGTCCTTCATGTCGTCCTGCATCATCTGCGCCAACGCCATCAGCTCCTCGTAGCGGCCCGCATTGGCCTCGTGGATCAGCTTGGGCAGCAGCGCCGCAGCGGCAGGCATGTAGGCGTACATGCGCACCAGCCCGGCCACGCTTTCGGCACGCAGCACATCCTCACGCGACTGGCCGGTGGCGGAGTCGCGGTAGCGGACCGTCACCGGCTGCGCGCGCAGCTTGGCCAACAGCGCATCCAGCTCGGCACGCGGATCACCCAGCTTGTCCTTGCAGGCGGGTGCGTTGGTGCACTGGGCAAACTGCAGGGCCAGCGCGTCGTCCAGGTTGCGGGCAAAGATGTTGCCCAGCTGCAGGCTGTTGGGCACCACCGAATCCAGCACGATGCTGCGGGTGGCCTGCGGGTGGCGCATGGCGTACTGCTGTGCGACACGGGTGCCATAGCTGACCCCGACCAGATTGATCTGCGCCACCCCCATGGCCTGGCGCACCGCGTCCAGGTCCGTCACCGCTTCGGTAGTGGTGTAGAAGCGCAGATCGGCCTTCTGCGACAGCTGCGTGGCGCAGCTGGCCGCGGCAGCCTGCATCGCCGTGGCCGACATGTCATCGCCGTCATACGCCGGGCAGGACAACAGGTTGGACTCGCCGGTGCCACGCTGGTCGACCAGCACCACGTTGCGGTGCTTGCGTACCTCACGGAAGGCCGCGTCCACCTGCGGATAGGTCGCCACCGCGGCCTGGCCCGGGCCGCCGGCCAGGAAGAACACCGGGTCCGGCTGTACCTCGCCTTCCTTCTCCGGTGTCAGCAGTGCGATGTTCAGGCCGATCTTGCGGCCCTGTGGATTGGCGCGGTCCTCGGGCACCTGCAAGGTGGTGCACTGGGCTTCCAGTGCCTCACGGCTGAAGGGCGAACTCAAGGTGCATGGCTTGAATGCAAGCGTGCCCAGCTGCAGGGATTTGCCTGCCGTCGGCGTGCCGTCGGCATGGGCCGACGGGCTGGTTGCCTTGCAACCCAGCACGCCCACCAGCACGGCGGCGGCCAACAAGGTGGTTCGGGTATTGCGGGACATCATCGGAACAGCCCCTCACGGTTGAATGGAACAACGGTCCTGCCTACACCCAGACGCAGCGGCGGCAGCTATGTGACAGCGGGGAAGAATATTTCCTCGATCTTCGCCCCGAACAGGCCGGCAATACGGAAGGCCAGCGGCAGGCTGGGATCGTACTTGCCGGTTTCCAGCGCATTGACCGTCTGCCGCGATACCTGCAGGCGCTCGGCCAACTCCCCCTGTGACCAGCCCCGGGCATCGCGCAGCTCGCGCAGGCGGTTATCCATCCGCGCGCCTCAGCTGTAGCGCCGCATGACCACGGCCTTGGCCAGGCCGTAGGACAGGCACACCAACGGAAACACCCAGATCATCGCCGCCGCGGACGGCACGTCGATCACCCGCGCCACCTGCAGAAAACCCCCGGTCAGGTATACCAGCGATACGAAGGCGGTGGCAAAGCTCACCGCCTCCAGCTCGATGCGCTGCTGCAACTCATCCACATCGCGGATATAGCGGATCATCGCCCGCAGCATCAACACGATGGGCGGCACCGGCAGCAGTGCCACCGCCGCGCGCAGCAGCGGCTCGTCCACCCGCTTGAGCAGCAGGGTCGAAGCCAGCAGCAGCACGACGTAACCGCCCATCGCCACCATCACCTCGCGGGTATAGCGGCGCCGCAATGCCGGTGGTGCGCTGTCACACCCCTCAGGCATCAACCGTTGCAGCAGCGCCGCCAGCACCAGCCCCAGCGCCACCCCGAACAACACCCCGGCCAAACGCTGGCTGCCATCGAAGCGCGCCCACAGCAGCAGGCCCCCGCCTGCTGCTGCACTCAACACAGCACCCAGCAGAGTCAGGGCAATACGGCGTACGCGCGTCATCGCCCCGCCCTGCCATTGCAGGCCGGGCCACGGCAGACAGAAATCTCAACGGCGGCACTGCGTGAACTGAAGGAGGACATGGCAGAAGACCTGTAAAGCGTGCTTTACACATCCTGCTCGTCTCCTTACCCGCATGTCAAGCACCCTTTACACACCAGCTTCGGCGTCGACGCCGCTGTGGTGGCTGCGGCACAGCATCCGGAGCCATCGCCTGCACGGGTGTTTCGGCGCATGGAACCGCCAGGCAGGCGCTATCCCGGCCGGTGGCCTTGGCGTGGTACAGCGCGGCATCGGCGCGTGACATCAGCTGCTCCAGGTCGCGGCAGGTGGTACTGACCACCACACCAATGCTCACCGTGTAGCGCAGCTCGCCGGCCTGGGTGGGAACCCGCGCGTCATGCACCTGCTCGACGATGGACTGCGCCTTTTCCATCGCCGCGTCGGCATCGGCACCCGGCAGTACCACGACGAATTCCTCACCGCCGTACCTGCCGAGCACGGTTGCCGGCCCCGGCGCCGCCCGCCGCAGCAGGTCGGCAAAATGGCGCAGCACCTCATCGCCAACCAGATGTCCCCAGTTGTCGTTGATGCGCTTGAAGTAGTCCAGATCCATGATCAATGCCGCGAACGGTGCGTGCGCCATCAACGATGCGTCCAGCCCTGCCTGCGCAGCCTGCCATACCGCATTGCGATTGAGCAGGCCGGTAAGCCCATCGATGCTGGCGCGCTGCTTCAACTCGCACACTATTTCTTCGACGATCAACAACATCAACGCCGATGACTGGGCGATCAGCAGCACCACACCAGCGACGATACGCCGTGATACCGCCGCCAGCGTCTCATCGCTGCCGTGCAAGGTCAGCTCCAGCGACAGCCCCAACCCATAGAGGGCATAGACCGTATGTGCAGCAAACACGCCGGCGGCGACGTAATAGCTCAGCCGCAGCTGCGGTGCTGTCCTGCTCAACAGCATCCAGGTCATCCATGCGTACATGACCACTGCGCACAGGTTGGAGAGATTGCGTTGCATGCCATGCAGGTGCAGCAGCAAGCCGTCCAGCAACATGGTCAGCAACAGCGGCGCAAGCACCAGTGCTGGCTTCCAGAACGGCAATGGACGCTGCACATGCTGGGACACACCCACCAGCAACAAGGCACCACCGCACAGCGCCAGGACGGCGAACGACACAGCCACCGGTGCGGCACCGACTGGGCCGCCAGGCAGCTGGCGCATGCATACAGCAAGGGCCAGCAGCCACAGGCTGGCCACCCAGGCACGCAGGGCCGGACGTCGCGGCATTACCAGCAGCAATACCGAAAATCCTGCCGCCACACCAACGCTGACCACCACGCTGATCGTGCCCAGAAAACTGCTGAGATCCGGCGTCATGGCTGCAGCGTCCGTTGCTTGGTACGCAGGAACGATACGAGCCGTACCGCGCGTTCAGGGCAGGGCGAACGCGAGGCCAGTCACGAAACACTTTTCCGTTCCAGGCAGACAGCCCGGACTATTTGCTGCTGACGTACTTCTCGCGGCGGATCTGCGGCATCGGCAGACCGGCCTGCTTCAACGCTTCCACGCAGGTATCGACCATGTCCGGATTGCCGCACAGGTAGGCGATGTCGCGGGCCGGGTCCGGCGCGATCTCGGCCAGCTGCTGCTGCACATAGCCCTGGCGGACGTCGGCATGCGGGTTGTCCGGCAATTCGCGCGACAGGCTGGGCATGTAGCGGAAGCCCGGGTTGGCGGCGGCAAAAGCGTAGAAATCCTCGCTGTACAGCAGCTCGTCGGGGCTGCGTGCGCCCTGCAGCAGCACCACTTCCACGCCGCGCTCCTGCATGGCGGTACGCAACTGCGGCAGCATCGAGCGGTACGGGGTGACGCCGGTGCCGGTGGCGATCAGCAG
This sequence comes from Stenotrophomonas sp., assembly GCA_032112995.1. GTDB lineage: Bacteria > Pseudomonadota > Gammaproteobacteria > Xanthomonadales > Xanthomonadaceae > Stenotrophomonas. The sequence goes on along the minus strand of DAMCTY010000003.1, from coordinate 152,420 downwards.
GTAGCGGGCATTGTGGTCGCCCGGCTGCAGGCAGAAACGCCCGAACGGGCCGCTGCCGCTGACGTGGTCGCCCAGCGCCATGCCCTCGAACAGGGCCGTGGCAGCGCCGCCGGGAACAAAGCTGACCGCAATCTCCACCGCCTCGCCCGGGCCCAGCGCACGGTCGTGGATGGTGGCCAGCGAGTAGCTGCGCTTGGTGGCGGTGCCGTCGGCGTAGTCGAAATGGACCTGAATGAACTGGCCGGGCAGGAAATCCAGCGGCTGGCCGTCATCACGGACGAACTGGTAGTGGCCGATGCTGGGCGCCAGCATGCGGCGGCCGACCAGCTTGAGGGGGAATTGGATTGGCACAGGAGAGGAACAGTGTGTAACCGGGTATGGACCACGGGGCCTCCTATAATAGCCGCCTGCACTTATCCGACGCCTGTACCCGGCGCGAAGGCCCGAGATTGGACTCCCGTACCCCATCCAGCACAGCTGCGCTGCGCATCACCGACCTGCGCAAGACCTATGACAACGGCGTACAGGCCCTGAAGGGCGTGTCGCTGGAGGTCGCCCCCGGCGACTTTTTCGCCCTGCTCGGCCCCAATGGCGCCGGCAAGTCGACCCTGATCGGCATTGTCTCCTCGCTGGTCAACCTCAGCGAAGGCCAGGTGCAGGTGTTCGGCAGCGACCTGGTCGCCAACCGCAGCGCGACCATGCGCCTGATCGGGCTGGTGCCGCAGGAGATCAACTTCAATCTGTTCGAGAAGCCCTTCGACATCCTGGTCAACTACGCCGGTTTCTACGGGATTCCGCGTGCCGAGGCCGAGGTCCGCGCCGAACAGGAGCTCAAGCGCGCGCACCTGTGGAACAAGGCGCAGATGATGAGCCGCACCCTGTCCGGCGGCATGAAGCGCCGGCTGATGATCGCCCGCGCCATGATGACCCAGCCGCGCCTGCTGATCCTGGACGAACCCACCGCCGGCGTGGATATCGAGATCCGCCGCGACATGTGGAAGACGCTGCAGGAAATCAACGCCGCCGGCACCACCATCATCCTCACCACGCACTACCTGGAAGAGGCCGAGCAGCTGTGCCGCAACCTGGCCATCATCAACCATGGCCGCATCGTCGAGCAGGGCCCGATGCGCGACCTGCTGGCCAAACTTGATGTGGAAGGCTTCCTGTTCGACATCGACGGTGAGCTGCCCGCCCAGCTGCCGCAGATCGAAGGCGCCACCCTGATCGCCACCGACGCGCACACGCTGGACCTGGACATGCCGCGCGCGATGGACCTGAACCGTGTTTTCGACGCCCTCAATGCCGCCGGCATCCGCGTGCGTTCGATGCGTACCAAGAGCAACCGCCTGGAGGAGCTGTTCGTGCGCCTCACCGGCAACCTGGAGAACACCACCGCATGAGCACGCCCGCTCCCCTGACCGACAGCGCCCGCAACCGGGTGGCACTGGGCACCATCGTCCGCCGCGAGGTCAACCGCATCCTGCGCATCTGGGGCCAGACCCTGGTGCCGCCGGCCATCACCATGACCCTGTACTTCCTGATCTTCGGCGGCCTGATCGGCTCCAAGATCGGGCAGATGGGTGGCTACAGCTACATGCAGTTCATCGTGCCGGGCCTGGTGATGATGAGCGTGATCCAGAACAGCTACGGCAACATCAGCTCCTCGTTCTTCGGCGCCAAGTTCGGCCGCCACGTGGAAGAGCTGCTGGTCAGCCCGATGCCGAACTGGGTGATCCTGTGGGGTTACGTGGCCGGCGCGGTGCTGCGCGGCCTGATGGTGGGCGTGATCGTGCTGATCATCGCCATGTTCTTCACCCCGGTGCGCATCCCGCACCCGCTGGTGACGCTGAGCACGGTGCTGCTGGGCTCGACCATCTTCTCGCTGGCCGGCTTCATCAACGCCGTCTACGCCAAGAAGTTCGATGACGTGGCAATCGTACCGACCTTCATCCTGACCCCGCTGACCTACCTGGGCGGCGTGTTCTACTCGGTGACGCTGTTGCCGGGCTGGGCGCAGGCGATGACCCATGCCAACCCGATCTTCTACATGGTCAATGCGTTCCGCTACGGCCTGCTGGGCAGCAGCGACGTGCCGTTGTGGGTGTCCTACGCGCTGATGCTGGGCTTTGTCGCCGCACTCACCGCCGTGGCCCTGTGGCTGCTGCGACGGGGCGTAGGCCTGCGCAGCTGAGAAAAGGCGCCGCAAGGCGCCTTTTTTTTGGCTCTTTGCTTTGGTTCTTGTGGGAGCGGCGTAAGCCGCGAAGCAAAAGATCCAAACGCCAAAAGCACACCCCTCCCCAACCCGTCCGGCCCGAAGGCATAGCCTTCGGTCGTTCATCAGGCCGCGCGCCAATGGCGCGCAAGCAGGCCTTCTTCACCCCCTTGCCTTCGGCAAAGGGAGGGGGAACAGCTTCGCGGCTTACGCCGCTCCCACAACATCAACCGCACGCCGAACACCTATGATGTCTTCACTCCCCTTCGTTGATGGATATCCAAGCTGATGCGCATCCTGATTCTCGGTGCCGGTGGCACTGGCGGCTACTTTGGTGGCCGACTGGCCCAGGCCGGCATTGATGTCACCTTCCTGGTGCGGCCCAACCGCGCCGCGCAGCTGGACCGCGATGGTCTGGTGATCCGCAGCCCGCTCGGCGATGCCGCCTTCGCGGTCGCCCATGTCACTGCCGAAGCACTACCGCAGCATGCGCAGCAGCGCCCTTTCGACCTGGTCATCCTCAGCTGCAAGGCCTATGACCTGGACAGCTCGATCGAGGCCATCGCACCGGCAGTAGGTGCCCACACCACGGTGCTGCCCATCCTCAACGGCCTGCGCCACTACACCGCACTGGACGCGCGCTTCGGGCGCGAGCACGTGCTCGGCGGACTGTGCTTCATCAGTGCGACCAAGGCCGACGATGGCGCCGTGCTGCATCTGGACAAGCCGGCCAAGCTGACCTTCGGCGAACGTGATGGCGACACCGACAGCGCCCGCGTCAGCGCACTTGCCAAGGCCTGCGAACAGGCCGGCATCGACCATGTCGCCTCGGCGGATATCGCCCAGGAGCAATGGATCAAATACACCTTCCTGACCGCGTTGGCCGCCGGTACCTGCCTGCTGCGCGCCGACGTTGGCACTATCGTTGCCAGCGACCACGGCACCGCCTTCATGCAGGCCCTGTACGCCGAATGTCTGGCGGTCGCCGAGCAGGCTGGGCAAGCCATTCCGGCCAAGGCACAGGAAATCGCACTGGGCGCCATCACCAAGCCAGGCTCACCGATCAAGGCCTCGATGCTGCGCGACCTGGAGGCGGGACAGCGGGTGGAAGCGGCGCATATCGTCGGTGACATGCTGGGCCGGGCACTTGCCGCCGGCCAGTCCGCGCCGCTGCTGCAGGCTGCGTATTGCCACCTGCAGGCCTACGAGGCGCAGCGCGCCGTTTGAAGCCAGCGCCTGCCGTCAGACCGGCGGCAGGCGGAAGAAGGCACGGGTGGCGGCAGTGGCGTTGGCAGCGGTCACCGCCACATCTTCGCCACGGTCGCGGGCCAGCTCCTCGACGATATGCGACAGGAAGGCCGGCTCGTTGCGACGGTCCTTGGGCAGCGGCTTGAGCGTACGCGGCAGCAGGTAGGGCGCATCGGTCTCGATCATCAGGCGCTCGGCCGGGATGTGCTTGACCAGCTCACGCAGGTGCGCGCCACGGCGCTCATCGCACAGCCAGCCGGTGATGCCGATGTACCAGTCACGGTCCAGGTAATCGAACAACTCACGACGCTCGGCGGTGAAGCAGTGCACCACTGCCGGGCCAAGCTTGCCGTCGAAGTTCTTCATCATCGCGATGAAATCATCGTGCGCATCGCGCTGGTGCAGGAACAGCGGCTTGCCGTTCTCGCTGGCGATCTGCAGCTGGCGTTCGAAGGCCTTGCGCTGGGCCGGGCGCGGCGAGAAATCGCGATTGAAATCCAGGCCACATTCGCCCACCGCCACCACTTCCGGATGGGCCTGCAAGGCGCGCATTTCGGCATCGCATTCGTCGGTGTACTCGCTGGCGTGATGCGGATGCACGCCCGCGGTGGCGTACAGGAAACCGGGGTGTCGCTGCGCCAGCGCCAAGGCCATCGGCGAGTGCTCACGGCTGGCACCGGTGATCACCATCTGCACCACGCCGGCGGCTTTGGCGCGCTCCAGCACCGCGTCCAGGTCGCGATCAAAGGATTCGTGGGTGAGGTTGGCGCCGATGTCGATCAGTTGCATTGAGCTGGGTGCGGTGAGGCAGGAACGGGAAATTGTAGAGGTTTGCCCGCGAACAGGCCCCGCACAGCATGAACAGCGCCCCGTAGCCCGGGTAAGCGCCGCGCACCCGGGGCTCTGCGCGAGGTACCCAATGACTCTGCGAAGAGCCCCGGGTGCGCTGCGCTTACCCGGGCTACCGTGCTTCGGGCGGCGCTTCTCGTGCACGGCTTCTACAATGCGCCGATGGCAATAGCATTCCCCATCACTCCCCTGCTCCCCGACATCCTCCAGCACCTGGCCGCGCAGCCGCGGCTGGTGCTGGAAGCGCCGCCCGGCGCCGGCAAGACCACCCAGGTGCCGCTGGCGCTGCTGGACGCGCCGTGGCTGCAGGGCAACAAGATCATCATGCTGGAGCCGCGCCGGGTGGCGGCACGCAGCGCTGCCACCTTCATGGCCCGGCAGCTGGGCGAACCCGTCGGCGAGACCGTCGGCTATCGCATCCGCTTCGAGAACAAGGTCTCGGCGCGCACCCGCATCGAGGTGGTCACCGAAGGCATCCTGACCCGCATGCTGCAGGACGACCCGCTACTGGAAGGCGTGGGCGCGGTGTTGTTCGACGAATTCCACGAACGCCACCTGTCGGCCGACCTCGGCCTGGCATTGGCGCTGGACGTGCAATCGCAGCTGCGCGATGACCTGCGCATCGTGGTGATGTCGGCCACCCTGGACGGTGAGCGGCTGGCGCAGTTCCTGGACGCGCCGCGCCTGTCCAGCGAAGGCCGCAGCTACCCGGTGGAGGTCAGCCACTTCCCGCCGCGACGCGACGAAACCCTGGAAGCACAGACCCGCCGCGCGGTGGAACAGGCCGTGGCCCAGCATCCCGGCGACGTGCTGGTGTTCCTGCCCGGCCAGCGCGAGATTGCCAGAGTGCAGGCCGCTTTGAGCCCCTCCCCCTCCAGGGGAGGGGTTGGGGAGAGGGTAGGTGGCGCAGCCACCCGCTCTGTGCAATTGCCGGAGGCTTCGCCCGTACCCTCATCCGGCGCTCAGCCATCCCCGCCTTCGCGGGGACAGGCTCTTCTCCCGGCGGGAGAAGGGTATGACGTGCTTCCCCTCCACGGCGAACTGCCCATCGAGCAGCAGACCCGCGTGCTGCAGCCCGATCCCGACGGCCGCCGCCGGGTGGTGCTGGCTACCAACGTGGCCGAATCTTCGGTCACCCTGCCCGGCGTGCGGGTGGTGATTGATGCCGGCCTGGCGCGCGAGCCGCGCTACGACCCCAACAGCGGTTTCTCGCGGCTGGATGCGGTGACCATCTCGCAGGCCTCGGCCGACCAGCGCGCCGGCCGCGCCGGTCGTGTGGCCGCCGGCTGGGCGTGGCGGCTGTGGCCGCAATCGCAGCGGCTGGAGTCGCAGCGCCGCCCGGAAATGGCGCAGGTGGAACTGGCCGGGCTGGCCCTGGAACTGGCGGCCTGGGGCAGCGATGAACTGCGCTTTGTCGATCCGCCACCGACCGGCGCACTGTCGGCCGCGCGGGAACTGCTGCAGCGGCTTGGCGCGCTGAGCGACACCAACACCATCACCGCACTGGGCAAGCGCATGCTGGCGATGGGCACGCATCCGCGCATGGCGGCGATGCTGCTGTCTGCCGGCAATCCGCGCGAGCAGGCCTTGGCGGCAGATATAGCCGCCCTGCTGGAAGCACGTGACCCATTGCGCCAGGGCGGTGATGCACTCGCCGCACGTTGGCGTGCACTGGCAGCCTTCCGCAATGGCCGCGCACCTTACGACGCCAACCGCGGTGGACTGGCCGCCATTGATGCCGCCGCCAAGCAATGGCGCCGCCGCCTGCGCTGCGATGCCGCGCCACCTGCCGATATCGAAGCGCATGAGCTCGGCGATCTGCTCGCCCATGCCTTCCCCGACCGCATCGCCACCCAGCACCCCAGCGACCCGCTGCGCTACCAGCTGGCCAATGGCCGCAGTGCACGCCAGTTCGACAATAGCGACCTGCGCGGCGAACCCTGGCTGGTGATCAGCGAGCTGCGCCATGACCCGCGCGATGCCTTGATCCTGCGCGCGGCTCCGGTGGACGAACGGCGCCTGCGCCGCGATTTCCCCGGGCGCTTCAGAACCCAGGATGTGGTGCGCTGGAACAGCGCCAAGCGTGCCCTCGAAGCGCGTCGTGAAAGCAGCTTCGAGCGCATCGTGCTGGACAGCCGCCCGGCCGGCCAGGTGGACCCGGCGCGCGCCGCACGTGCGCTTACCGATGCGGTGCGCGAGTTGGGCCTGGACGCATTGCCGTGGACAGGGAACCTGCAGCAATGGCGTTGGCGGGTGATGGGCCTGCGCCAGTGGATGCCGGAACTGGAACTGCCCGACCTCTCCGATGCGGCCTTGCTGGATGCACTGGACCACTGGCTGCTGCCTGCATTCAACGGCAAGACGCGGCTGGAAGCCTTGTCCGAGCAGGAACTGGGCGAAGCACTGAAATCCGGCATCGACTGGAACACGCGGCAGCTGGTGGACCGGCATGCGCCCACGCGTATCAGCGTGCCCTCGGGGATGGAGCGGCCCATCGAATACGCGCTCGATGACGATGGTCTCAGCCCGCGCCCGCCGGTACTGGCGGTGAAGCTGCAGGAGCTGTTTGGCCTGGCCGATACGCCGCGTATCGCCGATGGCCGCGTGCCGCTGTTGCTGCACCTGCTGTCACCGGGCGGCAAGCCGCTGCAGGTGACCGGCGACCTGCGCAACTTCTGGCAGAACACCTATGCCGAGGTGAAGAAGGAAATGAAGGGGCGCTACCCAAGGCACCCGTGGCCGGATGATCCGTGGAGCGCTACCGCCACGCATAGGGCGAAGCCGCGGGGGACTTAGTTGGGACTGGGGACTGGGGACTGGGGACTGGCAGAGGCAAAGGCAGAAGCGAGAGCGAGAGCAAGAGCACCCCTCCCCGACCCTCCCCTTGCCTGCGGCAAAGGGAGGGGGTGGGTCCTGGCAAGCTTTCGGATTGCAGCGCAACCGCTTTGGCCCCCTCCCTTGCGCGTAGCGCAGGGGAGGGTTGGGGAGGGGTAGCTTTTGCCGTATGCCGTCACCGTTAATTCAGCTTCAGCCTGCCACAGCCACGGTCATCACTTCCCGGCTAACATCCCCTACACGCCTACGCGGCAACACTAGGCGTCTGACCCTCATCTACATGGAGTCCCCACATGAGCAAGTTCAGCGACATCACCGGACCGGCACTGGAACGCGCCCTGGAACTGGTCAACAGCGCCGGCGGCAACATCAAGCACGGTGGCTCCAGCGCCGCCGAGTGGCTCAAGACCGGCGCCGCCATTGGTGCGATGAAGACCGGCGGCCGTGCGGTCACCCGCGTCGCCAAGCGCAACCCCACCGCCACGGTTGCCGTGGCCGCAGTTGGCCTGGGTCTGCTCGGCTATGCGCTGTACCGCCGCAACAAGCGCGACAACGAAGCCATCGAGGCCAAGTCGCGGCAGATCGCACAGCGCCGCCGCCACGCGGCCAGCGTCACCGACGAAACCAGCGATATCGGCAGCGACGCCTGAGTCGGCTGCAACACCAACGGGAGCGCACAGCGCTCCCGTTTTTCATTGCAGTCAGCCGTCGATGCGGCGCCATTGCCCCGGTTGCAGCGCATCCAGCGCATGCGGCCCCATCGAGGCGCGCACCAGCCGCAAGGTCGGCAGACCGACCGCCGCCGTCATCCGCCGCACCTGGCGGTTGCGCCCTTCACGCAGGGTGATCGCCAACCAGGCATCGGGCACGGTCTTGCGGAACCGCACCGGTGGGTCACGCTGCCACAGGCTGGGGGCCGGCTCCAGCAGCCTTACCTGTGCCGGCAGGGTGGGCCCGTCATTGAGCTGCACGCCATCGCGCAATGCCTGCAGCTTCTCCGCGCTCGGCACGCCCTCCACCTGCACCCAATAGGTCTTGGGTTGCTTGTGCCGCGGGTCGGTCAGGCGATGGGCAAGGTTGCCATCGTCGGTGAGCAGCAACAGGCCTTCGCTGTCGTAATCCAGGCGACCTGCCGCATACACGTTTGCCGGCAGCCCGAAGCCGGCCAGCGTCGCCCGCGGCGGTTGGCTGCGATCGGTGAACTGGCACAGCACGTTGAAGGGCTTGTTGAAGGCGATGAGCATGAGCGGACGGTATTGAACGTTCTCTTCCCGTGGCGACAGGAAACAAGCCTGTCCCCGCGACGGCGGGGATGGCTCGGAGGGGAGGAATGCGCGCAATGATGGGGCAAAGCCCTGCGCGCAGCCACCCCGCCAGCGGCGCTCAGTTTTTCACGAAGCGCAGCGTCATGCGGTCGCTTTCGCCGATGGCCTTGTACTTGGCGGCATCGGCGGCCTCATGGTTGTTGGACGGCGGCAGGGTCCAGACACCATTGGGATGGTCCTTGGTGTCGGCCGGGTTGGCGTTGATCTCGCTGCTCTGGACCAGGCTGAAACCGGCGGCCTCGGCCATCGCGATCACCTGCGCCTGGCCCACGTAGCCGCTCTTGTCGTCTGCCGGCACATCGGCCTTGGCGCGGTGTTCAACCACACCCAGCGTGCCGCCGGGCTTGAGCACGTCATGGAAGGCCTTGAACATGCCTTCGGCCTGGCCATTGGCACGCCAGTTGTGGACATTGCGGAAGGTCAGCACCAGGTCGGCCGAGCCCGGTGCACCCAGCACCGGTGCGGCCGGATCGTAGGCCACTTCGACCGCGCGGTCGTACTGCGCCGGTGCATCGGCAAACTTCCTGGCCAGGCCATCGCGCGAACGCTGCTGATAATCACGGCCACCACCGGCCGGCAACGCCGCCGGGTCCACCACTGCTGCCACATACCTGCCGTTTTCACGCAGGTAGGGCGCCAGGATCTCCGCATACCAGCCGCCACCCGGGGTGATCTCGACCACGGTCTGGTTCGGCTGCAGGCCGAAGAAAGCCAGTGTCTGCGCGGGATGGCGGTAGTTGTCACGTGCCACGTTGGCCGGACTGCGCCAGTTGGCGGCAATGGCCGCCTGCAGGTCAGGTGCCACCTGGGCGCTGTCGGCAGCAACAACAGGTTCGCTGGCCAGGGTGGCAAACGGCAGGGCGGAAGCCATCGCCAACAGGCAGGCACAGAACAGGGGCGCACGCGTTTTCATGTGAGTCTCCGGCGGTTGAGACGCCGAGCCTAGCACGCCATTGCAATCGCACTGCAGCACGAAATGTTTACAACACGTTAGCGCGGACAAGCACAACGGAACGCTGTTTTCACCGCTTTGCCACGGAATTGGAACGCCTTGCGTCTATGCTGGAGAACTGGACAACAAAGGAGGAATGCATGCCCCAGTCACGCGAACTTGGTCGCTCCGGCCTGCAGGTCAGTCCCATTGCCTTCGGTGGCAACGTGTTCGGCTGGAGTGCCGACGAGAAAACCGCGTTCACCCTGCTGGACGCCTTTGTCGATGCCGGCTTCAACCTGGTCGACACCGCCGATGTCTATCCGGCCTGGGTGCCGGGCAACCGTGGCGGCGAGTCGGAAACCATCATCGGCCGGTGGCTGCAGCACAGTGGCAAACGCGACAAGGTGGTCATCGCCACCAAGGTAGCCAAGTGGGCAGAACGCCCCGGCCTGTCGGCGGACAACATCAATGCCGCCATCGAGGATTCGCTGCGCCGCCTGCAGACCGACGTCATTGATCTGTACCAGGCACACGAAGACGATGAGTCGGTGCCGCTGGAGGAATCGCTGGGTGCGTTCGCGCGCCTGGTGCAGGCCGGCAAGGTCCGCGCCATCGGTGCCTCCAACTACAGTGCCGCGCGCCTGCGCGAGGCACTCAAGGTGTCAGCCGACTATCACCTGCCGCGTTATGAGACCTTGCAGCCGGAGTACAACCTGTACGACCGTGCCGGCTACGAAGCCGAACTGGAACCGTTGGCGCGCGAACAGGGCCTGGGCGTGATCAGCTACTACTCGCTGGCCAGCGGCTTCCTCAGCGGCAAGTACCGTACAGCGCAGGACGTGGGCAAGAGCGCTGCGCGCGGTGCCAAGGTGGCCGCACAGTACCTCAACCCACGTGGCCTGCGCATCCTGCAGGCGCTGGACGACGTGGCCGCCAGCCACAACGCCACGCCCGCGCAGGTTGCCCTGGCCTGGTTGATCGCCCGCCCCGGCATCACCGCCCCCATCGTCAGCGCCACCAGCGTGCAGCAGTTGCAGGAAGTGCTTGCCGCGGCGCAACTGGCATTGACCCCGGTTCAGCTGGCGCAGCTGGACAGCGCCAGTGCCGAAACGTGAACCGGCTTGCTTGATTCCCCCCTGCGCCGGACTTAGCATCGCTGGACAGGGGGTAGACCGCGAATGGAGTCCTACCCATGCAGACCACATCCGCAGCCCAACGCAATTTCGACCGTGACGCCGAGCTGACCTATTGGCGCGGCGTACATGCCATCGGCCACCTTGGCCAGCACGATTTCGACCATTACCAGCGACTGCTGGAAATGGGTTATGACGTGTACCAGGCGTATCCACGCGCCACTGAAGAACAGCTCTACAAAGTGCTGCAGGACAGCTACCACCGGCACAACCCGGCACTGGCCGTGTCCTGGGACGAAGCACGCTGGCTGGTGCGGCACGCCTGGCACCACGCCGAGCAGCACTGACAAGCGGCGGTAGCCGCGGCGCACGCCGCCAAACCAGGGCAGCGCCTGCACACTCCCACCCTCTTACCCGCGACAGTGGTGGGTGTTGCAGGGTGGCTGCCCTGCACTGCCTCATCGCCCCAACACCAGCCTGTCAGCTGCGCCGGCTTACTGCGTGTACGCCGCCTTCGCCATGGCCTCGCCCAGATAGTCCAGGAACGAGCGGATCCGCGCCGACACCGCGGTGTTGCGGTAATACACCGCATGGATGGGCTGTCGCACTTCCACGGTCTGCTTTGCCAGCACCTGCACCAGACTGCCCTGGGCACGGGCCTGTTCGGTCAGGAAGTCGGACAGGCAGACGATGCCCACGCCCTCCAGCGCCAGGCGGTGCAGGATCTCGCCACTGTTCACCGCCAGGCTTGGCCGCACATGCAACAGGCCACCATCGGCGTCCGGCAATGGCCAGGTGTTGAGCGAGTCCGGTTCATTGAAGCCGAGCAGCGCATGCGCCTGCAGCTGCGCCACCGTCTTCGGCGTGCCGTGCTGTTGCAGATACGCAGGGCTGGCCAGCACCCGCAGCCGGCTGTGGCCCAATGGCCGCGCATGCAGGGTGGAGTCGGCCAAGGGGCCGATGCGGATGGCGATATCGGTGCGGCGCTCGAGCAGGTCGATGTAACGCTCGCTGCTGTTGAGCTCCAGTGCGACCTGCGGATAGCGGCTGCGGTACTCGGCCACCAGCGGCGCGATCACATGCAGCACGAAGGGCATGGCCGCATCCACCCGCAATCGCCCCGAGGGCGTGCCGCGGCGCGCGGCGATCTGCTCCTCGGCGGCATCCACCGAGGCGACGATGGCGCGCGCCTGCGCCAGGAAGGACTCCCCCTCGGCGGTGAGCTGCAAGCGGCGGGTGGTACGGGTCAGCAAGGTAGTACCCAGCTTCTCCTCCAATCGCCCCAATGCGCGGCTCACGCCGGACGTGGTCTGGCCCAACTGCTCGGCGGCGGCGGTGATCGAACCGGTATCGATCACTGCAATAAAAGCCTGCATTTCATCGAGGGTGGTTTTCATCGGATCAAAGGCAGCAGGAGGACGGACCCATTATTGACCAGAATTCAATAGTCATTGGGTGCAAACCGGCTTTTTCGGCAACAGTGACCCCGCCAGACTGCGCGCCCCTTTCCAAGGAATCGCCCATGTCCCGCGGTATCCCCCTTGCCCTGCTGGCGCTGACCCTGGGTGCGTTCGCGATCGGCACCACCGAGTTCGTCATCGTCGGCCTGATCCCGACCATTGCCGCCGACCTGCAGGTCAGCCTGCCTTCGGCCGGCCTGCTGGTTTCCCTGTATGCGCTGGGTGTTGCGGTGGGTGCACCGGTACTCACCGCTCTGACCGGGCGGGTGCCGAGAAAGGCCTTGCTGCTCGCGCTGATGCTGTTGTTCACCGTCGGCAACCTGATTGCGTGGATGGCGCCCGGCTATGGCTCGCTGATCGTGGCACGGGTGCTGACCGGGCTGGCGCATGGTGTGTTCTTCTCGATCGGTTCGATCATCGCCACCTCGGTTGTGCCCAAGGACAAGGCCGCCAGTGCCATCGCGATCATGTTCACCGGGCTGACGGTGGCGCTGGTGACCGGCGTGCCGCTGGGCACCTTCATCGGCCAGCACCTCGGCTGGCGTGCGACCTTCCTGGCGGTGGCTGCGTTGGGCGTGATCGCCCTGCTAGGCAGCCTGCTGTTCGTGCCGCGTGACCTGCCGCGCAGCGCGCCGGCAACCTTTGGGCAACAGTTCGCGGTACTGGCACAACCACGACTGTTGCTGGTCTATGCGATGACCGCGCTGGGCTACGGCGGCACCTTTCTTTCCTTCACCTTCCTCGCCTCGATCCTGCAGGACGTCAGCGGCTTCTCGGCCAATGCAGTAAGCGCGGTGTTGCTGGTCTACGGCGTGTCGGTGGCGATCGGCAATCTATGGGGCGGCCGTCTGGCCGACCGTCGCGGTCCGATTCCCGCATTGACGCTGATCTTCGGCTTGCTCGCGCTGGTGCTGCTGGTGCTGACTTTCACTGCCTACAACCGCTGGTTGGTGTTGCTGACGGTACTGGCGCTGGGTGCAGTGGCGTTCGGCAATGTGCCGGCCCTGCAGGTGTATGTGGTCAAGCAGGCACAGCGCTTCGTGCCGCAGGCAACGGATGTTGCGTCCGGCCTGAACATCGCCGCCTTCAACATCGGCATCGCGCTGGGTGCCTCGCTCGGCGGCCTGGTGGTCGATCACATCGGCCTGATGCACACGCCGTGGATGGGCGCGCTGGTGGTGCTGGGTGCACTGGCATTGACGGTACTGAGTGGCCGGCTGGATGGCCGCGATGGATTGGATGTGCGCGCCGAGGGCATTGCCGTCAGCGCGCACTGACGGAACACGCTGTTACTCCCTTTTACCTTTTCGTTCGCGCTGCGCGGCGTAGCCTGTGAGTGCGAATTTCAGGAGATTTGAATGAACATTCCCGCTATCGGCCTTGGCACCTATCGCCTCAAGGGCCAGGTCCTCACCGACTCCGTGCACAATGCATTGGAGCTGGGCTACCGCGCTTTCGACACCGCACAGATCTACGACAACGAAGCCGACCTTGGCGCAGCGATTACCAGCGGCACGGTGCCGCGCGAGCAGCTGTTCCTGACCACCAAGATCTGGATCAGCAACTTCCACCACGATGATCTGCTGGCCAGCCTGCGCGAGAGCCTGCGCAAGCTACGCACCGATCATGTCGACCTGACCCTGATCCACTGGCCCTCGCCCAAGGACGAAGTGCCGATGGCCGAGTACCTCGGTGCGCTGCGTGAAGCCAAGTCGCTGGGTTTGACCAAGGCGATAGGTGTTTCCAACTTCACCATCGACCTGACCCGCCAGGCCATCGCCATCCTCGGTGCCGATGCCATCGCCACCAACCAGATCGAAGTGCATCCCTATCTGCAGAACCGCGCCTTGATCGCCTACCTGCGTGAGCAGGGCATCCCTGTCACCGCATTCATGAGCCTGGCCTATGGCGCGGTGCTGAAGGACCCGGTGATCCAGGCCATTGCCGACAAGCACCAGGCGAGCACCGCACAGGTTGCCTTGGCGTGGGCACTGCAGCAGGACTATGCGGTGATTCCGTCGTCGACCAAGCGCGAGAACCTTGCCGGCAACCTGCAAGCGGTGCAGCTGCGGCTGGACGCCGAAGACATGGCACGGATCGCGGAGTTGGACCGTGGCGAACGCGTGGCCAACCCGGGCATCGCGCCAGCTTGGGATTGAGATCGATCAGCCTGGCGTCGATAGCAGCCAGGCACGCATCGCAGCGTTCACTTCCGCCGGCTTCTCCAACGGTGCCAGATGACCGCAGTCCTCGATCACCACCAGCGTTGATTGCGGCATCAGCGCAGCCATCTGCTCGCTGACCGGCAAGGGCGTGATTGCATCATTGCGCCCGCAGACGATCAAGGCCGGGCCCTGCCAGGCACGCAGGACCTCGCTGCCGTCGGCACGCTGCAGCTGGCTCTGGCGCAGGAAGACTTCAGCGCCGAGGCGTGCGGTCATGCTGCGCACGGTATCCACCAATGCATGATCTTCGAGCCGCGATGCATCGATATAGCTGCGCATCAGCTTGTCGCCGAAGCCATGGAAGGTGCCGGGCAGGCGCACGCTGTTCTGCTGCGCCAGGCGCTGGGCGGCACGCTCGGGCGAATCGGGTTTGAACGAGGTGTTCAGCAGTGCCAGCTTCGATACGCGTTGCGGTGCGATGCGCAGGATTTCCTGGGCGACGTAGCCACCGAGGGAAAAGCCGGCCAGGGCAAATTGTGCAGGGGCCTTGGCCAGGACGTCTTCGGCGACCGCGCGCATCGTGGTTTGCCGGGTGAGATCACCGACCTGGCAATCGGCGATGTCGGCCAGCGCGTCGAGCTGGGCCTGCCAGAGGGTGGCGTCGTTGAGCAGGCCGGGCAGCAGGAGCAGCGGGGTTCGGGAGGCGGGGGCTTGGAGCGTTTGCATGGCGCTATTGTCGCGCCTTGGGGGGATTGGGGGTGGAGCAACAGCGAACGGCACCCCTCCCCAACCCTCCCCTTGCCTATGGCAAAGGGAGGGAGCCAGGCAGAGCACCCCTCCCCAACCCTCCCCTTGCCTGCGGCAAAGGGAGGGAGCCAGGCAGAGCCCTCTCCTTGCCTGCGGCAACGGGAGGGAGACAAGCGGCCCCCTCCCTTGCGCGTAGCGCAGGGGAGGGTTGGGGAGGGGTGCCTTTGGGCGCTTGGCCTTTGACTCTTAGCTCTTAACCTCACCCACCGGCAGTGTCACGTTCATGATGGTCGAGTCATCCGGGTCGGATTTCACCTTGAACCCCAGGCTCTGGCACATCGCCAGCATCGTGGTGTTCTCGCGCAGCACCTGCCCCTCCACCACCTTAAGGCCCTGCCACTGGGCGTACTCGATCATGATCTGCATCAGCTTCCAGCCAATCCCGTGGCCCTTGAGGTCGGAGCGGATCAGGATGCCGTATTCGCCACGGTCGTAATCGGCATCGGCATGCAGGCGCACCGCACCCAGCATCTCACCGCTGCGCGGGTCGATGGCCACCAAGGCGATGGAGCGGGCGTAGTCCAGCTGGGTCAGGCGCGCGATGAATTCGTGGCTGAAGTGCTTCACCGACTGGAAGAAGCGCAGGCGCAGGTCATCGTCGGTCACCCGGGCGAAGAACGCGCGGAACAGACCGTCGTCCTCCGGCCGCACCGGCCGGATGAAGGCCTTGCCGCCGTCGGACAGGGCAATGGTGCGCTCCCACTCGGTGGGATAAGGGAAGATCGCAAAGCGCGGGTGGCCCCTGCCCTTGTGCAGGCGTCGCACCGGGGTGATGGCGATGCGTGCATCCAGTGCGATCACGCCGTTACGGTCGGCCAGCAATGGGTTCAGGTCCAGTGTGCGGATCTGCGGGATATCCGCCGCCAGCTGCGCCAGTTTGACCAGCACCAGCGCCACCGCACGCTCGTCCGCCGCCGGCACATCGCCATAGGCCTTGAGGATGCGCGATACACGGGTCCGTCCTATCACCTCATGGGCCAGGCGCAGGTCCAGCGGCGGCAGTGCCAGGGTCTTGTCGTCGATCACTTCCACCGCGGTACCGCCACGGCCGAAGACCACCACCGGGCCAAACACCGGGTCGTCGGCAATGCCGGCAATCAGTTCGCGTGCTTTGGGCCGGGTCAGGCTGGGCTGCACCAGCACGCCCTCGATGCGCGCCTGCGGGCGCTGCTCGCGGGCACGCTGCAGGATGGAGGTGGCCGCAGCCTGTACCGCACGCAAGGTGCTCAGGTTCAGGCGCACGCCATCGACTTCGGATTTGTGCGGGATGTCCGGCGAGAAGATCTTCACCGCCACGCTCAGGCCCTTTTCCAGCAGTGGCTGGGCCAGGTCCATCGCCTCGTGCGCGTCGCGCGCCACCATCACCTCCAGCGACGGAATGCCATAGGCCTGCAGCAGCTTGTGGGTAGCCACCGGGTCCAGCCATTGCTGGTCGTTGGCCAGTGCCGTCTCCACCAGCGCGCGCGCCGCAGCCACGTCCACCACGAAATCGGCGGGCAGGCTGGGTGGGGTTTCCATCAGCGCAGCCTGTGCCTCGCGGTACTTCACCAGGTGCTGGAAGCCCCGTACCGCCTCGGCCTCGCTGGGATAGGTCGGCACCCGCGCGGTGTTGAGGGTAACGGTGGCGCGGTCATCATTGCCCAGCCATACCGCGAACACCGGCTTGTCGCGCAGCTGCCGCGAGCGCAGCCCCAGCGTGCTGGTCAGCGCCTGCGCGGCCTCGGCCGACGAGGTGAATGCGGTGGGCACGTTGATCACCAGCACCGCATCGTTGGCATCGTCGGACAGCAGGGCCTCGATGGCCGATGCATAGCGGCCACCGTCGGCATCCACCACGATGTCCACCGGGTTGTCGCGTGACCAGCCCTGCGGCAATGCCTTGTCCAGTTGGGCGATGGTTGCCGGTGACAGTTCGGCCAACGTGCCGCCCAGTGCCTGCAGCTGGTCCACCGCCAGCCGGCCCACGCCACCGCCATTGCTGAGGATGGCCAGGCGGCGGCCCGGGAACGTGCCCAGCCGGCCCAGGGTTTCAGCGGCGGTGAACAGCTCGTCCAGCGCATTGACGCGCAGCAGGCCGGCACGGTTGAAGGCGGCGCCATAGACCGCGTCGGAGGCGGCCAGCGCCTGCGAATGGGTGGTGACCTCGCCGTCGCCGCGTTTGGGCTGGCGGCCGGACTTGACCACCACCACCGGCTTGGCGCGCGCCGCCGCACGCGCGGCCGACATGAACTTGCGCGCATCACTGATCTGGTCGACGTACAGCAGGATGGCGCGGGTACGGTAATCGGTGGCGAAGTAATCCAGCAGGTCGCCAAAATCCACGTCCAGCGCATCGCCCAGCGATACCACTGCGGAGAAGCCGATCGATCGTGCCACGCCCCACTCCACCAGCGCCGCGGCAATCGCACTGGATTCGGAGATCAGCGCGACGTCGCCGGCCTGCGGGGTGTGTGCGGCGATGCTGGCATTGAGCCGCGCATGCGGGGCGATCACGCCCAGGCAGTGCGGGCCCAGCACGCGCATGCCCTTGGGGCGTGCGGCCGCTTCCACCTGCGCGGCCAGCGAACCGGGGCCCTTGCCCAGCCCGGAGGTGAGGATGATGGCCCCCGCCACGCCCAGCTCGGCGGCCTGGCTCACCACCTGCGGCAGGATGCTGGCCGGCACCGTGATCACCACCAGGTCCGGAATCCACGGCAGGTCCTTGAGCCGCTTGACCGTGCGCATGCCGTCGATCTCGGCGTAGCGCGGACTGACCCAGCCGATCTGCCCGGCAAAGCCGCCGGCGCGCAGGTTGCGGATCACCGCGCGGCCGGCCGAGCGATCACGCGGGCTGCCGCCCACCACGGCCACCGAACGCGGGCGGAATACGGTCTGCAGGTGATAGGTACTCATTGCGACGCCTGTTGCGGGTAACCGGTCCAAAGGTACACGGCTGCGGCGCGGGGTGGGCTGCGTTGGATCAAGCGTGGGGTTGGGGGCCGGCGAAGAGCACCCCTCCCCGGCCCTCCCCTTGGCTACGCCAAAGGGAGGGAGACAAGCGGCGAACTGGCAGATGGCCGCGAACCGCCCCCTCCCTTGCGCGCAGCGCAGGGGAGGGTTGGGGAGGGGTGATTTTTGCGTTTGCCGTTGGGGTTGCCGGTAAAGCCCCTGCCGAGCATCGCTCGGCACTACAGATCCCTCTACGGGTAACGCCCCTGCCGAGCATGGCTCGGCACTACATTCAGAGGAGCGTGCCGCCGAGGATCATTGCGGCGATGCTGAAGTAGATGACCAGCCCGGTCACGTCCACCAGCGTCGCCACGAACGGTGCCGAGGCGCTGGCCGGGTCGAAGCCCAGGCGCTTGAGCACGAACGGCAGCATCGAGCCGGACAGCGAGCCGAAGGTGACAATGCCGATCAGTGCCGCGCCAATGGTCAGTGCCAGCAACTTCCAGTGCTCACCGTAGTCGTGCAGACCCGCCAACTGCCAGACGGTGATGCGCACGATGGCCAGCAGGCCAAGAATCGAGCCCAGCACCACCCCGGTCGGCAACTCGCGCAGGGCCACCTTCCACCAGTCACGCAGGCGCAGTTCACGCAGCGCCAGCGAGCGGATCAGCAACGAGGTGGCCTGCGAACCGGAATTGCCGCCCGAGCTCATGATCAGGGGAATGAACAGGGTCAGCACCACCGCGCGTGCCAGCTCGTCCTCGTAGTGCTGCATGGCGCTGGCGGTGAGCATTTCACCCAGGAACAGCACGCTCAGCCAGCCGGCGCGCTTGCGCAGCATCTCCAGGAAACCAATCTGCATGTACGGCTTGTCCAGGGCCTCCAGGCCGCCGAACTTGTGCACGTCCTCGGTGGATTCGTCGATCAATGCATCAAGGATGTCGTCGACGGTGACGATGCCCAGCATCTGCAACTGCGCGTCCACCACCGGGATGGCCAACAGGTCATGGCGGCGGATCTGCTGCGCCACCTCCTCCTGGTCCAGCAGCGGCCCCACCGTCACCGGCGGGTTGACCTGGGCTACCGAGAGGATGGAATCGTCCGGCTCGCCGGTGATCAGGCGCCGCATCGTCACCACCTGCTGCAGCTGGCGGGTGAGCGGGTCCAGCACGTAGATGGCGTATACCGTCTCGCGGCTGCGCTCGACCTCGCGGATATGCTGCAGGGTCTGGGCCACCGTCCAGTCGGCTGGCACGCCGACGAACTCGGTGGTCATCAGCGCACCGGCGGTGTTGGGCGGGTAGCTGAGCAGCTGCTGGATCGCGCGCCGCGCCTCCGGCGCCAGCAGCGGGATCAGCCGGGCGCGTTCGGCAGCATCCAGTTCATGGACGATGTCGGTGGCGCGGTCATCGGCCATCAGCCCCAGCAGGGCCGCGGCACGCGCCGGCAACAGAGCCGCCACCAGGGTACCGGCACGCTGCAGCTCGGGCGCCTCCAGCAACTTGACCGCGCGCGCCACCGGCACCGCAGCAAGCACGTCGGCCGCGGCCGGCACGCTCAGCGTATTGAGGAATTCCACCGCGTCGGCGGTGTTGAAATTGGCAATGGGGGCGCTCAGGGTGGCTGCATCCACCACCGGCCGCAGAAGCTGCTTCTGGTTCATCGTGATTCACCTGTTCCTGGTTGCGTCCGCAACGCCAGCACAGGCAAATCACCCCACTCAGGCGATTGCCATCACTGGCGTCGAACGCGGTCGACTTCTACTGTCGCTGGACATGGGGTTGGACTCCGGGATATGCCGCTCGGAAACGCCGGCAGCGCGGCGAGTCTGGCCCTGCTGGCGCGCAAGGTCAACCTTGGGTCACATTGTCCTGATCATGGTTGGGCCTGCATTCGCATTCGTTGACGGTGCAGTCCGCATAATGGTGCTGCCGGGTACACCGGTGCATCCGAAGAACACTCCATGCATGGCACCGGCCTCGAACTAGCCTTGGTACTGCTGCTGGCGGCGGTGATCGCCGTGCCGGTATTCAAGCGCTTCGGGCTGGGCGCCGTGCTCGGCTACCTGGCCGCCGGCGTGGTGCTGGGGCCGCAGGTGCTGGGCTTCGTGCAGGACACCGACCGCATCCTCAACGCCGCCGAGATCGGCGTGGTGATGCTGATGTTCGTGATCGGGCTGGAACTGTCGCCGTCGCGGCTGATGGTGATGCGCCGCACGGTGTTTGGTGCCGGCGCGCTGCAGGTGCTGCTCAGCGCCGCCGCACTCGGCGGCCTGCTGCTGCTCAATCATTTCTCGTGGAAGAGCGCGTTGGTGATAGGCACCGCGCTGGCGCTGTCCTCCACCGCGGTGGGCCTGCAGCTGCTGTCCGAGCACAAGGCCCTCAATACCGACCATGGCCGGCTGGGCTTTGCCATCCTGCTGTTCCAGGACTTGGTGGCGATTCCGCTGCTGGCCGCCATCCCGCTGCTGGGCGGGGTCAAGAACGAAACCCTTACCTGGCAGGACGCCGGCGTTGCCTTGGGCGCGTTGGCCGCGGCCATCGTGCTGGGCCGGCCCTTGCTGCGGCGGCTGTTCGCGGTGGTGGCGCGCACCCGCATGCCCGAGGTGTTCACCGCCACCGCCCTGCTGGTGGTGCTGGGCACCGCCTGGCTGATGGCCGAGGCCGGGCTCAGCGCCAGCCTGGGCGCGTTCGTGGCCGGCGTGCTGCTGGCCGACTCGGAGTTCCGCCACGAGATCGAATCGCAGATCGAGCCGTTCAAGGGCCTGTTGCTGGGGCTGTTCTTCATTGCCGTAGGCATGGGCATCGACCTGGCACGGGTGGCCACCGAGCCGGAACTGATCGCCGCCGGCGTGCTGATCCTGCTGCTGGTGAAGTTTTCCATCCTGCTGTTGCTGGGCAAGCTGGCAAAGCTGCCACTGCGCAATGCGCTGATACTGGCCAGCGTGTTGTGGCTGGGCGGCGAGTTCGCCTTCGTGGTGTTCAACGAAGCCGAACGTGCGCACCTGCTGGGCCGCATCAACCATGACCGTTTGGTGGCCATCGTCAGCCTGTCGATGGCGATCACCCCGCTATTGCTGCTGGCCCTGCAGCGCCTGCTGCAGCTCAAGCCGCAGGCAGCCGCGCCGGAACATGCACCGGATGCCCAGCTGAAGGATGCCGGCGCGCAGCGACCGCAGGTACTCATCGCCGGCATGGGCCGCTTCGGCCAGATCATCGGCCGCCTGCTGACCGCGCAGCGCATTCCGTTCGTCGCGCTGGAAGCCGACCCGGACACGGTGGAGGACATGCGCCGCTTCGGCAACCAGCTGTACTACGGCGACCCAACCCGCCCGGAGCTGCTGCGCTCGGCCGGTGCCGAGCACATCCGGGTGTTCGTGATGGCCATGGACGACCCGGAAACCAACCTGCGCGCGGTACGCCTGGTACGCCGCCTGTACCCGGGCGCCACCGTGCTGGCGCGCGCCCGCAACCGCCAGCACGCGTGGAAGCTGATGGACATGTCGGCCGAGCCGTTCCGCGAGGTGTTCGGCTCCAGCCTGGAGGCCAGTGAGCGCGTACTCACCGCCTTGGGCATTCCTGACAGCGTGGCCCGCGACCACGTGCAGCGTTTCCGCGAGCACGACGAGCAGTTGCTCAAGGCCCAGCACCTGGTCTATGACGATGAAGCGGCGGTGATGCAGACCTCGCGCGACGCGCGCGCGGATCTGATGCAGCTATTTGAAGCGGACGCGGATGAAGGCAGGGGCTGAGGTAACTGCTGATTGGCAAAGGCCAGCAACTGAACGCTGAAAGCCGGGTTCCCCGCACAGTGGCAGTGGGCATTGCCGGCAGACGCACGCTTCTGCGAGCCCCGAATCAGCCGACCCCAATCCGCAGGAGAATCAGTTCCTGTCGCGCAGGAAGCGGGCCATCGACGATACCCCCGGCACCGCCGGCTCGAACTCACCGGCCACGTCGACGAAACCACGCATGATCGCGATGTCACGCGGCGTGCGGTTCAGTGCATCGCGCATTTCCGGGTCGGCGCCGGCCCGCAGCAGGCGCTGCACCAGCAGCGGCAGGCCATGCAGGGCGGCCAGGTGCAGCGGGCCGAAACCACGCGGGTCGCGCACCTCCAGCGATACGTCCTCGTCCAGCAGGCGCTCCACCGCCGCCAGCACCACGTGCTCGTCGCAGGCGGTGCCCGGTTCGGCACGGGCGCCCAGCACCAGCAACAGCGGCGTGACCGTGCCCGCCGAGGCCTGGTCCGGCTCGGCACCGGCCAGCAGCAGGGCATCGAGCAGGGCCAGCAAACGGCCGCGATCACGCGCGGTGAAGCCGTACAGCGCAGCACAATGCAACGGTGCCAATTGCTGGTCGTCACCGGCATGCACGTCGGCACCGGCGGTAAGCAGGCGCGCGACGATATCCGGCAGGCCCAGCGCGGCAGCCAGCATCAGCACCGTCACCCCGCCGGGCAGACGGTGCTCCAACTTGGCACCGGCTGCGAGCAACGCGGCGACAATCGTCGTCTGCCGCATGCTCACCGCGGCCGACAGAGGGGTAGCGCCACTGGCAGCGGCGTGCTGCGGATCAGCACCCAGCGACAGCAGCAGATCGACCACCGCCGCGTGGCCACCACCGGCAGCCCGCAACAGTGCACTGCAACCCTGTGCGTCCACCGCGTCCACGGCAAAACCCAGGTTGATCAGGCGGCGCACCGCATCGGCGTCGCCGGCCATCGCCGCGGCCGGTACATCGGCATCGCGCAGCGCGCGCAGCGGCAGTGACCAGCCACGCCAGTCGAGCAGGTCGGCAAGATCACGGCGGCCACTGGACAGGGCCACGCCCAGCGGCGTCTGGCCGTCGGCAGCGCGCGCATCCGGCGATGCCCCCTGCAGCACCAGCTGCTTGAGTGCAGCCTCGCGTGCCAGCGCGGTGGCCAGGTGCAGGGCGGTCATGCCGTGGCTGTCGCGGGCTTCACGGTCGGCGCCGTTGAGCAGCAGCCAATGCTGCAGCTTGAGCCAACCCAGGCGAACCGCCAGCGACAAGGCCGGATCACCGGCAGGCGAGGCACCAAACGGGTCGGCACCGCGCTCCAGCAACTCCAGCGCGAACTGCTCGGTGCTGCGGGCACCGTGGTCATGCTGCGCGCAGGCCGCCAGCAGGCGGGTCAGGCCACCCTTGCCGGCCGGCGAGACACCGTGGTGCAGCAGCACCTGCAGGGTCGGGATCGCATCCACACCGCGCGACAGCAGCGCGAACATCGGCGTGTCACCGCAGGCGTCCAGAACTTCCGCTGCGGCGCCGTGGCCCAGCAACCAATCGACTACCCGCGGCTGCAGGGCCAGTTCCGGATCATGCAGCAGGCCGCCCAGTTCATCGGCCGAGCACAGCTTGGCCAGCGGCGCCATGCCGTCGACATTGCCGAACACCAGCGCCTCGCGCAGCAGGGCCAACGGCGCGCGGTCGTTGAGCACCGGTGCCACCAGACCCTCGCCATCGGTGCTGGCCTGGGCGGCATCACTGACCGCGGCCGGCAGCGGGTAGCTCGGGTCCAGCAGCGAAACAATGCTCCAGCGGCCGGCAGCGGCGGCATGGTCGATGGCGCGGCGGCCATCGCTGCCGACGGTATCTGCGGCAATGCCCAGGTCCAGCAGGCGCCGGATCAGCGCTGCCGAGACCTGCTCGGCGCGGCTGGCCAGCAGCACGGCGTTGTTGCCCTCGCCGTCCACCGCAGTGACGTCGGGCTGGTGTGCCAGCAGGCGTTCGAGCACACCGGCACGGCCGTGTGCGGCAGCATCCAGCCACGGGGTACGGCCGGCAGCGTCGCGCGGCTCGATGTTGGCGCCGGCGTTCAGCAGGGTTTCGACGATATCGACGTGACCGGCCAAGGCGGCCTCATGCAGCGCGCTGCGGCGCTGGCGGTCGCGCGCATCCAGCCGCGCCTTGTGCTTGAGCAGCAGCTGCACGCCGGCCGGATCGTCGTCGTCGGTGGCCGCAGCCTGCACCAGCACCGGCACGCCGTCGCTGGGCTCGACCTTGGCGCCACGCTCCAGCAGGAACTTGGCCAAGCGCCAGTTGCCTGCCTGGCAGGCCACCGCCAAGGGGCTGTGGCCTTCATGGTTGAGGGCGTCGATCTCGGCCGCGGCGTCACGCAGCAGCGCAGCCACGCCCGGGTCGGAGCTGCGTGCGGCATGGTGCAGAGGGGTGTTGCCCTCGGCATCGGTGGCACGCGGATCGGCGCCATTGGCCAGCAGCGTCATCACCGCCTCGGGACGGCCGTGCCAGCTGTCGCGGGTGGCTGCCAACAGCGGGGTCACCCCACAATGCGGCTGGTTGACGTCCACGCCACGGCTGATCAGCGCGCGCAGCAGGCGCAGGTCCGGCAATACCGCCGCCAGTACCACCAAGCTGCGCTGGTCACGCGAATCGGCCGGCGGGGCGGCATGCACGTCGGCACCGGCATCCAGCAGCTGCAGGGCACGGTCAACGCGGCCACCGCGGGCGGCGGCATACAGCTGCGGCACCAGTTCATGCTGGTCCAGCGGTTCCAGCGGTTGCGGGGCCTGCAGCGCCTCGGCAAACGGGTCGAAGCCTTCGACACGCTCACCCAACTGCGGCTCGGCCGGCACCGTGGCCAAGGCCGGCGCCGCGCGCATGGCCTGCAGCAGGTAGTGCAGCAACGGCATCAACGGCAGGCTGGCAATGGCCAGCGGCCAACGCAGGTGGCCAGGCAGCAGGGTCGGCCAGGCCGGTGCCACCACCGCCACGCACAGCACCAGCAGTACGGCGGCCGCACCCAGGCCGTGCCAGGAATCCAGGCCGCGACCGGCCAGGGAATGCCACTGCGCGCGCAGCTCGCTGTCCTCTCGCTCCAGCGCATGCCACAACGGCCAGGTGCGCCACAGCGCTAGCACGGCCACGCTGACCGCCACACTCAGCGCCAGTACGGCCGCCAGGCTGCCGCTGTCGTGCAGCGCCGCCAGCGGCCAGGACACCAGCAACGCCAAAGCCGCTGGGCCAGCCACCCACAGCCCCAGCAGGCCCGGCAGCTGTCGTTTGAACAGGGTCGCCGACGGCGCCAGCGTGCGGCTGCGGCGCAGCCAGGACACCGCCAGGGCGAACGCCGGTTGCGCCAGCACGCCACACACGGCCGCCACCACACCACCGAAACCGGTCAGCAGGGTCAGCAACAAGCCGATGCCCAGGGCAACGGCGACAGCGCGGGTACGCAGGGCTTCAGTCATCGCGACCGTCGATGCGGGCGATCTTTACCGGCGCCAAGGGCATCGGTGGCGCCTGCAGGTGAAAACCGCGCTCGGCCAGATTGGCGCGCACCTGTGCGGCGTCGGCCTGGGCCAGGCGACGTTCGGGGGTCAGGGCAACCTCCAGCACGAAAGTGTACGGAGCCAGCGTGGCGCCCAGCGAGGCCGGGATCGCATTGAAATCATCACGCTTGGCGAGGTAGACGTAGGTGTCCTGCTTGCGTTGGCTTTTATAGACGTAGGCGTGCATGCCAGCGGGCTTTGCCCTGCATGGGGATCAGGGATTGTGTCGGAAAGTTGGCGCTGTTGAAAGGAGCCGCGCCCGTCGTTGCGGGCATTTTCCTCCATTCCTTCCATTCAGAGACATCAATATTTTGTTGTGCCCCGGTTTGCTGCACCGTTGATCAAGCCGCCTGACAGGCCGCTGTCGATATACTCCCGCCCCGTCGAACCCATGGAAGATCGCGTGCGCCCCGCATCACCGCCACGACTGCGCCCTTTGAACATCCTTGCCCATACCGCCACCACAGCATTGGGGTCCGGGCTGGACGCACAGCGCCGTGCCCTGCGGGAGCGGCGTAGCGGGCTGCGCAGCAATGATTTTGGCAATGCCTCCCTGCCCTGCTGGATCGGCCGTGTGGGTGGACTGGAAGAAGTGGTGCTGCCCAGCCACCTTCAGGCGTTTGCCTGCCGCAACAATGCACTGGCCTGGATGGCCCTGCACCACGATGGCATCGCCGCGGCACTGGAACAGGTGGTATCACGCCACGGCAACGCACGGGTGGCGGTGGTGATGGGCACCTCCACCTCCAGCATCGGCGCGACCGAAGAAGCCTATGAACGGCTGCAGGTCGACGCCGAAGGACACCGGCATTTTCCTTCCGACCTGCAGCGCTCACGCATCCATACACCCCACTCGCTGGGTGACTTCGTGCAGGCCGCCACGGGTCTGGGCGGCCCGTGCGTGACCGTTGCCACCGCCTGCTCATCCAGCGCCAAGGTCTTCGCGCAGGCGGCGCGCCTCATCGACGCCGGGCTCGCCGATGCCGCGCTGGTAGGCGGGGTGGATACGTTGTGCGGCAGCGTGCTGTTCGGCTTCAACGCACTGCAGCTGGTAGCACCCACCCCGTGCCAGCCATTCGACGCGCGCCGGGTTGGACTGTCGCTGGGCGAGGCCGGCGGCTACGCAGTACTGGAACGCGCCGATGCCGGCCCGGCAAGCAAGCTGCAGCTCCGCGGTTATGGTGAATCCAGTGACGCCCACCACATGTCGGCGCCGCACCCGGAAGGCCTGGGTGCGCGCCTGGCCATGCAGGCCGCGCTGCAGCGCGCCGGCATCGATGCCGGCCAGGTCGGCTATCTGAACCTGCACGGCACCTCCACGCCTGCCAATGACAGCATCGAAGCAGCAGCCGTCGCGGCGATTTTCCCCGACAGCCTGCACGCCAGCTCGACCAAGGGCTGGACGGGGCACACCCTGGGCGCGGCCGGCATCGTCGAGTCCGTGTTTGCCCTGCTGGCACTCACCGACGGCCTGTTGCCCGGCACCCTCAACAGCGAAATCCCGGACCCGGCCTGCGGCCCACAGATCCGGTTTGCCAACGCCCAGGCAGACATCCACTACGCAATGAACAACTCCTTTGGCTTCGGCGGCAACAACTGCTCGCTGGTATTTGGCAGGGCAGGATGAAACACATGCTGGAAGCCACATTGGAAGGTATCGGTTTCTGGGGCAATGGGCTGCCGGACTGGGACAGCGCGTGCGCCTGGATGCGCAGCGGCGAGCGCGCACTCGATCCGCCCGCTCGGCCCTCGCCGCAGTTGCTGGCAGCCAATGAACGGCGCCGGGCGCCCGCCACCGTGGCCGTTGCGCTGGAGGCGGCGCTGGCCGCGTGCCACGCTGCCGACCGTGACCCGGCGACGTTGCCCTCGGTGTTCACCTCCAACCATGGCGAGCTGAGCATCACCGATTACATGTGCGCCACGCTGGCTGAGGATCCGTACGCCATCTCACCCACGCGCTTCCACAACTCGGTACACAACGCCGCAGCAGGCTACTGGACCATCGGCGCAGGCACCCATGCCGCCGCCACCGCGATCAGCGCCGGCGACCACAGCTTTGCACAGGGACTCCTGGAGGCGCTGGCGCAACTGCACGCCGGGGAGCCGGCGGTGCTGCTGGTGGCCTACGATGGCAGCGCCACTGGCCCGTTGGCCGACGTATCACCCAGTGAAGGCCTGCTGGGCGCCGCACTGGTGCTGTCACGCAGTGCCTGCGCCGGCCTGCCGACACTGAAGCTGAGGTTGCATGCACAAGCGCCAGCGGCAGACCTGCCGCAGCCGGACGTCGGCCCCCTGATGCAGCTTTACGCCGCCAATGCGATGTCCCCGCTGTTGCCGTTGCTGCAGGCGCTGGCAATGGACCAGGACACGCTGTGGATGCCGGCCGGTGGCGAGCAATGGCTGGAGATCGGCATCAGCCATGAGTGACAGCGCGCCGTTGACACCCGCAACCGTTGCAGTCGTCATTCCCGCACTGAACGAGACATTGCGCATACGCCAGGTGGTCGAGGGTGTGCTGCAGTACTTTCCTCATGTGATCGTGGTCGACGACGGCTCCACCGATGACACCGCCGCCTGCATCGCCGACCTGCCGGTCAGCGTGCTGCGCCATCCGCAGCGCAGGGGCAAGGGCCATGCACTGCGCACCGGCTTTGCCGAAGCCTGCCGCCGTGGCCTGCAAGGTGTCTTGACCCTGGATGGGGACGGCCAGCACGCCGCCGCCGATCTGCCTCGCCTACTGGCCAGCGCCAATCGCCACCCGGGTTGCATCATCATCGGTGCGCGGCTGCGCAAGCGCGCCTCGCAGCCGCTGTACCGGCGCTTGGCCAACGAGTTCGGTGACTGGGGCATCGCCTGGGGCACGCATTACCAGGTGGCCGACAGCCAGAGCGGGCAGCGTTTCTACCCGGCCGAGGTGATCGCCCTGCGCGACATCGCCGCCGAGGGTTTCGTGTTCGAAGCACAGGTGGTGATCTCGGCTGCGCGCCAGCTGGGCACGCGCTGCGTGTCGGTACCGATCGAATCACGCTACCGCTGCGCCGACAGCGACGAACAATTCCGTCCCAGCCATTTCAAGCCGCTGCAGGACCTGTACCGCATCACCAGCCACATCGTGCTGCTGGCGCTGCGGCATGGCCATGTCTGGCGCGTCTACCGCACCATCCGCAGGAATCCGCCGGTGATCGACAGCACCGACGTCGCCAACTGAGCGACCCCGCTCAGCCCATGCCGCCGTTGATGCCGATCACCTGACCGTTGATATAGCCGGCCGCATCGCTGCACAGGAAGGCCACCAGCGCCGCCACCTCTTCCGGTTTGCCAGCGCGCGCGGCCGGTACGGTCTGCCTGATCAGTTCGGGCGGAAACGCATCGGCCGCCATCTGCCCTTCTATCACCCCGGGCGCGACGACATTGACGCTGATGCCACGGCTGGCCATTTCCCGCGCCAGCGACTTGCTTGCGCCGTGCAGGCCTGCCTTGACCGCGGCATAGTTGGTCTGGCCACGATTGCCCAGCACCGCGGCCACCGAAGACACGCTGACGATGCGCCCCCAACGGGTACGTGCCATCGGCAACAGCAGCGGCTGGGTAACGTTGAAGAAGCCGTTGAGACTGACGTCGATCACCCGTTGCCAGCGCTGCGCATCCATGCCGGCCATGGGCGCGTCGTCATGGATACCGGCATTGTTGACCACGATCTGGATAGGTCCATCGGCCAACAATGCCTCCAACGCGGTACCGACCGCATCGGTATCTGCCACGTCGAAAGCCACCGCCTGCGCGCTGCCACCGGCGGCGAGAATCCGCTCCACCACCGCGTCGGCGCGGGCATGGTTGGCATTGGCATGGACGATCACGTGGGCACCATCGGCAGCCAGCCGGTAACAGATGGCACCGCCCAGATCGCCACTACCTCCGGTTACCAGGGCACGTCGTTGCTTGCTCATGATGGAATTGCTCCATTGCGCTTCATTGGGTTCTCACGGCAACTGCAACATCACTGCGGCACGACCTTCGGCCAACAGCTGCCCCTGGTGATGGATGCGGAAGGCATATTGCTGGCTGCCCTCGCCTTCCACCAGCACCCACGCGCTGGCATCCAACGGCCCCGCCAGATCATCGAGGCGTGCAACCTGCAGTTGCACGTCGCGCAGCGCCACCAGCACGCCAGGCTGCACCGCGCCGCCACGTTCGCGGCCACGCAGACCCCCGTGCACGGCCATCGCCTGCGCGCCGTACTCGCACAGATGGATGGCGGCCAGCTGATCGCCGTGGCGCAGCGGGTGCAGGGCGTCGCGGTGGTTGGACGCACGCAGCGTGATCTCCTGCGCAGACCATGCCACCACTTCATCCCACAGGCACATGCCCCCCTGGTGTGGAACCAGTTGCAGGATCTCATCACGCCCCAGCATTGCCACCCTCCTGCAACGGATGCCGCGATATCAACAAGGCCAGCATGAAATTGCACACCACGCCCAACGCCACGGTGCTGCCGATCGCTCTCAATACCGGGATCGACGACAGGCCGAGCAGGCTGAACACCAGCAGCGTCATCACACTGCACACCAGCAGACCGTGCAGGGTACGCAGCTGGTCTGCATGGCTGTCCCCGGCATGCTCGAAGAACAGGCCGTAATCCAGGCCCAACCCTGCGGCGAGAATCAGCCCGATCAGGTGGAACAGGTTCAACTCCACGCCCAGCCCGCGCAGCAGCGCCAGCACCAGCATCGTGGTCAGCAGCATCGGCAGCAGCACCCGCAGCACCCGCCGGGGCGAGCGCAACGCCACGCCGACGGTCAGCGCCAGCAACAGCACGGCCACCGCCAGCGCCAACAGCACGCGGTTGCGGTAGTCGGCCACCAGCGATTCGGACGCCTGCTTCATGTCCAGCAACTGCGCACCGTGCAGGCTGGCGGTACTGGCCACCGCCGCCACGTCACGCAGGCCGCTCAGCGACACCAGCGCGATCGCATGACCTTGGCCCTGTACAAGCAACCCATCCACCGCCGTCGCCAGCGGCGTGCCCTGCAGATCGTCCGGTTGCAATGGCGGCGCGACGCGCGCGCGCATCACGTCGGCGACGAACGGCGCGAACGCATCCTCGATGAAGGGCGTGCCGGCCACCGCACTGGCCAATGCCGTGCGCAGCGCTGCCTCGTCGGGCAGCTGCTGCTGGCGTTGCCGCTGGGTGGCGGCGCTGGGCAGGTAGCGCGCGGCCATGTCGTAACGTTCCAGCTCGCCATTGGCAACCAGCGCATCCAGGGCCGGGCGCAGCTTCTCGCTGGCAGCCAGCACGGACTGGGCATCGGCCCCGCGCACGGTGATGAGATAGCGTACGTCCGGCGCACCCAGCTCACTGCGCAGCTGCGCATCGCGCAGCAGGTCCTGTGGATCCACGGGCGTCAGCCGACCCAGATCGTTCTGCCAGAACGCACCGGGTGCGAACCCCACCACCACCAGCGCCAGCGCCGCGAGCAGCGCCAATGACCAGCGCGGGCGGGGCAGGTGCTGGGTATGCCGCCACACCCGCGCCAGCCACGCCGAGTCAGCGAAATCGCGCGTGGCCGGGTCGATCAGCGCCGGCAGTACGTAGCGGGTGGCAAGCGCGGCCGTGACCAGCGCGGTGATGGTGAACACTGACAGTTGCTTCAACCCATCGACGCCGGAAAACAGGAAGGTCAGGTAGGCGATGCAGGTGGCGATGACGCCGGTGCCAAGGGTTGGCCACAACGCGCGCACGTTGTCCCAGGCCGAGCGACCCGGCCGATGGTGGCTGAAGAAATGGATGGGGTAGTCCTGCACCACGCCGATCAGGGTGAAACCGAAAGCGATGGTGATGCCGTGCACGCCGTCGAAGCCCAGCGCCACCGCGCACAGGCCGGCAAGGCCGGCACTGGCCAATGGCAGGAAACCGAGGATGGGCATCTTCCAGCTGCGGTAGGCAAACCACAGCAGCAGGATCATGCCGATGGTGTCCAGCGTGCCGATCATGCCGGCCTCGCTGGCGGTGCGGTTGCCGATCTTCACCGAGAACGCGCCCGGCCCGCTCAGTTCGATCTGGCTGCCACTGCCGCAAGCGATCGTGCTGAAGCGCTCATTGATGGTGTCTACCGCCAGTTGCTGCGCGCCGGGGTCAAAGCCCGCGGCGCGGGTCTGCACCAGCAGCAGGGCCTGCTTGCCGGCACGGTCGAACCACACATCGTCGATCCGTTGCGGGGCGTTGGCCGGCTGCAGCGCCTCGGCCACGCGCAGTACCTGCAGGGTGGGGTCGGAAGGCAACAACGGTTCAATCAGGCCGCCGGCAGGCGAGCCCAGGTCCTGCAGACGTGCCTGCAACTCCTCGGCCAGGCTGGCGCTGGAAAACGCGTCCGCCGGCAACGCATCGATCAGGTAGCGATACGGCAACAGCCGCTCCGGAAAGGCCTCCAGGCCGGCCTGCTCGCCGTTGGCGACCAGCTCGAACTGCGCATCCGCGGCCAAGGCCCCGCGCAGCGCGCGCGATTGCTGGGCCAGCTGCTGCGGCTCGGCGCCGGACAGCGCCACCAGCAACAGGCGTGCACCCGGGCCTTCGCCCAGCTCATCCAGCAGCAGCTTCTGCGCAGGGGTACGCGCATCGGGCATGAACTTGCGCAGGTCGCCGCTGACCTGGATGCGGCTGCTGACCCACATACCCAGCACGCCAAGCACCAACAACCAGGCAATGGCGAGCGTGATGCGCCGGCTGGAGGTCAGCTTCAACGCGCGGCACCGGCATCGCACAGACCACCCAGTGCCGCGGCCTGGGACACGTTGGCAGCGGCGGTGGCGGCCGAGCCCAGCAGGGTGCGTTGCAGGTCGCCCTTGGCCGGCTGGGTTTCGATGCAACGCAGTTCCGCGTGCTGCCCATGCAGGGTCACCGCCTGCACGCGGCGCGCCAATGCGTCGGCCTTGGGCGTGAGTTGCAGCTGCCAGCGCTGCGCACTGCCGGAAGCCTGCAGCCGGTAATTCTGCTCAAGCGCGGCCAGGTCGCCGGCCAGCATGGCGCCAAAGCTGGCCTGCAGATCGGCGAGTTCCGGCACCCGCTGCAAGGCGAATACACGCGGCGGCTTGCCGGCACGGGCGATGCTGACCTGGCCGTTGGCTATGGTCGTGGTTTCGGCATAAGGCGCGCGCACCTCACGCACCAGCGTGGCGGTATCCGGACGACGGTATTGCCCCTCGATCCGCAGCGGCTCCTTCAGCAGGGCCGAACCGCGCAGCTCCACGAAATGGGTCTGGCTCGGCGCCGGCTGTGCCAGCTGGCGCAGGATCCAGGCTGCATCAATGCCGCTGGCCAGCGCCGGGCTGCTCACCAGCAGGGCTGTCAACAGGCAGGCGAGACGATGTCGGCGGGTCTTGGGATTGCCAGAAATCATAGAAATTGAACCAGTTGTAGGGGGCCTCGCGCAGGTGATGCTCCAGCCTGCCGGCGTAACGGTGGATAAGCGTGGACAACAGCGCGTTGCGGCGTGGCCGCGGTATATCCACGTGCTCGGCAAACGGTTCGAAGCGCAGGTCATAGCGGTTGCCGCCGCGATACAGGCCAAACGCCAGCATCACCGGCGCCTTCAGCGCACTGGCAATCAGCCACGGTGCAGCGGGAAAGACCGCCTCGCTGCCCAGCAGCGGTGCGCGGATACCGGGTTCACCCGGGCGCGCGCGGTCAACCAGCAAGGCCACCATCGCGCCCTCCTCCAGTGCCTGCTGGATGGCCAGCACGATCGCGGTGCCATCCTGGCCCGCATCGATGATGCCTGCCGCAAGCCCGGGGTCCAGCTCGGCCAGCAGGTCGGTGATGGCCGCATTGTGCGAGCGATCCATCAACACCTTCAATTTCAGCGCCGGACGCGCCCTTGCCAGTACCCGCAGGGCGTCGAAACTGCCCAGGTGCGAGCCGAACACCAGGACCCCGCGGCCCTGGTCCAGCAGCTGCAGCAGTGGCTCGGTGCCGCTGCTGCGGATATCGAACAGCGCGGTACGCCCGGCCAGCAGGAACACCCGGTCAAGAATGGTGGCGGCGAAGGTATGGATATGCCGTGCCACCTGCCAGGCGCCCACGGGACGCCCGCGCAGGCGCTGCAGGTAGTCACGCGAGGCACGCCGTTCGGCGCCACGTACGCAATAGAAGTACAGGGTGATCGGATACAGGCACGCACGGGCGATGCCACGCCCGCCATGGCGGGCAATCCCGCCGATCAGGCGGATCGCAAAGCGTCCGCCCCCCTCGGGACGATGCTTCCAATCGGTCTGGCTCATACCGGCACGCCGGTCCCGACCACTACCAGCTCACCGCGCACCAGCAGCTGGTCCTGGCGCAGGACACGGAACTTCCAGCGTGGAGACTGCCCCTCCAGCACCACCGTAGCCTCCTCGCCGGGCAGCAGGGGCGCCATGAATTTCACCTGCGGCAGGCGCAACGCGCCTATCGGCTGTCCGCTGTCAGCGGCAACCGCTTGCAGCACCTGCTCCAGCAAGACGACGCCGGGCACCAGTGGCCTGCCCGGGAAGTGCCCGGGCAGACAGGGGTGATCCGGAGGAATGCTGAAATGCATGGCGTGCTGTACCCAAAATTTCTACTGACAGGATAGCGGCAGTGTCACGCTTCAGCGCAGCAGGTCGCGCCAAAACGCCGGGCCGAGCTGGCCCATCTGGCGCATGAAATCCCAGGCATTGCGATAGGGACGCTGCGGGAACCACTGCGAACGGACCGCATATTCCAGCGCAAAAAACCCCCCAATCAGTCCCCAATCGGCGATGTTGGCGCACCAGGACCATTGTTCATGGGTCACCGGCCACCACGGTTGGATGCCGAATGCTGCCAGCAAACCATCGGGGACGGCACTCATCGCCAGGCCCAGGTTGATCAGCGCCAGCGTCAGCAGCACCCCCGCCCAGGCGCCACTCAGGCGCCGGGTATAACGCTCCAGCGCAGCGGTCACCGGCATCCCGGCACGCGCATACAGGGCCTGCACGATGCGGGTAACCAGCGGCACCTGCCCGGGCAGCAGCGAGCGCGCGAAGCCCCAGGCCACCAGCAAGGGGAATACCACTGGCGGCGCCAGCAGCAACATCCACGCCCAGGCCGAGCCCCCCAGCCACCACAACAGCGCACACGCAGCCAGCAACCCGGCCCACGCCCAGATCCGCAGCCGTGCCAGCGGCTCCAGCAGGCACAACAGCACCAGCCCGGCCAGGGCGACGGCGGCCCAGATGCCTTCGTTGCGGAGGCTGGCCACATGCGACAACACAGGGTAAGCCAGCAGCAATACCACCCGCAGCGCCAGCGCCACCGGCCCCTGGCCGGGTTCAGGGCGGGCCGCGCTCACCGCGCTCAAGTCGTCTTGTTGGCTTGGACGTGCGCCGCCAGGGCGCGCAGCGAGCCGAAGATGCGCCGGTTGTCCTCATTGTCCGAGCGCAGCTGGAAGCCATAGCGCTTGCTGATGGCCAGGGCGAGCTCCAGCGCATCGATCGAATCCAGACCCAGGCCATCGTTGAACAAGGCGGCCTCCGGGTCGATCTGCGCCGCATCCACGTCTTCCAGGTTCAGGCTCTCGACCAGCAGACCGGCCAGTTCGCGTTCGGCTTCACTTTGTTGCGACATTTCCACACCCACGGCAAATAGAGGCGCAACGATCCGGCATCGCCGACTGTTGCGCAAGCATGACGGGTACAGATGCCGGGGTATCATTGCCGTCTCCGTGACACCCGATACGCCTTGCAATGACGTTCCCGCTCCACTCCTGCCGCCTGTTCCGCTGCCGTCCGGCCCCGCGCCGCGCCTGTTTGCCTGCCCATGTCACGGGGCGTTGAGATGAATGCACAGAGCTCGGCGGCGGTGGCCGCCTCGCTGCAGGTGGACTACGCCGACCCGGCACGGTTGCCTGCGCTGCTGGCCGATCCGCAGGTGCTGGCCGTGTTCGGCTTCCACGCCGGTACCGCACCAGCGGCCAGCGATGATCCGCGCTACCTGCAGGTGGCACTGCAGGCTGACGGGGTGGCGCAATTGGAAGTGTGGCGCAGCGACAAGCCGGTCAGCTGCGGCCGCGATGCCAATGGCGTGGCCTGGGCCAGCGACGGCA
Organism: Stenotrophomonas sp.; assembly: GCA_032112995.1. Lineage (GTDB taxonomy): Bacteria > Pseudomonadota > Gammaproteobacteria > Xanthomonadales > Xanthomonadaceae > Stenotrophomonas. Next base: position 117,112 of record DAMCTY010000003.1, on the reverse strand, counting down.
CGCTGATGTTTGGTGCGCTGCAGGTCGAGGAAAGCAGCCATGGCGGCATTACCGGGGCTGCCGAGTACGCCTACGCACAGTTGCTGCAGACGTTGCCGGTGCACGGTTATCCGCACCTGCTGCGGATCTGGAACTACCTGGACGCCATCACCGATGGCGAAGGCGACAACGAGCGCTACCGTGAGTTCTGCGTAGGCCGCGCACGGGGGATCGGTGACATCGACACCCGCACCCTGCCCGCGGCCACGGCGATCGGCCGGCTCGACGGCGTGCGCGTGCTGCAGGTGTACTGGCTGGCCGCACGCAGTGCAGGTACGCCGCTGGAAAACCCGCGGCAGGTCAGTGCCTACCGCTACCCGCGCCAGTACGGCCGGCAATCACCCAGTTTTGCCCGTGCCATGCTTGCCGCCCCCGGCAGCCAGCTGCCGTTGCTGCTGTCCGGCACCGCCAGCGTCGTGGGCCATGCCACCCTGCACAGCGACTGCACGCAGCGCCAGCTGCAGGAGACATTTGCCAATTTCGATGCCCTGATCGGCGCCGCACGCGCCCAACGGCCGACGCTGCCCACGCATTTCGGCGCTGGCAGCCGCCTCAAGGTCTATGTGCGCGACGCCGCCGAGCTGCCCAGCGTGCGTACCATGCTGGCCGCCCATCTGCCGCCGCAGGTACCGTGCATCATCCTGCACGCGGCGGTCTGTCGACGCGATCTGCGCATTGAGATCGACGGCGTCCACGACGCCTGAGCCGCGCCGGCGCTGCCGGCGCCGACCAAGGCCGACGTCAGTGCCGCAGCAGTGCCAATACCGCGTCGCGCGGCAGCTTGCCGGTATCGTTGCGCGGCAATGCCGCCACCTTGCGCAACGGCCGTGGCAGGAACACCGGATCCATCAGCTCGCGCAGGTCGCGCAGGATCTGGGCTTCCTCGCGTTCGGGTGCCACCACCAGCGCGGCGATACGCCCGACCGCATGGCCGGGCTCGGGTGCCAACTGCACCACTACCGCGTCCACTACCCCGGGCACGGCCTGCAGCTTGCGGGTCAGGTCGCCCAGCGAAGCGCGCTTGCCGGCAATTTCCAGCAGATCGGCGCGGCGACCGCGCAGCACGAAGCGATCCCCCGGCAACAGTTCCACCAGGTCCGCCAGGTTCACCGGCGCGGGCAGGTGCGCCGCATGCACGCGCGTGCCATCGGGCTGGGGTTCCAGGCGCACACCCGGCAGCAGGCTCCAGGCGGCTTCGCTGGCGGTGCGACGGCGGGCGAAGATGCAGGTCTCGGTAGAGCCGAACATCTCCCGCACCTCGGTGGAAAAAGCCTGTTCGGCTGCTGCCGCAAGTTCCTGCGACAGCGGCGCGGTGGCGGTGACGATGCCGGCCAGCGGCGGCAAGCCCACGCCCGACTCCACCAGCGCCTTGAGGTGCACCGGGGTGGTGATCAGCACCCGCGGTGCCTGCACCTGCTGCAGCGCGAGCACCACGTCCTGCGGAAAGAACGGACGCCCGGCCTGCAAGGTCGCCGGCGCCAGCAAGGGCAGCAGCACCGCCATCTCCATGCCATACATGTGCTGCGACGGCACCGTTGCCACCAGCGCCGGCTCCGCCTCGCCCCACAGGTCCTGCAAGGCTTGCAGGTTCTGCGCGGTGCTGGTCAGGAACGACCCCCAGGTCTTGCTGTTGGCGCTGGGTGCACCGGTGCTGCCGGAGGTGAAGCCAATCGCCACCAGCTGCGTATCCGCCAATTGCGGCAACACGCCGTCAAGACGCGGCAATTCCATTGGCAGGACGAAGCTGTCCGGTGGCAACGCCTGCTGTGCATCGTCAGCCAGGCAGTAGGTCTGCGAATAGCGTTGCTGCACATCGGCGACGACCGCATGCGCGCGCGACGAAGGCAGCAGGTTCACCTGACCGCGCAGCGCCACCGCGCAGAACGCGACCAGGAAGCGATAGCGGTCGTCGCACAGGTTGACCGCATGCTGGCCCGCCGGCAGCAGTGCGGCCACGCCACGTACATGCGCGAAGAAGGTCTGCAGATCGATCGACCTGTCCGCGCCGACCGCCAGCAGGCGCTGCAGGCCACCATTGGCCAGCGGGTGGCGGGACGGGGATGACAACTGCTCGGGAACAACCGACATGCGACTATCAGGACCTCGTTCGATGGACAGCCCATCGCGACGCCGGCCACAACGGGGCGGCCAGCTTGGCCCTGCGCGGCCCGGCTGGCAAGCCGGGCCATGTCACCGGGGTTCAGTGATAGCCGGTTTCGGCCGTCACCTTGCCGCGGAAAACCTTGTACGACCACACCGTGTAACCCAGGATCACCGGTAGCAGCAGCACCAGCCCGACCAGGCTGAAGCCCAGCGAGGACGCCGGCGCGGCGGCCTGCCACAGGGTCAGGTGCGGCGGCAGCAGGTAGGGCCACATGCCCAGTACCAGGCCGATGAAGCCCAGCACGAACAGTGCCAGGGTCAGCAGGAACGGCGGCAGGTCACGGCGTGGGTGCATGGCGCTGCGCCACAGCGCCACTGCCACGGCCATGGTCAGCAGCGGCACCGGCGACAGCCACCAGAAATTGCCATCGCTGAACCAGCGCTCCATCACCCGCGACTGCAGGAACGGCAGCCAGGTGCTCACCAGCCCCATGAACACGATCACCGCCACCATCAGCGGCCGCGTCAGCGAGCGCGCCAGCGCCTGTTCCCGGCCCTCGGTCTTGAGGATCAGCCAGGTACTGCCAAGCAGCGCATAGCCGGTGACCACCGCCACCCCGGTCAGCATCGAGAACGGGCTGAACCAGCCGAATGCACCGCCGCTGTAATGCCCGTCCTGCATCGGCAGGCCCTGCACCAGCGCGCCGAGGATCACGCCCTGCGCGAACGAAGCCAGCAGCGAGCCCAGCGCGAACGACACGCTCCACAACGCACGCGAACGGTGCGCCTTGAAGCGGAACTCGAAGGCCACGCCGCGGAACACCAGGCCCATCACCAGCAGCAACACCGGCAGGTACAGGCCCGACAACAGCACCGCATAGGCCTTGGGGAAGGCCGCCAACAGGCCGGCGCCGCCCAGCACCAGCCAGGTTTCATTGCCGTCCCAGATCGGCGCGGCGGTATTCATCATCACGTCGAGTTGCTGCTCGTCGTCGGCAAACGGCGCCAGGATGCCAATGCCGAGCACGAAGCCATCCAGCACCACGTACATCAGCACGCCGAAGCCAATCACCGCGAACCATGCCACCGGCAGCCAGTTTGTCATCTCCATGTCAGCGCTCCTCCAGTGGTTCGTTGACGCCGGACAGCGGCCGCGCCGGGGTATGCATGCCGTCGTCGCGCGGCGGCGGGTCGTGTGGCTTGGGCCCACTGCGCATGATCTTGACCAGGTACCAGATGCCCCAACCAAACACGAAGAGATAGCCGATCACGTAGATGGCAAGTGACAGCACCGTCATCCACACGCTCTGCGTACCGACTGCATCGGCGGTGCGCAGCACGCCATACACCACCCACGGTTGCCGGCCCATTTCGGTGACGAACCAACCGGCCACCAGCGCAATGAAGCCGCTGGGCAGCATCCAGTTCCAGCCGCGCAGCAACCACTTCGATTGCAGCAAACGCCCACGCCATAGCTGGAAGGCCGATATCCACGCCAACACCAGCATCAGCGTGCCGATGCCGACCATGATGCGGAACGCATAGAACACCGGCACCACCGGCGGCCGCTCGCTGGCCGGCACCGAGGTCAGCGGCGCGAACGTGCCATTCGTACTGTGGGTCAGGATCACGCTGCCAAGCTTGGGGATGGCGATTTCGTAATCGTTGCGCTCCTCCTTTTCGTTCGGCACTGCGAACACCACCAGCGGCACGCCTTCGCCCGGTGCGGCTTCATGCCAGTGCGCCTCCACCGCGGCGATCTTCATCGGCTGGTGCTCCAGCGTGTTCAGGCCGTGCATGTCGCCAACGAAGATCTGCACCGGCACCGTCAACGCGGCGAACGCGACGGCGGCCACCAGCATCTTGCGACCAGCTTCCACATGCACGCCGCGGCGCAGATACCAGGCGCCGACACCGCCGATGACGAAACAGGTGGTGATGAACGAGCCCAAGGCCATATGCGCCAGGCGATACGGGAAGGAGGGGTTGAACACCACCTGCCACCAATCCTGCGGATGCACGATGCCATCGACCAGCGTGTAGCCGGCCGGCGTATGCAGCCAGCTGTTGGACGACAGGATCCAGAAGGTGGAAAACAGCGTGCCCAGCGCCACCATGCAGGTGGAGAAGAAGTGCAGCCGTGGCGAGACCTTTTCCCAGCCGAACAGCATCACGCCGAGGAAACTCGCTTCGAGGAAGAACGCGGTCAGCACCTCGTAGGTAAGCAATGGCCCGATCACGGTGCCGGCCACCTCGCTCAGGCGCGGCCAGTTGGTACCGAACTGGAAGGCCATGACGATGCCGCTGACCACGCCCATGCCGAAGGACACGGCAAAGATCTTCTGCCAGAAGAAGAACAACTCACGCCAGACCGGGTTGCGGGTACGCAGCCAACGCCATTCAACGAACGCCAACCAGCTGGCGGTGCCGATGGTGAAAGCCGGGAACAACACATGAAAACTGACGACGAAGCCGAATTGGATCCGGGACAACAGCAGCGCTTCCACGGGCGCTTCTCCGCATGACCTTTAATTGGGGCAATTCTGGTCCGGTATTGGTTAAGACCGGATGTGACCGGATGTCGCAGTGCGTCAAAAAGTCGCAGCGGCTCTAGCCCCCTCCCTTTGGCCAAAGGCCAAGGGGAGGGCTTGGGGAGGGGTCAGCATTTGGCTGGTCCTGTAGAGCCGAGCCATGCTCGGCTGAGGCCTTACCGGTAAAGCCCCTGCCGAGCATGGCTCGGCACTACCCTTCTGCAGCAGCTATTCGGGCAGCTGAAACATTGCCGATTCCGGCAGCTCAGCCGCCGAACCCGGCCCCCATGACCTGTGGCCCAGCCCGCCGCAGGTGGTCGCTGCTACCCTTGCGGGGTTCTCTTTCACCGGTGCCGAATGATGCCCAAGCTGCTGCCCCTGTCCCTGCTGTTGTTGACCGCTTTCGGCAGCGCCCATGCCGCGCCAACGCCGATCACCATCGAGCAGGCCATGGCCAACCCCGACTGGATCGGACCGCCGGTGGAATCGGCCTGGTGGTCGTGGAACGGCCAGCAGGTGGAATACACGCTCAAGCGCCAGGGCAGCCAGGTGCGCGACAGCTTCCGCCTGCCGCTCAGCGGTGGCGTCGGCCAGCAGGTCGCCGATGACCAGCGCGGCACCCTCGATGCCGCTGATCGCGTCTACGACAGCAGCCGCCAGCGCATGGCCTTCGTGCGCAACGGCGACGTGTTCGTGCGTGACCTGCGCAGCGGCGCGCTGACCCAGCTGACCCGCAGCAACGACCGCGCCAGCGGCGTCAACTTCGCCAGCGATGGCGGCGTCATCTGGCAGGTGAGCAACAACTGGTTCCATTGGAATCCGCGCAACAACAGCACCAGCCAGGTCGCGCAGCTCAAGGCCGACAAGAACCCGGCCGACGCGCCCAAGGCCGACGTACTGCGCGACCAGCAGATGCGCACCCTGTCCACCCTGCGCACTGATCGCGCCCAGCGCGAGGAACTGCGCGAGCAGGGCGAGCGTTGGCGTCAGGCTGACCCAACCCGCGCCGCGGCACCGATCTTCCTCGGCGCCGATGTCGAGATCGTCGACAGCGCACTGTCGCCCGATGCCCGTCACCTGATCGTGGTCACCAAGCCCAAGGGCTACGACGAAGGCCGCGGCGGCAAGATGCCGCTGTACGTCACCGAGTCGGGCTACGAGGAAGCCGAGGACACCCGCACCCGCGTCGGCCGCAATGATCCGGAGCCGCATGCGTTCTGGCTGGCCGATGCCGCCACCGGCAAGGTGCAGCCGCTGTCGCTGGACAACCTGCCCGGCATCGCCACCGACCCGCTCGCCGAGCTGCGCCGCAAGGCCGGCAAGGAGCCGCTCAAGGGCAATCGTCCGCTGGAGCTGATGAGTGACTTCATGGGCGGCGGCATCCGCTGGAACGCCGACGGCAGCCAGGCCGCGATCATGCTGCGCGCCAACGACAACAAGGACCGCTGGATCGCCACCACCAGCGCCACCAGCGCGCGCCTGGAAAACCGCCACCGCCTGACCGACGGCGGCTGGATCAACTGGGGTTTCAACGATTACGGCTGGATGCCCGATGGCCGCACCCTATGGCTGCTGTCCGAGGAATCGGGCTATTCGCACCTGTACACGCAGAGCGGCAGCGCCAAGCCCAAGGCCATCACCTCCGGCAACTGGGAAACCTCGGCACCGGTGGTCAGCGCCGACGGCAACAGCTTCTACTTCCTGTGCAACCAGAAGTGGCCGGGGGATTACGAGGTCTGCAACGTCAACGCCAACGGCGGTGCCGTGCGCGAAGTAACCGCGCTCGATGGCGTGGAAGATTTCAGCCTGTCGCCGGATGGCCAGCAGCTGCTGGTGCGCTATTCCGCGCCCTACCTGCCGGCGCAGATCGCCGTGCTGCCGAGCAGCGGCGGTGAAGCCCGCCAGCTGACCGACACCCGTAGCGCCGAGTTCAAGGCCCGCGAGTGGGTGCAGCCGCAGATGGTGCAGGTGCCGTCCAAGCACGGCGCCGGCCACGTCTGGGCCAAGTACTACGGCCCGGAAAAGCTGGAAGCCGGCAAGCAGTACCCGATCGCCATGTTCGTGCACGGTGCCGGCTACCTGCAGAACGTGCATGCGCGTTATTCCAACTACTTCCGCGAGCAGATGTTCCACAACCTGCTGGTGCAGAAGGGTTACATCGTGCTGGACATGGACTACCGCGGCAGCGAGGGCTATGGCCGCAACTGGCGCACCGCCATCTACCGCAACATGGGCCATCCGGAGCTGGAAGACTACCTGGACGGCCTGGACTGGCTGGTCGAGACCAAGCAGGGTGACCGCGACCGCGCCGGCATCTACGGCGGCTCGTATGGCGGCTTCATGACCTACATGGCGCTGTTCCGCTCGCCGGGCACGTTCAAGGCCGGTGCCGCGCTGCGTCCGGTTGGTGACTGGCACCAGTACAACCACGCCTACACCGCCAACATCCTCAACACCCCGGACATCGATCCAGAGGCCTACCGCATCTCCTCGCCGATCGAGTACGCCGAGGGCCTGCAGGACAACCTGCTGATCGCGCACGGCATGATGGATGACAACGTGTTCTTCCAGGACTCGGTCAACATGACGCAGAAGCTGATCGAGCTGCACAAGGACAACTGGTCGATCGCGCCCTATCCGCTGGAACGCCACGGCTATACCCGTGCCGACTCCTGGCTGGACCAGTACAAGCGCATCCTCAAGCTGTTCGAGCAGGAACTGAAGTAAACATCTGCAAGGGCGCCGCGAGGCGCCCTTGTTGTTTGTGGGGTGCGGTGTTTTTTTGCGTAAAGCCAAAGAGCACCCCTCCCCAACCCTCCCCTTGGCTGCGCCAAAGGGAGGGAGCCAAGCTGCCCCCTCCCTTGCGCGTAGCGCAGGGGAGGGTTGGGGAGGGGTGCTCTTGCTCTTTCTGTTGCTGTTGCCTTTGCTCCAGCACCACCCAGGCCTCCAGTACCATGCCCGCCAAGGAACCCCACCCGCTGGAAGCACATGTCCACCACCGACACCCCCATCCGCATCGTCACCGCCGTCATCCTTGATCCACAGCAGCGCGTGCTGGTGGTGCGCAAGCACGGCTCGGATACCTTCATCCAGCCCGGCGGCAAGCGCGAAGCGGGCGAAGACGCCCTGCAGACGCTGGCACGCGAACTGCGCGAGGAGCTGGACATCGGCGTGGATGTGGAGCACGCCATCGCCCTGGGCGTGTTCGAGAACGATGCCGTCAACGAACCCGGCCGCCGGGTGCAGGGTGAGGCGTTCCTGGTGCAGCTGGGCGGCGGCACACCCCGCGTGCAGGCCGAGATCGCCGAACTGGCTTGGATCCCGCTGCAGCCACCGCATGGGGTGAAACTGGCCCCGCTCAGCGCCCAGCACATCCTGCCTGCCGCACGTGCGCTACAGCACCGTGCTGGGCAGGCCGGCTGAATCAGGCGATAGTTCGGCACCGCCCGACCTGCGAGCCAATGTGACTGCCACCCACTCCCGCCCCGACAGCCCCCTCCGCTTCATCGATACCACCGCCAAGCTCTCGCTGTTGATGGCGGTGCTGTCCATCCTGTGGTGCCTGTGCCAGATCGTGGTGGTGGTGGGCCTGGGCCACCTGGACATCGTCGGCTGGATGCAGGGCGAAGGCCTGCCGGTACCTGCGGTGTTCTTCTGGCTGGGCCGCCATGCCGTACTGCTGAGCCTGCTGATGCTGCTGGCGTCGGTGGGGCTGCTGGTGGTGTCCTGGGGGTTGCTCAAGCACCGCGAATGGGGCCGCATCGGCTTTGTCATGTTGCTGGTGCTGATCGCCGTGGCCAACCTGGCCGTCATACCGGTGGTGGACGCGGTGATGCTTGGCCTGCAGAGCGTGATACCCGCCGACATCCTGCAATCGGAGCAGGGCCGCGAACTGCGCGTGCAACTGCTGGTAGGACGCTGGAGCATGTTGCTGCTCACCTGCGGCAGCGCGCTGGTGATCGCACTGCTGCACGGTTGGCTGGTCATCAAGCTGTACCGGCCGGAGATCCGCCGCATTTTCAGCTGAACCCGCTGCATGTCCGGCGCTGCAGCAGGCGTGCCACCGCGGCTGCGCTACAGTACGCACATGAACGAATTCGACCGCGTACGCGACTATCTCACCGGCCTGCAGGACCGTATCTGCGCCGCCATCGAGCAGGCCGACGGCCAGGCCCGTTTCAACGAAGACCGCTGGCAGCGTGCCGAAGGTGGCGGCGGCCGCACCCGCATCCTGCGCGATGGCGCGGTGTTCGAGCAGGCCGGTATTGGTTTTTCCGATGTCGCCGGCACCCGCCTGCCGCCCTCGGCCTCGGCCAACCGGCCGGAGCTCGCTGGCGCGTCCTGGCGCGCCTGTGGCGTGTCGCTGGTATTCCACCCCAGCAACCCCTACCTGCCCACCACGCATGCCAATGTGCGCTATTTCCAGGCCGAGTTGAATGGGCGAAAGGTCGCTGCCTGGTTCGGCGGTGGTTTCGACCTGACCCCGTTCTATCCCTTCGATGAGGATGTGCTGCACTGGCACACCGTTGCGCGCGACTTGTGCGCGCCCTACGGCGCCGACCGCTACGCCGCGCACAAGCGCTGGTGCGATGAGTATTTCTTCCTCAAGCACCGCAACGAGACCCGTGGCGTCGGTGGTCTGTTCTTCGATGACCTGCACCACGATTTCGAAACCGACTTCGCTTACATGCAGGCGGTGGGCGATGGTTTCCTCGATGCCTACCTGCCCATCGTAGAACGCCGCAAGGACACCCCGTATGGCGAGCGCGAGCGCGAGTTCCAGCTCTATCGCCGCGGCCGCTACGTCGAGTTCAACCTGGTCTACGACCGTGGCACGCTGTTCGGCCTGCAAAGCGGCGGCCGCAGCGAGAGCATCCTGATGAGCCTGCCCCCGCGCGTGCGCTGGGAATACGGCTACCAGCCGGACACCGGCAGCGATGAAGCACGCCTGGCCGACTACCTGGTTCCCCGCGACTGGCTGTAGTGCCGAGCCATGCTCGGCAAGGGCATGACAAGCAGCACCGTGGAACCCTCGCAAACCGCGAAACCAACGGCAATCAAATGGAAGTTGTATCTGCGATCGGATAGGCCACGTGCTTTCGTTGCGTGCGCCATGTCTGCGCAGCTGGATTGCTGATAAATCCTCTGCCGAGCATGGCTCGGTACTACCGATGAGCTCTATCGGTAAAGCCTCTGCCGAGCATGGCTCGGCACTACCACCGTTGGGCTCTATCGGTAACGCCTCTGCCGAGCATGGCTCGGCACTACATCCTGTCCTTCTTCAGGATGATGGTGATGTGGCCATTCGTTTCCAGCAGGGCCAGGTCAACCTCGCCCACCTCATCGCAACCGGCGTCGCGCATGGCCTTGGCAAAATCGGCCTTGCTCACCAGCTCGCGCCGCAGCACGTTCTGCAATACGTGGCCGTGACGCGCCAGCACCACCGGCTCGCCTTCAATCACCCGCTCGACGATAGGGCTGCGGGTGGTGATCCAACCCACGAAGTAGTTCAGCACGATCAGCGTAGCCGCCAGCAGCAGGCCACCGCCCAATGACGTGTCCTGCCCCAGCAAGGCGTTCTGCACGGCATTGCCCAGCAGCACCAGCAACAACATGTCGAAGGGTGTGAATTGCCCCAGTGCGCGTTTGCCGGCCACCCGCACCATCGCCAGCACCACGACATAGACGATGACTGCGCGCAGGATGAATTCCCACCACGGCATGGCCAGTGCAAACAGGTCAGACATGATTCCCCTCCATCAACCGATGCGGTCATCCTCTGCCAACGCGGATAAAGATGCTGCGACAAATGCGGCGGCCGCAAGGTCGCCACAATCGGTTTCATTTGCCACAAAAAAGAAGCCCCGCCGACCAGGGGGGGGTCGACGGGGCCGGGGAGCGGGCATTTGGGGAGGAATCCCCGCTCCGAGATCTGCTCCAGGGGATGGGAGAGATCCGCGACAGACGTTGCGCCTGTCGAGAGCTATATCACCACCTTCAACCTTGATGAATCGTGAAGAATCCGTCTTTCTCCCAAAAATATTTAGGAGGGATTCATCCACGAAAAACAGCGGGTTTTCTTGAATACGGCGCGCCGTGACGCACCGTTTCATAAACTGATGCATTAACGTTAAGAAACTGGAAAATCAGTGGGCCTCATCCCAGTTTTCCCCGATTCCGGTGTCCACTACCAGGGGTACACGCAAGGTGGCCGCCGACGCCATCCGTGACTCGACTTCGGTACGCAAGGTGTCAATAAATGCGGCATCGGCTTCAAATACCAGTTCGTCGTGCACCTGCAGGATCATCTTGGCCTGGTCGCTGTACCCCTGCAGCCAGGCGTCCACGCTGACCATCGCCCGCTTGATGATGTCCGCCGCGGTGCCCTGCATCGGTGCATTGATGGCGGCACGCTCGGCACCGGCACGCAGGCCCTGGTTGCGTGCGTGGATGTCATTCAGATACAGGCGCCGGCCAAACAGGGTTTCCACATAGCCCTGCTCGCGGGCCTGCGCACGCATGCGCTCCATGAAGTCACGCACCGCCGGATAGCGGCTGAAATACAGCGCGACATAGTCCTGCGCCTGGCCACGATCGATGCCGAGGTTCTTGGCCAGGCCAAAGGCGCTCATGCCGTACATCAGGCCGAAGTTGATCGCCTTGGCGGCGCGGCGCTCGTTCGGCGTCACTTCGTCCAGCGCGCGGCCGAACACTTCGGCCGCCGTCGCGCGGTGCACGTCGGCGCCCTGCTCGAATGCGCGCACCAGACCCGGGTCTTCGGACAGATGCGCCATGATCCGCAGTTCGATCTGCGAGTAATCGCAGGCCATCAGCTTGCGGCCAGGCGGGGCGACAAAGGCCTTGCGGATGCGGCGGCCGTCCTCGGTACGCACCGGGATGTTCTGCAGGTTGGGGTCGGACGAGGACAGCCGCCCGGTCGCCGCACCGGACTGGTGGTAGCTGGTGTGCACGCGGCCAGTATCCGGGTTGACCATTTCCGGCAGCTTGTCGGTATAGGTGCTGCGCAGCTTGGTCAGGCCGCGGTATTCGAGGATGACGCGCGGCAGCTCGTGCTGCTCGGCAATCGCCTCCAGCGCCTCTTCATTCGTGCTGGGCTGGCCCTTGGGGGTCTTCACCAGCGCCGGCAGGCCAAGCTCGTCGAACAACACCGCCTGCAGCTGCTTGGGCGAATCCAGGTTGAAGGTATGCCCGGCCAGCTCGGTGGCCTTCTGCTGCGCGGCCAGCATGCGCGCGGACAGGTCATTGCTCTGCCGCTTCAGCTCGGCCGCGTCGATGCGCACGCCATTGGCCTCGATGCGCGCCAACACCGGCACCAGCGGCATCTCGATGTCGCGGTACACGCTTTCCAGCGACGGTATCGCTGCCAGCTGCGGGGCCAGCACGCGGTGCAGGCGCAGGGTGATATCGGCGTCTTCGGCGGCGTAGGCAGCGGCTTCGTCGATGCCGACCTGGGCAAAGGAGATCTGCTTGGCGCCCTTGCCGGCCACGTCCTCGAACTTGGTGGTGGTGTAGCCGAGGTAGCGCTGCGCCAGCGAGTCCATGTCATGGCGGGTGGCGGTGGAATTGAGCACGAAGCTTTCCAGCATCGTGTCATCGGCATAGCCCTGCACGTCCACGCCATGGCGGCGCAGCACGTGGATGTCGTACTTGCCGTGCTGGCCCAGCTTGTTCTTGCCAGCGTCCTCCAGCAGCGGCTTGAGCGCGTCCAGCACCTGCTGCAGGGGCAGCTGCTCGGGCGCACCCGGATAGGTGTGGCCCACCGGGATATAGGCGCCCTTGCCCGGCTCAACCGCCAGGCTGATGCCGACCAGGTTGGCGCGCATCGCGTCCAGCGCGTCGGTTTCGGTATCGAAGGCGAATTCGTCGGCAGCCTGCAGACGCGCAACCCAGGCCTGCAATTGTTCGGTGGTGAATACCGTTTCGTATTCACCCTTTTCTGCCATCGCTGGATCAAGGCCAACAACCGGCTCGCTATCAGCTGCCTTGGCGTAGCCGGCGGCAGTGCCGCGCAGGCTGGGCTTGCTGTCGACGGCCACGTCCGGCGCTGCCACGCCGCCCAGCTCACGCAAGGCCTGGGTGAAGCCGTAACGCGCATACAGCTCGCGCAGCGTCTCCACGTGCTGTTCGCGCAGCTTCAGGTCGCGCGGGCCCTGTTGCAGCGGCACATCGGTGCGGATGGTGACCAGGTCACGGTTCAAGGGCAGGCGCGGCAGCGCGGCGCGCAGGTTCTCGCCGATCTTGCCCTTCATGGTCGGGGCGGCGGCAATCACGCCGTCCAGGTCGTTGTACTCGGCCAGCCACTTGGCAGCGGTCTTGGGGCCGCACTTCTCCACCCCCGGCACGTTGTCGACGGTGTCGCCCATCAACGCCAGGTAATCGACGATCTGCTCGGCACGCACGCCGAACTTGTCCATCACCGCCGCGTCCGAATCGGTACGGCTGCCGGTCATGGTATTGACCAGCACCACGCCCGGGCGCACCAGCTGGGCGAAATCCTTGTCGCCGGTGGAGATGGTGACCTCCAGGCCGTCCTTGGCACCGGCCAGGGCCAGGGTGCCGATCACGTCATCGGCTTCCACACCGTCCACGCGCAGGATGTCGATACCCAGCGCCTGCACGATGTCGCACATCGGCTGCACCTGCGAGCGCAGGTCGTCGGGCATCGGCGGACGGTTGGCCTTGTATTCGGCGTACATGTCATCGCGGAAGGTCTTGCCCGGCGCATCCACCACGAAGGCGACGTATTCGGGCTTTTCCTTCAGCGTGGAGCGCAGCATGTTGACCACGCCAAACAGCGCGCCGGTGGGCTCGCCATTGGCGTTGGTCAGCGGCGGGAGCGCGTGGAACGCGCGGTACAGGTAACTGGAACCGTCAATAAGAACTAATCTGCTCATGCGCTGATTCTACGCGGCGAGCCGCTGCTGCACGTGGACAGGCATAATCAGGCCATCCCATTCAAGGAACCACCACCATGAAGCCCTTGCTGCTGATCCCCCTGTTGGCCCTGGCTGGCTGCGCCACCCTGGGTGACGGCGCGCCGCCGGTAGATGTCAAAGGTGCGGACATCACCCGCAAGTCGATGGACAACGGCGATACCGTCGAGGAATACCGCGTCGGCGGCACCCTGCGCATGGTCAAGGTCACCCCGTCCCGTGGCGCCCCGTTCTACATGTACGACCGCGATGGCGACGGCCGCATGGATAGCGACAAGGACGGCACCAAGCCGGTGTACTGGAAGCTGTATAGCTGGTGATCCGGCTGCCGGCGGGTGCCAGTAGACAAAGCTGGGCCTGAAACCTCCCTTCTCCCGCAAGCGGGAGAAGGTGCCCCGAAGGGGCGGATGAGGGGAGCCTTTGGCTTTGCTCAAGAAGCCCCCCTCCCAAACCCTCCCCTGCGCTACGCGCAAGGGAGGGAGCCAAAAGCCGAAAGCCCTCTAATCGAGGGCTTTGTTGATTCTGGCTGCTGGTTTCTTTGGGACCACAGCGGGAGGCACCCCTCCCCAGCCCTCCCCTTCGCTCCGCGAAAGGGAGGGAGCCAAAAGCCGAAAGCCCTCGAATCGAGGGCTTTGTTGATTCTGGCTGCTGGCTTCTTTTGGGGCGGCAGCGGAAAGCACCCCTCCCCAACCCTCCCCTTTGCCTTCGGCAAAAGGGAGGGGGCCAAGCTTTGCCCCTCCCCTTTGGCGTAGCCAAGGGGGAGGTTGGGAGGGGGTGGTTTTGCTTTGGGCTTTTGTGGTTCCAGCCAAGCGCCCCCTCCCCTTCGCTGCGCGAAAGGGAGGGAGCTCAAAGCCTCAGCGGATCACCAGCACCGGTACCGTGCTGCGGGCCAGCACTTCGGCGGTCTGGCTGCCCAGCAGCACCCGGGTCATGCCGCGGCGGCCGTGCGAGGTCATCACCACCAGGTCGCTGCCACAGGCATTGGCAGTATCGATGATGCCGTCGGCGGCGTAACGGTCCAGCACATGGTGGGTCTGGACGTTGGCGATATCGGCCGCATGGGCTGCAGCCAAGGCCGGCTGCAGGATCTTCTGCGCGGCGTCCTCACGGTCCTTTTTGTATTCCGGACTGGCCTCATAGCCGGCGCTCCAGCCCATGGCGTCGTACATGCCCACCGCCCAAGGCTCGGAAACCGTGACGATGTCGGCATGTGCGCCCAGTTGGGCGGCCAGCTCCAGCCCCTTGGCCAAGCCCTTGGCGGCAAGCTCGGAACCGTCGGTGGCGATCAGGATGCGCTTGTACATGGCAGTTCTCCTTGGATGAAAGGGATGGGACACCATTGCACACCCGATGGTGCCCCCATGCCTTGCGCCAAATCAAACCGTGCCGCTCAGGCGCTGACCCATACCTCCCAGTGTGGTCCGCGCTGCTGCCAGTCGAATTCCACCGGCAGGAACTTCTCGATCAGCCGCGCATTGCTGCGCAGGTGGTCGCTGAGCGTGGCGGTGGTGAAGCGACCGCCGCCGGCCAGCGCCATCGGCAACAGCAACTGGTCGGACAGGTGCTCGCCCACGCAGGCACCGCCCTCCAGGTAGGCCTGCACGGTATCGGCCAGCCGACCCGCCACATCCTCGGCAGCCAGCCCGCGCTCACCATGACTGTCGAAGTGCTCGACATGCTGGTCATGCTGCACCGTCATCGAAGCCACATTGCCCGGCCCCAGCGCCGGCCGCACCACCCGCACATGGCGTGGATGGGCATCCAGCCCAAAGCGCTTGGCCAGCACATCCAGCTCGCGCTGACCGATGGCGGCGGGCAGGCCCGATACCAGCACCTGCGCTTCCAGCGCCTGCAAGGGTCCGCGCACGCTTAGCTCGAGTGGCTGCAGCTGCGCACACGTCTGCACCGTCGCTTCCAGCACGCCGCCACCGGCCGGATGGAAGCCCGGTACATGCAGCTGCAAGTCGGCCTGCACGCCCATGCGCGCCAGTGCCGGCAGATAGCAGCTGCGGATGAAGTCGGCACTCGGCGCCATCGGGTTGTGCGTACCGCCTTCCAGGCGCACACGTGATGGCGCGGAGGCTTGCCATAGCGCGGGCAGCACTGTCTGCAGCACCAACGTCGCCGAGCCGGCGCTGCCGATGGCGAAGTGGTAGTCGCCAGCCTGCACGATGCCAGGCACGAAACGCAGCGTGGTCGCCCCCAGCGCAGCGCCTTCCACCTGTGCATTGCTGATCCGCGCCGCGGCGTTGACCGCGGTCAAATGCTGGCGCATCAAGCCAGGCCGTGAGCGCTTGGCACGGATGTCCTGCATGGCAAAGCCAATCCCGGTGCACAGGCTCAAGCTCAGCGCAGAGCGCAGCAACTGCCCGCCGCCCTGGCTTCCATCTATCTCGATCATTTCCATTGTCTTGCCTTCCTGTGGCGCCCCACCGCGGTGGAGCGCCATCTTGCCTTATCCCTTCACACATACCACCTGACGCAGGGTATGCATGATTTCAACCAGATCGCGCTGCGCCTCCATCACCGCCTCGATCGGCTTGTAGGCGGCCGGTGACTCATCCACCACCTCGGCGTCCTTGCGGCACTCCACGTGCGCGGTGGCCTTGATGTGGTCATCCACGCTGATCAGCTTGCGCGCCTTGGTACGGCTCATCACGCGGCCGGCACCGTGGCTGCAGCTGTGGAAGCTGTCCTCGTTGCCCAACCCGCGCACGATGAAGCTCTTGGCGCCCATGCTGCCCGGGATGATGCCCATCTCGCCCTTGCGCGCACTCACTGCCCCCTTGCGGGTCACCAGCACATCCTTGCCGAAGTGGTGCTCGCGGTTGACGTAGTTGTGGTGGCAGTTGACCGCCTCGGCCTGGGCCTCGAACGGCTTGCTGATCACCGTACGCGCGGCCGCAACCACATTGCGCATCATCACCTCACGGTTGATACGGGCGAAGCGCTGTGCCCAGTCGACCGCGAACACGTAGTCACCGTAATGCGCGCTGCCTTCCGGCAGGTACGCCAGGTCCTGGTCCGGCAGGTTGATCATCCAGCGACGCATTTCCTGCTTGGCCAGCTCGATGAAGTAGGTGCCGATGGCATTGCCGACGCCACGCGAACCGGAGTGCAGCATGAACCACACGCGCTGCTCTTCATCCAGGCACACCTCGACGAAGTGGTTGCCGGTACCCAGCGTTCCCAGATGCTTGAGGTTGTTGGTGTTCTTCAGCTTGGGGTGGCGCTCGCAGATCAGGGCGAAGTCGGCAGCAAGCTGCGACCAGCCTTCCACCGCCAGCTCCGGCGCGGTGTCCCAGCTGCCCTTGTCGCGGCCGCCACGGGTCACGCTGCGGCCGTGCGGCACTGCGCGTTCGATCGCGCTGCGCAGCGCCGACAGGTTGTCGGGCAGGTCGCTGGCGGTCAACGTGGTGCGGGTGGCAATCATGCCGCAGCCGATATCCACGCCAACCGCAGCCGGAATAATGGCACCGATGGTCGGTACCACCGAGCCTACGGTTGCGCCCTTGCCCAGGTGGACGTCGGGCATCACCGCCACCCATTGGTGGATGAAGGGCAGGCGCGCGATGTTCTTCAGCTGCTCGCGGGCTTCGTCTTCCAAGGGCACGCCGCGCGTCCACAGCTTGATCGGTGCCGCACCCGGCTCCTGGATGACGTTGTAATTGGTGTCGTTCATTGATGGCTTTCCTGTCATCTTCAAATCAAAGGTGCGGTGACAAAGGGGGTGGAACTGTCCGCAATACCAGAACGCGTCTGGCAAGGCAGCCGGGACTTGAACCCGACCCCGAAGGGCTTCCAATGTAGTTCCACCTGCATTCACCGCGTGCAACATCTGCAAAAGGTGCCGGCCTGCACGACGAAGGTTGAAGGAACATCCTGCTCTAACCAGACTGAGCTACCGCTGCGTTTCCACAACGGGCGGGATTCGAACCCGCGACCCGGAGCTTAAGAGGCTGTAGTTCCTTCGGCATTCGTGCATGCCGACGTTGAAACGCTTTCATGCCGAAGCACGAAGTAATACGAACAAGGTGCCGGCAAGTACGACAAGAATGATGGAACGTTTCACCGCTGTGCCACGAGGGCAAGGCGGCGATCCTGCTCTATCCACTGAGCTACCGATGCCTTGCGGCATAGGGCGGGAATCGAACCCGCGACCTGGAGCGTGCTTGGCTGTAGTTCCATCGGCATTCGTACAGACCGACATAAGGGGTGGGAGCAGACGGCAAGGGTTGGACTGACTTTCCGGATTCGAACCGGAATGAACAACCAATGTAGTCAGGCCTGCATCCGCCTTCTCCCATAACTGAATTTTCCAGGCCCGGCCGGCCCCATTGCCGGCCGGGCATCACATCGGCGACATCCGTATCGCCCTTACAAATCCATTGCTGCGATCCGCTCCACCCAGCGCGGGCGCTGTGCCGGCGGCAGGCTGGCATTGGCCAGCAGCTCGAACACCGCGTCGCTGAAGCCGCCGATATGCAGCACGTCCTCGCGCTCAACGGTCTGGCTGCTGGCCACCGGCTGCAGATCGATGCAGACCAGCTGCGCCTGCGGGCAACGCGCCTTCAGCGCGGCCCACTCACGCATGGTTGCGGTCTCACGGCTGCCGCGGGTGTCACGCCAGCTTTCGTTGTCCGACACCAGCACCAGCAGATCCACCTGCGCCCGCTTGCGGTTCAAGTAGGCCAAGGGCGCGCTTACCGCCGTGCCCCCACCATTGATCGCCAGCTGCCGTGCCAGGGTCATCACGCTGTCGCGCGGGTTCAGCTGCTGCGGACGCACCTCGGTATCGAACGGCAGCACCTGCGCCTGCGGGTGACCGCGCAATACACAGGCCGCGATCAGGGCCGCCACGTCGACGCAACGCGCCGCCGAGCTTGCCCCCTTCCGATAGCCGGTTACCGGCCACTGCATCGAACCGGAAACGTCCACCGCCACCACCACCTTGCCCTGCAATGCCGGCACCGAGGCGGTCGCCACTTCCATCGCGTCCTGCAGCGCGTCCAGGATCGGACGCGGCAGCGCCGCACCGGCGTGGTAGGCCATCAGCAGCTGGTAGGGCAGCACCCGCGAACGGGCGATCTGCTGCGGGTCCCGCAGCTTCGCTGCCACTTCCGCCACCATCGCCGGCTCCTCGAACACACCGTGACGGGCAAAGGTGTTCAAGTTCATCCGCAGCTGCTGCCAAGACGAGTTGCGTGCCAGTACCGACCACTGCGCAGCATCCAATGCCAGCGCGCTGTAGTACTGGAACGGCAGGTCCGGCAGCGTCCCGCGCGGATCGCGCTTGAACGCCTCGTAGGCACGCAGCTCTGCTGGCAGCAAGGCTTCGTCGTAGGGCCGCCCGATCACCCAGGCATACAGCGCCTCACGCGCGGCATCCTGCGGCTTGGGATGGACCATGCGGATCACATCGGCCAGCGACGGCTGGTTGCCGATCGCCGCGCGGATGATCGCCTTCGGCGAGGCCTGCTCCAGCCACTGCCGCAGCAGGCGCTTCGGCAACGAGCCCAGCGAACGGCGGCCCACCCTACCGCTACGCATGATCTGCACGAAGGTGCGCAGCATGCGGCCATTGTCGATCACATGTGGGAAGGCCGCGGCAAAGGCCTCGCCATCACGCACGCTCAGCATTGCCAACAGCAGCGCCGGCACGTCCTTCATATGCGCCACGCCGTGGGCATAAGCGGCCGTGCGGGCAATGAAGCCGGCATCGACCTCGTTGCACAGCGCCTGCACCTGCTCCAGTTGCGCATCGGCGCTGGCGTAGAAGGTGCTGTTCAAGCAACCGGTGGCGGCGAACAGAGCCAAGGCCGCACGCGGGTCACGGGCATAGGCCGATCCACCGGCTTCGTTGCGGACCGTGGCCTTCGGCAGCAGGGCGCCGCGGAAGGAAGCGAACAGGTTTGCGTTGGCCATTTCGTACTCCTTGGCGGGAACTGTCCGCCGCTTGTCTTGCCCCAATAAACGCAATGGCCGTGCCAACTTTTTCATTCCTCGATCAATTCATTGATTCACAAAGGTATTTTTAATTCTCAGGAGAGGATTCGCGCATCCGGGTTGCGGACTTACGTATACTTTCGGCGCGCTTTTTATAGGAATAGATATGTCCAAGCGTCAGGTCATCTTCGGCATGCTCGGCACCCAGCTCGATTCGGGCAGCGGCCCCGGTCGCTGGGAAAAATGGCGGCCCACCGTAGCCCTGGGCATGCATGAAGACTTCCAGCCCGATCGCATCGAGCTGATGCTGGACGAGCGCCGCTTCAGCCGGCTGGCCAAACTGGTGCAGGAAGATCTGGCACTGGTATCACCCGGTACCGAGCTGCGCCTGCACGACACTTACCTGGTCGATCCCTGGGAATTCGAAGGCGTGTACGCACGCCTGCATGACTTTCTCGCGGCCTATCCCTTCCAGCCGGACGAGGAGGACTACTACGTCCACATCACCACCGGCACCCACGTCACCCAGATCTGCTGGTTCCTGCTGACCGAGAGCCGCCACTTCCCCGGCCGCCTGCTGCAGACCTCACCGCCGCGCAAGCAAGGCAATGGCGACCCCGGCAGCCACACCGTGATCGACCTGGACCTGTCGCGCTACGACCACATCGCCCAGCGCTTCGCTCAACAGCAGCTGCAGGACCGCGACCTGCTCAAGAGCGGCATCGCCACCCGCAACCCGGCCTTCAACCGGATGATCGAGCAGATCGAGAAAGTAGCCACGCGCTCGCGCGCGCCGATGCTGCTGACCGGCCCCACCGGTGCCGGCAAGAGCCAGTTGGCCAAGCGCGTATTCGAGCTGAAGAAGCTCAAGCACCAGCTGCCGGGTCGCTTCGTCGAGGTGAACTGCGCCACCCTGCGCGGCGACGGCGCGATGAGCACCTTGTTCGGCCATACCAAGGGCGCTTACACCGGCGCCAGCAGTGACCGCGCCGGCCTGCTGCGCTCGGCCCACCAGGGCCTGCTGTTCCTCGACGAGATCGGCGAGCTGGGTGCGGACGAACAGGCCATGCTGCTGCGCGCCCTGGAGGAAAGGCGCTTCCTGCCAGTTGGCAGCGATCGCGAGGTGGAAAGCGACTTCCAGCTGATTGCCGGCACCAACCGCGATCTGCAGCAGGACGTACGACTAGGCCGCTTCCGCGAGGATCTGCTGGCGCGCCTGAACCTGTGGACCTATCAACTGCCGGGTCTGGCCGAGCGCAGCGAAGACATCGAACCCAACCTCGAGTTTGAACTGGAGCGCTGGTCACGCGAGCAGCACGAACGCGTGCGCTTCAACGCCGAGGCGCGTAGCCGCTATCTGAATTTCGCCACCAGCAGCGAAGCCGCATGGCGCGGCAACTTCCGCGACCTGGGTGCCAGCGTGGTGCGCATGGCGACGCTGGCCAATGCCGGCCGCATCCAGACCGACGGCGTCGATGAGGAGATCAATCGCCTGCGCACGCAATGGCATGGCGGCGATGATGCATCGCCACTGCAGGCATTGCTCGGCGATGCCGCAAACCAACTGGACCGCTTCGACCGCGTGCAACTGGAAGAAGTGGTACGCGTCTGCCTGCGCTCGAAAACCCTGTCAGCTGCTGGCCGCGAACTGTTCGCGGTATCACGCACGCAACGCACCAGCACCAACGACGCCGACCGCCTGCGCAAATACCTGGCCAAGTTCGATCTGGATTGGGAACAGCTGCGGAATCACGCTACCCAACCGTAGTGCCGAGCCATGCTCGGCAAGCGGTCTCGCAGGGGCTCATGCGCGCGCCACTCCCCGGGTGCGCTGCGCTTACCCGGGCTACATCAGATCACCGTCAGATTCGCATACGCCATCACCAACCACTTGCTGCCGGCGTCGGCGAACTCGACCTGCACGCGTGCGTGCTGGCCGTTGCCCTCGTAGTCGGTGACCATGCCTTCGCCGAACTTCGGGTGATTCACCAACGCACCCAGCTTGATCGGCGGCGCTTCGATATTGGCGTGGCCGCCCATCACCCGGTTTGCGCCGAGCGAGGCCGGGCGCGAGACCTGCACCTTGGGGCGAACCTCGTTCAACAGCTCGCGCGGAATTTCGCGCAGGAAGCGTGACGGCAGACTGTAATTGTCCTGACCATGGATGCGGCGCGATTCGGCATAGCCGAGTACCAGCTTCTGGCGCGCACGGGTGATGCCGACATAGGCCAGACGGCGCTCTTCTTCCAGGCGGCCGCTTTCTTCCAGCGAACGCGCACTGGGAAACAAGCCTTCTTCCATGCCCGCCAGGAACACCAGCGGGAACTCCAGGCCCTTGGCCGAGTGCAGCGTCATCAGCTGCACGCCCTCCTCGCCCGCCTGTGCCTGGCCTTCGCCAGCTTCCAGCGAGGCGTAGGACAGGAACGCCACCAGCTCGGTCATGTCCTCGGCACCTTCTTCGATGTCGTCTTCGCGACGCACGAAGCGCGAGGCCACCGAGATCAGTTCGTCCAGGTTGTCGATGCGGGATTCCGAATCCAGGGCGTTGCGGCTTTCCTTGCCCCAATGCTCACGCAGCGCCGAGCGCGACAGCACATGCTCGATGCGCTCGGCCAGGTCCATCTCAGCGGTTTCCACCGTGATCTGCTGGACCAGGTTGAGGAAGCCGGCCAGTGCATTCTTTGCCCGCGAAGTCAGGTCATTGCCCTGCGTGGCCAGCATCGCCGCCTCCCACAGCGACAGCGCCTGCTGGCGCGCGATGCGCCGCACTTCGTCCAGCGTGCGCTCGCCGATGCCACGCGTCGGCGTATTGACCGCACGCTCGAACGCGGCATCGTCGTTGCGGTTGGTCATCAAGCGCAGGTAGGCCAGCGCATCCTTGATTTCGGCACGCTCGAAGAAGCGCATGCCGCCATAGACGCGGTACGGCACCTGCTCGCTGAGCAGCGCTTCTTCGAAGGCACGCGACTGCGCATTGCTGCGGTAGAGCACGGCGACGTCGCCATAGCTGCCACCATCGCGGACCCATTGGCGTGCACGCTCGACCAGGTAACGCGCCTCGTCCATTTCGTTGTAGGCGGCGAACAGGTCGATCGGATCGCCGTCGCCGCTGTCGGTCCACAACTGTTTGCCGATGCGGTCCGGGTTGTGCGCGATCACCGCATTGGCGGCGCCAAGGATATTGGCGGTGGAGCGGTAGTTCTGCTCCAGGCGGATGGTCTGCGCGCCCGGGAAATCCTTGAGGAAGCGCTGCACGTTCTCGACCTTGGCCCCGCGCCAGCCGTAGATGGCCTGGTCATCGTCACCGACCACGAATACATGCGCACTGTCGCCGGCCAGTACCCGCACGAAGGCGTACTGGATGGCATTGGTGTCCTGGAACTCGTCCACCAGGATTTCGCGGAAACGGGCGCGGTAATGCGCCAGCAGCGCCGGGTTGTCGCGCAGCAGCTCGTGCGCGCGCAGCAGCAGCTCGGCGAAGTCGACCAGGCCGGCGCGATCACAACGCTCCTGGTAGGCCGCATAGGCCTGGCGCAGGGTCTCGCCCCACTGATCATGCGGCTCGGGCTGGATGTGCTGCGGTCGGCGGCCTTCATCCTTCTGCGTATTGATCCACCACATCACCTGCTTGGGCGGGTACTTGCCGTCGTCCAGTTCCAGCTGCTGCACCACGCGCTTGATCAGGCGCAGCTGATCGTCCGAGTCCATCACCTGGAAGGCTTCGGGCAGCTTGGCCTCGGCCCAGTGCAGGCGCAGCAGGCGGTGGGCCAGGCCGTGGAAGGTACCGATCCACATGCCGCGGCTGCCGTTGGCCAGCTGCGCATCGATGCGGTGGCGCATCTCGCCGGCCGCCTTGTTGGTGAAGGTGACCGCGAAGATGCCGTGGGTAGGCACGCCACAGACTTCGTTGAGCCAGGCGATGCGGTGGGTAAGCACACGCGTCTTGCCGGAACCGGCGCCGGCAAGAATCAGGTGGTGACCGGGAGGCGCGGAAACGGCCTCGCGCTGGGCTGCATTCAGCCCGTCGAGCAAGTGGGAGACATCCATGCGCCCATTTTATAGAAATGCCCCCACTACCACCCACCGACCAGCACTGCATCGCCAGTTGACTTTTTCATATTTTCATGAAACGGTTGGGCGGGCTGGGGGCGCAAAATCCCTACCCGCAAACGCCAGTTCCCCGAATGGATTGGAGGAGCACATGATTAGCAAGCCAAACTTACTTTCAGCGGCCACTGTTGCGCTGCTTGCGCTCAGCAACCCGGTCTTTGCAACCGCAGGACAGAGCGCAGATGCCGGAACCATCCCGGTCCTTATAAAAGTAGACGCCGCGGGCAACGTCACCGAAATATCGCCCTGGGCACAACTTTCCGATGAGCTTTCAGCGTTGCTGCAGACCAACGTGAAAGAAATGGTCGTATCGCCAGCCACCAACGCCGCCGGACGCCGTATCGAAAGCCAGTTCCTGGCCAATATGCAGCTTGTCACCGAGCCAACAGAACACGGCCAGATCACTGCTCATTTTTCCAACGTATCCATCAAAGGTCTTCCGAATACTGGTCGCTGGTATTGGGCGAACACCAACAGCACCCAACCAGCGCTATCCATGGCCGATTACAAACCTTCGGAACGGCCTTGGAATCAGCCCTACGAGACACCTCTGATCATGCCCACCCCCTCGCGCGCACCGCCGCACAGCTGAAGCAGACATCAGATCCACATCGCCACCATCAACAAGCCCGTGGCTTGGATAAAAAAGAACGCCAAAGGCGTTCTTTTTTTAGTAAAGATTGCCTCAACCCTTGCAAGAGGAACAGGAAAAGTCAGCGGCACGGAGCCTGCAGCGCCGCCGCCTGCCCACGCAGATCAGGAATCGCCAGGCTTTCCCACAGGCTGCCAATGCGCAGGCTGCCAATCACCTGCACGCGCGGCTCGGCCACACCCTCGGCATCGACCAGGCTGCCATCCGGTGCTGTATCCACGCCGATGCCATGCGGTCCTGCCCGCCCCACGCCACTGCCCAGCAATTGCTGCAGCAGCGGGTTGCGCATGGCCTGCGCACGCATCTCCACGCCGGTGGCGTTGATCACGCATTGCACTTCCAGCTGCAGCGGCCTGCGCCAGCGGTCCAACCCAGCCAGGCGCACGCACGCACCTTCGGCCACGGCGGTCTCCAGGCGGCCGCGATGCAGCTGCAGACGGCCCTGCTGCTGCACGTCCAGCAGCTGCGCATGCAGCGGGGCGGCGATACGGTGCCGGTGTACGTCCCAATAGCGCACCACATGGCGCAGGAAACGCCGCTGGTCGTCGGCCGACAGGCTTTGCCACAGGGCTTGGCCCAGCGGCCGGATGCGCTCCATCACGCTCTGCCATGGAATGCCCCGCGCGGCCGCCTCGGCGGCATGCTGGCGCAGGGCATGCAGGCGCTGGCGCAGGTTCATCGCCAGCAGCGGCTCCGGATCGTAGTCCGCCGGGGCGCCCTTGGCATGCGGCAACGGCAGCAGCGCATGCCGCGACATCACGTGGATGCGCCCACGGTGGCCGTTGGCCTGCAGCGTGGCCACCGCATCCGCCATGCTCAGGCCGGAACCGATGATTGCCACGTCGGCAGCAGCGGAAATATTGGCCAGCGCCGCGTAATCCCAGGCCTCGATGCGCTTGGCTTCGGGCAGGCTGCCGGCACCACGCGCCGGCAGGGGCCGTAGCGCATTGCCGACCGCAAGAATCACCTTGCCAGCCTGCACGTCGCGCCCCGAATCCAGTCGCAGCCGCACCGCATCCACTTCCGGCTGCAAGGCCTGCACGCGCGCGGCAATGATTTCCAGCTGTGCCGGACTGGTATCCACGGCTTGCTGCAGACGCTCGCGCAGGTAATTGGCGTAATGGCCGCGCGATACAAACTGCGCCGCCAGGGTTTCCCGCGGGACACCTGCGAAGGCCGGCACAGTACCCAGGTAATCGAGGAAATCCTCGGGCTGTTCAGGAAAGCCGCTCATCTTCGCGGCGGGCACGTTCAGCACATGCTCCTCGCGCGGGGTGGCATAGGCCACGCCACGGGCCAGCGGCAACGACGGCTCGATCATCAACAGCCGCAGCGGCTGGCATGCACCACGCAGGATACCGATGGCGGCCAGCACACCGGCGGCACCGCCGCCGACGATGGCTACTTCACACACAGTGGGCGTATCGATTGCACTCATCTGTCCGATTGTAGGCGATGACATGTACCCCACTGATGCTGCCGCTGCATGTGTTCATGCAGGCAGGCCGGGAACTTTTTCACGGCACTGAAACACAAAACCCGCCTTGCGGCGGGTTCTGCGTGGAACAGCAGCTCAAACAATCCGGAGGGATTACTTGATCTTGCCTTCCTTGTACATCACGTGCTTGCGAACAACCGGATCGTACTTCAGGAATTCCATCTTCCCCGGGGTGTTCTTCTTGTTCTTGTCGGTCGTGTAGAAGTGGCCAGTGCCGGCCGAGGAAATCATACGGACCTTATCGCGCTTACCTGCCATGATGGTTTACTCCTCAGACCTTTTCGCCGCGCGCACGCAGCTCAGCCAGAACGGAATCGATGCCGTTCTTGTCGATGGTGCGCAGTGCATGCGCGGAAACACGAAGCTTGACCCAGCGGTTCTCGCTGGCCACCCAGAAACGGCGCTCGTGCAGATTCGGCAGGAAACGACGACGGGTCTTGTTGTTGGCGTGCGAGACGTTGTTACCCGTCTGCACTCGCTTGCCGGAAACTTGGCATACGCGGGACATTGCGCACCTCGGTAATGTTGATGACTTCCTTAGCCAGGAAGACGGCGGCCCCGGCGGTTACCCGCCACGCGTCATGGGAATCAAAGGGTTACGCCGACAAGGATGGCCAGATGACGTGTTCCCGGCCACCGATCCGGAGAATTCCGGACACAGCGAGCCGCGTATTATGCCCAGACCAGCGCTGGCTTGCAAATCAGCAACGAAGTGGCTGCCATCAGGTCCATTCAGGCGGCCTCCAATTCCCGCCAGGCCGCCCGCGCCACCTTCCAGGCCGAGCGCAGGAACAGCAGCAACAAGGCCACGGCGATCAGCAGGTCTGGCCAGCCGGCGCCGAAGGCCCAGACCGCCAGCGCGGCCAGGATCACCGCCGAACCTTCGTAGACGTCATTCAGCGAGCAGGCCCAGGCCGAGGCCAGGTTGATGTCACCCTGCCGGTACGGCCACAGCAGGCGCAGGCAGTACAGGTTGGCGGCCAGATTGAGCAAGGCCGCGATGCCCATGCTCTCGAACAGCGGCAGGTGGGGATGGGCCAGCTTCCAGCCAATGCCCACCGCCACTGCGATTGCCGCGCCCAGGATGAAGACCGCCTTGAGCATGGCCACCCGCGCCTTGGCGGCGAGGCTTGCGCCGACCACGGCCAGGCTGAGCGCATAGGTGAGGGCATCGCCGAGGTTGTCCAGGCTGCCAGACAGCAGCGAGGCCGAACCGCTATGCCAGGCGGCAGCCATCATCATCACGAAGGTGATCAGGTTGATCGCCAGCACCTGGTAGAGCACGCGGCGCTGCTGCGCCTGCATGCGCTCGACTTCCAGGGTTTTGCCGCAGCCGCAGCAGTCGCTCATTGGGGTTCCGCAGGAATGTTTTGTTGGATTATCGCGCTGATGCGCCAGGGCAGGTAAAAATCAGCGAGCCGCCAGCGGCAGTGCCGAGCCATGCTCGGCAAAGGCCTTGCCAGCGAAGAGCTGCCCTCACCCCAACCCCTCTCCCGCCAGCGGGAGAGGGGCTTCAAGCAAAGCCTAGCAAGGGCTCCAAGCCGCGTCGCCCGGGTAAGCGCAGCGCCCCCGGGACCCCTTCGCGCAGGGGTCCAGGGTGCGCTGCGCTTACCCGGGCTACACCCTTATGCTCTCCGCTCACGCTTCCCAACCCCTCCCATGAACGGAGGCCTTTTGATTACTGTCCCTTCCGATGCAGCCAGCTGTACAGCACCGGCAATACCAGCAAGGTCAGCAGGGTGGACGAGACAATGCCGCCGATCACCACCGTTGCCAGCGGCCGCTGCACTTCCGAACCGGCACCCACATTGAACGCCATCGGTACGAAGCCCAACGATGCGACCAACGCGGTCATCAGCACCGGGCGCAAACGGCCGAGCGCACCTTCGCGCACCGCCACATCCAGGCTGCGGCCCTGCTCGCGCAGATGGCGGATGAAGCTGATCATCACCAGACCATTGAGCACCGCCACACCGGACAGCGCGATGAAGCCGACGCCGGCCGAGATCGACAAGGGAATGCCGCGCAGCGCCAAGGCCAATACGCCACCCGTCAAAGCCAAGGGCACACCGCTGAACACGATGCTGGCATCACGCGCCGAACCGAAGGCCCAGAACAACAAGGCGAAGATCAGCAGCAAGGTCACCGGCACCACCACCGCCAGACGCTGGCTGGCCGAAATCAGCTGCTCGAAGCTGCCGCCGTATTCCACCCAATAACCAGACGGCACCTTCACCTGGGTGTCGATGGCCTGCTGCAGCTCGCTGACGAAGCCACCCAGATCGCGATCACGCACATTGGCAGTGATTACGATGCGGCGCTTGCCGTTATCACGGTTGATCTGGTTCGGGCCTTCACTGCTTTCAATCCGCGCCAACTCGCGCAACGGAACCGTGCGTGCATCGCCGCTGCGCCAGCCCCCTGCTCGGCTGGATTCATCCGCACTGTCCTGTGCCAGCGCTGGCTCCAGCGACACCGGCAGATCGGCCAGTGCTGCCGGATCCTGGCGGATTGTTTCCGGCAGGCGTACGACGATATCGAAGCGACGGTCACCTTCGAACAACTGCCCGGCCAAGCGCCCGCCAACCGCGGTGGAAACGGTGGACTGCAGCTGGCCCGGGTTGAGCCCGTAGCCAGCCAAGGCCGCACGATTGGGCGTAACCGTCAGCAAGGGCAAGCCACTGGTTTCCTCCAGCCGCACATCGGCCGCACCCGGCACCTTGTTGGCCACCGCGACAATGCGCTGGCCAACCTGCGCCAGCGTTTCCATGTCGTCGCCGAACAGCATCACCGCCACGTCGGCACGCACGCCCGAGATCAACTCGTTCATGCGCATCTGGATGGGCTGGGTGAACTCGTAGTTGTTGCCTGGCAATTCCTCCACCGCTGCTTCCAGCTCCGCCAGCAGCTGTGCGCGCGGCTTGCGCGGGTCCGGCCACTGCTTGCGAGGCTTCATCATGATGAAAGTATCCGCGACCGAGGGCGGCATCGGGTCGGAGGCGACTTCCGGCGTGCCGATCTTGGAGAACACCTTTTCGACTTCCGGCAACTGCTGCAGGCGTGCTTCCACCTGTTTCTGCATGTTCACCGATTGGGTGAGGCTGGTGCCTGGGATGCGCATGGCGTGCATGGCGACATCGCCTTCGTCGAGATTGGGCACGAACTCGCTGCCCAGCCGCGTTGCCAATACACCGCAGCCAATCACCAGCAGCAGCGCAGCGGCAACCACCAGGCGGCCGCGCCGCATCACCCAGGCCAGCAACGGCTCATAGCGCGCACGTAGCCACGCCATCAGACGGTTCTCCTTCTCTTCCACGCGGCCACCGAGGAACATCGCAATCGCCGCGGGCACGAAGGTCAACGACAGCAACATCGCACCGCTCAACGCCAGCACCACGGTGATCGCCATCGGGTGGAACATTTTTCCTTCGACGCCAGTGAGCGCAAAGATCGGCAAGTAGACCGCGGTGATGATGCCCAGGCCGAACAGGCTGGGGCGGATGACTTCGGCAGTGGCACTGGCGGTTTCGGCGAAGCGTTCCTCGCGGGTCATCGCCCGGCCCAGCGCATGTGTGCGTTCGCCAAAGCGGCGCAGACAGTTCTCGATGATGATCACCGCGCCATCGACGATCAGGCCGAAATCCAGTGCACCAAGGCTCATCAGGTTGGCGGAGACCCCGCCACGTGCCATGCCGGTCAGGGTGAACAGCATTGCCAGCGGAATCACCGCGGCGGTAATCAGTGCCGCACGGAAGTTGCCCAGCAGCAGGAACAACACCACGATCACCAGCAACGCGCCTTCCAGCAGGTTCTTGGCGACGGTCTGGATGGTACGGTCGACCAGCGCGGTGCGGTCGTAGCTGGCGGTGACGGTGACGCCGTCTGGCAGGCTGCGCTGCGCCTGTTCCAGCTTGGCCGCGGCCGCTTGTGCCACCTCGCGGCTGTTGGCGCCGACCAGCATCACCACCGTGCCCATCACCACCTCGTGGCCGTTCTGGGTGGCGGCACCGCTGCGCAGTTCCGGCCCTTCGGCCACGTCGGCCACGTCATGCACATGGATGGGTACGCCTTCGCGGCGGGCCAGCACGATGTTGCCGATCTCCTCCAACCCGGCCACCTGCCCGGGCACACGCACCAAGAACTGCTGGCCGTTGCGCTCGATATAGCCGGCACCGATGTTCTGGTTGTTGCCTTCCACCGCTTCGGCGACATCATCCAGGGTGAAGCCCAGCGCCCGCAGCTTGGCCGGATCCGGGGTGATATGGATCTGCCGCTGGTAGCCGCCAATCGTATTGACCTCGGTGACGCCGGGCACGTTGCGCAGCTGCGGCCGCACCACCCAGTCCTGCAGCGTGCGCAGGTCGGTGGCGGTATAGGGCGAACCATCGGGCTTGCGTGCCTTGGGATCAGCGTCGATGGTGTACATGAAGATCTCGCCCAGGCCGGTGGCAATCGGCCCCAGCTGCGGATCCAAACCATCGGGCAGCTGCGACTTCACCTGCTGCAGGCGTTCGGCCACCTGCTGGCGGGCGAAGTACAGGTCGGTGCCGTCCTTGAACACCACCGTCACCTGCGACAGGCCGTAGCGCGACAGCGAACGCACCTGTTCGAGCTTTGGCAGGCCGGCCATCACGGTTTCCACCGGATAGGTGATGCGCTGTTCCGTCTCCAGCGGAGAGTAGCCATCGGCGGCGGTGTTGATCTGCACCTGGACGTTGGTGATGTCGGGCGTGGCGTCGATGGACAGGCGGGTGAAGCTCCAGCTGCCGATCGCGATCAACGCGAAAGTAAGCACCATCATCATCCAGCGATGGGCGATGGCGCTGCGGATGACGCGCTCAAGCATGGCGGCACCCTCCGCGTTGGAAGCGACGATGATCAATGTTCATGCGCGGCCCCCGCCTTGCCGATATCGGCCTTGACCACATAGCTCTGCTCGACCACGACCTGCTCGCCCACGCGCAGCCCGTCCTTGACCTCGACCTTGCCGGCATCGCGTGCGCCCAGCACCACCGGGCGCGCGGTATAGGTATCGCCGTCACGTACGAACACCACCTCGCGGCCTTCCATGGTCTGCAGCGCAGTGAGTGGCACCACCACCGCCGCCGGCTGCATTGCCACCACGATGCGCGCCTTCACCGCCGCACCGGGCCGCCACAGGCCATCGTCATTGCGCACGCTGGCACGGGCCACGGTGCTCTGGCTTGCAGTGGCGGTGCCGGGCAGCACGCGCTCCAGCGTGGTGCTCTGGCTGACGCCATCGGTCATGCGGGTCACCGTGACCGGCACGCCGGCGGTGATGTGCTGGGTGTCGTTGCCGAAGATATGCAGGTCCACCCACAGCTCGGACAGGTCGCCGATCTCGAACAGCGGCGTGCCCTCGCCCGCCACCGCGCCCACCTGCGCCTGCCGCGACAGCACCACGCCGCTGATCGGCGCGCTGATGCTGTAGGTGGTCAGGCTGAGATTGCTGTCGATGCTGGCCAGGATCTGGCCGGCGCTGACGCGATCGCCCACATTGGCCCGCAGCGAACGGATCGGGCCGGGGAAGCGCGCCATCACCTGCGCCACCCGCCCATCCACCGGCGTCAGCAGGCCCTGCACCTCATGCTCGTCGGCGATGGTGCCGGCCTGCGCGGCGGCGCTGCGGATGCCGGCCTGCTCGGCCATCGCGGCCTTGATGGTGGTGCGGTCGGCATCCGCTTCCTCGCCCGCCTCATGGGCGTGAGCGTCTGCTTCGCCGGCCTTTTTTTCATCGTGGTCATGGCCCGCTTCTTCTGCGGCGCCAGCGCTGGCCTCAGGCGCCGGCTTGGTACCGCAGCCGACCAGCAACAGGCTCATTGCCAGCACGCCGGCAGCGACAACATTGATCGGACGGCTCATCCTGCGTTCTCCACGGCAACGGTTGCATCGGTGGCCAGCATTCCCTGGCCGGTGAGGCGCTGGATCTCGATCAGCGCGGTCTGTGCGGCGATGGCGGCGTCCAACTGGCGCTGGCGCGATTCAATGCGCATGGCCTGCAGCTGCGCCCACTCCATGTAACTGGCGGCACCGGCGCGCCATGCCTGCTCGGCGGCACGCTCGGCCTTCTGCAACTGCGGCAGCACGTCAGCCTGCATGCGCTGTACTTCCAGACGCGCGGTGACATAGCGCCCGTGCGCCTCGGCCAGGGTGGCGTACAGCTGTTGCTGGCGGGCCTGGCGTTGATACGGCAGCAGGGCGAGATCGGCTTCGGCCTCGCGGATTTCCGGCGCGGCGCGGCGGGCGCTGCCCAGTGGAATGCTGAAGCCGCCGACCAGCGAGGTGGCGTTGTCGGCGCGGCTGTTGCGCACGCCTACCTGCCAGTTCCAATCCGGACGGCTGCGGGTGCGCACCAGCTGCAGCTGGGCCTCGCGGATGCGCTGCTCGCCCAGCAGTTCGGCCAGCTCCGGTGCGCGTTGCAGATCGTCATTGAGTGATGCGAAATCACGCAGTGCCGGCAGTTGCAGCGCATCTCCACTCACCGCCTTGAAGTCAGGCGTACGCGCACCCCACAGCGCGGCCAGCGACAGCCGTGCTGCGCTGGCTTCTTCGATGGCACGATCGCGATCCAGTTCCGCCTGCGCCAGCATTGCCTGCGCAGTGAACAGCACCGACTCCGGCGAGGCGCCGGCCTGCAGGCGCAGGCGCGCGGCAGCAACGGCGCGGCGGCGCTGCTCGATATCGGTATTGGCGATCTGCAGCGCTGATTGCGCCTGCGCTACGGCGAGGTAGCGGCGCGCAGTCTCGGCAAGCAGATCCAGCCTGGCGGTGGCGCGTTGCGGGGCCAACGCGTCGATATTGGCCTGGGCCAGCATGCGGCGCGCATCGAGTTTGTCGCCGCGTTCCAGCACACCGGACAGGCTGACGGTCGCCTCGGCGCCCTGCACGCCGCGGGTATCACCGCTGCCGAGCAGGTTCTCCAGTTCCACGCCCAGCTGCATCGGCGGGCGCAGCAGGGCCGCATCGCGACGGGCTTCAAGTACAGGCCGCTGCGCATCGATCAGGCGCAGCTCGGGGTGATCAAGGGCAACACGGACGATGGCATCGTCCAGCGTCAACGGCACAGCAGGCACTGGCGCCTGCGCATACGCGCGGGGCACCAGCGCAAAGGCGACAACCGCCGCCAGGCGCATCCACATGGGTTTCTCCAGATAGCAGGTTCAGACGTGGGGACCGGCCAAGGGGCCGGGACGTCAGACAGCTATCGGGGGGCGGAACAGGCTCTCGGTCGGGTGCGTGACCGCTTGCGTGCCGAGGATGGCCACGGCCTGCTGTGCGGGCGGTGACGCCACGGTCCAGGCAGGGGTGACGGTGGGCAACACACCACCGTGGCCGTGGCAGTCCACGCAATGCACCAGCGCGTGCAGCAGCGCATTGGCGCTGTCTTCGGCATCGGGGGCCATGGCCAGCTTGCTGTCGTCGTGCTCATGCACGTCGGCACCGATGTCGGTGTGCGCCAGCATGTGGATGTCGGTCAGTGCTGCGACCAGCGAGGTGCCGAATACGCCAATGCCGACCAGCGCCAGCATCAGCAGGCGCAGCAGGTAGAGGCGACGGTGGCGCAGGGATTGCAGCATTGGGGCAGCCTAGCCGGTGCTTGCGGGGTTACACAATCGCAGTGCGGAGGCTGTGGTTCAGGTGTGCGCTGTTGCCCTCCCCTTTGGCGGAGCCAAGGGGGAGGCTTAGAGGGGGGCTTTGTTTGTTGCGGTTGCACCTGCGGTGCTCCCCCTCTCCCCAACCCCTCTCCCGCAAGGGGAGAGGGGCTTTAGAACGCTGCGAGCGCAAGCACCCTCTGTAATTGCAGCTGTAGCCCCTCTCCCCTTGCGGGAGAGGGGTTGGGGAGAGGGGTGGCTTTGGCTTATCGCCTGGGATTTCTGCCAAGAGCACCCCTCCCCGACCCTCCCCTGCGCGTTGCGCAAGGGAGGGGGCAAGGCTTTACTTCGCCGCCTTGCGCTCGGCGATATAAGCGTTGATCTGCTGCTCCAACACCGGCAGCGGCACCGAGCCCTGCTTGAGCACGGCATCATGGAAGCCCTTGATGTCGAACTTGTCGCCCAGTTCCTTCTCGGCCTTCTCGCGCAGCTTGACGATGGTGATCTCGCCCAGCTTGTAGCTCAGGGCCTGGCCCGGCCAGGAGATATAGCGATCCACTTCGGTGGTCACTTCGTGCTCGCTGAGCGCGGTGTGGTCACGCAGGTAGGCGATCGCGCGGTCGCGGTCCCAGCCGTAGTGGTGCACGCCGGTATCGATCACCAGGCGGCAGGCGCGCCACATTTCATAGGTCAGGCGGCCGAAGTCTTCATACGGGGTCTGGTAGATGCCCATGTCGACGCCGAGCTTCTCGGTGTACAGGCCCCAGCCTTCGCCATAGGCCGAGATATAGGCGCTGCGGCGGAACTCGGGCTGGCCGGTCTGCTCGGCAGCCAGTGCGCCCTGCAGGGCGTGGCCGGGGTCGGACTCATGCAGGGTCAACGCCGGCAGGTTGTACAGCGGGCGCGCCGGCAGGTTGTAGGTATTGAGCCAGTAGGTGCCCATGCCGCCGCGGCCGGCGGTCCAGAACGGGGCGATATCCGGCGGCACCGGCACGATGGTGAAGCGTGCGCGCGGCAAGGTCATGTACTTGCCGATCACGCCGTCCACGCGCTTGGAGATCCACGCCGCACGCCACAGCAGTTCGTCGGGGGTCTTGGCGTAGAACTGCGGGTCGGTGCGCAGGAACTCCAGGAAGTCGGCAAAGCGGGTCTGCTCGCTCTTACCCTTGAAGCCCACCTTGTCGATGATGGCGTTCATTTCGCGCTGGATGCGGTTGACCTCGGACAGGCCCTGCGCATGGATCTGCTGCGGGCTCAGGTCCAGGGTGACGTATTCGCGGATCTGCGCCTGGTAGAACTCCTTGCCGCCGGGCATCGCCTCGGCTGCAAGGGTGGTGCGCGACTGCGGCACATATTCCTGGCGGTAGAAGGTCAGCAGCTTGCCGAAGGCCGGCACCACGCTGCCGCTGATGGCCTGCCTGGCTTCCGCCTGCAGCTTGGCCTGCTCGGCCGCCGGGATGCTTTGGGGCAGCTTCTTCAGCGGCTCGTACAGCGGCGACTCGGTCGGGCCCTTCAGTTCGGCCACGGTCGAGATGGAGACATCACGGCCTTCCAGCACCGCACGCGGCACGCTGAAGCCACGCGCCAAACCGGCGCGCATATTGTCCATCTGCTGGTCGAAGTAGCGCGGCACATCATTCAGGCGCGCGATGTAGTTGCGGTAGTCCTGCGCGGTCTTCATCTCGCGCCGGGCCATGAAGCTGAGGTTGGACCAGAACGAAGAGTCCGAGTTGAACGGCATCTCGTAGCTGCGCAGGCGCACTTCCTCGGCCAGGCTCTGCACCTGGTACTTGTAGATGGCGTAGTTGACCTGGTTTTCGGCCGACAGCTTGGCCGGGTCGATGGCCTCGAGCTGGGCCAGCACGTCGTCCCAAACCTTCAACCGCGCCTGCTGGGCGGCGGCGCCCACATCCGGCAACTTGGTGCTGCTGGCCGGTGCGTCGCTGTCCTCGCTGGCCTCACCGCCGCCGGTCTGGCGCCAGGCCCACTCCTTCTCGTAGATCGCCTTGAACTGGTCGTCCACGCTCTGCGTGGCCAGGGTGGCCGGCGCCGACGGGGCAGCGGCAAAGGCGGGCGTGGCGCTGAGGCCAAGGGTGAGCAGCAAGGCAACGGTCAACGGCGATTTCACGGTCAGGATTCCCCAGATGGTTCAGGTATTCCCGATCATCGCATTGAAGTTGCCGCCCGACCTAGACGGATTCGGGCGGCAAACCGCCTGATTTGGGCATAGTTGCCCGCTCAGTGACCGGCCTTGTCGCGCTGCCAGCCGCGGTGCTTGATGTCCAGGTGCAGGCTGTAGAGCGCGGTGAAGGCCGGGAACAGGTTCTGCACCACGCCCACCGCATCCTGCTTGGACGAGAACAGGAAGTAGCTCAGCGTCATCAGGCTGCCGAGCACGCTCATGTACCAGAACAGGCGCGGGATCACCGGCTTGCCGGCGCGGCGCGAGGCCACGAACTGCACCAGCCAGCGGCCGCCGAACATCAGCGCGCCGGTCAGGCCGATCAGCTTCCACGGCGACATGTGCACGCCGGTCCACTCCAGCCAGGCCAGCGGTTGGTTCATGAACTCCATGCTCAGACCTCTTCCACCGCGGTGCGCTTGGAACGGGTGATCAACCAGGCCACGCCACGCAGGTCGCGGATGCCCACCAGCGCGCGGCCCAGGTTGTTGTACTTGGACACGCCAGCGGTGCGGTGGCGGTGGTTGACCGGCACGCTCACCGTCTTCCAGCCGGCGCGCTGCATCAGCGCCGGCAGGTAGCGATGCATGTGGTCGAAATACGGCAGGTCGAGGAAGGCCGCACGCTCGAACAGCTTGATGCCGCAGCCGGTGTCCGGGGTGTCATCGCGCAGCATGCGTGCGCGGATGGCGTTGGCCCACTTGCTGGCCCAGCGCTTGCTGCCCGAGTCCTGGCGGTTGACGCGCCAGCCGGCAAACAGCCGCACCTGCGCATCGGCCTTGGCGCGTGCGGCCAGCAGCTTGGGAATATCGGCCGGGTCGTTCTGGCCGTCGCCGTCCAGGGTGGCGATCCACGGCGCGCGCGCCGCCTTCACCCCGGTGCGCACTGCCGTGCTCTGGCCGCTCTGGCTGACGTGGTGCAGCACCCGCAGTTCCGGGTTGGTGGCCTTCAGTGCCTGCAGTACCTGCAGGCTGTCGTCCTTGGAGTTGTCGTCGACGTAGACGATCTCGAAGTCGATCTGGCCGCGCAGGGCGGCGGTGATTTCGTTGACCAGCGGCGTGACATTGTCGCGTTCGTTGAAGACTGGCACGACGACCGAGAGGGCAGGCTGGTTCATGACGCGGTTCCGGTTGCTTTACGTATTCAGGAAGACCGCGCATTTTCCTGTTCGCGTATTAGCGGAACATGAAATCAGGCACGCGGTCCGAAATATCCACGGCACCACTCCACCACCGGCGGCAGACCGGCTTCGATCGGCGTGCTCGGCGCATAGCCGAACGCCGCCTGGGCGCGCGCGGTGTCGGCCATGGTTTCCACCATGTCGCCCGGCTGCATCGGCTTGTAGACCTTGTGCACCGGGAGCCCCGCGGCCGAGGCGATCACGTCGATGAAGTATTCCAGTTCCACCGGGGTGTGGTTGCCCAGGTTGAACACCTGGTGGGGTGTGGCCTGGACGGAGGGATGCGACAGCGCCCCGAGGATACCGGCGACGATGTCGGAAACATGTGTGAAGTCGCGCCGCATGTGGCCGTTGTTGAACACATCGATGCTGCGCCCGGCCAGCACCGCGCGCGCGAACAGCAGCGGCGCCATGTCCGGCCGGCCCCATGGGCCGTAGACGGTGAAAAAGCGCAGGCCGGTGGCCTTCAGGCCGTATAGCTGCGCATAGGTATAGGCCATCAGCTCGTTGGCGGCCTTGGTGGCCGCGTACAGCGAGCGCGGCTGGTCCACGCGCTGGTCTTCGGAGAACGGCGGCGTGGCCGAGTTGCCATACACCGAGCTGCTGGACGCATACACCAGGTGCTGCACGCCACGGTGGCGGCACAGCTCCAGCATGTTGACGAAGCCAACCAGGTTGCTGTCGACGTAGGCGTGCGGGTTTTCCAGCGAATAGCGCACGCCGGCCTGCGCGGCCAGGTGGATCACCTGGGTCGGCTGGATTTCATCGAACAGCGCAGCCAGGCCGTCGCGGTCGGTGAGGTCGAGCACGCGCAGATCCAGCTGCGGGCACAGCGCGGCCACCCGATCGCGCTTGAGCTGCGGGTCGTAGTAGTCGTTGAAGTTGTCCAGCCCCACCACGCGCTCGCCGCGCGCCGCCAGGGCCTGGCAGGTATAGGCACCAATGAAGCCGGCCGCGCCGGTGACCAGTACCGTCATAGCGTCATCGGCTCCCGCGCCAGGGTGGCCTTGCGCTCCTTGCTATAGGCCCACCACGGCTGCGGTGCTTCGCCGCCCAGGAAGCGGACGACGGACAGGAACACGTCGATCACGCAGGGGTCATGCACCACGCCGGTCTTCAGGCAGAGCTGGGCGTACATATCGTAGGGATCACGCCCGCGCAGGTGCGCGGGTACCCGGATCCCGATCAGACGGAGATCCTTTTCACAGGCCGGCCCGACATTCGGCAGGTCGGTCAGACGCAACAGATGATTGCGATCGACCTTGGAGGGGTTCATTGCCTTGCTTGCACCTCGGTGGGGAACAGGAGCGTCAGCCTTGCTGGCGCGTGCGCAGCCGCTCCAGCACGCCGTCCAGCGTGTCCAGATCGGTGTAGTGGATGACCAGCTTGCCCTTGCCGCCACGGCCATGGCTGATCGCCACCTTGGCGCCCAGCGACTCGGACAGCTCGGTTTCCAGCGATGCGATATCGGCCTGCGGCGCGCTCGGCGCCGGCTTGGCCTTGCGAGCACCGGGCACCTTGCCGGCGGCGAACTGCTGGGCGCGGTGTTCCACTTCGCGCACCGACCAACCCTGCTCGGCGGCTTCTTC
Organism: Stenotrophomonas sp.; assembly: GCA_032112995.1. Lineage (GTDB taxonomy): Bacteria > Pseudomonadota > Gammaproteobacteria > Xanthomonadales > Xanthomonadaceae > Stenotrophomonas. The sequence continues at coordinate 78,715 of DAMCTY010000003.1, read as the reverse complement.
GGCCAGCTTGGTGGCCAGTTCCGGCGCCAGCGTCAGCAGCGCGCGGGCATGGCCCATTTCCAGCCGGCGGGTTTCCAGCAGCACGCGCACGCCAATCGGCAGATCGATCAGGCGCAGCAGGTTGGACACCGAGGCACGCGAACGGCCAACCGCCTGCGCGGCTTCGGCATGGGTCAGCGAGAACTCACTGACCAGCCGTGCCAAAGCTTCGGCTTCTTCCAGCGGGTTGAGGTCTTCGCGCTGGATGTTCTCGATCAGCGCCATCGCGATGACGGTGCGGTCTTCCAGCTCGCGCACCACCACCGGCACTTCGTCCAGCCCGGCCAGGCGCGAGGCGCGCCAACGGCGTTCACCGGCGATGATTTCGTAGTTGCCGCCGGCGATCTGGCGCACCAGGATCGGCTGGATGATGCCCTGCGCCTTGATCGACTCGGACAGCTCGGCCAGCTTGGACTCGTCCATGTCGCGGCGCGGCTGGTACTTGCCGGGCTGCAGCTGGTCGATGGGCAGCTTGCGCAGCACTTCGCCGGGTTGCGGCTCGGCAACGGCGGCGACGGTGACCGGGGTTACCGCACCCTTGGGGCCCAGCAGGGCATCAAGACCACGGCCAAGGCCGCGCTTTTTTGCTGCACTCATCAGACAGCCTCCACGGCCCGGGAGGGCTGCTTGCGTTCACTGTTGCGGCGGATGATCTCGCCCGCCAGGCCCAGGTAGGCCACGCCACCGCGCGAGGCGCGGTCGTAACCGACGATGCTCTGGCCATGGCTGGGAGCCTCGGCAAGACGTACGTTGCGCGGCACGATGGTACGGAACACGCGGTCGCCGAAGTATTCGGTGAGCTGCGCGGACACGGCATTGGCCAGGTTGTTGCGCACGTCGAACATGGTGCGCAGCACGCCTTCGATTTCCAGCGCCGGGTTGAGGTTGGCGCGCAGCGCCTCGATGGTCTCCACCAGCGCGCTCAGGCCTTCCAGCGCGTAGTACTCGCACTGCATCGGCACCAGCACCGAGTCGGCGGCGGCCAGCGCGTTGAGGGTCAGCAGCGACAGTGCCGGCGGGCAATCGATCAGGATGAAGTCGTACTCGCCGCGGATCGGCGCCAGCGCGCGCTTGAGGCGCTGCTCGCGGCCTTCCTGCTCCATCAGCTGGATCTCGGCCGCGGTCAGGTCGATGTTGCCCGGCAGCAGGTCGTAGCCCTCCGGTGCCTTCACCCGGATGTCGGCCGCGGCGCTCTCGCCCAGCAGCAGGTCGCAGGTGGATGCCGCGACCTCGCGCTTGTCCACGCCGCTGCCCATGGTCGCGTTGCCCTGCGAATCCAGGTCGACCAGCAGCACGCGCCGGGGCGCTGCGGCAAGGGCGGCGGCCAGGTTCACGGCGGTGGTGGTCTTGCCGACGCCGCCTTTCTGGTTGGCGATGGCGATGATGCGAGCCATGCAGGAGAGCCTCGTAGGCGGGGTTGGACTGGTCATTATGGGGGTAGCGGCGCGCAGGCGGAAATCGGTTTCCATGTTCCGGGCGGCTTTGGGGTGGGAATGTGCCTTGATCGGGGTGCTTTTGCCCCCTGCCGAGCATGGCTCGGCACTACCGCTTTAGCCCCTCTCCCGTTCACGGGAGAGGGGTTGGAGTGAGGGCCGCTTTGGCCTTGGCTGGTAAAGCCCCTGCCGAGCATGGCTCGGCACTACCGCTTAAGCCCCCTCCCTTTGGCGCAGCCAAGGGGGTGAAGAAGGCCTGCTTGCGTGCCACTGGCGCGCGGCCTGATGAACGACCGAAGGCTGTGCCTTCGGGCCGGGCGGGTTGGGGAGGGGTAGCTTTTGACCTTGGCCGGTAAAGCCCCTGCCGAGCATGGCTCGGCACTACGGATCTAGCCCTTGCGCTCCACCACCACCAGGTGGCGGTCGCCCACCAGCCCGGGCACCTGCAGCGGGCGCACTTCCTGCACCTGCCAACCGGCCGGCAGCTGAGCGATTTCCTCGTGCGGGTACACCCCCTTCATCGCCAGCAACTGGCCGCCGGGCCGCAGCAGATGGCCGCCGACCTCGATGATGCCGGCCAGGGTGTCCATGGCGCGGGCAGTGAGGTTGTCATAGGCACCCGGCTCGTCCAGCGCTTCGGCGCGGGATTCGGCCACGCGGGCATTGCCCAGGCCAAGCTGGCGCACGGCCTCACGCATGAAGCGGGCCTTCTTGCCATTGCTCTCCACCAGGGTCACCTGCAGCTGCGGGTGGGTGATGGCCAGCGGAATACCCGGCAAGCCGGGGCCAGTGCCCAGATCGGCCAGGCTGCCACTGCTGACATGCGCGGCCATGGCCAGCGAATCGAGCAGATGGCGGGTCACCATTTCGCGCGGGTCGCGGATGGCGGTGAGATTGTAGGTGCGGTTCCAGCGAACCAGCAGGGTCAGGTAGGCCAGCAGGGGCTTGGCCAATGCGGCGTCCAGGCCCATGGCCTTCAAACCGTGGTCGAGGTCGCTGGCGACTTCGCGCGGGAGGGTGGTGTCGTTCATGGCGGGATTATCGCAGGAGTGGCGCTTTTGGCCCCCTCCCTTTGGCGAAGCCAAGGGGAGGGTTGGGGAGGGGGGCTTTGGATCTGGCTTTTGATCTGTCGCGTAGGGCAAGAGCAACGGCAACAGCTACCCCTCCCCGACCCTCCCCTCCGCTTCGCGCAAGGGAGGGAGCAAAGCCACCCCTCCCCGGCCCTCCCCTTGGCCTGCGGCCAAAGGGAGGGAGCACAGCACTACAGCGGATACCACGCCAGTGCGGCGCGGAAATCTTCCGTTGCCTGCCACTCATATAGATGCCAGCGCGCGGCATCGCCCAGGCCCGGATCGCACCACACCAGCTGCAGGGCCCCGGCCGCATCCGGGGCGAAGCGCAGCTTCTCCAGCCCGAACGAAATACCGTGCCCGTGCGCCTTCAGCAGCGCCTCCTTGGCGCACCACACGCGGAAGAACCAGTGCTCGCAGACCGCGTCATCCAACCCATCCAGCCAGCTGACCTCCTGCGGATGGAAGAAACGGCGGATGACCTCACGCATCTGCTTGCGCGGCCGTTGCCGCTCCAGGTCCACCCCCAGCCGTGCCCCCTCGCCCAGGCCCACCAGCAGATGGCCACCGCTATGGCTCCAGCCGGTGCCGTAATGGGCCAGTTCGCCGATCAACCACGGCCGGTTGCGTTCGTCGCGGGTCAACGGCAGACCCTGCGGCGTGCCGCCCAGTTCACGCGCCAGCAGTTCGCGTGCCTGAGGCTCGCCGCGGGTGCCCGGCACATGCGGCAACAGCCACACCCTCACCTGCCCGAACTGCCAGACATGCTCGGCGCCGGTCATGCTGAACAGCTGCCTGCAAGGGTCAACAAGGTTTTCACACCTGCGCGCGTTGACTGTACCCACCGCACCCCCCCAGGTGCATTTCGGCAAGGAGATTCACGCATGGGCATCATCATCTGGTTGATTGTCGGTGGCGTCGTGGGTTGGCTGGCCAGTCTCATCATGCGCCGCGATGCGCAGCAAGGCATCATTCTCAATATTGTCGTCGGCATCATCGGCGCCATGATCGCCGGCTTTTTCTTCAGCGGCGGCAGCATCAATGGCGCGATCACCGTCCGTTCGTTCCTGTTGTCGCTGGTGGGCGCAGTCGTACTGCTGGCCATCGTCAATCTGTTTACACGCAAAAGCGTGCGTTAACCGTTCTGGCGCCGATTCGACCCGGGCCCGGCTGGCAACAGCCGGGCCTTGTTGTTTCAGCCCTGTGCCAATTGCACCCAGGCCGGCGCGTGATCGCTGGGGCGTTCCCAGGTGCGCGGCCCGCGATCGATGCCGGAAGCGGCAGCCCGCGGCTTGAGCGCGTCGGAGACCAGGGTCAGGTCGATGCGCAGGCCCAGGTCGCGACGGAAACCGGCCGCGCGGTAATCCCACCAGCTGAAGACGCCAGCCGCATCGTTATGCAGGCGGAAAGCGTCGTGCAGGCCCAGATCCAGCAGCTTCTGCAGCGCGCCACGCTCGGCGGTGGAGGTGAGGATGTGGTCACCGTTCCACACCGCCGGGTCGTAGACATCACGGTCATCCGGCGCGATGTTGAAATCGCCCATCACCACCAGCTGCGGATGCTTCTGCAGCTCGGCCGCGACCCAGGCGTGCACCGCCTCCAGCCAGCGCAGCTTGTAGGCGTACTTGTCGGTGCCCACATCCTGGCCGTTGACCACATACAGATTGATGATGCGCACGCCGTTGACGGTGCCGGCGATCACCCGTTTCTGCTCGTCCTCGAAACCGGGAATGCCAATCTGCACGTCTTCGATCGGGTGCCGCGACAACAGCGCCACGCCGTTATAAGTCTTCTGCCCGGCGAACACATTGCGGTAGCCCAGCTCCAGCAGCCGCGTATCGGGGAACTTGTGGTCCTCCAGCTTGGTTTCCTGGATGCCGACCACGTCGGGGGCAAAGTCGGCCAGCCACTGTTCCAGGTGCGGCAGGCGGACATTGAGCGAATTGACGTTCCACGAAGCGATTTTCATGGGGGGATTCTAGCCGGGGTGGGTGACGTTGACCCCCTCCCTTTGGCCAAAACCCGCAGCAATCAGCCCCCTCCCTTGCGCCGAAGGCGCAGGGGAGGGCTGGGGAGGGGTGCTTTGGCTTTGGCTTTGGCTTTGGCAACTGCGAAAGCAAGATCAAAAGCCCCCCACCCACCCCTTCGGGGCACCCTCCCCCGCAAGCGGGAGAGGGGACAGCGCTAGCTTCCCGCTTTTTATCTGCTTCCCCACCCGCCAAACCCCGCAAACCACAACAAAACCTATCGGGTGAATGTCGGGGAATACACTTTTTCAGCCTTCCGATTCGCGCAGACTGCCTCTCAAAGTGAGGGGAAGCCATGCGTAGCAAGCTGTTTGTGCCCGGCGCACGTCCGGAACTGTTCGACAAGGCCTTGGCCGGTGACGCCGATGCCCTGTCCTTCGATCTGGAAGATTCCGTGCCCGAAGCCGGCAAGCAGGCCGCGCGTGAGCACATCGCCGGCTTCCTGGCCCGCGCCGACGTGGCGGCCACCCGCAAGCTGCTGATCGTGCGCACCAATGCTACCGACAGCCCGCACTTCGCCGCCGATCTGGCCGCGATGGCGGTGCCCGGCCTGTGGCTGCTGAACATCCCCAAGGTGGAATCGGCCGCGCAGGTGCATGAGGTCGCCGCTGCATTGGAACAGGCCGAGGCCGCCAATGGCGTCACCCAGCCGATCGGCCTGCTGCTGAACATCGAAACCCCGCGTGGCCTGCGCCTGGCCGCCGAGCTGGCCGCCGCGCACCCGCGCGTGGCCGGCCTGCAACTGGGCCTGGGTGATCTGTTCGCGCCCAATGGCATTGCCCGCACCCCGGCCAATGTCCATGCGGTGCTGTTCGCGGTGAAGATGGCTGCCACTGAAGCCGGGGTGTTTGCCTGTGACGGGGCCTGGCCGAACGTGGCCGATGCCGAGGGCTTCCAGACCGAGGCCGACCTGGCGCAGGCGCTGGGCTTCATCGGCAAGAGCTGCATCCATCCGCGCCAGGTCGCGCTCGCCAATTCGGTGTTCAGCGTGGCCGCGGCCGAAGTGGACGAGGCACGGCGTATCGTGGCCGCCGCGCAGGCCGCCAACGAGGAAGGTCGCGGTGCGTTCCTGTTCGAAGGACGCATGATCGACGTGCCCTACCTGCGCCGGGCCCAGGCCCTGCTCGCCGGCGCCCAGCGCGCCTGATCTTTCCACCCGGCGGTTCGCCGCCACGCCGTTCATTACCGGGGTTCCATCCATGCCTACGCCCATGGCCACCGCACTGGCTGCGCTGTCACACCGCTGCTCGCTAGCCTTGCGCCTGCTTGTCGTCACCACCCTGCTGGCCCTGGCCGGTACGGCTGCCGCCGATGACAGCCTGAACGCGGTGAAGTCCGCCAAGCTGCCGCCCCTGCCCGCCGCGGCACCGGTACAGCAACTGCTGGAGATCGATGGCCGCCTGCTGGCAGGTTCTGGCAGCAACAGCTGGCTGTTGGACAAGAACGGCAAGACCTGGACGCCGCTGGCAGGTATCGACACCCATGCCGTGCAGGGCGAAGTTCGCAACGGCACCACCACCTGGCTGCTGAGCGGCAACGACGCGGGCCAGAGCGAGCAGCTGCAGCAGGTCAGCCTGAAGGGCGATGCGCTGGCCAGGAGCACGGCGCTGGCGTTGCCGACGCCACTGGCCAACGCTCACGCCGCCGCACTGGATGGCGCCCTGTTCGTCACCGGTGTGGACGGCAGCGGCGCGACACGGCTGTACCGCAAGCCCGCCGATGCACCGCAGTGGCAGCCGCAGCCCTTGTGGCCGGGCGCAGCTGCGGCCGTCGCCCTGCAGGGACAGAAGGGTGCGCTGTACGTGGTGGCAGGTGCCAATGGCGCGCAACAGCTGTTGCGCTGGACCAGCGAAAAGGGCTGGCACGCGTTGCCGGCCATCGGTGGCGACGTGGTGCCCGGTTCGCTGCGTGCACTCGGCCAGGCCCACCTGCTGATGCAGGTCAGTGATGCGGCCGGCAACAGCCATGCGCGCAGCTTCCATACCATCACCAGCGCCTGGGCGGACGTGCCCGACACCGCCGCCAATGCGCCGCTGGCCAGCGCCAGCTGGGGCAACGGCCTGGCCTGGGCAAACGCCGACGGCAGCCTGCACACCTTCGAACTGCAGAGCGGCAAGCACCTGCTGGGCTGGCTGGACTGGTCGGTGATCATCATCTACCTGGCCGCGATGCTGGGCATGGGCGCCTACTTCTACTTCCGCGAGAAGCGCGCCAGCACCGCCGACTTCTTCGTCGGTGGCCGCAGCATCCCGTTCTGGGCCGCAGGCGTCAGCCTGTATGCCACCAACACCAGTTCGATCAGCTTCATCGCCATCCCTGCCAAGGCGTTCGAGACCAACTGGCAGTACCTGACCAACAACCTGATCGCGGTGCTGGGCCTGATGTTCGTGGCGGTATGGATCGTGCCGCTGCTGCGCCGGCTGGACCTGATGAGCGTGTTCTCCTATCTGGAAACCCGCTTCCATCCGGCCATCCGCATGCTGGCCAGCGCGCTGTGCATCGTCATGCAGATCGGTGCGCGCATGAGCGTGGTGCTGTTCCTGCCGGCACTGGCCATCGCCACCATCACCGGCATCAGCGTGGTGTGGAGCATCATGATGATGGGCGTGTTCACCATCCTCTACACCGCCATGGGCGGCATGAAGGCGGTGATCTGGACCGACTTCGTGCAGGTGATCGTGAAGATGGGCGGTGCCATCTTCGCCATCCTGTTCATCGTGTGGACCTTGAAGGGCGGCTTCGGTGAGTTCGTCAGCACCGCGGCAATGGAAGAAAAGACCAAGCTGTTCGATTTCAGCTTCGACCTGACCAAGGCCACGGTGTGGGGTTTCATCTTCCTGGTCGTGTTCGACGTGGTGCTCACCTTCCCCAAGGACCAGGTGCTGATGCAGCGCACCCTGGCCACCAAGTCGGACAAGGAAGCCGGGCGTTCGATCTGGGCCTTTGCCGCGATCATGATCCCGGGCGGTTTCATCTTCTACGGCATCGGCACCGCCTTGTGGGTGTTCTACAAGAACAACCCGCAGCGCCTTGATCCGCTGCTGCCGATCGATGCGACCTTCCCGCTGTTCATCGCCGCCGAACTGCCGCCGGGCGTCACCGGCCTGATCATCGCCGGCGTGTTCTCCGCCGCCATGGCCACGCTGTCGAGCATCATGAACAGCGTCGCCACGCTGATCTCGGTGGATTTCTACGAGCGCCTGGCCAAGAACCCCAGCCCGCGCAAGAGCGTGCTGTTCGCCGAGATCTCCACGGTGATGGTGGGCCTGACCGCGATTGGCCTGGCATTGATCATGACCCGCTACGACATCCACTCGCTGTTCGACGTTTCCATCGAACTGGCTGGCCTGCTCGGCGGTGGCTTTGCCGGTGCCTATACGCTGGGCATGTTCACCCGCCGTGCCAATTCGCAGGGTGTGGCGATTGGCGTGGCCGCCAGCATCGTGCTGACCTTCGTAGCCTGGTGGTTCAACCTGGTGCACCCGTACTTCTACCTGGCCATCTCGATCTTCCTGTGCATCGTGATCGGCTATGTGGCCAGCCTGTTCTTCCCGGCGCCGCAGCGCTCGCTGAAGGGCCTGACCATCTACAAGCAGGATGCGGTGTGAGGACCGGCCAGCACGCCGCTGCGGCACACACCCGCAGCGGCGTGAAGACAGGATCGGCAAAGACCATGACGTTGGTCGCATCGCTTCGCAGCGCCTGCTGGTGTAGTTTGGCGCGCAGCTGAGAGGTGTAATCGCGTGGAAACCCAGTTCCTCAATACCTTTGTCACCGTGGTCGACCGTGGCTCCATGGCCGCGGCCGCCCGCATGCTGCACATCACCCCGGCCGCGGTGGCCCAGCAGATCCGTACGCTGGAGCGCGAGCTGGGGGCGCCGCTGATTGCCCGCGCCGGCCGCACCGTCAGCGTCACCGAGGAAGGCGCACGCATCCTGCAGCGCGCGCGCGATCTGCTGCGCGGCGTGGCCGACCTGCGCAGCGTCGCCAACGAAAGCGGCATGGCCGGCGAACTGCGGCTGGGCGCCTGCCCCACCGCGCTGGGCGGGCTGGTGCCGGACATCCTGGCGCGGATGGTGGCCAAGTTCCCCGAGATCAACGTCTTCATCAAACCCGGTTACTCGGCCGACCTGTACGGTGCGGTGGAATCGGGTGATCTGGACGCGGCGATGGTGCTGCAGGCACCGTTCTCGCTGCCCAAGACCTGCGACTGGCAGCTGCTGCGCGAGGAGCCACTGGTGGTGCTGGCGCCGGCGCGCATGGCCGGTGCCGACCCGCACCAGCTGCTGCGCGAGGAGCCGCTGATCCGCTACGACCGCCACGAATGGGGTGGCCGCCAGGCCGACGAATACCTGCGCAAGGCCGGCATCGTGCCACGTGAACGGTTCGAGCTGAATGCGCTCAATGCAATTGCGGTGATGGTCGATCGCGGCCTGGGCGTGTCGCTGGTGCCGGACTGGGCCAAGCCGTGGCCGGAAGGCATCTCGGTGGTACGCATTCCCCTGCCCGAGCCCAGCGAGCCGCGCCGCATCGGCATGGTCTGGTCACGTTCGTCGGTACGCCTGCGCCAGGTCAATGTGCTGTTGGACGAGGCGCGCACGGCGCTGCTGCAGCCGACGGATTGAGAAAATCCCCTGTAGTGCCGAGCCATGCTCGGCAGGGGCGTTACCGGTAGAGCCTCTTGCCGAGCATGGCTCGGCACTACCGCCCCCTCCCTTTTGCGCAGCAAAGGGGAGGGTTGGGGAGGGGTTGGCTTCGCGGCCTGCGCCGTTCTTACATGGGACGCGCCACCTATCTGATACATCCCGGCAAAGCCCCTGCCGAGCATGGCTCGGCACTACCGGTGTCTGGGCCAATCGCAACAAACCCTAGGCTTTGAACATACACGGGCGCGCTTCTATCGCGCCGGGGCCGCGCCTAGTCTTCGCCCATCGTCGGAGTTGCGTCCGGCGCCTGCAGCCGCAGGCCCTGGACGCATCAAACGACACCATCAAAGGGGCGCCAGTCCCCGACCGCTTTCTGTCGCCATCGGCTCCCAGGCCGGCGGCGGCACACATTCACACCCTGGGGGAGAGAAACATGATCAAGCCACTGTCGGCCGCCATCAGCGCCGCGCTGCTCGTCACCGCGATCAGCCCGGCCTTTGCACAAGACAAGAACGACACCGCCACCAACCTGGACCAGGTGATCGTCACCGGCAGCCGTACCCCGGTCGCCATCGAGAAGGTTCCCGGCGCGGTCACCCTGGTGACCCCGGAGCAGGTGCAGCGCACCCTCAACCTGACCGAAGACGCCACCGCCGTGCTCGCACGCATGGTGCCGGGCTACTCCGAATCCTCGCAGGCGATGAGCAACTCCGGTGAGACCCTGCGTGGTCGCATCGCGCTGCGCCTGTTCGACGGCGTGCCGCAGGGCTCGCCGCTGCGCGAAGGCAACCGCAACGGCACCTTCACCGACATGGGCGTGATCGGCCGCATCGAGGTCATCAACGGCCCGTCCGCCGCCGAAGGCATTGGTGGCGCCGGTGGCGTGATCAACTACCTGTCCAAGAACCCGGAAGTGGATGGCCACCAGACCATCATCAACACCCGCTACGGCACCCAGTTCAAGGACAACAGCGACCAGAGCAAGATCGGCGTCACCCACACCTACCGTGGTGATGCAGCTGACTTCCTGATCAGCGGCGCCTATATCGACCGCGGCATCTCCTATGACGGCGACGGCCGCCGCGTTGGCCTGAACACCTCCGGCTCGCTGTCCGATTCGTACAGCAAGAACCTCTTCGTGAAGGGTGGCTACAACTTCGGCGAAGACCAGATGCAGCGCATCCAGGCCAGCTACAGCAACTTCCACATCGGCGGCAAGCACAACTACATCCCGGTGGAAGGCTGCCGCTTTGATCCGGTCGAATGCCCCAACCCGACCACCAACACCGCCGAAAAGGGCTCCATCGCCGGCTCGCTGGCCGAGTTCAACGATTTCGAACAGTTCGCGGTGAAGTACACCAATGCCGATTTCTTCGGCGGCGACCTGAGTGTTGATGCGTACTGGGCCGAGCAGGCCATGCGCTACGTGCCGGAAAACGGCGCCGATCGCCAGCTGACCAAGCCGGCGCCGCCGGAAGCCGAGCGCATCTGGGACCAGTCGGAAATCAACAGCGAGAAGAAGGGCCTGCGCTTCGGCTACGCCTATAGCGACCTGTTCAAGGTCGAAGGCCTGCGCCTGCGTGCCGGCCTGGACCTGGTCGAGGACACCGCCGAGCAGCGCCTGGCGTTGACCAACCGCCTGTGGGTGCCGCCGATGAAGTACACCAGCCTGGCGCCGTACGCGCAGCTGAGCTGGGACATCGGCCCGGTGACGCTGGATGCCGGCATCCGCCGCGAGGACGGTGAGCTGAAGATCAACAGCTACACCACCGTTGCCTACCGCGACAACACTCCGGTGCAGGGCGGCAAGATGGATTACAAGGCCAACATGCCCAACTTCGGTGCGATCTGGCGCATCACCGACCAGTGGTCGGTGTTCGCTTCGTACTCCGAAGGCTTCGGCATCGCCAACGTCGGCATCCCGCTGCGCAACATCCAGGCCAACAGCCCGTGCAAGGCCGTGTCCTGCATCGCCGACCTGCAGCCGCTGATCACCGAGAACAAGGAAATCGGCGTCAACTGGCGCGGTGCCAAGGGCCAGGTGGGTGCATCGGTATACCGCTCCACCTCCGACTACGGCTCCAGCCTGACCATCGATCCGGTGACCGAAGACTTCATCCTGACCCGCGCACCGGTCGAGATCGAAGGCTTCGAGTTGAACAGCGCCTGGACCTTCAACGAGCACTGGAAGGCCACCTTCCTGTACTCGCGCATCCGTGGCCAGACCCAGTACTACCCGGGCTCGGGCCTGAAGAAGGAAATGGGCATCCTGGACATCTCGCCGGACAAGGTGAATGCCTCGCTGACCTGGACCCCCACCGACACCCTCAACGCCACCCTGGGCGTGAGCAAGACCTTCGACCGCGATCTGCGTGAGACCTTCACCAATCCGGCCAACGGCGACGTCTATGCCAACGAAGAGAACACCTATGGCTACGCGCTGTGGGACCTCAGCGTGAACTACGACACCGGCCGTTTCGGCCAGCTGTCGCTGGGCATCGAGAACCTGTTCGACAAGCAATACGTGCTGACCTGGTCGCAGCTGCCGGGCTGGCAGAACTACTTCTCCGGCCGCGGCCGGATGGTGTCGCTGTCGCACACCATCAAGTTCTGATAGCAGCAACTTGAAGACGGCGCCACAGGCAACTGTGGCGCCGTTTTTGTTTGCAAGGCAGGCCACACCACGGTAGCCCGGGTAAGCGCAGCGCACCCGGGACACGCAGCGTCCGGAACATCCACTTCCGTCGCAAGCAGCACGCCCATGGCGATCGTCGCGTGGCTAGTGCAAGCGATAGCCGCAGCGTCCCGGGTGCGCTGCGCTTACCCGGGCTACGCGCTGACAGACGCCGGCCCGACAACAAGCAAACGTTTCTTGTTGCGCCGCAAGAAATAACCACAGCTTGCTTCAAGCAACAAAACCTCACGTCTGAAGCAAGGCCCCCCGCCTTCAATGCCCCCTTGCGCACGCCTAGGCTGCTCTTGTCGGGGAGTTGCGTCGGGAGGGATGCAGCAGCCAACAGAAGTATCGGAATGCCGCGCGCCGCGGCAGCAGTTCATGCACGTCTTATCTAAAACAAAAACGAGATAAACAACATGAAGAAGGTACCGGTAACGTTGGGGGTTCTGGTTCTGGCCGCTGCGATCAGCAGCAGCGTGCAGGCCCAGCAGATGCAGGCAGCAAACGAAGATGACAGCCGCAGCGCCGACAAGCGCGCACAGGACAGGAAAGCTACCGAACTGAACCGGGTGATCGTCACCGGCGTGCGTGCACCCAAGGCGGTGGACAAGATTCCCGGCGCGATCTCGATCATCACCCCGGAAGAAATCCAGCAGTCGCTGATCATCACCGAAGACAACACCGCAGTACTGGCGCGCACCATTCCCGGCTATGCCGAATCCTCGCAGGCGATGACCAACTCCGGTGAGTCGCTGCGCGGGCGCATCCCGCTGCGCCTGTTCGACAGCATCCCGCAGGGTTCACCGCTGCGCGAAGGCACCCGCAACGGCACCTTCACCGACATGGGCGTGATCGGCCGCATCGAAGTGATCAACGGCCCGTCCGCTGCCGAAGGCATCGGTGCCACCGGTGGCGTGATCAACTACATCTCCAAGGTGCCGGAGCAGATCGGCAGCGAGACCACCATCAATGCCCGTTACCAGACCCAGTTCAACGACGACAGCGTCGGCTGGAAGCTGGGCCTGAGCCACGCGATCAAGCAGGACAACTACGACTTCCTGGCCAGCGCCTCGCAGCTGGAGCGCGGCATGGCCTATGACGCCAAGGGCCGCAGCATCGGCATGAACTCCAGCGGTTCGCTGGCCGACTCCAAGTCGCGCAACCTCTACCTCAAGGGGGGCTACAACTTCGGCGAGGACGGCGAGCAGCGCCTGCAGGCCACCTACAGCAACTTCCATATCGGTGGCAACGGCGATTACATCCAGCTGGTCGGCTGCAAGGGCCCGAATGATTGGCCGCCCTGCGATACACCGGTGCCCAATACCTCGATCAAGGGCCACATCGATGGCCAACGCGACGCGCTCAACAAATTCATCCAATACAGCCTGCAATACACCCACAACGACTTCTACGGCGGCACCCTGGACCTGGTCGGCTACCAGGCCAAGCAGGGCATGCGCTTCCTGCCGGAGAATGGCGCTGACCGCCAGCTGGTGAAGCCGGCACCGGCCGACGATGCCGATCGCATCTTCGACCAGTCCGAGATCCAGTCACGCAAGAAGGGCCTGCGTACCTCATGGACGCGCCCCAACATCTTTGGTGTGGACGGATTGGAGCTGCACACCGGTGTGGACTTCGTGCAGGACGTGGCCGAGCAGCGGCTGGTGATGACCGACCGCGTGTGGGTGCCGCCGATGGACTACCGCAGCGTGGCCCCGTACGCGCAGCTGTCCTGGGATATCGGCCCGGTAACCGTCAGTGGCGGACTGCGCCGCGAGAACGGCGAGCTGGACGTGGACAGCTACACCACCGTGGCTTACCGCAACAGCGTGTTCGTCGAAGGCGGAACCCTGGACTACACCGCCAACCTGCCCAACCTTGGCGCGATCTGGCGGGTCAACGATCAATTCTCGCTGTTCACCGCCTATAGCAAGGGCTTCACCCTGCCGGACATCGGCATCCCGCTGCGCAACGTCAACTACACCGGGCAATCGGTGGCCGGCATCCTCGACCTGCAGGCCATCATCGTCGACAACATCGACGTGGGCTTCAACTGGCGTGGTTCGCGCGGTGCGCTGAGCGGCAGCTGGTACCACTCCACCTCGGACTTCGGTGCATCGCTGGAAGTGGATCCGCTGACCAGCGACTTCATCATGACCCGCGCTCCCACCGACATCAAAGGCATCGAGTTCACCGGTGAGTTCCGCTTCACCGATACCTTCAAGATCACCGGCCTGTATACCCACCTGCGCGGCTACACCTCGTTCTGGGGCCCCGACCCGCAGGGCCGCTATGACGCTGGCCCGATGAAAAAGCCGCTGGGCATCTTCGATGCGACGCCGGACAAGATCAACGTCGCGCTGGTGTGGAAGGCATTGCCCAACCTGGATGCCACCCTGGGCGCCAGCATGTTGCGCGACCGCCACCTCACCGGCTCGGCAGTGCGCGAATACGACGGCGAAGAGTACGACTACGACGAAAAGATCAACGGCTACACACTGTGGGATCTGGGCGTGAACTATGATTCCGGACGCTTCGGTACGTTCTCGCTGGGCGTGGACAACCTGTTCAACAAGTACTACATCCTCAGCGGCTCGCAGGGCGATGGCTGGCAGAACTACTGGGCCGGTCGCGGCCGCGTGGTGTCGTTGAGCTATTCGTATACGTTCCGCTGATGAACGCAGGAGTGCCCGCCATGCATCAATCCACCGCAACTCCGCGCAGCCGCCGCTGGCTGCGTCGTGGCGCCGCATTCCTGCTGTGCCTGTCCGCGCCGCTGCTGCACGCTGAAGACCGCTGGCAGCGGCTGGAAGGTTTCCTGCAGGCCACCACCGCACCGGGCCAGTTCCCGGGTGCGGTGGCGCTGGTGGAACACGATGGCCGCATCGTCTTCCACCAGCACTACGGCCACGCCGACAGCGCCGACAAGCGGCCACTGCAGGCCGACAGCATCTTCCGCATCTATTCGATGACCAAGCCGGTGACCTCGGTCGCCGTGCTGATGCTGCTGGAGGAAGGCAAGCTGTCGCTGGATGATCCGCTGTCGCGCTACCTGCCCGAGTTCGCCGACCGCACGGTGGTAACCGGTGGCGACCTGCAGCAGCCGCAGACCGAAGATGCACCGCGTGCGATCACCCTGCGCCATCTGCTCACCCATACC
Source organism: Stenotrophomonas sp. (assembly GCA_032112995.1). GTDB lineage: Bacteria > Pseudomonadota > Gammaproteobacteria > Xanthomonadales > Xanthomonadaceae > Stenotrophomonas. The sequence continues at coordinate 63,663 of DAMCTY010000003.1, read as the reverse complement.
AGCGGCTTCGCGGCGGCGTCGGACACGCACCGGGTGGCGACCAAGCTGTTGACCGCGGCCGATGTCGACAGCGCCACTTCACTGCAGGACGTTGCACGCCGCCTGTCCACGCTGCCCTTGGCCGATGCGCCCGGCACCCACTTCCATTACGAAGGCAGCAATACCGAGCTGCTGGCGCGCGTGGTCGAAGTGGTCAGCGGGCAACCGTTCGCGCAGTTCCTGCAACAACGCATCTTCACCCCGCTGGCGATGCACGACACCGGTTTTGAAGTGCCGCTGGCGCAGCGTGGCCGCGTGGTCGAACTGCCAACCAGCAACGACGATGGCAGCCTGCGCGTGGCCGACACGCTCAGCGCGCGCAATCCGGGCGTACGCCTGAAGGGCTACGACAGCGGTGCCGGCGGCCTGTATTCCACAGCTGCCGACTACCTGAAGTTCGCCCACATGCTGCTAAATGATGGCCGCAGCGGGAAACAGCAGCTGCTCTCGCGCAAGACCGTCGAGCTGATGATGAGCGACCAGCTTGGTGGCTTCGAGCCAGGCATCAGCAGCTATGGCGCGGGCGAAGGATTCGGCCTGGGCGGTTATGTCATCACCAACCCTGCTTACCGCGGCAAGCTCGGCAGCGTCGGTCAGTTCGGCTGGTCGGGCGCCGCGTCCACGTACTTCACCATCGACCGCAAGGAGAAGCTGGTGGCCATCCTGCTGATGCAATACCTGCCCAGCGGTGACAAGGCCCTCGCCTCACCTTCCACCCGTTTCTACAACCTCGTCTACCAGGCTATTCCATGAGTTCCACCGTACTTGTCGCCGGCTCGGCCAATCTCGATTTCGTGGTGCGCGCGGCGCATGTGCCGGCACCGGGTGAAACCGTGCTCGGCCGCGAGTTCCGTACCTTCCCGGGTGGCAAGGGCGCCAACCAGGCGGTGGCCTGCGCACGTGCCGGTGGCGCCGCCACGCAGATGCTGCTTGCGCTGGGCGCAGATGATTTCGCCAAGCCGATCGAGGCCTCGCTGCACGCTGCCGGCGTGCAGCTGCATGCGGTGCGTGACGCGCAGCTGCCTACCGGCACTGCCTTCATCTGCCTGTCCGATGACGCCGAGAACGCGATCACCGTCGCCCCCGGTGCCAACATGGCCTTGCTGCCCGAACACCTGCCGTCGCTGCAGGGCGTGCAGTGGCTGCTGCTGCAACTGGAGTCGCCGCTGGCCTCGGTGCAGGCCTATGCCGCCGCCGCGCGCGCGGCCGGGGTCAAGGTGGCCCTGAACGCCGCCCCGGCGCAGGTATTGCCGGCCGAGCTGCTGGGCCTGCTGGACATGCTGATCGTCAACGAAGGCGAGCTGGCCGTGGTGGCCGGCAACCCGCCGGACCTCGCCAGCGGGCTGGCCCGCCTCGACGTCCCCTGCGTGATCGTCACCCTCGGCGCGCGTGGCTGCCTGGCGCGTATCGATGGCCAGATTCTGGTGCAGCCGGCGTTCTCGATTTCGCCCGTTGATACCACCGCCGCCGGCGATACCTTCTGCGGCACCCTGATCGCCCGCCTGGCCCAGGCCGAGCCACTGCAGCAGGCCCTGCTGGCCGCCAGCGCGGCCTCGGCCCTGGCCTGCACCCGCCTGGGTGCACAATCAAGCATCCCCAACCATGCCGACGTGCAGACCCTGCTGGCCGATGCCAGCCGCCTGCCCGGCGCCGACGCCCATGCCGCGCTTGCGGCCTGGTGCGCGCTGTAAGCCTTACCTCTCCCCCGTTTCAGCTGGATGATCCCATGACTTCGCCCTACCCCGCGCCCGATTACGACACCGATTCCCCCGATTACGGGCGTGAGGCGATCCACACCGAGTACAAGTTCTCGCACGTCACCACCGGCCGCTACCTGCCCACCCCGGGCAAGGCACCGGCATGGCCGTTCGCCGACATCGGCAGCTGGATGATCGATGCCAATGCCAGCGCCGCCGACTGGTTGACCGAGTTGAAGGACTGGCGCCAGGAGCACCTGGTGCGTATCGGCTATACCGACGTGAATTACCGTCGACCGGAACTGCAGTGGGCGCAGCGCAACTTCGTGCACGCGCAGATGATGGTCGAGGACCGCTATTTCTTCGACGTGGAAACCGCGCAGTACACCGTCGACAAATACCTGGACGACCTGATCGAGCGCTTCGGCGGGCTGGACTCGGTACTGATCTGGTACATCTACCCGAACATCGGCATCGACGACCGCAACCAGTTCGATCTGGCGCACACGCTGCCGGGCGGTCTGGAAGGTTTGACCGCCGCGGTAAAGGCATTCCAGAAGCGCGGCGTGCGTGTGTTCCTGCCGGCCAAGCCATGGGATCACGGCACCCGTGACCCGGGCGTCAGCCACTGGGAGGGCATGGCCGAGATCATCAAGGCCACCGGTGCCGATGGCATCAACGGCGATACCTTCAACGGCGTACCGCGCGCGTTCTTCGATGCCTGCGACGCCAAGGGCAACCCGGTGGTGGTGCAGCCGGAGTCCACCATCAGCTCGGAAGAGCAGCTGATCTGGAACGTGCAGAGCTGGGGCAAGAAGGCACCCGACGGCCCGGTGCCGCCGGTGTCCAAGTGGAAGTGGCTGGAGCCGCGCCACATGGTCAACTACGAGAACCGCTGGGGCCGCAACCGCAACCACGACCTGCAGTACTGCTTCTTCAACGGCATCGGTTACAACGCCTGGGAAAACATCTGGGGCATCTGGAACCAGTTCACCGCGCGCGATGGTGAAACCCTGCGCCGCATTGCCGCCATCTACCGTCAGTTCCCGGCCCTGATCGTTTCGATGGACTGGGAGCCCTACCAGGTCTGCTACCAGGGCGGCATCTTCGCCAGCAAGTTCCCGGTCGATGGCCAGTGCCTGCACACCTTCATCAACCGCAACGAGTACGCGGTCAATGGCGAGCAGATCGGTCTGCCGCATGTGGACGGCACCCGTTACTACGATGTCTGGCACGGCGTGGAGCTGTCACCGGCTGTGCGTGATGGCCTGGCCATCATCGAACTACCGATGGAAGCACGCGGCTTTGGTGCGGTGCTGAGCGTGCAGGCCGGCGTTGCCATTGAAGGCCTTGATGCGTTCCTGATCGAAGCTGCCAAGCGCGCAGAGCAACCGCTCAATAGTTTCTCCGGCGCATGGAAGGCAATCCCGCAGCAGCTGCGCGAGATTCCCGCCACCACCGCGCAGGCTGCCGCGCCGCAGGGCATGGTCACCATTCCGGCTGGCGAGTTTGTGTTCGCCGTTGGCGGGGTCGAGATCGAAGGCTTCAACTGGGCCGGCCAGGACGTGCAGTTTCCGTGGGAAGACTGCCCGCGCCGTCACCATCGCAAGCTGATGCAGATGCAGGCGTTCCACATCGACCGCCATCCGGTCACCAATGCGCAGTTCAAGGCCTTCATCGACGCCACCGGCTACCACCCGGCCGATGACATCAACTTCCTCGCCCATTGGGTGAATGGTGCGCCGCGCGCCGGCTGGGATAACAAGCCGGTGATCTGGGTGTCGCTGGAAGACGCACGTGCCTATGCCGCGTGGGCCGGCAAGCGCCTGCCGCACGAATGGGAATGGCAGTACGCCGCGCAGGGCAATGATGGCCGCACTTACCCGTGGGGCAATGATTGGGACCAGAGCCGTGTGCCACAGGTCAACCGTGGCCGCCGCCTGCTGGCCCCGGCCGATGTCGATGCGCATCCGCAGGGCGCCAGCCCGTTCGGCGTCGAGGATCTGGTCGGCAACGTGTGGCAGTGGACCGATGAGTTCGTCGATGAGCACACGCGCGCGGCGATCCTGCGCGGTGGTTCCAGCTACCAACCGCAGACCTCGCATTGGTATTTCCCGCAGGCCTACCGCCTGGACCAGCACGGCAAGTACCTGCTGATGGCCCCGGCCAAAGACCGCAGCGGCATGCTCGGCTTCCGTTGCGTGGTGGACGCGGCATGACCGCGGCCATCACCAGCGGCCAGCAGCTGATCACACCGGCAGCAGTAAAGCTCGACGGTGTGTTCGGGCAGATGCTGGCGGCCAACCGCAACGGCCGCCTGAGCCATTTCATCGTCGATGAAGCCAGCCCCTCGATCAGCATCTTCGGCCAGGCGCACAAGCAGCAGAACCAGGAAGGCGATTGGTACGGCGAACACGCCGGCAAGTGGTTGTCGGCCACCGCGCGCGCGGTGGCGCAGGGCGGCCAGCCCACGCTGGAGGCCAACCTGCGCCGCGTCGCCGATTGGCTGATCAGCCAGCAGGACGAGGACGGCTACCTGGGCAACTACGCCGCCGACCGCCGCTTCACCGTTCCGCAGCCGCCCAAGCCCGAGAGCTGGAACGGCGAGCCGGCGCTGCGCACCTGGGATATCTGGACCCACAGCTACCTGATCCTGGGCTTCCTCGAAACCTGGCGTGCGCTGGGCGATGACAGCTACCTGCAGGCTGCGCGGCGCATCGCCGACCTGTGCTGGCAGGCGCTGGAATCGGGCATCGACATCACCACCCTGGGCAACCACCACGGCATGTCGGCAACGGTGCTGCTGGACCCGGCCGCCGACCTGTACCTGGTCACCGGCGAGCCGCGTTACCTGGCGCTGGCCGAAAAGATCCTGCAGCAGGCCAACGCCAACCCGCGCCTGGCCCTGCTCGACAAGGGCATTGCCAACGAAGACGCGGCTTTCATCGCCACCGGCAAGGCCTACCAGCTGTCGTGGAATCTTGTGGGCCTGGCCAAGCTGTACAAGGCCACCGGCAAGGCCGATTACAAGCTGGCCATCGACAATCTGTGGAACAACATCCGCAGCCAGCACCTGACCCTGGGCGGCGGCCCCTGGGGCGGCGTGGCACATCGCTCGCGCGAGGTGTTCAACGCACCGCGCACCTTCTTCCCGCAGGCCTATGTGGAAACCTGCTCGGTGCTGGCGTGGATGCAGCTCAACCGCGAGCTGCTGGCCATCAGCGGCCACGCGCGTTACGCCGATGAGCTGGAACGCACCGCCTACAACGACCTGCTGGCGGCGATGGCGCCGAACGGCGAGGACTGGTGTTACTACACCTTCCCCAACGGCAAGCGCGTGCATACAACCTACTGGCGTTGCTGCAAGTCCTCCGGCGCGATGGCGGTGGAAGAACTGCCGCAGGTGGCCTATGGCGTTGCCGCCGACGGCGGCCTGCGGGTGAACCTGTACGGCGCCGGCGAAGCCACGCTCCAGCAGGCAGACGCCGGCACGGTGGTGCTGCAGCAGCAGACCCGCTATCCGTTCAATGGCGATATCAGCCTGCGGGTCACGCCCGAGCACAGCGCCAGCTTCGGCATCGGCCTGCGCATTCCAGCCTGGGCCGAAGATGCACGTATCCAGGTCAATGGCGTCAATGTGCCGGTGCAGATTGGTGCGGATGGCTACGTGCAGCTGCAGCGGCAGTGGCAGGCCGGTGACCTGATCAGCGTGCAGCTGCCGATGCAACCGCAGCTGCACCGCGCCGCCAACATCAATGTGCAGGAATCGCGCGCGCCGGACGGCTCGCCGGTGGCACAGGAAGTACTGCGCTGGGAGTATGTTGGCCTGAGCTACGGCCCGCTGGTCTATGCGACCACGCTGATCGATGGCTTCAAGACCGATGAAACTGTGAAACTGCCAACAGGTGATCCCTCGCGCTGGCTGCAGGTAGGCAAGGATGAAGGCGAAGGCGCGCCAGTGACGATGCAGCTGGAATGCCGTGCGCCGCTGGTGTTCGAGCCGTATTACCGCTGTGGTGGCCGCGTTCACGATGCCTGGCGCCTGAGCTGGCTGTCACTGGCACCGCAATGAATGTGTCGCCGCGGCCTGCCACCCTGCACGGTGCAGGCCGCGCTTGAATGCAGGCGAGGACAAGGCGATACCTGCTTTTTGTCCTCGCTGAAAATACCCGCACGATATGTTTCTTCCCACCCACCGGGAGGAAACTGCAATCAAGGATTCGAGTGCAGCCCATGTCAGCAAGCAACAACCCCTCTCCGTTCGACATCGCCCAGCGCGATGGTGCCCGTGGCCCGCTCAGCGGCGTGCGCGTGCTGGACCTGAGCGCCTATATCGCCGGGCCGTATGGCTGCACCCTGCTGGCCGACCAAGGCGCGGAAGTGATCAAGGTGGAGCCGCCGATCGGCGACAACCTGCGCAAGTACCCGTCCACGCTGGAAGCCGAGAGCCGTGCTTTCCTGGGCGTGAACCGCTCCAAGCGCGGCGTGGTGCTGGACCTGAAGGAAACCGACCAGCGCGCGGTGCTGATGCGCCTGGTGCGCGAGGCCGACGTGCTGGTGCACAACTTCCGCCCCGACGTGCCGGCGCGGCTGGGCATCGACTTCGACAGCCTGCAGCGGCTCAACCCGCGGCTGGTGTACTGCGCGGTCACCGGCTACGGCGAGACCGGCCCGCTGCGCGACAAGGCCGGCTACGACCAGGTGCTGCAGACCATGACCGGCATGTGCGCGATGCAGGGCAAGCCCGGCGGCGCGCCGGAAATCCTGTATGGCTCGGTGGTGGACTACTACGCCGCCGCCCTGGTCGCGGCCGGTGTGTCCTCGGCCTTGTTCGAACGCGAGCGCAGTGGCGAAGGCCAGTACGTCGGCGTGTCACTGCTGCGCAGTGCGTTGACCATGCAGTCGGCACGGATGATCTGGGCCGAAGGCGAGCCGGAAGGCGTGGGCCGTGACATGCGCTCGGGCGGTGTCACCGGCATCCACCCGACCGCGCAGGGCCATCTCTACATCTCGGCCAATACGCCGCGCTTCTGGCAGGCGTTGTGCGACAAGATCGGCCTGCCGGCAATGGGCAGCGATCCGCGCTACGACACTGTGCGCAAGCGTGCCGAGCATTCCGACGAGCTGCTGGCCAAGCTGCATGCCGCGCTGGCTGCACGCAGCGCGCTGGATTGGGAAGCGCTGTTCGGCGAAGAAGTGCCGTGCGCCGCCGCGCGCAAGGTCGAGGACATGTTCGAGCACCCGCAGGTGCTGGCCGAAGACATGATCACCACGCTGCAGCACCCCTTGCTGGGCAGCTACCGCGGCATCACCCGTCCCATCGTGTTTGGTCGCACCCCCGGCCCGCAGCCATTCGCCGCGCCGACCTTCGACCAGGACACCGCCGCTGTCATCGCCGCCGTCGATGATGGCGACATCCCCGCCTGATCCGGAGCACCTCATGAGCACTGCATCCAAGCTCGCGCAGCTGCGCGAACTGTCCGTCGTCGTCGCCGATACCGGCGATTACGACGCCATCAAGCGCCTGCGTCCGGTCGACTGCACCACCAACCCGACGCTGGTGAAGAAAGCCCTCGACCTGCCGGTCTATGCCGGCCTGATCGAGCGTGAGCTGCAGTGGGGCCGCGCCCAAAGTGGTGACAAGCAGGCCATCGCCAATGCCGTGGTTGACCGCCTGACCGTGGGCGTGGGCACGATGCTGGCCGAGCTGGTACCGGGCCGCGTTTCCACCGAGGTGGACGCCGACCAGGCCGACAACACCGCCGCCACCGTGGCCAAGGCCCGCGAGTTCATCGCCATGTACGAAGCGGCCGGGGTGCCGCGCAGCAAGGTGCTGATCAAGATCGCCGCCACCTGGGCCGGCGTGGAAGCCGCGCGCGTGCTGCAGGCCGAAGGCATCGACTGCAACCTGACCCTGATCTTCAACCCGACCCAGGCCCTGGCCTGTTCGGAAGCCGGTGCCTTCCTGATCTCGCCGTTCGTCGGTCGCATCCTGGACTGGTACGTGGCCAACGGCCAGACCCCGGCCAACATCGACGAAGACCCGGGCGTGCAGTTCGTGCGCGGCGTGTTTGCCGAGTTCAAGCGCCGTGGTTCCAGCACCGTGGTGATGGGCGCCTCGTTCCGCTCAACCGCGCAGATCGAAGCGCTGGCCGGTTGCGACCGTTTGACGATCTCGCCGGACCTGCTGGAGAAGCTGGACGCGGACTTCGGCGAGCTGCCGCGCAAGCTGGTGGCGGGTGCTGCTGAAGCGGTGAACATCGCTGCGATCGATGAAGCGAAGTTCGACGCGGACATGGCCGCCGATCCGATGGCCACCGAGAAGCTGGCAACCGGTATTGAGGCGTTTGCCAAGGACCTGCAGACCTTGCGTCAGCGGATTGCGGATGCGTTGAGCGGCTGAGCGGAGCCCGACGACAAACGCAATGCTTGATATATCCCTTCTCCCGCGCGCGGGAGAAGGTGCCCCGAAGGGGCGGATGAGGGGAAGCTTTTAAAGATCTAAAAGCTTTTGCTCCACGTGCTTTAAAAGCGCCCTCACCCCAACCCCTCTCCCGCGCGCGGGAGAGGGGCTTTCAGATTGCATGCTTCTTGCAGCTTTCACCCCGCTTTTCGACACCCGGCTCCCTCTCCCTCGTGCCGGGGTCACCGCAGCCGGCGCCATGCGCCTGGTTGCGGCTTTTACACCCTCAGCGCGAAATCATCTCGATGAAGCGCGCAACCCTGCTGTACGGCGGCTTGAGCAGATCACTGCCGGCCCGGCGGGTCTGCCACAGCACCGGCAAACGCTTGCTCATCGCATCAAAGCCTGCCCTGCCGTGGTACGCGCCCATGCCGCTGGCGCCAATGCCACCAAACGGCAGGCCGTTGATCGCGAAATGCAGCAAGGTGTCGTTGACGGTCACGCCACCGGCAAGCGTCTGGCCGATGATCTTCTCCACCGTCGCCTTGTCATGGCTGAAGGGATACAAGGCCAGCGGCCGGTCGCGGCCGTTGACGGTGGCAATGGCCTCGTCCAGTGACCGGTAGCTGCGGATCGGCAGGATAGGCCCGAAGATCTCGTCCTGCATCACCGTGGCGTCGTCGCCCGGCTGCAGGATCAGGGTTGGCGGAAACAAGCGCTCGCTGCGCGAACGCGCCGCATCGATATCGGCCAATGGCACGACCTGCAGGCCCCGCGCACGCGCATCATCCACATAGCCCTGCAGGCGCTGGAACTGGCCCTCGTTGATGATGCGGCTGTAATCGGAGGCATCGCTGAAATCGCCATAACGCAGCCGCACCTGCTCGCGCAGCGCGTCGACCAGGGCGTCAACGCGGCCCGCGTCGATCAGCACATAGTCCGGGGCGATGCAGGTCTGGCCAGCATTGAACCACTTGCCGGTTGCCAGCCGTGCCGCTGCCTTGTCCACGGGATAGTCGGCGGCAACCAGGGCCGGCGACTTGCCACCCAGTTCCAGGGTCAGCGGCGTCAGATGCTGTGCGGCAGCGGCCATCACTTTGCGACCGATCGCGGTCGAACCAGTGAACACCAGATGGTCGAACGGCAGTGCCGAGAACGCCGAGGCCACGCCAGCATCGCCTTGCACCACCGCCACGCGATCAGCGGGAAACACCTCGGCCAGCAGCGACTGCAGGAAGGCCGAACTGTGCGGCGTGTGCTCCGAGGGCTTGAGCATCACATGGTTGCCGGCGGCAATGGCGGTGGCCAGCGGCACCAGCGCCAGGTTGACCGGGTAGTTCCAGGGCGAGATCACCCCGACCACGCCCACCGGCAGCGGCCGCACCTGCGCCCGCGCCGGCCAGAAGCGCCAGCCCACGCCGATGCGCTCGGGCCGCATCCAGCCACGCAGGTGCGACAGCAGGTGATCGATCTCGCCGGTGACGGTCATGCCATCGGCAATCACCGATTCGTGTTTGGAGCGGTGGCCGAAATCGGCGGCGATGGCCTCGGCCATGGCCGGGACCCGTGCCTTGAAGGCCGCACGCAGGCGCTGCAGGTCATCGCGGCGCTGCTGGAAATCCGGCTTGTGCTGCTGCCACGCGCCCCGCAGCTGGGCCAGGCGCTGCTGCAGATTGGTGGAACCGTCGGTCTGTGGATCCATGGTGCCTCCCCCCAAGATCAGCAGCCACTGTAAACCCGGCTGCGCCGCGCGGCCACCGGACAGCACGGCGGCGGCGCAGCTGGCTTGCCGCGTCCTGGGCAGGATGCTAGAAGGAACCATGCCCGTCTGTGGCAGGGCCGCCCGGGGACGGCCAGGCATGCACGCGGTGACCGCCGTAGGCCGGTTGCCGCGGGCCATCGTTCGAGGGTGTGCGGCAGCATGGTGGGACGTGAACATGACATTGCAGTGAATCCTGATGCCTGCGCAGTGCAGGCCCGGCTGGGCATGCTGCGCGCACTGGACCTGCATGCCTTGTGGCGGGCCTGCGTGGACCTGGTCAACCAGTCCCTGCCCTGCCATTCCTGCACCCTGATGTACGACATCACCGCCGGCTACCAACCACAGCGCAGCCTGCATTTCCTCGGCGCAAGCGCGGCCAGCGGTGCCCGGCCGCTGCGCAGCCTGGACGTCGCCGCGCCCTACCTGCAACGCAATCCGCGCATCCACTGGTACACGCTGTCACAGATCGCCTCGGACGACGCGCAGGCCCACCAACGCCTGCGCGCGCAGAACCCCGCCCCGGGCTGGAACGAGTTCATCCACATGGCGTTCTGGGGCGACGATGGGCTGGAGGCGGTGCTGAGCATCCGCATGCGCGCTGGCCAGGAACAGATCACCGAAGCCCACCAGCAGTTCCTGGGCGAGCTGCACCAGCTCATGGACGCTGGCCTGCAGCGGGTGCAGTCACTGCAGCACGAGCGGCGCACCGTTTACCAGGCATTGCTGGATCGGCAGAGCCAGGCCGACATCATCCTCGACCACGATCTGCACCTGATCAGCCTGTCGCCGGCGGCGCAGCGGCTGTGCGCAGGTTGGTTTGGCAGCGCACAGGACGCGCGTCTGCCCGATGCGGTTGCCAGCGCGCTGCGCGCCTGGCTGGGCCGGGACCTGCCCCAGCCGGGCACGGAATCGAGCGAGGACCTGCAACTGCCCGGCACCCGGTTGCGCATCAGCCTGCAAGGCCAGCTGCGCGCCGATGGCCAACTGCCCATGTACCTGCTGCGACTCAGCCCGCAGCACTCCCACCTGCGCCCGCTGCCCGCCATTGGCCGCCCTGCCTGGTCCAAGCTGTCGCCCACCGAAACCCGGGTCGCCGAGCTGGTGCTGGACGGCATGCGCAACGACGAAATCGCCAATCACCTGCAGCGCTCGCGCAAGACCATCGAAAGCCAGATCAGCGCGATCTACCGCAAGCTGGATGTCGGCCATCGCGCACAGCTGGTCCGCCTGCTCAGCCTTGTGCGCTGAGGGCGGACCGCAGCCCTGCCCTCAGGGAACGAACAGGAAGTAGTCATGCGCGGCCCGCGCCAGCTGGGCGATGGCGGCATCACGCTCCTCGCTGCTGGCCCGCGATTGGATGAAGACGGTGACAACAGCGTGGCCGCGCCCGTTGGGCAGGGTGATGACACCGACGTCGTTGATCACGTCGCCGACCGTGCCGGTCTTGTGTGCGACAGGTGTGTCACGCGGCAACATGCCGCGCAGGCGGGCGCTGCCGGTGCGTGTGTCCAGCATGATGTCCTGCAACACCTTGGTCGAGCCGGCGCTCAGCAGCTTGCCCTGCCATAGCTGCTGCAGCAGCGCTGCCATCGCGCGGGCGCTGCTGGTGTCACGCGGGTCGGCATTCCAGGCGTTGGTATGCGTGCGGCGCAGCTCCTCACCGCGTTCGCTGCGCGACAGTTCGGCATAGGCCGCCGGCCCCATCGGTGCCGCCTGCGAGGCCGCGTTGCCACGGTAGTTGGCCAGCAACTCCCAGATATAGCGATCCACACGCATGCCGCTGATGCCCAATGCCTGCATCCGCGCATTGACCGCGTCGGTGCCGCCGCCAAGGCGGATCAGGATGTCGGTGGCATTGTTGTCACTGACGGTGATCATCATGTGCAGCAGATCGCGCACGGTGATGGCCGAGCCGGCCGTAAGGTGCAGGTCCATCGGCCCACCCATTTCCGGATAGACATCCTCCGGCCCCAACGTCACCTGCTGCTGCAGCGAGAGCTTGCCTTCATCGACCAGCTTGAGGATGTGCACGGCCACGGGCACCTTCATGGTGCTGGCCATGGGAAAGGCGCGGTCCGCGTCGAGGTAGACGCTGCGACCCGTTTCCAGATGGATGATGGCGGCACCGAGCTGGCCTGGCAGCTGCGCGGCAAGCCGTTGTGCCTCGGTCTGCAGGGGCGTACTGGCCACCGGCTTGGTGGCGGCCCATGCCGGCAGCAGCATGCAGGCCAGCAGCGGTGCGGCGAACAGTGCGCGCAGACGTGGGCGCGTGGGAGAACGACGGAGGGGATGCGGGTACATGTTCGGTTCCTCTGCAAACGAAATGCCGCTGCCCGGAGTATCGGGGCGACAGCCATTATTCCTGTTGATCTGCATGATGCTTGATCCGGGGATTCCAGGCCCAAGCGCGATGAGCGTTGCCACCGTAGCCCGGGTAAGCGCAGCGCACCCGGGGCCAGGGATCTACGGCTGTTTCAGGCTTTCCGCCAAGGGCCCCGGGTGCGCTGCGCTTACCCGGGCTACGCTATCGCCGCGCCTGTCCATCCATTTATTGCTAGAAGCGCATGCGCGCGCCAAACGTGAAGTAACGGCCAACCACGTCGTAGTAAGGCGAGCCGACCGCGCCCAGCGGTGACTTCTTGTCGAACAGGTTGCTGATGTCGGCGTAGATCTCCAGTTCGTTGTCACCGGACAAGCCAAAGCGGGCCTTGCCGCCCAGGTCCCAATAGACGTAGGAACCGATGCTGCCATTGGTCAGCACCAACTGGTTGTTGTAGACACCGCTGGAGATGTAGCGCGCCCGCGCCTGTGCACCATAGCGGTCACCCCGCCACCCGAACGTCGCATTGGCCCGCCAGCGCGGCACGCCCGAGCCACCGGTCAGGCCCTGCGAGGTCACGTACTCGAAGGTGTTCTTGCCGTCGTAGGTGGTCAGGCTGTCGGTCCAGGTGGCCAACAGGCGGGTGTGGAAGTTGCCGGACATCGCCGGGAACAGCTTGTCCGCCGGCAAACTGTAGAGCAGATCCACGTCCACGCCGTTGGTGCGGTACTCGGACAGGTTGACGTAGTTGGAATTGATTCGCTCGATCTCGCCGTTGCCATCACGCAGAATGCGCCCGCACATGGCCTGGTTGCCGGCAATGCAGCGCAATACCGTTTCCTGCGCCGACACCTGGGTGATCACGTCCTTGATCTCGATGTCGAAGTAATCCACCGACATGATCAATCCGGGCACACTGGCCGGCGCCCAGGTGAAGCCGGCAGTCAGCGTATCGGCCTTTTCCGGATCCAGCAGCGGGTTGCCGCCGCCGATCACCAAGGCGCTGATCGAGGTGCCGGTCAGCGGATCGCTGATGGTCGACCAACCGGTGGTGCTGGTGGTGTACATCTCCGACAGATTGGCCGAGCGGATATCGCGCGAGCGGGTGAAGCGGCCGCGGAAGCCATCGAAGAATTCGTTGGTCATGCCGTACTTCCACGACCAGATCGCGCCGGAGCTGTTGTAGTCGCTGAAACGTGCCGCCGCATTGACCTGCAGGTCGCGCAGCACCGGCATGTCACGCAGCAAGGGCGCGGCCACTTCGGCAAAGGCTTCGCGTACCTGGAAGCTGCCGGCCATCGGCGAGGAGCTCCAGGTACTGAACGACTTGGTCAGGTCCTGCGCACCCACCTTCTGGTCGATCTGTTCCTTGCGCGCTTCCAGGCCCATCGCCACCGAGACCTCACCGGACGGCAACGAGAACGGCTCGCCCCGCAGGTCCAGCCCGGCCGCATCGAGCTTGGTATTGGTCATGCGCCTGGGCGTGCCGGTGACATAGGCCGCGGCCTCAGCCGAGGGTGCGCCATGGCCGAACAGGTTGATCGGTACACAGCCGGAGTTGGGGTTGGTCAGGGTCACCCGGCAGACCGCCTTGCCGGTGGCCGGGTCGATCACCGCATCCACCGCGTCGCGGTAGTTGCTGGTCAGCAGAAAGCCCGGTGCGGCCAGGTCGGACTGGTTGTCGCCATGGCTGTAATAGCCACTCCAGCGCCAGTTGTCGCCGACCATGCCATCCAGCGCCAGGGTGAACTGGGTGGTGCGACGGTCATAGTCGATATCGGGGAAGGCGAAATCGCTGTTGAAGCGGCCCAGGCCAAAGCTGGTCTCACCGGCGGCCACCAGCGCATCGCGTACCGCGGCCGGCAGGAAGGCGTTGTCCACCCCGATCTTCAGGCCGGTGCCGCGGTTGTGGTCGCCAAACCAGGGGAAGCGGTTCCAGCTGCGCGAGTGGCGCGCGTCCACGGTCAGGGCGGTGTTGTCGGTGAGGTTCCAGGACAGCCGGCCGAGCACGTTGTAGCGCCGTTGCGGCGTCATCAGCGAGCTGATGTCGTCATTGCTGGGGCTCTCGCCCCCCTGGATCAATGAGCTTCCGTTGTAGCCGGCAAACGTGCGCAGGCTGCCATCCGGATTGAAGGCCTGCCCGGCCAGTACACCGGTGGTGATCAGGCCGCCGATGGCAGCATTGCCGTAGCCAACATCGCCTTGCATCGTATACGTGCCGTCGCCGTTGGACAGCTGTGCGGTGCGGCCCAGCCACGACCGCGAGGATTTGGGCAGGATGCCGTCGTTGTTCAGCGCCTCGCCGCCTATCACCACATGGCCACGGCCCTGGGCGATCTCGAAGCCGGTGGCGGCGGAGACGTATTGTTTCTGGTTGTCCGAGCGCGAGGGAACACCGCCCTGGACATCGATCCTGGTGCCCATCAATTGGCTGTCCAGCTGCACGTTGACCACACCGGCCACCGCGCCCGAACCCCAGGCAGCGGACGCGCCACCGGTAACCACGTCCACGCCGCTGATCAGGATGGACGGGATGCTGGCCAGGTCGTTGTCACTGGAAAAGCGCCGGCCATCCAGCAGCACCAGGGTGCGGCTGGTACCCAGGCCACGCAGGTCGACCGGCGCACGCGCCGCATCCACGCCGGTGGTATGGGTCTGCGGTGACACCGTGCCACGGAACTGCGGCAGGTCGTTCAAGGCGGCGGCGACGTTGGTATGGGTGGAGAGCTGCAGGTCTTCCGGCGTCACTTTCACCGTTGGCGTCGGTGCATTGAAGCCCGGCCGGTCGATACGCGAGCCGGACGCGGTGACATTGACGCTGCCGATATCCACCACCTTGTCGCTGGCGTCATCGGCCTTGGCGGCGGATTGGGCGAAGGCACTGGGCAGGCTGCCGGCGAGGATCAGGGCAATGCCCGTGGACAACGTGGTTCTGGCAATACGGCACGGCATACGGTTCCTCGCAGAAGGCTGGAAGTGGAACTGCTGACCTGACAATGCGGAACTCCCCCGCCCGCATCTTAGGAAGCCCTCTTCCCACCCCGCATCAGGGAAAACCCCCAATACCAGCCGCGCCAACGACAACGGCCGGCGCAAGGCCGGCCGTTGTTTCAAACGTTACCAATGCTTAGTGCGACGAGGCCTTGCTCGCACCAATGCCGGTTTCCGCACGTACCTGCTGTGCCGGGTAGGCGGCACGCTCGGACTGGGCGTTCTTGCTCTTGTCGGTGATCGAGAAGAACCAGATGGCGACAAAGGCAATCGTCATCGAGAACAGTGCCGGGCTGGTGTACGGGAACGGCGCACTGCCGGCCGGATTGCCCAGCGTATCCACCCACACCGACGGCGACAGCAGGGTCAGCAGCAACGACGAGGCCAGGCCGAGGAAGCCACCAATCACCGCGCCGCGGGTGGTGCAGTCCTTCCACAGCAGCGACAGGATCAGCACCGGGAAGTTGGCCGAGGCCGCGATGGCGAAGGCCAGCGACACCATGAAGGCCACGTTCTGCTTCTCGAACACGATGCCCAGCAGCACCGCGATCACACCCAGCGCCAGCGTGGTGATGCGCGACACCCGCAGTTCCGAGCCCGGCGGCGGATTGCCCTGCTTGAACACGGTGGCATACAGGTCATGCGACACCGCCGATGCACCGGACAGCGTCAGGCCTGCCACCACGGCCAGGATGGTGGCGAAGGCCACCGCCGAGATGAAGCCCATGAACATGTTGCCGCCGACGGCCTTGCCAACCAGCACCGCGGCCATGTTCGGGCCGCCCTGGATGGTGCCGGTGACCGGATCCGCATATTCCGGGTTGGTCAGCACCAGGGCGATTGCACCGAAGCCGATGATGAAGATCAGGATGTAGAAGTAGCCGATCCAGGTGGTTGCCCAGAGCACCGACTTGCGTGCCTGCTTTGCATCGGGAACGGTGAAGAAACGCATCAGGATGTGCGGCAGGCCAGCGGTACCGAACATCAGTGCCATGCCGAACGAAATGGCCGAGATCGGATCCTTGACGAAGCCGCCCGGGCCCATGATCGCCAGGCCGGTACTGGCCGCTTCCTCGGCACTCTTGCCGCTGTTGGCCGCGATCTGGGTCTTGACCCGCACCGCCTCGCTGAACAGCGCCTCGAAGCTGAAGTTGAAGTGCCACATCACCATCAAGGCCATGAAGGTGACACCGAACAGCAGCAGGCAGGCCTTGATGATCTGCACCCAGGTGGTGGCGGTCATGCCACCAAACAGCACGTAGATCATCATCAGCACGCCAACCAGCGCCACCGCCACCCAGTAATCCAGGCCGAACAGCAACTTGATCAAGGCACCGGCACCGACCATCTGCGCGATCAGGTAGAACAGCACCACCACCAGCGTGCCCGAGGCCGCGAACATGCGGATCGGCTTCTGCTGGAAACGGTAGCCGGCCACGTCGGCAAAGGTGAAGCGGCCCAGGTTGCGCAGGCGCTCGGCCATCAGGAAGGTGAGGATCGGCCAACCCACCAGGAAGCCCAGCGCGTAAATCAGGCCGTCGTAACCATTGGTCATCACCGCCGCGGTGATGCCCAGGAACGAGGCCGCCGACATGTAGTCACCGGCAATGGCCAGGCCGTTCTGGAAGCCAGTGATGCCGCCACCGGCGGTGTAGAAATCGGAAGCCGACTTGGTGCGGCCCGCCGCCCACTTGGTGATACCCAGGGTAGCCAACACGAAGGTCGCGAACATGATGATCGCGGTCCAGTTGGTGGGCTGGCGCACGGTCTGGCCTATATCGCCACCGGCGGCCAGGGCCGCACCGCTGGCCAGCAGCAGACCGAGCATGGCGCCCGAACGCAACAGCGAATGGTTCATCGTGCGTCCTCCACGATCTGCTGGGTGAGCGCGTCGAATTCCTTGTTGGCGCGACGCACGTAGAAGCCGGTGATGGCGATGGTGAACACCATCAGCCCCAGCGCGATCGGTATACCGACGGTGGTGATCTTGCCCGGGCCAATAGGCGTGGCCAGGAAGGCCTTGTCGAAGGCGATCAGGCCGATATAGCCGTAATAGGCCAGCAGCATGAGGATGGTCAGGGTCCAGCCCAGCTTGTTGCGCGTGCTGCGCAGGCGCTGGTACGCCGGGTTGGAGGCGATCCGCTCAACACGGGGATCGACGGAAGCATTCATCGGGATTCTCCAGGCATTGGGAATGCGAGCGCCATGGCGTGCAGAACACGCCGTGGCGGTGACATGAGTGCTCCCCGTGGGGGTAGGGAGATGCTGCGTACTGCGACTTCGGGGGCGGCAGCGTGCGCCTTGTGCACATGCTGCCGGATGACTCAGAAGCTGTACTTGGTGGTGAACTGCAGGCGACTGATATCGCCCTTCCTGCCGTTCTCGATCTCGCGTACGCCGTACATCAACTCGGCACCGACATCGACCTTGGGCATCGGCGTGTAGAAGATGTTGCCGCGGATCGACTGCACGCTCTTGGTCACCAGGTCACCGGTGATGGCGGCATTGTTGTCGTAATCGCTGCGGGCGTAGATCAGGTTGGTGCGCAGCTTGGGCGAGAACGCATGGCGCCAGCCGACGTAGGCGGCAACCACGCCAGTGGGATCGATCTCGTCGCGGATGGCGTCGTAGCCGCTGTCGGCGGTGATGCCCAGGCCGATGTAGCGGGAAATGCCTTCGCCACCGGTCAGCTGGTAATGCAGGGTATCGGCATCACCCATCAGCCATTTGCCGCCAAGGGTAACGCCGCCGGCCACCTTGCTGGCATCGGCACCGGTGGTCTGGTTGTCGAGCTTGAGCTGGCGCAGCAGGCCGGCCACGCCGAACGTGCCCCAGTCACCCTTCCAGCCGTAACGCACGGTCAGGTCGGGCAGCGAACCACGGTCGGAGTTGGCAACCGCCGGTACGTTCCAGCTTTGCGTAACCGGGTTGTAGGCGCCGGTCAGCGTGGTGGTTTCCGGGTTTTCCAGTGCCACACTCAGGCCACCGTTGGTGTAACGGATCTGCGCCTGGCGCACGAACACGACGCCATCGGCGGGGCCGACGAAGTCGGCGGCTTCGGGGATGGACGCCGCGTCCATGAAGTTGGACCAGGTCTGGCCGGCCAGCCAGTTGTTCCAGTACATGTAGGCGTGGCGCAGGGTGACGCCATAGGTATTGGTAGCGGTCTGGTTGCCCAGCGAGTTGCCGAAGAAATCCATCTCGACCATGGCGCCGGCCTTGTCGCCGTTGTCGGCCACATGGTCCACGCCCAGGTTGAAGCGCGAGAATTTGGCGTGGGCGTTGTAGTCCACGTCCGAGGCCTTGCCCGAACCACCGGCGCCGTGCACCGGGGTCTGGCCTGGCAGGTACAGCGCGCGGCCGGTGGCATCGTCGGCCAGCTGGCCATCGCCAGTGCGCGTGGCCAGGAAGTCGGCCTTGATGAAGCCGCCGACCTTGAAGGTGGTGCCCGGGGTCGCGCCCGGGGTGATGCTGGTGACCTGGATCGGCTGCTTGCCGGCCGGCACCGCCGGCGCGGCAGCGCGCTCGGCCTGTGCGCTGCGCACCTGCACCACCTCACTCTGGGTCTGGGCGATGGCGCCCTGCTGTTGCTGCTGGGTGGACAGCAACAACTGCACCTGGCGCTCAAGATCGGCAACGCGTGCTTCCAGTGCCTTTTCCTTGGCGGTTTCCGCAAAGGCCATGCCTGGCGCAACCAGCGCGACAAACAGCGCAGCGGCGAGCGGCCGGCGGGCCGTTTTCAACATGTTTCGATTCATGGGTTCTGCCTCTCTCCAGGCTGGCGAATGGGCCGCACCGGTTGCACGGTCGCAGCCAGCGTGCGCGGGCCGGGTGGCGGGCGGCTATTCGCCATTAGTCGTAAGCAGGCGTCTGTTCGACCATCGTCTAACAAAGGGGGCAGCGCGATGGGGGGTGGATGCGGCACACTTGGGGTGTCCGCCTCTGTCCCGCGACAGAGCGCATTCATTGGTTACAAGTGCAAAGGTGAGGGTTGCCATGACTGATGTATATCCCGTTGATCCCGCATTCGCCGCAAAGGCAAGGATCGACAAGAACACGTACCAGCAGCTGTATCGCGAATCGGTCGAAAACCCCGATGCGTTCTGGGCCAAGGCCGCCGAACGGCTGGACTGGTTCAAGAAGCCGACCAAGATCAAGAACGTCAGCTACCAGCTCGACGATTTCCGCATCAAGTGGTTCGAGGACGGCGAGCTCAATGTCAGCGTCAACTGCCTGGACCGGCAGCTGGCCACGCGCGGTGACAAGACCGCCATCCTGTTCGAGCCCGATGGCCCGGACAGCCCGGCGCAGAAGGTCACTTATCGCGAACTGTACGAACGCGTATGCCGCTTGGGCAACGCGCTGCGCAACCTCGGCATCAAGAAGGGTGACCGCGTCACCATCTACCTGCCGATGATCATCGACGCCGCGGTGGCGATGCTGGCCTGCGCCCGCGTCGGTGCCATCCACTCGGTGGTGTTTGGTGGCTTTGCCGCCAACTCCATTGCCGACCGTGTCGGCGACTGCGGCAGCAAGCTGATCATCACCGCCGACGAAGGCCTGCGCGGCGGCAAGAAGGTACCGCTGAAGGCCAACGTCGATGCCGCACTGAAGCTGCCTGGCACCAACTCGGTGGAAACCGTGCTGGTGGTGCGCCACACCGGCGGCGCGGTGGACATGCAGGCCCCGCGTGACCGCTGGTTCCATGACGTGGTGGACACCCAGGCCGCCGAGTGCGAACCCGAGCGCATGAACGCGGAAGATCCGCTGTTCATCCTCTACACCTCCGGCTCCACCGGCAAGCCCAAGGGCGTGCTGCATACCAGCGGCGGTTACCTGCTGTATGCGGCCTATACCCACGAAGCCGTGTTCGACCTGCGCGAGGACGACATCTACTGGTGCACCGCCGACGTGGGCTGGGTCACCGGCCACAGCTACATCGTCTACGGCCCGCTGGCCAACGGCGCCACCTCGGTGATGTTCGAGGGCGTGCCCAACTACCCGAACACCTCGCGCTTCTGGGACGTGATCGACAAGCACCAGGTCACCATCTTCTACACCGCGCCCACCGCCATCCGTGCGCTGATGCGCGAAGGCGAGGAGCCGGTCAAGCGCACCTCGCGCAAGAGCCTGCGCCTGCTCGGCAGCGTGGGTGAGCCGATCAATCCGGAAGCCTGGCGCTGGTACTACGACGTGGTTGGCGATGCACGCTGCCCGATCGTGGACACCTGGTGGCAGACCGAAACCGGCGGCATCCTGATTTCGCCGCTGCCGGGCGCGGTCGACCTGAAGCCGGGTTCGGCCACGCTGCCGTTCTTCGGCGTGCAGCCGGCCCTGGTCAGCGCCGATGGCGAGCCGTTGGAAGGCGCCACCGAAGGCAACCTGATCATCCGCGACTCGTGGCCGGGCCAGATGCGCACCGTCTACGGTGACCACCAGCGTTTCATCGACACGTATTTCCGCACCTACCCGGGCAGCTACTTCACCGGCGACGGTTGCCGCCGCGATGAGGATGGCTACTACTGGATCACCGGCCGCGTGGACGACGTGATCAATGTGTCCGGCCACCGCATCGGCACCGCCGAAGTGGAAAGCGCGCTGGTTTCGCACCCGAAGGTGGCCGAAGCGGCCGTGGTCGGCTTCCCGCACGACGTGAAGGGCCAGGGCATCTACGCCTATGTGACCCTGGTGGCCGAAGAAGCCCCGAGCGACGAACTGCAGAAGGAACTGGTCGCCTGGGTGCGCAAGGAGATCGGCCCGATCGCCACGCCGGACCACCTGCAGTGGGCGCCGGGCCTGCCCAAGACCCGCTCGGGCAAGATCATGCGCCGCATCCTGCGCAAGATCGCCGAGAACGCACCGGACCAGCTTGGCGACACCTCGACCCTGGCCGATCCGTCGGTGGTGGCGTCGCTGGTGGAAGAGCGCAAGGTCCGCTGAAGGAACAACCAGAAGTGAGTGATGAGGAGCGAGGAGTGAGTGACGGCAACCGCAAGTGCAGCCGGCACCTTCACTCCTCCTTCTGCACCGATGTTCGGCTGTCCTGCCCGTTGCAACAGCGGTAGCATCGGGCAGGACGATCCAAGCTCTCACTCCTGACTTCTCATCACTCACTACTCGCCCCATGCCTACCCTGCTCATTGCCGACGACCATCCGCTGTTCCGCGAAGCCCTGAAGGGCGCGGTGCAACGTGTCATACCTGGCGTGCAGCTGATGGAGGCCGACAGCGTGGAAGCACTGTACGCATTGGCCGAGCAACACCCCGATGCCGACCTGGTGCTGATGGATCTGAACATGCCCGGCGCACAAGGCTTCAACGCGCTGGTGCACCTGCGTTCGCTGCACCCGCAACTGCCCATCGTGGTGGTGTCCGCACGCGAGGAGCCGACGGTGATGCGCCGCGCCCTCGATCACGGGGCATTCGGTTTCATCCCCAAATCCGCCGACTCGGACACGATCGGCCATGCCCTGGGCACCATCCTCGATGGCGAGCGCTGGGCCCCGGCCGAGGCACATAACGTGCCGCCTACGCCGAACGAGGAACGCGAAGTCGGCCAGCGCCTGCGCGAGCTGACCCCGCAGCAGTTCCGGGTACTGCAGATGCTGGGCGCAGGCCGCCTGAACAAGCAGATCGCCTACGATCTGGGCGTGTCCGAGGCCACCATCAAGGCCCATGTCACCGCCATCCTGCGCAAGCTGGGCGTCACCAACCGCACCCAGGCGGTGCTGATGGCCGGCAAGCTGGCCATCGACGACGACACCATCGTATTGCCGCCGGAAGAAGACTGAGCTGCCGCAGAAGCGAAAAGCCCTCGTGGGAGCGGCGTAAGCCGCGAAGCCAGCGAACCTGCAGATAGCGGGAATTCCAGACAGCCGCAAACAGCCAGATTTCTGAATGGCAATGTGTCCAGCAGCATAAATCTACCGGCTTCGCGGCTTACGCCGCTCCCACAAACAGTCCAAGCAGCCGCTTTCGCCGCTTGCTGCTACAATCCGCGCTCCCTTGGGGAGTAGCCTGCTTCCAGCAATGGAAGCGTCCACGTCAACATACTCGGCCAGTGCGCCGTGGCGTGGACAGCCAGACCCGGTTGGCGAGACCAGCGGCATGCGTGCGCAACGACGGTTGGGCGCGACGCATGTCGTTTGTGTCCGCCCGACCCGGTAACTGCGATGTCCCCCTTGTCCATACTTCTCGTCGGTTTCGCCATGTCCACCGATGCCTTTGCCGCAGCGGTGGGAAAGGGTGCGGCCATGCGCAAACCACGCCTTTCCGATGCGCTGCGGGCGGGCCTGATCTTCGGCGTGATCGAGGCCATCACCCCCATCATCGGTTGGCTGGCCGGGCGTGCAGCCTCGCAGTACGTGCAGGCCTTCGACCACTGGATCGCCTTTGGCCTGCTCGGCATTCTCGGCGTGCACATGATCGTGGCCGGGCTGAAGCCGGAAGAAGATGCGGGCGGCGAGGACGACGCCAGCGGTGAGCAGCACAAGAGTTTCTGGACCCTGGCTGCCACCGGCTTTGCCACCAGCATCGACGCGATGGCGATCGGTGTGGGCCTGGCCTTCCTGGACGTGCATATCGGCGTGGTGGCCTTGGTGATCGGCCTGTGCACGATGACCATGGTGACCCTTGGCATCATGCTGGGCCGCGTGCTGGGCCAGCTGGCCGGCAAGCGCGCCGAGATCATTGGCGGCGTGATCCTGATCATCATCGGCTGCACCATTCTGTACGAACATCTGCATGCTGCGGCATCGGCGGCAGGAGCGGCGTAAGCCGCGAGGGCATCGCCATGCCGGCATCGTGCCGCGCGCCCTCAGCGCATTGGTGTAGGCAATTCCTCTGCCGAGCATGGCTCGGCACTACCGCTGTTGCCCCCTCCCCTTTCGCGCAGCGAAGGGGAGGGCTGGGGAGGGGTGAGCCTTTTTGCTGGGCAATGCCCCTGCCGAGCATGGCTCGGCACTACCGCTGTTGCTCCCTCCCTTTCGCGCAGCGAAGGGGAGGGCTGGTGGGGGTTAGCCTTTTTGCTGGGCAAGCCCCCTACCGAGCATGGCTCGGCACTACCGCTGTTGCCCCCTTCCCTTTCGCGCAGCGAAGGGGAGGGCTGGGGAGGGTTAGCCTTTTTGCTGGGCAAGCCCCTTGCCGAGCATGGCTCGGCACTACCGGTGCGCTGTCAGCGTCGGCGCGGGTCGTTCAGCGCGGTCAGGAAGGCACGCAGTGAGGCCGGCTTCACCGGCTTGGTCAGTACCCGGTAGCCGCGTTCGCGCGCCAGCCGCTTGAGCTCGTCGCGGCCGTCGGCGGTAAGCAAGGCGCCGGGCAGTGGCCGCCCTGCGGCTTCGCGCAACGCGACCAGGGTGTCCAGCCCGTCCAAGCGGTCATGCAGGTGGTAATCCACCAGCATCACGTCCGGCTGCTCGGCAAGCTTTTCCAGCGCCATGTCCACGGTGCTGGCTGCAATCACCTCCACCTTCCAGCGGCCCAACAGGGCACGCATGCCGTCGAGGATTTCCTGGTCGTTGTCCACGCACAGCACGCGCATGCCGGCCAGGGAGTCGTCACCGCCAAACGCCGTGGGCTGGCGCTGCAGCGGCGGCGGCTGGGCGGGCGTGGACACACGCGGCAAGGTGATGGAGAACATGCTGCCGTGGCCGGGTTGGCTGCGTGCGTTCAGGCCGTGATCGAGCAGGCGCGAAATGCGCTGGCAGATCGACAAGCCCAAGCCCAGGCCCTGCTCGCCCCAGTCGAAGGGCTGCTGGTAGCGATGGAACTCGTTGAAGATCTGCTGCATGTGGTGCTCGGGAATACCGGGGCCGGTATCCCATACCTGCAGTTCCACCTGTTCACCGCGCACGCGCAGGGCCAGCACGATGCGTCCGGTGCGGGTGTAGCGCAGTGCATTGGCCATGAAGTTCTGCAGTACGCGCCGCAGCAACCGACGATCACTGCGTACCCATGCGCTACGTGCGAACACATGCAGGCGCAAGCCACGGCCGGCCGCGACCGGCGTGTACTGCGCGGCCAGTTCGCGCACCAGCACGCTGGCGTCGAAATCGGTGATGGTCGGGCGCAGGCCGCCGGCATCCAGCCGCGACACATCCAGCAGGCCGTCCAGCAGCTCTTCGGCCGCACGCAACGAGGCATCGACGCGCTCGGCAAGATGCCGCTGCTCGTCGGTCTCCGGCAGGCTGTCGCGCAACGCCGAAGCAAACAGGCGTGCTGCGTTCAACGGCTGCAGTACGTCGTGACTGATCGCGGCGAGGAAGCGCGTCTTCGATTGCTGCGCCGCTTCGGCGGCCTGCGAGCGCTCGGTCACGCGCTGCTCCAGTGTTTCGTTGGCTTCCAGCAGCGCCTGCTCGGCGTTCTTGAAATCGGTGATGTCGTTGTAGCTGGTGACATAGCCGCCACCCGGCAGCGCCTGCCCGCGCAGTTCGATCACCTTGCCGTCAGCACCGGTGCGCTCGAACACATGCGGTGAACCGGCACGCATATAGCCGATACGGCGGTTGATCTGCACCTCGATGTCACCCGAGCCCAGCTCGCCGCGTTCGGCGTTGTAGCGGATCAGGTCGGCGACCGGGCGGCCGACGTAGAGCATGCCGTCCGGGTAACCGAACATCTGCTGGTAGCGCCGGTTCCACGCGGTCAACCGCATTTCCGGATCCACCACGCTGACGCCAGCGCTGATGTTTTCCAGCGTGGTGGACAGGATCTCGCGGTTGAAACGCAGTTCCTGGCCGGCCTCGTCCAGCACCGCCACCACTTCGCCCAGGTCCATGCCCGAACCACGCAGCAGGCTGGTCAGCAGCAGGCGCGCCGAGGCCGCACCGATGGAGGCGGCCAACAGGCGTTCGGTGAACTGCACCCAGATGCGGTCAGCCGCGGCGGCCGGCTGGAATTCGCGGTCCAGCAGCTGCGCCTGCTCGCCAAACGCACGACGGGCACGGTTGTCGCCAATCACGCGGGTGGCCAGCGCCAGCAGGTCGCGCACCTTGACGTGGGCCGGCCAGTCACCGGCCACCACCGGACGCTTGGCATAGGGGTCCAGGAACGGTGCCGCGCGCAGCCGCTCGGCCACGTCCGGGCGCGAGCGCACCGACACCAGCAGCATCGTCACGGTATTGAGCAGCAACGACCAGAAGGTGCCATGGGTAAGCGGATCCCAACCGGTGATGCCGAACAGTTGCTGGGGCCGCAACCAGCCAATGCCGAACGGGCCGTGGGCCAACAGCGTCGCATCCAGCCAGCCACCGTGGCTCAGCGCCGGCACCAGCAGGGTATAGGCCCAGACCAGGAAGCCGACCACCATGCCGGTTTCCACGCCGCGGCGGCTGGCACCGCGCCAGTACAGGCCACCCAGCAAGCCCGGCGCGAACTGTGCCACGGCGGCAAAGGCCATCAAGCCGTAGGCGGCCAGCATGGTGTCGTTGTTGCTGCCGCGGTAGTAACCGTAAGCCACCAGCGCCAGCAACAGGATCGCCAGGCGGCGGATCCACAGCACCCGCGAGGCGACATTGGCCGCTTCGCGGTGGTCGCCACTGCGGCGCAGCAGCAGCGGCATCACCAGGTCGTTACTGATCATCGTGGCCAGCGCGATCGAGGACACGATGACCATGCCGGTGGCAGCGGAGAAACCGCCCACATAGGCCACCAGCGCCAGTGCGGTGCTGCCACCTGCCATCGGCAGCGCCAGCACCAGGGTGTCGTCCGACGCCAGGCCGGTACCGAACATCGCCGCGCCGGCGGTGGCGATGGGCACGATCATCAGCGAGATCAGGATCAAGTAGCCGCCAAACATCCAGCGGGCGCGGCGCACGTCACCGGCATTGCCGCACTCCACCACCGCCACGTGGAACTGGCGTGGCAGGCAGATCAGCGCCAGGAAGCTGAGCAGGGTCTGCGAGACAAAGCCCACCGGCGGCATGCCTTCGAACAGGGTGCGCGCCGAGGCCACCACCGACTCGCCGCGGTCGGTGAGCCAGATATAGGCAAACACGCCTACCGCCACCATCGCCACCAGCTTGATCATCGACTCCACGGCGATGGCCAGCATCATGCCGTAATGGTGGTCGGTGGCATCCACCTGGCGGGTGCCGAACAGGATGGCGAACAAGGCCATCAGCAGCGCTACATACAGCGCCGGATCGGTGAGGAAGCCCTTGCCGGCGGCATCGCCGCTGAGCACCTGCAGGCTCATCGCCACAGCCTTGTACTGCAGCGCCAGGTAGGGCACCACGCCGATCAGCGCGATCAAGGCCACCAATGCCGCCAATCGCCGCGAGCGGCCGAAGCGCGAGGAGATGAAGTCGGCGATGGACACCACGTTCTCGCTGCGGGCGATCAGCGCCAGCCGCTCGATGATGCGCCAGCCGAAGATCAGCAGCAGCAGCGGGCCAAGATAAATAGGCAGGTAGCCGATGCCGTAGCGCACCGCCGAGCCGACCGCGCCGTAGAAGGTCCAGGACGAGCAATAGACCGCCAGCGCCAGGCTGTAGACCACCGGCCGCAGCCAGGGACGGTCCGGGTACAGCGGCCGACGGTCGCCCCACCACGCCACGCCGAACAGCAGCGCGGCATAGCCGAGTGAGACCAGGAGCAGGATCCAGCTGGAGACCAAGGGTATTTCCCGTGCGACTTAGCCGGGCCAGTGTAGCCATTCCAAGGCAAAGGGTCTGGAGGCGGCCGCCTGCCGCCCTCCCCTGCGCCTACGGCGCAAGGGAGGGGGTGGATCATGCGCACTCAAAGATCGCGGCGCTTGGCTCCTCCCTTGTGCAAAGCACAGGGGAGGGTTGGGGAGGGGTGCGGTTTGCCGCAACAACCATTGCACGCAGGACTGCACTCGCCGGTAGCTCCCTCGGCTGAAGCCGCGAGCTACGCTCGCCTACCCCTCCCCAGCCCTCCCCTGCGCCTGCGGCGCAAGGGAGGGGGTGGATCGCGTGCACGCAAAGATCGCGGCGCGTGGCTCCCTCCCTTGTGCGAAGCACAGGGGAGGGTTGGGGAGGGGTGCGGTTCGCCGCAACAACCATTGCACGCAGGACTGCACTCGCCGGTAGCTCCCTCGGCTGAAGCCGCGAGCTGCGCTCGCCTACCCCTCCCCAGCCATCCCCTGCGCCTGCGGCGCAAGGGAGGGGGTGGATTGCGTGCACTCAAAGATCGCAGCGCTTGGCTCCCTCCCTTGTGCGAAGCACAGGGGAGGGTTGGGGAGGGGTGCTGTTTGCCGCAGCAGCCATTGCACGCAGGACTTCGCTCGCCGGTAACTCCCTCGGCTAAAGCCACGCGCTGCGCTCGCCTACCCCTCCCCTGCGCCTGCGGCGCAAGTGAGGGGGCAGAGCGCCTTCGCAGCAAGACCTTCCCGCTCGCTTGCCCCAAACGAACAACGCCCCGGCACTGCCGGGGCGTTGTCGATCAACACATCGCGCTGAACTTACTGCGCCAACTCAAACCGCACTTCCACGCGGCGGTTTGGCAACAGGCATTCCAACAAGGCCGCACGCGGCTTCACGCCTTCGCACTGCTGCACCTGCTGGGTATCACCACGGTACTCGTAGCGGATCTGCTCGGCAGCAACACCACGGCCGATCAGCAACTCACGCACGGTCTTGGCACGACGCTCGGACAGGGCCTGGTTGTAGTCGAAGCCATTGCCCTGCATGCGGTCGGCATGGCCAACCAGGGTCACGCCCGCCAGCTCGCGCTTCTCGCCGGCAATGGTGGCCAGGGCGCGGTCCACGCTTTCCAGCGAATAGGTGCGGATGTCCTTGTAACCGTCGCGGTCGAACTCGAACAGCACGTTGGCGATCAACGGGCCTGCCGCCACCGGTGCCAGCACCGGGCCGGCCGGGTCGACGCCACACAGGCGTGCAGCGGTCTCGGCCTCGTTGACCAGGTCTTCGGCGATCTGGATGTAAGGCTTGGAGTGGCGCCACTGCTGCTGGTTGAACTCATTGCCGGCATGCACCAGCTCCACCTCGCCACAGGCCACCTTCTGCGCCGCACAGGCAAAGCCCGGCGTGCCGTGGATGCCCTTCAGGCGCTGCCACAGGTCAGCACGCAGGTACTTGGCATCGTTGACCAGGGCGGTGTCGGTGGGGATCGGGGAGACGCCGTTCTCCATGTCCACGATCAGCTTTTCCGACTCGGTCAGTGCTTCCTGCGGGAAGGCGCTGCGGTCGTTGCGGGTGTACTCGTGGAACGACACGTCCAGCCAGCACTGCGCCTTGGACAGGTGATAGTCGCGGATCGGGCGGCCAGCGTCGTTCAAGGCCTGGATGCGGCCCTGGGTTGCCTCGTATGACTGCAGGTCGGCGTGGATGGCTTCATCGCTGATGCGCTTGGCCTGCGGGTTGAGCTGGGTCTGCTGGGCGCCGGCGCTGCCGGCGACAGCGAACGCAGCCAGGGCCAACAAGGTGCGCAGCGGACGGTTCTTGGTTTGCATAAAGGTCATGGTGTCGTCCTCAGCGGGCCGGGTCGCGGTAACGGACCGGGTCACGGCGGAAAAGGTCTTCGTCGAACTTGAAGCGCAGGCGCAGGAACAGGCCCTGCTGGGTGTATTCGTAGCCGTTGAGGTCGCGGTCGCCCTCGAAGCCGGTCCAGTTGTAGCCGGCCGACAACCACAGGTTCTGCCGCAGCAGGCGGCCCACTTCCACGCCGTAGGCGTACTGGTTGGCACCGTACTGGCCACGGAAGGTGGAGCCCAGCACGCCGATGTCCCAGTTCTCGGTGATGTCATAGACGATACGGCCAGACACCAGCACGGCATTGAAGCTGCTGTTGACGCGGCTGCCATCGCCATAGGCGAACTGGTCACGCTGCCACTTGCCGGCAATGCGCCCGGTCAGCCACCACGGCCGCGACGGGTGCCAGTCGGCATGGGTGGAGATGATGTGCGCACGGGTGCGCACGTCCTGGCTGGTGCCATCCACCACTTCCCCGTTGAGCAGGGTCAGGCCGCTTTCATCGCGCTCGAGCTTGTACTCGTAGCGCATCAGCGCGTTGACCCGGTTACGGTCGGTGTCGCGGTACGCCAGGCCGATCTGGAAGCGGTCCTGCAGCACGTCACCGCGTTCTTCGTAGTTGGTGGCCAGCAGGTAGTTGCGGCCCAGCAACGTCCAGTCGCGGCTCAGCTTGCGCGCCACCATGAACTGCAGCAACGAGGTCTTGAACGCCTCGTTGGTGTCCACGGTGCCCGGCACGTCCTCGGAGATGCGGTGCTCGGCACGGATCGCGCCGCGCCACAGCGGGTTGGCGCTGTAATCCAACGCCAGCGCCAGGCCGGTGCTGTCGCCGGTGTCACCATCGACCACGTTGACGCGCTCGATCGAGCTGCTC
This sequence comes from Stenotrophomonas sp., assembly GCA_032112995.1. Lineage (GTDB taxonomy): Bacteria > Pseudomonadota > Gammaproteobacteria > Xanthomonadales > Xanthomonadaceae > Stenotrophomonas. The sequence continues at coordinate 34,127 of DAMCTY010000003.1, read as the reverse complement.
AGGCGCAGGCCCTTGGCAATGTCCCAGTTGTTGCGGATACCCGAGGCTGCCTGCACATCACGACCACTGATGGAATCACGCAGGCGGTATTCGGAGAACGCCTGGGTGTCGCGGATGTAGCTGCTGTCGATACCGAACACCAGCGCATCGGCCTCGCGGTCGGTGGTGGTGATGCCATAGGCGCTGGTCAGGCCGGTCTGCTTCTCGTAGCGGCCATACACGCGGCTGCGTTCGAACAACTGGTAATCCAGGCCTGCAGCAACACGGTTGCGGTCTTCGCCACTGATGCTCTGCTCGTACTCGGCGCCACCGCTGAACTTGTCGTTGAAGCGGTAGCCGATGCCGACGCGGGCGCTGTCCGATTCCAGCTTGGTACCAACCGGCAGGTCGCTGGTGAGGGTGTCACCGTTGCTGCCGCTGTTGATCACCATCAGGCCGGTGGCCGGATCCAATGCCTGCTGGCCGTAGCCCAGCGCGCCGCCACCCGAACCGGTGGCAAAGCCGCCGGTCAGACCGGACAGCGAGCCATAGCCGGTGCTCGACCACGGCGAGGTGATGCCGATGGTCTCGCGGATGCTGCGCAGGCCGAAGTCCAGGGTCAGGCGCTCGGTGGCACCGATGCGCACGCCGGCGCCGCCGGCATCACGCTTGCCGCCATCCGGATTGCGGTCCTCGCTGCGCAAGGCTTCGACATACAGCTCCAGGCGCGGGCCAACAGCGTAGGACAGGCGACCGTTGTATTCGCCACGGCCGCCGTACAGCGGCGATGCCTGGTTGTTGAACTCCGGGTCGGTACGCGCACCGAACAGGCGGGCGTCGAACTTCTCGCCGTCATGGGCGAACTCGACGCGCCAGGCGTCGCCTTCAACCTGGCCGGTAACGTCCTTCAAGCCCTGCGAGGTCACCTGGTTGAGCGAGTTGGTATTGACCTCGCTCTGGGTACGGGCGAACTCGGCCACCAGCATGGTGTTCTGGCCAAAGCGATAGCCGGCATTGACGCTGCCCATCTTGAACTCGGCATAGGGGTTCTGGTCCTCGACCGCCGAGGCCCCCACTTCGAGCTTGTCGGTCAGCTTGAACTGGCCATCGGCGCCGACCACCCAGAACTTATCGGTCTGCTGGTCCAGTTCATAGGTGATGCGCAGCGACACCGGGTTGAGGTCGCTGTCAAAGGACGGCAGGAACTGGTTGAGCAGGATGCGCCCGGAGAACGGCTCGAAGCTGTAATCCACCAGCCGTGCCAGCGACTTCACCGAGACGATGCGCGAGGGCTGGTTGCGGTCGCGCACGATCATCTCGACGCGCTCGCTGCCTTCCAGCACCGCATTGTTGCGCAGCGCATACGGGCCGCTGCCCTGGCTGCGGAACTCCTCGATCACCTGCCGCAACGAGTCCTCGATGGCGAACACATTGCTGCGCACGCGCTCACTTTCGAAGTGCCAGCCCAGGCCGGTGGCGGTACGGTTGTAGGTGCTCAGGCTGCGCTGCGGAATGGGGCCGCTGCCGCCCACGCCACTGCTGGTGGCCAGGGTATCGCCGGTCTGGAAATCACCGTACAGCAGGTAGCTGCGCTTGTTGTCCACGCGCACGTACAGGCGCTCGGCCGAGCGCGCATCAAAGCCGCGCAGCGAGGAGTCACCGTAGACCGGGTAGAACTCTTCCGGCTGGATGTCGCGCAGCAGGCGGCCGCGCACATCCTTGTCAGAGTCATAGGCGGCGGTGAGCAGGTACTCACCCTTGATGCGGCCCTTGACGAAGAACGCGGTGCGCGCCGAGGCGTTGGCCTTGCCGTTGTTGAACTGCTTCTCCCAGCGACGGATATCGCGGTCGAAGGCATCGTTGTGCTGCACCGGCGAGATCAGGCTGGCATTGCTCTTGTTGCGGAAGTTGAGCACGCCTTCGATGAGGCCGGTGGCCAGCAGATCACGCATCTCCGGCAGGAAGCCGATCGTTCCTTCGGCGGTTTCGCCACCGGCGGTGATGCGCAGCAGTACGTCCTGCGGATCGTGCGGAGCGATCAGGTCGAACTCGGCAACGCCGTTCTCCACTTCCACCTGGATGCCGGGCATCACCTTGTCGGCGTCGCTGGCACCCGGGCCGAACTCGTCGGTACGCGAGCCCGGCAGGCGGATGCGGCCGCCGCTGTGCTCGATGGTGACGAACGACTTGCCGGCCAGCGGCTTGTCGTCGGCGCCGAGCAGATGCACGGTGATGTGCACCGGCGTCTGGCCATCGGCCGGCACGCCATCGCGATCCACTTCCACCGAAACGCGGTCGACACCGGCATTGCGGCTGTAGTCGGCTTCACCCGAACGCGCCGCCACCACTTCCGGCGGCGTGTCCAGGCTGGTCAGCGAGCGCGGATACAGCGTGGTGCTGTCACCCAATACCGGGGTGAACCGAGTGCTGCTGCCCACGTTCTGGGCCAACGCCGGCACGGTGGCCGTGGCCAACGCGCAGGCCAGCAGGCTCAGGCGCGGCATCTTGTGCAGGCGGGTGCGGCTCATGGCTGCACCTCCTGCTGGGCCGCCGCGGACGGCGGGTTGGGTCGGGGTTGCACGATCGGTCCCTGCTTGGACGAGTCCGTGGCCTGCTGCGGCGCACGGGCGGGCTTGCTGTCAAAACGCAGCTGCGACTGCCCGGTTTCGGTTTCCGGTGCACGCACTTCGCCTTGGGTACGACGTGCCTTGACCTGCTCCAGCAGCGGGTTGGAGCAGCTGCCTTCGACGAAGTCGGCACGGTGCAGCTCGCCGTTCTTCAGATCCAGGAACAGGCTGTCGGCATCCCCCAGGTTGCGGTTGCTGCTGGTGGTCAGGCGGGCGCCCACCGGCAAGGTGGACGGGTCCACCTTCAAGGTGTGGCTCTGCGGGGTCAGGCCGCAGTAGCTGTACTTGCCCTCCGAGTCGGACACCATCCAGGTGCCGTTGGAGAAGTACATGCGCACGCCCGGGATACCCAGCTCTTCCTCGTCCTGCACGTGGTTGTTGTTGCAGTCCACGAACACCTTGCCCAGCACACAGGCTTCCTCGGTGAACACGCCACCGGTGACACGCACGCGGTACTCGGCACGGTTGGACGGAATCGAGCCCGGCACCGGGGTCAGGCTGACCGGATCAATACAGCCACCGGCAATCGAGCAGCCATGTGCCTGCGCGCGGTTGACGCCATCACCCTGCTGCGCACCCACGCCGACACGCACGCGGTAGGTCAGCACCAGCTGGCCACCGACATCGAGCGAGCCCAGGTTGAAGCCCAGGCGCGGGCCCGGCTTGCCCAGCGGATCCTCCACGGCACGGCCACCCACGCGGCCAGTGCCGTCGATGTAGGTGAAGCCACGCGGCAGCGTATCGACGATGTTGACCGTCGCCAGCGCGCTGCCGGCGGTCTGCCGCACGGTGATGGTGTACTGCACCGTGTCACCGATCTCGGCAGTCTGGCGGTCACCGGTCTTGGTGATGACCAGGCCGGTAGCCTCGGCGGTGTCCAGCGGGATGTGGTTGTGGATGATGCCGGCCGTGGCCGAACCGGAGAACAGCGTCAGCCAGTACTGGGTGGGCGTGCCCACCGCACCGGTCGGCGCGGTCGCCTGCGGCTGCACCAGGTGGTTGCTGCCGGCTGCACCGGCCGGGGACAGCGAGCCATCCTGCGGCGGGATCATCGACGACACGAACTGGTAGCCACCCGGCGGGGTCACCGTCAGGCGGAACTCACAACGTGCCGGCGCGGCCGGACCAAACATGAACTGGTAGTAGCCGTTGTTGCCCACCGTCATGGAGATGGCATTGCCTTCCACGCGGTAGCCACCGGCAGCGGCATTGAGCACCGCGGTCAGCGGGTCGTAGCCGTTGCACACACCCACCGGCGACAGGGTCACGATCGAACCCGGCACCGGATCGCGGGTGGTGGCGTCATAGACCACGCCCGACGGATCCACCGGCAAGCTCTGCTGCGGCAGGTGCGCACCCGGCGGCAGCACGACCTGCAACTGGCTGGCGCCGTTCTCGCTGATACGGCATGCCGAAGCGCCGCCACCGCTGATGGCCTTGTCGGCATCACAGGACACGCCCATGCCACCGGCGGTTTCCTTGTTCACCGGCCAGGCCCACAACACACCGGAGGCCGGATCACGGAACTGGATGTTCCAGGTCTGGCCCGGGATCACGTCGGCAAAGCGATAGCTGCCGTCCACCGCGGTGGTGGCGGTCTTGCTGACTGCACCCGTCGCCGGGTCAACCAGTTCCACCACCCACGATTGCAGGCGTTCGTCGCCGCCATCAAGCAGCGCATCGTCGCTGCCGATGTCGAACCACACCGTACCGCCCACGGACGCGGCCAGCTGCACTTCGTTCTGCACGCGGCACACGTTCTGGGTGATGGCTGCATCACAGACCGGCAGGTCGGTGACATTGCCCTCGAAGGTGCCGCGCTCGGTCGTGGTCGGGGTACGGAACTCGTTCTCACCGCCGCCTTCGATCAGCACGGCGTTGTTGACGGTACCGGCCTTGGCCGCTTCCTCCAGCACGTTCACCTTGACGGTGATGTCGGACAACGAGGTCGTACCCGCAGCCACCACTTCCGAACTGCGGCATTCAAAGCGGCCGTCGCCGACCGCGCCACTGCAGTTCCAACCGTTGCCGGCCGGTACTTCGGCCAGGGTCAGGCCCGCCGGCAAGCGGTCCTTGACGAGGTATTCGCCGAAGGATGCCTTCTGCCCACCATTGCGTACGCGGATGGTGTAGGTGGCCACGTTGTTCACGGTGAACTTGACCGTGCTGGACGACTTGCTGACCAGCATGTCCGGCGAATCACCGATCTCACCGAAGTTGTTGTCGATGGCGTTGTTGCCCGGCTTCAACACGATGCCGTCGATCGCCGAAGGCACGGTGTCCTTGCCGGTGACCTTGGCAGTGGACTTCACACCGTCGATGGTGCCGGCGGTGGTCAGGCCATTGAGGGTCTCGGCCGGCTGCGTCGGTTCGGTCACCGTATAGGTGCCCGGACGCAGGTTTTCGAACACGTAGTGGCCCTGCGTATCGGTCTTGGCCGACGCGTTGACCGCGTTGCCCAGGTCATCGGTACCGGTGAGCACGACGTCGATCACGGCGTAGCCGGTTTCGTCGCCCTGCTTGATGCCGTCATCGTTGCTGTCGTTGTAAACGTAGCCAGCGATGCTGCCGACCGGGATCTCGCCGAAGTTGTTGTCCGACGAGGTCTCGTTCACGCCCACCTTGATGGTGCTGATCTTGGACGCAGGCGTGCCCGGTGCGGTCGGCGTACCACCGGTGCTGCCCGGCACGGTCTTGCCATCCAGGGTGCCCGGCGGCTGGTTCGGCTCGATCACCGTGTAGGTGCCCGGCGGCAACTCGGTGAAGCTGTAGTTGCCGTCAGGATCGGTGGTCACCGTCACCTTGATCGGGGTGCCATCGATGGCGGTACCTTCCAGCTCCACGGTGACGCCGCCCAGGCCCTTCTCGCCCGGATCCACGACGCCGTCGTTGTTGCTGTCTTCCCACACCTTGCCGCTGATGCCACTGCTGCGCGGGATTTCACCAAACAGGTTGTCCACCGAGGCGCTGCCCGGGGTGCTCAGGTCGATGTCGGCAATCACGCTCGGCACCGTGGTCACCGGCGTGGCGACACCGGTGGCGGTACCGCCGACAGTGCCGGCGGTGGTGATGCCGTTGGCGGTACCGGTCGGCTGGGTGGGTTCGGTCAGGCTGTACTTGCCCGGGCGCAGACCCTCGAAGCTGAACTTGCCATCCTTGTCGGTGGTGGTGCTCAGCGCCACGGTGGCGCCAACATCGTCCACGCCGGTGAGCTCGATGACCACGTCTGCCAGGCCGTTCTCGCCTGCGCCCGCATGGGCACCGTCGTTGTTCACGTCCAGGAACACGGTACCGGCGATGGAAACCTGCAGCACTTCGCCGAAGTTGTTCTGCTCCGACTTGCCGCCGGCAGCCAGGCGAATGCCGCTGATCGCGCTGGGCACGGTCGTCACCGACGTCACCGCACCACCGGTGGTACCGACAGTGGTGATGCCGTTGATGGTCGCTGCACCGTTGTAGCTCGGCTGCGCCGCCTGCTCGGTCACCGTATAGGTGCCTGCCAACAGGTCCTGGAACACGTAGTTGCCGTCATTGTCGGTGGTGGCCGTCAGTGCAGCCACGCCCAGCACGTTCTTGACGCTGGCCGGCAAGGCGACTTCCACGTTGGCCAGGCCCGGTTCACCGGCATCACGCACACCGTTGTTGTTGCTGTCCAGGTAGACCACGCCGGACAGCACCGCGGCCTTCTCGCCGAAGTTGTTGTCCTGCACGCCGGTGCTGGGCAGGTTGGTGATGGTGATGGTGTTGCTGCCGTTCTCCTTGCCATCGGCCAGGTCGGACGGCTGCGTCTCGGTGATGGTGTAGTCCACACCCGGCAGCGCGTCCGGCCAACTGTAGTTGCCGTCGCTGTCGGTGGTGATGGTCACACTGACGTCGTCGCCACCGCCAGGCACGCCGTCCGGGCCGTTGCTGGTGATGGTGATGGTCACGCCCGGGATACCCGGTTCGCTGCCATCCTGGTCGCCGTTGTCATTGCGATCGACGTACACGGTGCCGCTGATCGGCGCCTTCTTCAGCTCGCCGAACAGATAACCGCTGGCCTGCTGGCCTGCATCCAGGCCGATGTCCGACAGGATGTTGGCCACGGCATTGCTGCCGGCCACGGTGGCGTTGCCGGCCTTGTGCTTGCCGTCCTCGTAACCGGTCGGCTGGGTCTCGGTCACCGTATAGGTGCCGGCCAGCAGATCGCCGAAGTTGTAAGCGCCGCTGGCATCGGTCGTTGCCGTCCGATTGACCGGGTTGCCTGCCGCGTCGGTGCCACTCAGGGTCAGGGTGACGCCGGCAATACCGGCCTCACCGCTGTCCTGGTTGCCGTTGTTGTTGCCCGTAGCGTTGGACGAGAAGTCTTCATAGACCACGCCCGCCAATGCGGCCAGGGTCTCACCGAAGTTCTGCCCGCTGACGCCGGCCGTCGGCAATACCGCCGTGGTGATGCTGTTGCTGGTGTTCTCCTTGCCCTCGGCATAGCCGACCGGCTGGGTTTCCTTGATCACATAGGCCACACCCACCGGCAGATCGGTGAAGGCGTAGTTGCCCTGTGCATCAGTGACGATGCGCGCAACTTCGGTCACGCCATCGGCTTCGTACAGCACGACTTCCACGCCGACGATGCCGCCGTTGGCCGCGGAGTTGTGGCTGCCCGCGTCAGCACCATCAAAGCTGCCGCTGTCGTTGCGGTCGACATAGACGGTACCGCTGATGCTGGCCACCAGCACTTCGCCGAAGTTGTTGTCCACCGAGCTTTCACCCGGCAACAACGGAATGCCCTTGATTGCGCTCGGCGTTTCGGTAACCAGCGACGCGGTACCACCGGTGCTGCCCTGGGTAGTCTTGCCGTTGTGGGTGGTTGCACCGCCGTAGAGCGGCTGTGCAAGCTGCTGCGTCACCGTGTAGGTGCCCTCCAGCAGGTCCTGGAACATGTAGTTGCCATCGGCATCGGTGACCACCTTGGCAATCAGCTTGCCCAGGGCGTCCTTGGTTCCGGCAGGCAGGGTGACTTCCACATTCGGCAGACCCGGTTCGCCGGCATCCTTGATGCCATCGTTGTTGCTGTCCAGATAGACCGCGCCCGACAGCACTGCGGCAATCTCACCGAAGTTGTTGCCGCTGGAGCCGGTCGACGGCAGGTTGTTGATGACGATGACGTTCGCGGTACCGGTATTGACGGTGCCGTTCTCCTTGCCGTCAGCCAAACCGGTTGGCTGCGTCTCGGTGACACGGTAGTTCTTGCCGGTTACGGCGTCCGGATAGGTGTAGTGGCCATTGTTGTCGGTGACGATGGCCGGACCCGGCACCTTCACCCAGTTGCCCGGGCCGTCTTCCACTTCCACCGTGAGGCTGATGTTGGGGATGCCCGGCTCACCAGCGTCCTGCTTGCCGTCACTGTTGCGGTCGATGTAAATCGTGCCGCTGATCGGCGCATTGGCCAGCTCACCGAACAGGTAATCGATGCCACTTTGCCCGGCAGCGAGCGTGATACCGCTGATGACATTGGCGACGGCATTGCTGCCCTGTGCCCTGCCACCGATGGTACCCACGGTGTGCTTGCCGTCGATATAGGCCGTCGGCTGGGTCTCGGTGATGACATAGGAGCCAGCGAGCAGGTCCCCAAAGCTATAGGCACCGGTGCTGGTATCCGTGGTGGCAACGCGGTCGACCGGGTCGCCATTGGCATCGGTGCCGGTCAGCCTCAAGGTCACTCCGCCGATGATCTTTTCACCGGAATCGTGGCGGCCATTGTTGTTGTTCGACGCAGTGCCGGAGAAATCCTCGTAGACCAGGCCTGCCAGCGAGCCCAACAGTTCGCCGAAGTTCTGACCGGTGACACCGGCCACCGGCAAGGTACCGATGCTGATGCTGTTGCTGCTGTTCTGCTTGCCCTCGGCATAGCCGGTCGGCTGCAGTTCCTTGACCACGTAACCGACGCCGGTCGGCAGGTTGCTGAAGCTGTAACCGCCCTGTCTGTCGGTGGTGGTACGGGTGATCTCGGTCGTGCCATCAGCCTCATACAACACCACCACCACACCGACGATGCCACCGTTCGGCGCCGAGTTGACGTTACCCGCATCGGCGGCGTCGAAGCTGCCATTGTCGTTGCGGTCCACGTAGACCGAACCGCTGATGGCGGCTACCAGTATTTCGCCGAAGTTGTTCAGCACCGAGCTGCCACCCGCGGTCAGCGGGATATCACTGATGGCGCTCGGCACCGTGCTCACCGGTGTCGGCCTGCCGCCGGTGCTGCCCTCGGTGGTCTTGCCGTTGTGGGTAGTTGCACCACCGTAAACCGGCTGTTCACTCTGCTGCGTCACCGTATAGGTGCCCGCCAACAGGTCTGGGAAGCTGTAGTTTCCGTTCTGGTCGGTGATGGCGGTCAGCTGGTCCGCGCCCAGCGCGTTCTTGACCGCGGCTGGAAGGCTGATCACAACGTTCGCCAAACCGGGCTCAGTGCCATCCTGCACACCATTGTTGTTGCTATCCAGGTAAACCACGCCGGACAGCACCGCAGCCTTCTCACCGAAGTTGTTGTCGCCTTGGCCCGCAACGGGCAATTTGGCAATGGTGATCGAGTTGCCCGGATTGGTAACACTCTGGCCCAGGCCTGCAGGCTGGACTACCTCTTCAATCAGGTATTCCTTGCCAACAACCGCATCGAGATAGCTGTATGCACCGTTGCCGTCGGTCTTGCCGGTATAGACTGTAACCCAGGCATCGTTTTCCTTGACCTTGATGGCGATATCCACGTCGGCAATGCCGACGTCGTTGCTGCCACCATCAAAGTCACCCGCTGTCGCCTTCCTATCAAGGAAGACGACACCGCTGATCGGAGCCTTCAGGTTCTCACCGAAGTTGAACTCGGTACCGTCACCGGCCAATAGCTTGATGCCACTGATCTGGCTTTCATCGGTTGCCGTGCCCGCACCCGGAATACACACGGTGCGCGCGCACAGCGTGCCGCCGATCTTGCCGGGGTTCACGGCTGCGGGCACATCAACCAGGCCCGCCGGGCTGCCCGGCAGCGGTTCGCTCACTACATAGGTCTTACCTGCGGACAGACCGGTAAACGTATAGGCACCGGTGTTGGTCGTGGTAACCGGCGGCAGCACACGACCGGTTTCCACCTCAAGCAGGGTCAGTGTCGCGCCCGCAATCGGCGCATCGCCGGCATTGAAGGTCAACGAGTTGTCCTGATCAATGTAGACGAAACCACTGAGCTGACGTTCATTCGGCTCAGGGAAATCGAACATCACGCCGGTACCACCCGAGCTCAGCACAACACCACTGATCACACTGGTGGCGTTGTCCGGGTTGGACGCCGTGCCCTTGCTGGTCACACCGATGCTGCTGCCGTTGCGGATGCTGCGCACCGTGTTGGGCTGGGCTACGCCATTGACCGGGTAGCCGCTCGGCTGCTTCTGGGTGATCGTGTAGCCGCTTGCGTCCGACGGCGGAAGATTCTGGAACAGGTAATCGCCGCTGCTGTTGGTCAGCGTGGTCAATGCAATGGTATTGCCATTGGCATCTACACCAATGAGCGTGAGCTCAACACCCGCAATGGCCGCATCACCAGGATCCTGGTCGCCGTTGTCGTTGGCATCGGCGAACACGCGACCGCCAATGCTGGCCGCCTGCTTGACCTCTACATCCGACTCAGCGTCGTTGTTGGTGGTATCGGGCTCCTTGAACGCCTCGGCGTCATTCTCATCACGCCCCGGCGACACTTTGACTTTGTTCTTGACGGGCGTTGCATAGGGCCCGCTATATACGCCAGGCACCGGACGCGCCCACAGCTTTACCTCGACACCATTGGCAGCGCCGTTGGGGAAATTGCCCAGCAGGTCACAGGTGATCTGCTGATGCTGGCTACCGTCTGTGATGGGGTTGGTTGAACTGCCGGAGAGATAGCAGACATTGCCTGTGCCCGCTGTCGGCACACTGCTACTAATCGCCAGCGCAGACGTGATACTCGCGGCGCCCTTGACCGTGGCGAGCGGCGTATGGCCGCTGGTGGTCACCCACTCGAAACCGTTGGGCAAGGTATCAACCATACGCAGGCGGGCAACGGTATCCGGACCGTTGTTGGTCAAGGTGATGGTGAACGGCACAACGTCGCCCGTATCGATCTTGCTGCCGGGCGGCAGATCGGTGGTCTTGCTGACGGTCAGATCACCGCGCGGCCAGACCGATCCATTGATGCGCGCATTGTTGTTGTTGTCCTCGTGCACCACCTTCGTGCACCAGCCCTTGTGCTCATAGCCGTTGGGCGTCGTGGCGTCTTCCTGGCTGCCGGACGAGCACACCATCGCGGTATCACCAAAGCTCACACGTGTGGTGGCCGTATTGGTGGTGCCACTTTTATCGACCAGTTTGAAGCGCAGCTCAAAGTCCAGCTGCTCCTTCGGTCCGAGATAGTCCTTGTCGGTAAACGTGCAGCTCACCTTGTCTGCCGCAGGCTGGCTGCAGCTGACAGCGCGCGCCACCTTGCTGTGACCGCTGAGCACGGTGCCAGCGTTCATGTTTTCGCCGGTGGTGCTGACCAACTGCAGGTCATAGCCTGCCTGCGGATCAAGGAAATCGGTCATCTTCACCGCCTCGGCGCGCGTCAAGCCGCCGTTGCTGATGGTGAAGCGGAACCGGAGCTCCTCATTCAGATAGAAGATCCGATCAGTCCGGCCTACCGGGAAGATCGCCTCCTTGGCCTGCACCAGGTCGTAGTCCGGCGTGGTGATCTGGAACTTAAGCGTAGACGCGTTGTTGCCAAGCGCACTGGCGTCGCCACAGGCGGTACTCACCGGATGGCTCACACCGCCCGCGCTGTATATCTCGGAGTTCCATTCGCAGATGCCAGCACCCAACTGCACACTGGCGGTGTTGATGGCCTTGCTGGTGTCGTAGACCACACTACCCAACGGGTAAGTGCTGGGAGTCAGCGCCGGCCGCATAACCTGGGTATTGATTTTCACCAGGGCGGTGTTGTTCGCCGGAATCGTCTTGTTGTTACTGCAACGCACACGCGTGTGGTTGACATCGGGAACACCCGGCAGCAGTTCACACGTCAGCCTGGGGTCGGTGCCCGCGGTCACAGCCGCCGGCCCGGCACTCAGGTCGTAGGACGGCTGCGCCAAGGTTGCCTCGCCGGTGTAGATATCATCTACCACCACGAAATCGCCGACGCCCGTGATCGCGAACGGCCCACGATTCTCCGCACTGATCGAGAAGGTTATCGGCTGTCCGATTGCGGGCGAGCCTGGATTGACAATTTTGTTGGTGATGCGCACATCCAGACGCGGCGCGATCTCGGCCGTGGCGCCATCTTCCACCGTTCCGCTCAGCACCGCATTGGGCGAGCTGATTCTTGCCTTGTTGTTCAGCACCCAGTGGCCGCTTCCGCTGGCTGCTGACCACGTGGCATCTGCATCACCAAGCTCGCGCTTTACATGCAGCGTCAGGATTATTTTCGCCCCGGCGACTACATCACTGAATTTGCACGTCAGGTTTTTTTTACCCGCCTGGATTGACGTCGGGCAGGTGGATGCCGAAGCGTTGTAACCGTTGGAACTGGGATCAATCGTGACGTTGATCGCCGGCGTGAGCGCATGCTGAAGGCTTGAGATGCCGGGCAGATCATCGACAAGGTCAAGCGTCTGGATCGGCAACACGTCGCTGCCCGTCGGGCGGGTGATCTCGATTTTCCAGTACAGATCCGTTTCCAGATTGCCGAGAACGACGTTCTCGGACCAGCTGCTGTTGTCCTTTGAAACCTGTTTTACGATATCGATCTTGCCGCTGTCGGTAACTTTGCCAACCGGCGTTGCTACCAGATTAGTACCGGCTTCCCTGCAGTCATTGCCTGCGTTCTGGTCCTCTGGGTACGGACGACCACTTGATGGCGTGCCCAGGATATCCATTGCCGTGGTGGACGCGCAGGCCTTGTCATTGATCGTGACCGGTGGCGCGTTCGTCGCCATCGGAGCGATTGTCGTGGTGAACGACATGCTCAGCGCTTGCCCGATAGCAAGCGTTCCAGGACCCGGATTTTTACACTCCACAATTTTTGTATGGCCGGTGGATGGCCGCGCCACGAGCTCCTTGGCGGTCGTGGCGGTACGGACGCTGCAGGCCCAGCCATTCGATACATTGCTGAGTAGATCCGCGTCGATTTCTTCCGGACGCATGAAATCGAGCACCACCAACGGTGCCGTCGGGCTGTAACTCAAGGTGCCGGTGCTGGTAGCCGCATTGGTGAATGTCAGCTTGGTGGTGATCTGGGTGCCAGGAATCTGCGGACCCGTAATCGCAGCTCCGGTGGAGTTGAGCTTTTCTTTTTTCAAGTTCAGGTCGGCCAACGGCGTATCGACCGTGTAGTTCACGCTGGTCGTATTGTTGGTCGGGTCACCGTCGGCCAAACTGGGGTCCGGATTGACCTTGACCGCAATGCTCCCGGTGCCAGGCGTAGGCGGCATCTTTACCGGAATGGCGAACGGCTTGTCGCTACCTGCGGCCAAGGTGCCATTGACCTGGCAGGTCAGCGTCTGCCCGGGGGATGGGACATTGGATGCCAACGAACAGCCCGGCGGCAAATTGGCGTTATCGATGACAAAGCCATCCGGGATCAACGCTTCGATGCTGCCATTGGTCGAGGTGACCGGACCATTGTTCTTGTAAGTCAGCGTCAGCGTCGCATTGCTCTCGGGCAGGTGCGGACCGGCGGACAGGCTTGCCAACGCCTGGATGTCGGTACCTGGACCGGCGGTGTAGTCCACCGAATCCTTGTTGTTTGCATCTACCACCCGATCCAGATAGCCGCTGACCGGAACGATCTCTACATTGTTGTCAAAGCGGCCTTCCGCCTTCTGCACGCCCTCTACAACAATGCTTGCATTGGCGAAGCTACTGGCCAGCAGTGGCCCAGTGTAGGTACAGGTGACCGTGTGCGCTGGCTTGTCGATCACACAGCTGGTCGCCGGCCCCGCACTCACTGCTGCGCTGGTCGCTTCAAACTGACCGACGCCGCCTGGCAATCTGTCGACCACTTTGATCGACGCACCTGTAGGGATGTCTGCATTGAGGCCGCCGATGCGCGGCTTCAGTTCAAAGCTCATTTTGCCGCTGGCGACCACATTGCCAACCGGCAACGTCCGCAGCTTGGTGACGGTCAGGTCGCCGCTGGGGGTAACGCTGCCGGTATTGTTACTGGCACTGGTCTTTTCCGTGTCATCACCGGTGGCAACAAAGCTCAGCGATTGCGCAGACTGCACACCCTTGACCTGTACGCGCAGGGTTCCGTCGATGACCCCCGTCGGAATGGTGCAGGTAAGCGTTCCCAGCACCGGGGCGGTGCAACCTGCCGCCAATGCATCTGCGGGCTCGACGGTTACCTCTGCCGGCAGCTTCAGCGTGAATGTGCCGCCCGAACTGACCGGCACGGTATCCCAGCGGACTGCGAGATCCGCCTTCATCTCGACACCGAGATTTGTCGGCGGCGTTACTTCCTGGGGAATCACCGCTGCCATCGCCCCAGCGACTGGCAGCATGCCCGCCATGACAAGCAGCAGCGTCACCGCCCAATGCTTCCAAACTGCGATTTGCGCCCAACGCCCTGCTCGGCGATGAGCGGACTCAGCGCCTGACTTCAAGGTTTTGACCACTTCACCTTCGGACTGGATGTACATCGGTAAGCCTCTTGCAAACGCTGCGCGCACGGGCCGCCAGTACTGGCAGCCCGGAAAGTTCAATTACGTCCGGTGGCCCGCCCCAAAACGGGCCACGCATTCAGCGCCGTGAGGCGCTTGTGATGGCGGGGATTCTTACGACGCGGCAGCGCCTATTCAGTTCCGCTGCATGACAAACGCTCTCACTTGCTCTCGATGCGAGTTGGCAGCCACTCTCATCACGCAGTTATCACACTGATTTCACGGGTTATTCACAAAACTATCCACAGGCCAAGAATGAACTCGATGCCTTCAACTTCGTGAATTGAATTTAAATAAAAAAGTGTGAATTACAGCGTCAGCCGGTAGCCAGCGCCGCGGATTGCGCGGATGGGCAGGGTGCACTGGGTGCCGGACTTCACCCGGTTGCGCAGCCTGTGGACAAGTACCTCGATCCGGTGCGGATCGAAATTCCAGGGCTGGTCGGTCAGGACGGCGATCAGGCTCTCACGTGCCACCGTCTCAGTAGGGTTTGAAAAAACAAGCCGCAGAAAGGCCCGTTCTGCCTCGGTCAGCGCCAACACCTGGTTGCTGGGCGCCCGCAGGTCCCAGCCATCGGATTCCAGCGCCCAGCCACCGTTGGCGGGTGCGGCCGCCAGGTTGGCCTCGTGCACCTGGGCCGGTTCACCGGGCAGGCGCCGGCGCAGGCTGTACAGCTTTGCTGCCAGCAGATCGGGATCGGTGTGCTGCGGCAGGCAGATATCGGCACCGGCCCAGAGTCCGTGGCTGATGGCCTGGGGGCGTTCCTCGTCGACCAGCAGGACGATGCCCAGATCCTCGCGGCGGCGCAGGTGTTCCAGGGTCACCGCCAGGCTGTCTTCCGCATAGGCGACATCAATGAGAACGATGTCGCAGGGCACGATGGCCAGTTCGCGATACAGCGACTGCAGATTGTCCAATGCATGAACCTGGGCACCGTAGCGCTCCAGCGGCAACACCACGTCCAGCTTGCCAACGATCCATATCCGCAACGGCTGCAATGCCGAGGCACCGCCAAACGGCGGTGCCGTATTCAGATGCATTTGTGATGCCACACACGCTCCTGGACAGAGGCTTGATAGCCCTCGTGTATCCAGAATTCTAGCTCAGCGTAATGTCAGTTACCGACATAACGAGGTACAGGTGATTTCTGAACGCGACGGGCGCCACGTTTGTGACGCCCGTCCGCTGTTCATTCTGCCGGCACACCCATTTCCTGCAGCAGTGCCGGTGCCGGGTACACCTTGGCCAGCAGCCAGCGCAGATAACGCATGTCCACGTGCACGGCACGCTTGTAGCGCGGATCAAACCACCAGCTGGCGCTGACCGACTCCCAGTTGGAATCGAAGTTCAGGCCGATCAGCTCGCCCTTGGCGTTGAGCACCGGCGAGCCGGAGTTGCCGCCGGTGGTGTCCAGGTTGGTCAGGAAATTGACCGTCTGGGTCTTCAGGGCCGGGTCGGCGGTGCTGCCGAAGTCACCCTTGGCAATGGCTGCCAGCAGCGGCTTGGGCGCGTCGAATGGCACGGTATTGGTGTTCTTCTCGACGATGCCGGCCACCGTGGTCACCGGCGAGTAGCTGACCGCATCGCGCGGGTGCAGCGCCTCGACCTTGCCGTAGCTGATGCGCAGGGTGCTGTTGGCATCCGGGTAGACCGCCCGGCCCTGGCTGGCCCGCCAGGCAAACAGCGCCTGCATGTAGGACGGGCGCAGGCGCAGCTGCTCGCCTTCGCGTGCCTTGCTCTCGCGCTCGGCATTGAGCTGGGCCATCACCAGGGCCGAGGCCACCGAAACCAGCGGATCGGCCTCGATGAAGCCACCCTTGCGCGCGGCCTCGAAGCGCGACAGGCGCTGCGCCTCATCGCCCAGCCTGGTCTGCGCGTACAGTTCATCCAGATGCTTGGCCAGCTCGGCCGGCGTACGTCCGAACAGATTGTCGTAATGCGCATCACGCTGCGCATCGGGCAACTGCTGGTAGCGGGTCAGCAATGCCGTGAGCAGCGCCTTCTCGACCGTCGGGTCGTAGCGGCGCTGCACCTGCTTGAGCACGCCTTCGATCAAGGCCTGGTCGCGCTGCTGGTAGCCGGCCTCGCGCTCGGCATCGGGCTTGAGCGATTCCACGCGCAGGCGCTCCAGCAGCAAGGCCGAGCGCAGCAGCTGGGTCTGGCTGGACATCAATCCCACCAGGAACTCGCTGCTGCCGGCTTCACGGCCCTCGGCCAACGATGCAAACAAGGCATCGATATCGGCCTTGTACTTGCCATCGGCATCGGCCAGCATCGCCTGTTCGTCCTGCGCACGCTGGCTCTTGGCGTCGCTGCGCAGCAGGCCTTCCAGTTCACCGGCGGCGCGCTTGCGGTTGTTCTTCAGCGACTGCAGCTGCGAGGCATAGCGGGTGCGGGCATCGGCATTGCCCTTGCCCTGCGCCTCGATCACGTCGATCAGCTGCTGGAACACCTCGACCCGGCGCGGCAGCACGGTGTCGATCTGGCTGGCGAATTCGTCGGCGGTACGCAGCCGGTAGGTGATGCCCGGGTAGCCGGCCAGCATCGCATAATCGCCTTCCTTCGGGCCTTCCAGCGACATCTTCAGGTGTGCCGGCGGGTGGTAGGGCACGTTGTCCTTGCTGTACGGGGCCGGCTTGCCATCCTTGCCGACATAGGCGCGCAGCAGGGTGAAATCACCGGTGTGGCGCGGCCACATGAAGTTGTCGATCTCATCGCCGTAGTTGCCGATGGCGCGCGGCGGTGCATAGACCAGGCGGATGTCGGTCAGCTCCAGCTGGCGGATGCGGTAGAAATCACTGCCGTAATACATATTGGCCACCGAGCAGCGCACGCCGCCTTCGGCCTCGCAGTCGGCGACGATGCGCTTGCGCGCGCTTTCCACGGCGTCGTAGTAGTCGCGCCCGGTCTTGCCGCGGGCGTCCTTGAGGACGTCATCGGTGACCTTGTCGAAGCCCACCGTCACCAGCACCCGGTAATCCGGGTTGGCAGCGCGTTCGTCGTCGCGGCCCTGGGCGATGAAGCCGTCGTCGATATAGTTGTGCTCCTTGCTGGCGTTGTACTGGATGACGCCATAGGCCACGTGGTGGTTGGTCAGCAGCAGGCCTTCGTCGGAGACGAACGAGCCGGTACCACCGCCCACCCGCACCACCGCGCTGAGCGGGGGCGCGGTGACATCGGCCAGCTGCTTCGGGTCACCCTTGAAGCCGGCTTCCTTCAACGTCCTGGCCAGCTCCGGCAGCTGCGTGGGCATCCACATGCCTTCGTTGGCGTGGGCGGTGGCAGCCAGGCTCATGCCCAGCGCCAGCGCGGCGGCAAGCGGTTTGCGCGTCATCGGAACTCCAGCGGATTACAGAACAGCCGCCGACAGTAGCCGCCCCGTCCGGGGCCGGCAACCGCCGGCAGTCATGTGCGCATCTTCGGCAAGATCGCACCCACGCCGCGCGCATGCCTACAATCGGTGCAACAACCAGGACTGGGGCGTCACGGATGATTGTCGGCATCGACTTGGGCACCACGCATTCATTGATTGGCATGTATGGCGCCGACGGCCCGGTACTGTTCCCCAACCCGCATGGGCAGGTGCTCACGCCGTCGGTGGTCAGCGTTGCCGATGGGGCGGTGCTGGTGGGGCAGGCGGCGCGTGATCGACTGGTCAGCCACCCCGGCGAAAGCGTTGCCCATTTCAAGCGCTGGATGGGCAGTGACCGCGAAACCCGGCTGGGCCCGCATCGGTTCCGCCCGGAGGAGCTTTCCGCGCTGGTGCTGCGCGCCCTGTTGGCCGATGCCGAAGCCGCGTTGGGGCACAAGGTGGAGGAAGCCATCATCAGCGTGCCGGCCTACTTCTCCGATGCGCAGCGCAAGGCCACCCGTGCGGCCGGGGAGTTGGCCGGCATCCGCGTCGAACGACTGATCAACGAGCCCACCGCCGCTGCCCTGGCCTATGGCCTGCAGCAGCAGGACAAGGAGGGCTGCATTCTGGTGCTGGACCTGGGCGGTGGCACTTTCGACGTCTCCATCCTGGAGCTGTTCGACGGTGTCATCGAAGTCCACGCCAGCGCCGGTGACAACTTCCTGGGCGGCGAGGATTTCCTGGCGGTGCTCAGCCAGGCCTGCTGCCACGATCTTGGACTGGAGCTCGACAAACTGGAGCGTTCCGATCGCGCCCGCCTGCAGCAGCACCTGGAGCAGCTCAAGCGCGAACTCAGCAGTCGTGGCGATGCCAACCTGGCACTGACACTGGCCGGCCGCGAACTGCAGTGGTCGATCAACGAAAGCCGCTACGCCCAGCTGTGCGAGCCCTTGCTGCAGCGCATGCGCCTGCCCATTGAGCGGGCCATCCGCGACGCCAGGCTGGACCACCAAACCCTGGGCGACATCGTGCTGGTCGGCGGTGCCGCGCGCATGCCGATGATTGCGCGCCTGGTGACCCGCATGTTCGGCCGCCTGCCCTTGCGCCACATCGACCCGGACCAGGCCATCGCGCTGGGGGCCGCCGTTGCAGCCGGCATGAAGGCACGCGACAGCGCCCTGGACGAAGTGGTGCTGACCGATGTCTGCCCCTACACCCTGGGTACCCAGGTCTCGCGTATCGGCCCGGATGGCAAGGAGCGTAGCGGCTATTTCCACCCCATCATCCATCGCAACAGCGTGGTGCCCATCAGCCGTGAAGACCAGTTGTTTCCGCTCACCGCCGAACAGGCGTTCCTGCTGATCGATGTCTACCAGGGCGAAAGCCCGACCGTGGACAAGAACATCCGCCTGGGTGAACTGAAGGTGCCATTGGCGGCGGCCGGTGGTACCCAGCGTTCGGTAACGCTGCGCTTCACCTATGACGTGGACGGCATCCTGCAGGTGGAGGTGACCGAGGATGCCACTGGCAAGCACTACGAACTGATCCTTGAACAGAACCCGGGGGTGCTGTCACCGGCGCAGATCCGTCAACGTCTGCAGGCGCTGGACGCATTGAAGGTGCACCCGCGTGAGCAGCAGGCCAACCTGGCATTGGTTGCGCGCACCGAGCGCCTGTACGCTGAACATGTGATGCACCGTGACCAGCTGCAGGGCTGGTTGCTGCAGTTCCAGCAATGCCTGGAAAGCCAGGACCTGCATCGCATCGAACGACACCGCGAAGAGTTGGGCCGCGCCCTGGACGAACTGGAGCAGGTGCTGTGAGCTGGGCGTTGGAGTTGCTGGAGCTGGATGCCAGTGCCGATGAGCGCGCCATCAAGCGGGCCTATGCGCGCTTGCTGCGCAGCAACCGGCCCGATGACGACGCCGAAGCCTTCCAGCAACTGCATGCGGCCTACCAGACGGCGCTGGCGTGGTATCGCGAGCGCCAACACCAGCAGCCGCCGGACAGCCACCACCAAGAGGCCTTGGCAGCCCACGCACCTGCATTCACACCTGCAGCCGTCGCCACGGATCCGCCTGCAGCCATCGCGCCGGGGGCGGATACACCGCCCCTGCACGAGGACCTGTTGCCACTTGCAACGCTGCCGCAGCACATCGCCAGCGCAGCCAGCCGCCTGGACGAGGACGGCTTCGCCCAGTGGCTGCAACAGCGCCCGGAACTCTGGTCGCTGTCAGCCAAACAGCTTATTGCACGGCCCCTGGCCGAACTGCTGTTCAATGCTCCCGATATCGCAATGGGCAGGGACAACTTCGAGCAGATCACCGAGGCCTTCGGTTGGAACCAGGTGGATGGCCCCATCGATGCCTATGCCCTGCTGCGCCTGCGCGAGCAGCTGCATGCACGCTGGCTGGCAGACGAAGCCAATGAACTGGCGCTGCTGGCCGAGCTGCGCCGTGTGGGTCCCGTCGGCGTTACCCTGCCCGAGGTACGCAAGCGCCGCCGCCTGCTGACCCGCCCATGGCGACCTCTGCCGGCGCTGTTCTCCGCACTGGATCCCTCACGCGTCACCGCCATGAAGACCACCCTGCAGGTGCTGGCGCCCGACGAGGTGGTACAGCCTCCTGTGCAACCCGAACAAGTGCGCTTCTGGGACGATGTAGCGCGCGAGGATCGGCTGACCCGCAATCGCCTGAAGCTGGGCCTGCTGCGTGGCGCGTTGGCCGGCTGCCTGTGGTTGCTGCTGCCATTGGCGGTCTACCTGATGGAAGCCGCCAAGCCCGACAAGCCCACGCCCGACCCCACCCCGCTGCTAACGCTGGGCACAGGTGGCTTCGTGCTGATCCTGGCCCTGGGCATCGGCTGGCTGCCTTGGAAACTGGGCCTGCAATGGTTGCTGGCGCCTACGCGGCGCGGCACCACCATTCCACTGGCGGCGGTTGTGGCACTGGCACTGATCCGGTTCACCGACCATAGCCTGGTCGGCAGCTTTCTGGCCGCAGGCACGCTGTGGCTGAGCTTCACGGTGGCCTTCCGCAACCAGCCCAACGTGGTCCGCTATGCGCCGTTGCTGCTGTTCGCGGTGTACCTGGCAGCCTCGGCGCTGCCAACGCTGAAGGCCCCGTACGGCCAGCTCAGCGCCTTCCTGGCAGCGGCACTGTCAGCACTGGACAGCTGGCGCGGACGCCGCACCAGCCGCTGATCCAACGGCCGGCGCTGGCCGGCCGGCCTTACTTTTCCTTGCGCCAGTTCACCGAACCACGGTTCTCCACCGTGGACGATTCCACTTCGATGTCGAAGCCGCGGCGCAGCAGATACTTCAGGGTCAGCACCGAACCGCTGCCGACCAGCGACACGCCATAGCCGATGTAGAGCTTGGGCGTGATGTACTTGCCCACGCCGATCACCGAGCCACCCAGCGCGCGCGACTGGCTGACACCGGCATCATCCAGGCCGAGCTTGGCACCGACCTGCGCGGCCAGTAGGCCACTGCCGGCCGACAGCGCCGCCGAGGCGGCGTTCACCTGCTGGGCCTGGTCGCTGCTGGCCATGCTCAGGCTGCGTCCCAGCACCAGGTAGGCCAGCGATTCGGATTGGGACATCGCCGGGTCCGACCAAACCTCCACCTTCGGTGCCTGGGCGCGGCCGGTGACGTGGATACCGGCGGTGACATCACCGATCTCGCGCTGCGCCTTGATGTTGATGCGCGGATCGGAGACCACGCCGTAGTTCCACAGCAGTTGCCCGTCGGTAATGGTCAGGTCCTGGCCGTAGGCCTTGTAACGGCCACTGACTTC
Source organism: Stenotrophomonas sp. (assembly GCA_032112995.1). GTDB lineage: Bacteria > Pseudomonadota > Gammaproteobacteria > Xanthomonadales > Xanthomonadaceae > Stenotrophomonas. The sequence continues at coordinate 12,682 of DAMCTY010000003.1, read as the reverse complement.
CAGGCCGCCATTGGCAGTCATCTCGCGGCCCGGGCGCGCGCGCACCTGCATCTTGCCGGTCAATGCACCCTTCAGGCCGAAGCCGCTCATCTTGACCTTGTTGCCGAGGCTGACGGTCAGGTCCATGTCCAGCGGCGAGGACGGGCCTTCCTCCGGGTCAACCGGGTCCAGCACCACGATGTCCTCGGAGACCGAGGTGCCACGGTCCAGGCGTTCCAGGTCCAGGTCGGCCTCGGGCACGTGCACGCTGCCACGCAGCTCCATCGCGGTGCCGGCCAGGGTGAAGTTCAGATCCGGGTTGGCCACCACGCGCAGCTCGCTGGTGTTGGCCAGCAGCACGTTGTCACCAAAGATATGCAGCTGCAGCGGCTGCGCGTCACCGAACCAGGACAGGCCACCGTCCACCTGCAAGGCACCTTCGCCACCGGTCTTGGCCGAGGCACGGATACGCGCCGAGCCGTCGGGCTGGGCGATGAAGTTGCCCTTGCCCTCGCTCAGGGTCAGGCCCAGCGCCGGGAACTCGCCGGTGAAGTTGCTGAGCGTGGCCTCGCCGCCCAGGCTGGGCTGCGAACGGGTGCCACGCAGGCTCACGTGGCCCTCGATCAGGCCCTGCGGGCGCACGATGTCCGGCGAGAACAGCTCGATCCAGTACAGCCGCGACATGTTGAGGTAAAGCTCGCCGTTGAGTGCCGCATTGGGCTCCCAGCCGGTCTGCACCTTGGCATCGACGAAGCCATCGCCCTGGAAGCCGACACCGAGGTAGCCCTTGATCGCATTGGGCTGCATGTCGACGTTGAGCGAGAAGTGGTCGTAACGCACCAGCTCGCCGCGGGCGTTGTCGCCCAGGCGGATGCCGCCTTCGGCCGAGGCCAGCTTGAATGCGCCCTCCCAGGCATTGCCGCGCGGGCGGATGTTGCCGTCGATGGTCACCTCACCACGCAGGTGGATGCGGCGCCCCTCGTTGGGCGGCAACCACGGCTGCACCAGTGCCAGCGGCAGGGCGTCACCGCGCAGCTGCAGGCCCTCGCGCGGCCAGTTGGCAGCCACGCACAACGCACCGCCGGTATCCGAGCCCAGGCAGGCATCGGACAGGGTGAAATTGCTGCCCTGCACGTTGAACGCAGCAGCTTGCCGCAGCTGCCACGGCGCGCCCTTGACCGGGGCAACCCGCAGCGAGGCCAGTTCGCCACGCCAGGCTTGCCCTTGCTGGCGCACGCTGCCACTGAGCGCGAGCGCGCCCATGTCGTTGCGGGTGTCGGCCTCCAGCTGCAGGTCCTGCATGCTGCCGCGTGCGTTGATGCGTACCTGGTCCAGCAGCATGCCGACTTCGATCGCGCTGCCGTGGATTTCCAGCGCACCGTTGCTGCCCTGCCATGGCAAGCGGCCATTGATGCTGATCTGCTGGGCCTTCCAGTCGTCCCACTGCAGACCGCTGCCGCGCAGGTCGGCGGTGATGTCCGGCTGGCTGGGGGTACCCCGCAGCTGCAGGGTGCCGGCCACGCTGCCGCTGCCACTGGGCAACAGATCGGACAGGTGCAGCGGCTCCAGCCGCGCATCCACGTCCAGGCGGTCGCCCACCTTGCCCTTGGCCTCGATGCGGCTGTCGCCCATCACCAGGCGCACGTCACCTTCGCCCTGGGTACCCTGCAGCGCCAGCTTGGCGCGTGCGTCCACATTGCGCCCGCGCAGGCGGCCCTTGAGCTGCGGGATATCGGCTGTGGCTTCAAAGCGCAGATCCTCGGTACCGGCCGGTGACGGCAACTGCTTGCCCTTGGAGGCCAGGCTGCCGGACAGGTTGCCCTCCCAACCCGGCGCGAAATAGCCCGGATCGAAACTGGCCAGCTTGGCGTCCACGTCCCAGCTCAATTCCGGCGCCCACGCGGCGGAACCGGCCAGCGTCAGTTCGCCGCCCGGGGTGGTCGCCTTCAGGTGCGCAATCTGCGCCTGCTGGTCGTTGCCACGCACGTCGAAATCGAGATTGGCGTCCTGTGCCTCGCGCGCCACCTCGGCCTTGCCGATGGCTGCCCAGTTCTTCAGGTTGCCGGCCACGCCCAGCCGCGCTTCCTTCAGGTGCAACGGCACCGGTGTGCTGTCGGGCTGGCTGGGATCGGGTTCGGGCGTGTAGGTCAGCTGGTTGGCCACCACTGCAAAACGGAAGCCGGGGTTCTGCGCATCACTGAAATCAGCCGTGCCCTGCAAGCGCACGCTGCCGCCAAAGGCCTCGGCCACCAGCGGCGACACGGTCAGCACCTGGTTCTCGATGGCGACATTGGACGGTGCCAGCACCAGCTCGTTCTCGCCCTGGCGCACACGGCCCTGCAACTGCGCCTTGCCGCCACGGCCCCGCGCGGTGAAATCCAGCGCCAGTGGCGCCGGGGCCTCGGCCAGGAACTGCGCCGGCACCAGCTGCCCGATGTCCAGCTGCTCGCTGCGTGCGGCCACCTTCCATACCGGATCGGTACGACCATCCAGGATCAGGCTGGCATGCAGCGGCTTGGGTGCATAACCGGCCAAGGCCACTTCCATATGCGCAAGGTCCCCGCGCGCCACCAGGCCCAGCCGTGCGGCGGACTGGCCGGGGCGGGCAGGCATCAGCGCGCGCACGGTCAGATCGGTGGCGTAGTCCTTGCGCGGCAGGTAATGGCCGTCAATGCGGAAATCGCCGAGGTTGCTGTTGACCTTGAGCTGGCTGGCAGTGAACTCGCCATTGGCCGCTTCCAGGCCACCGCGGATGCGGGTGATGTCGATGATCGGCTGCTGCAGCTGGGTGATGCGCAGGCCATCGACGACGATGGTGTCGGCCTGCAAGGCCAGCGGCAGCTCGATGGCCGGCAGCACGTCCGGCCAGCGCGGCAGCTCGAAAGGTTTGTCTTCCGAAGGCCCCAATTCCAGCGTGGCATCGGTGATGCGCAGCGCGTCCAGGCGCAGCTTGCGGCCCAGCAGCGGCCGGATGTCCGGGTCCAGGTAGGCCTTGGCAGCGGTGAAATGCAGGTCTTCGTAGCGGAAATCCAGATCGTGCAGGATCAACGGCCCGGCCAAGGGGCCCTCGGCCTTGCTCCAGGTCAGCGACGAGCCGGCCGGCAAGCGGGCAACCACCTGCGCCATCAGCACTTCGCGCCCGGCCACTGTCTGCAGCAGCCAGTACAGCGCGAACAAACCCAGCAGCACCAGCACGGTGACGGTGATGCCGCTGCGTACCGCCAGCTTGCGCATGCGCGCCCTGCGCTTGGCACGCAGCTCGGCGATGCGGGCTTCGCGTTCTTCCGGGGTGACCTCGTCGGGGCGCGTGCTCACAGGTCCGCTCCGATATTGAGATAAAGCTGGAACTGCGAATCGGGGCTGTTCAGGCCGTGCGCGATGTCGATGCGCACCGGGCCCACCGGCGATTTCCAGCGCACGCCGAAGCCGACGCCGGTATGCAGGTCGATGGTGTTGTCGAAGGCGCTGCCGGTATCCACGAACACCGCGCCGCCCCAGGGGCCGCCGCCGAAGTAATGCTCATACTCGGCCGAGCCAACCACCAGGTTCTTGGCACCCAGCGCGTACTTGTCCGGGGCCGGCGTGCGCGGGCCCACCTCGCGGAAGGCGTAGCCGCGGATGGAGCGGTCACCACCGGCGAAATAACGCAGGCTGGGCGGCATGGCCACCAGGTCGCTGGTCCAGGTGGTACCAGCCTGGCCACGCAGGATCAGCCGGTCGCTCTCGCCCAGCGGTATGTACCAGCGCAGGGTGGCGTCAGCCTGGATGAAGCTGGTGTCCGAACCGGCCCCCTCGATGCCGCCGCGCAGGGTGGCATTGCCGCTGATGCCCCGGCGCGGGAAGCTCTTGTCGTCAACATTGACGTAGTCAGCGGTGAGCTGCGGGTAGACCAAGGTGGAGTACTGGTACACCGCGTCGTTGAACTGGTCACCCGAGCTGTAGCGCCAGCGTTCGCGCAACGCGTTCATCGAGACGATGGCGGTGAGGTTCTCGTTGATTTCGCCGCTGCGGCTGGCGATCAGCTTGAGGTTGCGCAGGTCGATGTAGTCGGTCTGCTCGTCGTAGGCGCTGACCGCATAGGTGTACCAACCGTCCAGCCAACGGAAGCCCGGCACCCGGTAGCTGGTGATCAGGCTCTTGCGCTTCTGCGCATAGTCGACCTGCGTGTTGAGCTTGTGCCCGCGCCGGTTGACGTAACGGCGCTCCACGCCGCCACGCACACCGGCGCCGCTTTCGCTGCCGTAGCTCAGACCGGCGGTGTAGATGGTGCGCTTGGCGCGGGTCAGCTTGACGTTGACCGGCACCTCGCCGTTGTCGTCGGCCTGTTCCGGGTGCGGCTGGATATCGATGACGCTGAAGTAGTCCAGCTTGGTCAGCGATTCGCGCAGGCGATCGAGCTTGCCGTCATGCCAGTAGCTGCCCTGCTCCCAGTACACCAGCGGCTCGAACAGGCCGTCGCGGAAATAATCCTGCTCGAAGGTGATCGGCCCCATGTTGTAGCGGCGGCCGCTGTCCCAGGTGAGGAAGATGTCGGCAGCGTTCTCGGCGCGGGTGATTTCCACCTTGCGCTGGGTGAAATCGGCATCGAAGTAACCGCGCTCGGACAGGCGGCGGCTGATGGTGATCTTGCTGGCCTCGTAGTTGACCGAGTCGAACACGTCCCCGACCTGCGGGTTGAACGCCTCCAGGTCCTCGCGCAGGTAGCGATCGCGCGAGGCCGGGCCGGTGATGCCCACGTCCTCGTGGCGCACCTTGACCTGGGCGCCCTTGTCGACCTGGATCACCACCTGCAGGGTCTCGCCGGTACGCGGCGCGTCGACCGTGATGGTGGGGTTGTAGAAACCGAATGGCTCCAGCGCCTGCCGGGTCTGGCGTTCGGCCTGCGACAGCAGGTACTCCAGGCGCGATTCCCCCTGCACCTTGCCGATCGCGTCGTAGACCGACAGCGACACCTCGATGTTCTCGATGATCTCGGCGTCATCGCCCTTGTCCAGACCCTTGATCTGGACTTTTTCGATGGTGCCGCGGGCATGGGCCAAGGGCGCGGCGACCAGCATGGCCAGCGACAGGAGGACCGGGGAAATTCGGATGAGCTGCATGCGCGCCAGCATACCGGTCTCAACATGACCGGCAAAATCACATTTCCAACAGCCCGCCCGCAAGTAGTGCCGAGCCATGCTCGGCAGAGGCATCACCCGCAATCCCTGTAGTGCCGAGCCATGCTCGGCAGCCAGCATTCCCGGTACAGCCCCTGCCGAGCATGGCTCGGCACTACAGGTGCACAACGCAACAGGCCCGCTTGCGCGGGCCTGTTGCAGTCAGACATCCAACGCCGATCAGTTGGACAGGTGCTCGATCGCAGCCACGCTGCCCAGGCGGTCACCCAGCGTGCGCAGCAGCGCCAGGCGGTTGCCACGCAGCGCCGGATCCTCGGCATTGACCATCACCGCGTCGAAGAACGCATCCACCTGCGGACGCAGGCGGGCCAGGCGGCCGAGCACGGCCACGTAGTCCTTCTGCAGCAGCGCCACACCGGTGTCGTCGATGGCGGCGGTCACCGCCTCGGCCAGCTCGCTCTCGGCCGGTTCACGCAGCAGCGACGGATCGATGCTGCCCGGGATGGCGCCTTCGGCCTTGCGCAGGATGTTGCGGATGCGCTTGTTGGCGGCGGCCAGCGCCTCGGCTTCCGGCAGCTGGGCAAAGGTGCCGATGGCATCGATGCGGCGGTCGAAGTCGTACAGCGAGGCCGGCTTGAGCTCGGCGACGGCATTGAAGTGGGTGGCCGGCACGCCCTTGTCGGCGTAGTAGCCCTTCAGGCGATCGATGATGAAGTCGTAGATCGTCCTGACAACATCTTCAATCAGTGCCTGGCCTGTTTCATATGGGATAAAGAGGTCATCCACCGAACTCGAACTGCGAATGACACCCACGCCACTACCCATGGATTTGAGAGTAGCTTCCCATTCTTGGCGCGCCCTGATTTGACGAGAAATCAAAACAAGAGCAGCCGTTAGGTGTTCATTGATTGAAATATCAAAACCTGACTCAACCACTGTCCGCGCCAGACCCAGCGCATTACGACGCAGCGCGAACGGATCCTTGTTGCCGGTCGGCTTCAGGCCAGCGGCAAAGCCGCCGGCCAGCGTGTCCAGGCGCTCGGCAATGGCCAGCACCTTGCCCAGCGGCGACAAGGCGATGTCATCGGCGGCAAAGCGCGGCTGGTAGCTCTCGTCGATGGCCAGCGCCACCGACGGCGATTCGCCACCGGCCACCGCGTAATGGCGACCGGCGATGCCCTGCAGTTCCGGGAACTCGTTGACCATGCGCGACTGCAGATCGTTCTTGGCCAGCTCGGCGGCGCGCTTGGCCTGCACCGGGTCGGCGCCCACCTGCGGCGCGATGATCTGCGCCAGCGCGCTGACCCGCTGCACCTTGTCAGCCACGCTGCCCAGCTTGGCCTGGTAGGTAACGGTCTTCAGACCCTCGCCCATCGCCACCAGGCCCTGCTTGAGGTCTTCGTCAAAGAAGAACTTGGCATCGGAGAAGCGCGGGCGGATCACGCGCTCGTAGCCCTTGGAAACCTCGGCCACGTCCCTGGATTCGATATTGGCGATGCCGATGAACTTCTCGGTCAGCTTGCCGCCGGCATCGAGCACCGGGAAGAACTTCTGGTTGATCTCCATGGTCTCGATCAGCGCTTCCTGCGGCACGGCCAGGAATTCGCGCTCGAAACTGCACAGCACCGCCGCCGGCCATTCGACCAGGTTGACCACCTGTTCCAGGTTGTCGTCGGTGATGCGGGCCACGCCACCCGCCTGCGCGGCGGCGGCATTGACCTCGGCGACGATGCGCTCGCGGCGCGCGTCGGCATCGACCAGCACATTGGCGGCCTTCAGCGATTCAACGTAGTCGGCCGGGTTGCTCAGCCACACCTGCTTGTCGGCCATGAAACGGTGGCCACGGCTGAAGCGGTCAGACGTCAGGCCCAGCAGCTCGGCCGGCACGATGTCATTGCCGTGCAGCAGCACCAGCCAATGCACGGGGCGGGCGAAGGCGTATTCGTGGTTGCCCCAGCGCATCGGCTTGGGGATCGGCATCGCGGCGATGGCCTCGCGCAGGATCTCCGGCAGCAGGCTGGCGGTCTGCGCGCCCGGGGTCACCGAGCGCAGCACGAAACGCTCGCCCTTGGCGTCGGTGGTGCGCTCCAGCGCGGTCCAGTCGATGCCGGCCTTGGCGGCAAAACCCTGCAGCGCCTTGGTCGGCGCGCCGTTGGCGTCCAGTGCGATGTTCAGGTACGGGCCGAACACTTCCGAGTGCTGCTCGGGCTGCTCGGTTTCCACGCCCGGCAACAGCACGGCCAGGCGGCGCGGGGTCGACAGCGGCTTGGCATCGCCACGCTCGAAGGCCACGCCACGCTTGGCCAGGCCATCGATCACGCCATCGAAGAAGGCCTGCGCCAGGCCCGGCAGGGCCTTGACCGGCAGTTCTTCCACGCCCAGTTCGATCAGCAGCGGCTGCATGCTCATGCCTGCACCTCCTTGGCGGCGACCGCTTCGAGGCGCTTGGCCTCGTACAGCTTGGCCACCGCCTGGGCCAGCGCACGCACGCGCAGGATGTAACGCTGGCGCTCGGTCACCGAGATGGCGCGACGCGCGTCGAGCAGGTTGAACGAATGCGACGCCTTGCAGACCTGTTCATAGGCCGGGAGCGGCAGGCCGGCTTCCACCAGCTTCTGCGCTTCCTTCTCGCAGGCGTCGAAGCGATGGAACATTTCTTCCACGTCGGCGTACTCGAAGTTGTAGGTGCTCTGCTCCACCTCGTTCTGGTGGTAGACATCGCCATAGGTGACCGGGGTGCCGTCCGGGCCGTAGGTCCAGATCAGGTCATAGACGTTGTCGCAGTTCTGCAGGTACATGCAGAGCCGCTCCAGGCCGTAGGTGATCTCGCCCAGCACCGGCTTGCACTCCAGGCCACCGGCCTGCTGGAAGTAGGTGAACTGGGTGACTTCCATGCCGTTGAGCCAGATTTCCCAGCCCAGGCCCCAGGCGCCCAGGGTCGGCGATTCCCAGTTGTCCTCGACAAAGCGCAGGTCATGCACCAGCGGGTCGATGCCCAGCGCCTTGAGCGAGTCCAGGTAGAGCTGCTGGATGTTGTCCGGGCTCGGCTTCATCGCCACCTGGTACTGGTAGTAGCGCTGCAGGCGGTTGGGGTTCTCGCCGTAGCGGCCGTCGGTGGGGCGGCGCGAGGGCTGCACGTAGGCGGCATTCCAGCTTTCCGGGCCGATCGAGCGCAGGAAGGTGGCCGGGTGGAAGGTGCCGGCACCGACCTCCAGGTCCAGCGGCTGAATCAAGACACAGCCCTGTTTCGCCCAGAAATCATTAAGGGTCTGGATCAGTCCCTGGAAGGTAATCGAAACGGGGGGAGTCGCGGACATGCTGCCTGAGCCGTACGTAAGGGGTGCGTTAGTATAGCGACCGACCGCGCGATGGCCGCGCCAGCAAGGGGTTTGGGGTGGAACAACCGGCCGCGCACAGCGCTCACGAACCCTTGGCACAGGTCGCCATCAGCGCCGGCAGGCTGCAATTTGCCAATGTGGTGGCGGCCCTGCTGGGCGACGGTCTGGTGGCCGCGCAGGACCAGGAACGCATCCGTTTTTCCGCCCAGGGCGCGCGTAACGCCAGCGAAGTCCACCCCTTGGTACTGCTGGCCAACCTGAAACTGGCCGCCGCCCCGCCGGCCAGCGGCGAGCTGGGCCTGGAGCGGCTGACCGAATGGCTGGCCGGGCGCACCCACTGCCGCTACCTGCGCATCGATCCCACCCGGGTGGACGTGGCCGGCGCCACTGCCGTGGTCTCCCATGCCTATGCCCGCCGCCACCGCATCCTGCCCCTGGCGGTGGACAGCGAGCGCGTGCTGGTGGCCACGAGCGAGCCGATGGCGCGCGATTGGGTGCCCGACCTGCAGCATCTGAGCCGGCGCCGCATCGACGTGGTGATGGTCAATCCGCTGGACCTGCACCGTTATTCGATGGAGTTCTTCGGCGTCACCCGCTCGGTCCGTGGCGCCCGCAGCGACTCCCGCGACAACAGCAACGGGGTGACCCCGCCCAGCTTCGAGCAGTTGGTGGAGCTGGGCAGCGGTGGCGACGTCAATGCCGACGACCACCATGTGGTCAGCATCGTCGACTGGCTGCTGCAGTACGCCTACGAGCAGCGCGCCAGCGACATCCACATGGAGCCGCGGCGCGACAAGGGCCGGGTGCGGTTCCGCATCGACGGCGTGCTGCACAAGGTGTTCGAGCTGCCGCCGTCGGTGATGACCGCCGTGGTCAGCCGCATCAAGGTGCTCGGCCGCATGGACCTGGCCGAGCGCCGGCGCCCGCAGGACGGCCGCATCAAGACCCGCTCGCCGGGCGGCCGCGAGGTCGAGATGCGCCTGTCGACCATGCCCACCGCCTTCGGCGAGAAGTGCGTGATGCGCATCTTCGACCCGGACGCGGCATTCAAGAGCATCGAGCAGCTGGGTTTCAGCCCCGAGGAAGCGGCTGGCTGGAACGAGCTGGTGGCGCGCCCGCACGGCATCGTGCTGGTCACCGGCCCCACCGGCTCGGGCAAGACCACCACCCTGTATTCCACGCTCAAGCGGCTGGCCACGCCGGACGTGAACGTGTGCACGGTGGAGGACCCGATCGAAATGATCGCGCCCGAGTTCAACCAGATGCAGGTGCAGACCAATATCGACCTGGACTTCGCTTCTGGCGTGCGCACCCTGCTGCGACAGGACCCGGACATCATCATGATCGGCGAAATCCGCGACCTGGAAACCGCGCAGATGGCGGTGCAGGCCTCGCTGACCGGCCACCTGGTGCTTTCCACCCTGCATACCAACGATGCGCCCTCGGCGATCACCCGCCTGCTCGACCTGGGCGTGCCGCATTACCTGATCGCCTCCACCGTCAACGGCGTGCTGGCGCAGCGCCTGGTGCGCACCCTGTGCCCGCACTGCAAGGCGCCAGACACGCTGACAGACGCCGATTGGGCACCGCTGCGTCATGCCCATGAAGCATTACCAGATGTGGTCACGGCATATGCCCCGGTCGGCTGCCTGGAGTGCCGGCGCACCGGTTACATGGGCCGGATCGGCCTGTATGAGCTGCTGCCACTGGGTTCGCGGCTGCGCGCACGGATCACCCGCGACATGGATCTGGCCGGGTTCAGCCAGGCGGCCGCCGCCGAAGGGCTGCGCACGCTGCGCCGTACCGGGCTTGAAAAGGTGGCCGCAGGGCTGACTACAATCGAGGAAGTCCTGTCAGTCCTGCCGCCCTCGGAATGAAGTCCCAGCCGTTCTTGATCGTTGAAACCGGGCAACCGTTCCCGACCCTGCGCCGTTATGGCCGCTTCCCGCACTGGATCCGCGTCGCCGCCGGGTTGGAAGAAGCCGAAACGGTGGTGGTCAACGTCGAGCACGGCGAGCAGTTGCCGGAGCGCGGCGATTTCGCCGCCACGATCGTCACCGGCTCGGCCGCCTTCGTCACCGACCGCGCCGACTGGAGCGAGCGCAGTGCCGACTGGCTGCGCGACGCGGCCCACGCCGGCATGCCGCTGCTGGGCATCTGCTACGGCCACCAGCTGCTGGCCCATGCACTGGGCGGCGAGGTTGCCTACAACCCGGCCGGGCGCGAGTCCGGCACCATCCGCCTGGAGCTGGAGGCCCCGGCCGCGGCCGACCCGCTGTTCGCCGGCCTGCCGGCCAGCTTCCCGGCCCACGCCACCCACCTGCAGACGGTGCTGCGCGCGCCCGAAGGGGCCACCGTGCTGGCCCGCTCGGTGCAGGACAACTGCCACGCCTTCCGCTGGGGCGAGCAGGCCTGGGGCCTGCAGTTCCACCCCGAGTTCGCCACCCACCATATGCGCGGTTATGTCCGCGCCCGTGCCGACTGCATCGCCCGCCATGGCGGCTGCGCCCGCAGCGTGGCCCGCGAGGTAAGCGCCGCACCACTGGCGCGCCAGCTGCTGCGCCGCTTTGTCCGCCACGTGCGGCGCGAAGCGCACTGAGCCCAGATGGCCCGGCACCCCGTCTATGTGGTGCTGGAACTGCCCGAACCCGTCGCCACTGCGGTACTGGCGATACGCCGCCGATACGATCCTCGGCTGGCGGGCTTCCCCGCCGAAATCACTGTGGCCGGTTCCTCCGGCGTCGGGCCGTTGCGGGCGGAACAGGCAATGGAACCGGTGCTCGAATGCCTGCAGCACATCGCCGATACCTGCCTGCCGATCCGCCTGCGGTTTGCCGGCCTGCGGCGCTTTGCCAGCGGCCCGGTGACCTGGCTGGCACCGGCCGATCCGGCCCCGCTGCTGGCTTTGCACCAGCGCCTGGCGGGCAGCGGGCTTGCGTTTGCGCCGCATCGTTTTGAGTTCACGCCGCATTGCAGTGTCTGCAGCACTGCGCTGGACCCGGCGCAGCAAGCGCAGCTGTTGGCCGAACCGGTGCCGGCCGGGACGTTCGAGCTGAGCCAGCTGGCGCTGTACGCGGTGGTGGACGGCAGTCCGCAGTTGCTGCATCGGGTCGAGCGCCGTCAGGCGCATTGAACCGGCGCCGACGCGGTAGAGCCGAGCCATGCTCGGCTGAGGCCTTACCGGGACCGCCCCTTGCCGAGCATGGCTCGGCACTACCAACAGCGGGAATCCCCGCAGCGGCCCTGTAGAGCCGAGCCATGCTCGGCTGAGGCCTTACCGGGACCGCCCCTTGCCGAGCATGGCTAGGCACTACCAACAGCGGGGATCCCCGCAGCGGCCCTGTAGAGCCGAGCCATGCTCGGCTGAGGCTTTACCGGGAACACCCCTGCCGAGCATGGCTCGGCACTACCGGCGGCAGCGGTGGACTCACTGTTCCCTCCACCGTTACTTGTTCCTCATAACCCCGCCCGGGTTTCAGGCGATAATCGCCTCAGCGCCGGTCTGTCACCGGTGCCCTCCCCTGTTTCGGAACTGCAATGAGCGAGATTCGCAAGGTACCTGCCTCGGCCGGCGCGGAATGGCTGCTGACCGGCTTCGGCCTGCTCAAGCGCGCGCCCCTGGCCCTGGGTTCGCTGGGCATCCTGTGGGGCGTCGGCACCTCGCTGGTGCTGTCGCTGTCGATGCTGGTGCCAGCACTTGGCACGGTGGTGCAGCTGCTGCTGTTGCTGGCCGGGCCGCTGTTCATGGGCGGCCTGCTGTGGGCCATCCGTGAGGTCGACCAGGGCCGCGCCGCCAAGCCTTCGCACCTGCTGCAGGGCGTGCAGGAAGGCCGCGCGCCGCACCTGCTGGTGGCCCTGCTGCCACAGCTGTTCGCCGCCCTGCTGCTGGGCACGCTGCTGCTGGTACTGGTCGGCACCGATGGCCTGCAACAATTGTCGGTAGTGATGGTCAAGCTCAATGAGATCAGCCAATCCGGTGCGCAACCGGACCCGGCGCAGATCGAGGCGCTGGTGGCGACGCTGCCGGCCGGGCGCATCCTGCTGTGGCTGCTGTTGTTGCTGGCCAGCTTCGTCGCCCTGACCCTGGCCCTGTTCGTGATGCCGCCGCAGGTGATGTTCGAGCGTTCCGGCGGCGTGCATGCCCTGCGCCAGAGCCTGCGCGCCAGCATCCACAACCTGCCGGCCATGCTGGTGTTCTTCGTGCTGGCCTTCATCGCCATCTTCGCGATCTATTTCGCGGTGATGATC
>DAMCTY010000002.1:170054-193332 GCA_032112995.1 Stenotrophomonas sp. | reverse complement strand
CGGCAAGCGCGGCAGCAGGTTTCGACCATCCAAAGCGAAGCAAGCTCCAAGCCCCCTCCCTTGCGCGCAGCGCAGGGGAGGGTTGGGGAGGGGTGCTCCAGGCAGCAAACCATCAGCTCATGCCATGCCAGCCTCGCGGCTGACGCTCTCCCACAAACCTGCATCACCAGCAACGTAGCCCGGGTAAGCGCAGCGCACCCGGGTATTGGTGATCTGGAGATACTTCAGCCCATCGGCCAACAGCCCCGGGTGCGCTGCGCTTACCCGGGCTACGTTCACAGCTACGGTGTTGTAGCGATGGCCGGGGAATACGGGCCTTGCCCTCGAAACCGCTCAAGAACCCCCGCCGGATAATCCCGCTGGAACGGCAGATCCTTGCGGTGCACATAACCGATGTAGCAATCACAGCGCTGGTTAGGGCAACCGCGTGGACGCAGCAGGGCCGCAAAGCTGCCGTCGTACAGATTCCCCAGCGGCTCGGCGACGAAATGGCAGCGTTTGACGTTGCCATCGCCATCCACCGACACCACGTTCTCGCCGGTGAAGCAGGGGGCGCCCAGGCTTGCCGAGGGTTCGAGGTTGAACAGGAAGTGCGGGTCCACGCGTTGCAGCTGCTGGATCTCGGCATCGCTGTAGTAACCCGCCGGCCGCTCGTCGTAGGCGTTTATCCACATCGGCACCTCGTCCGGAAGCTCCTCACGCAGTAGCTGGATTTCGTCCAGATGCTCACGCATCGCCACCATGCCAACGGTGTAACGCACGCCGCGTCGCGCCAGTTCATTGCAGCGGGCGAGGAAGGCGGCGCGCGTCACTTGCCCCGGGTGGTAAGTGCACCACAGCGCGAAGCTGCCTAGATTGACGTCATCCAGCCAGCGCGTGCCGATGCACAGGTTGGTCTGTATCACCACGCGGCGGACATGCGGCATATGGCTCAGCTGCACCATCGCGTCGCGGTAGTGGCGGCGCACCAGCCCCTCGCCCCACGGCGTGAACAGCACCGACAACTCCATCGTCTGCCGCTCCGCCCAGTCGACGAAGCGCGCAAGGTCCTCGGCGTCGCGACGCAGGGCGGCGCGGGTGTCGTAGGTCTTGGCGAAGGGGCAGTACGGACAGTCGTAGTTGCAACTGCTCAGCCGCCCGCGATAGAGGATGGAAAGATGCATGCGCGGCTCAATCCAATTGGTAGTCGCGCATGCGCTCGGCCACGCCGGCGGAGATCAGCCACGGGCCTATGGTGTCGGCACGGGCAAGCCCGGTGTCATTCAACGCGACCAGCGCATCCTCGCGCGTGGCCAGTCCTTGCTCGAACAGCTCACCCAGCTGCGGCAGGTCGTCGAAGCACTCCGTGCCGAAGCGCTCGCGGTATTGCGCAAGATCCAACCCCGGCTGCGCCAGCAGTGACTGGATGACGAAGCGGCGACGGCGTTCGTCCTCATCCAGCCGCACGCCGTAGTCGATGCGCGCGAAGGAAGCCTCATCGCGCTCCAGGTAGTGCGCAAGAATATCCGCCACCGAGCGTCGGCTGACGCCGTATTCGCTGGAGTAGTGCAGGCCGCTGGTATACGAGCGGGCGCCGCAGCCGATGCCGACCATGCCGTCGCTCTGGCAGCAGTACGCCGGTCCGCTGGAATCAGGCGCGTTCGCCGCGCGGAACATGCGCATCGATACCTGCTCATAGCCCGCGGCAAGCAGACGCTCGCGGCCGGCTTCATACAGCGCCAGGCGGTTGTCCACCGACTCGGGATGAATGACGAAAGAGCGCTTGCCGCCTTCCTTCGCGCCGATGCGATCCAGCCCGGTGTGCGGGCGCACGTACAGCGGATAGAGGTAGAGCTCCTCCGGCTGGAAGGCGAGGGCGCTGTCGATCGAGGTCAGGAAGCTGGCCACGGTCTGCCCGGCGATGCCGTAGATCAGGTCCAGGTTGAGCGTTGGAATGCCTGCCGCACGAATCTGCGCGATGGCTTCCTCGACCACCGCGCGTTGCTGCGGACGCACCAGCGAGCGCACTTCCGCATCACTGAAACTCTGGATGCCCATGCTGACGCGGTCGATGCCGGCGTCGCGGCAGATCTTCATCTTCGCCGCGTCCACGGTTTCCGGCGACACCTCGATGCCCGCAGGAATCGAATGCAGGTCGATGTTGGCGTGGCGCTGCACGAAGTCGAACAGCCGCTGCAGTTGCGGCGCATCCAGGTAGGTAGGCGTGCCGCCGCCCAGCGCGAAGCGCACGAAACGGTGTTCGCCCAAGGCATCGGCCGTCACCCGCAACTGCTTCTCCATCTGCGCCAGATAGGCTTCCACCTGCGCCGGCGCCGGCCGCGCCATTGCGAACAGATTGCAGAAGCCGCAACGGTAGCTGCAGAACGGCACGTGCAGGTACAGGAACAAGGCATCACGCGGCTCGCTCGCCCAGGCATCGGCAAGCAGCGGCGGCTGGGTGATCGGCCGGTACGCGGACTTGTGCGGGTAGGAGTAGGAATAGGCCTGGTAGGGCTCGAGCCGCAGCAGCTCTGACAAACGATGGGCGGTCATGGGCTCAACACAAAATGCGCATAGGGGACGTTCATCACCGTCTCGTGGGCGAGGCGGTGGCCGTGGAAGCCATCCTCACCGTAAGCGGTGCCATGGTCGGAACAGATGATCACGAAGGCCGGCCCACGCGCACGCAAGGCCGCGAACAATGTCGCCAACTCGCCATCAACGTAGCGCAGCGCGGCGCAGTGGCTGTCCAGTCCATCAGCGTCGCAGCCGGGCAGGTAATGCCGGTTCGGCTGGTGGATGGCCGAGACATTGATGAAGAGGAAGCAGCGCTGCTCGCCCGCGGCCTGCAGGCGCTCGCAGCCCAGTGCTACCTGACGCGCGGTGGAGTCGATCGCGGTCACGCCGAGCTCGGGCTGCCAGTGGCTTTCCTCGAACAGACCCGGCAGTTGTGAGCCCAGCGCATTGCGACGGTTGAAGAAGCCAACGCCGCCAATGCAGACGGTGCGGTAGCCCTGGTCACGGAAGCCACCGACGATATCGGCACGGCCGGAGAACACGAAGGTCTCAGGCACGATGGTCTCGCTGCCTTCAAATTCCAACGCGAACAGGCGCGGATGCGGCCCCGGCCGTGCAGGCGTCGGCAGGAAGCCGGCAAAGAACGCCGAGTGCGCCGCATAGGTGAAGCTGCCTGGCGTATGCCGCAGCTCCCAGCCATCGGCCGGCAGGTGCGGCGCCAGCACCGGCAGCTCGCCGCGCTCGAAGCAGCGTTGGGCCGCATCGAAGCGCAGCGCGTCCAGGGTGATCATCACCACGTCATGGCTGCCGACGATGCGGTGCATGTCGGGCAAGCGGGTCTCAAGCATGGGCGTACTCGTTGATGGCAGAACGCGCAGGCGCCAACAGCGCCTGGTCTTCGTAGGTGGTGCGCCCGTCATGGCGCAGGTCCAGCAGCAGGTCACCGAAGCCATTGGCTTCCAGCACCCAGCTGCGCGTGCCGCGCACGATCAGGTCGAAGCCGATCATGCGGCTGGCGGGGAATGCAGCGGCGGCCTTCGCCGTGGCAGCTTGCAGATGGCTGATGGCATCGGCATCCAACAGCGCGTCCAGCTGCGTGCGCGCATTGCCCAGGTGCAGGTTGGTCAGCGCGCCCGCGCTCATCCGGGCCACCCGCTGCCGTGGCTGGCCATCCAGCGCGACCACGCGCACGTCATAGCGGCGGCCATCGCTGCCCGGCACGGTGGGCTTGGGAATCCAGCGCTCGATGTAGGCGCCTTGCTCGGCCAGCAGGTCCACCAGCCGTGCGATATCGCGATGCCGGTCATAACGGCGCTGCCGCAGCGAGTTGAACACCCGCCAGCGGCCGTCCTGTTCCACCAGTTCCGCCGAGCCATAGGCGACCTCGCGCCCATCGCGGTTGCGCGCGTAAGCCAGCACGCCCGCGCCGGACGAACCGTAGCGGGCTTTGATGAAAACGCGCTCGCAGGCGGCATCGCGCAGGCGTGCGCACATATCCTCGTAGCCGCTGATCGCACCGAACAACGGCGGCACCGCCACACCCGCATCGGCCAGCAGCTGCTGGCAGCGGAGCTTGTCCGACATGCAGGCCAGATCGGCCGGTGCATTGAGGTAATGCGGTCCCGTTGGAAGCGACGCAAGCACATCGGCAAAGCCGACGTACCAGAACTGCTGATGCACCAGCTCGCCATGCGCGGCAGGCAAGGGCGCATCACCAGTAGCGCCGGACAACTCCCAGCCACGCAGCACCAAGGCCTGATGCAGCGCAGGCGCTTCGCCGGGTGACTCCAGCTTGACGATGGCACCGGGCGCCTGCGCGAGTGCCTCAAGCAGCCGCGCAGGCTCGGCGAGCAGGGTTTCGTAATCGAACACATGCGCGGCAGGCGCGCCCTGATCGTGCAGGGCACGCTGCAGCCACCCGATACGGCGGCTGCCGCGCGGGCCGATCAACAGCCAATTGGCCATCTTCGCCTTACTCGGACACCGCCACGTAGCGGTCGCCGTCGTCTTCTTCTTCCGGATCGTCCAGCACCACCGTGCACGGCAGCGCCTGCAGCTTCTGCTGCCAGGCTGCGGAAATGTAGTGATGGCTCAGGTCGATGCGCTGCAGGCTGCCCAGGTTCGGGCTCTCGCACAGCGCCTGCGCGCCAACATCGCCGATCGTGCCCAGCGACAGGTCCAGCGTCTGCAGCGTGCCCAGCCAGGGCTCGCCGGCCAGCCACACCGCCAGTTCGTCGCTGATCATGGCGTTGCGCAGGCCCAGGTACTGCAGGCGCTCCGGCCCGATCGCCGACAACAGGCGCTGGTAGACCGCCACATCGCCATCGAAGCCATAACCGTCATCGCCAAGCCACAGCTCAAGATGGCGCAGTGCCGGCAGCGTGGAGTTGGCGATGGCAATGACGATCTCGTTGGGCAGGCCACCGCTCTCGATCGCCAGTTCCTGCAGCGACGCATGCGTAAAGGGCTGCAGTTCAAGTTCGGAAGTGCCACGGATGCGCAGCGACTCCAGGCCAGGGAAGGCCTCCAGCAACGGGTTGTAGGAGATCTGGTTGATCCACGACATCTCGCAGTCTTCGTAGGTCATGTCGCCCACGAACAGCGCCTTCAGGTTGCCCAGCTCGGCACGGCGCGCAATCAACCCATCGATCAGGCCCTGCGGGCCCTCGCCGGAGGCTTCATCCCATGCGCCGATGACCAGCACTTCAATCGACTGCGGATCAACCTGCTCGAAGAAATTGGCCAGCAGCTCCTCCTGGCTCTCGTCGCTGTCGTATTCCTGCATCAAGCGGTAAGCGACATCGCCGGCTACGGCCGAGCCCCCCATCTTGAAGTCAACGACTTTCTTGCCACGATAAACCTGCGTGTATTCGCCAATGGTCACGGTACGTCCTTGCCGGAAATGGTGCCGTAGCATAACCGAGAGGATGCGAATGCTGGCAGCAATGCATCACGTTCGATGGAAGGCGTACAGCCTTCGCCATTCCGTAACCATGCTGTGCTAACGCAGCAATCAAGCGCAAACAAGCAAGCAGAAGAAAAAAGCGAAGCCAACTCAGCCCCCTCCCTTGCGCGTAGCGCAGGGGAGGGCCGGGGAGGGGTGCTCTTCGCAGCAATCCCGCAGATCAAGCATCCCCAGCTTCGCAGCTAACGCAGCTCCCACAAAAAAAAGGAGCCAACCAGCAAAGCAGCAACTAAAAGCGAAGCCAGCTTCAGCCCCCTCCCTTGCGCGCAGCGCAGGGGAGGGTTGGGGAGGGGTGCTCTACGCAGTAACCCAGCAGATCAAGCACCCCCAGCTTCGCAGCCAACCCACCTCCCACAAAACCAAGCAACCAGCTTCAGAACTACAACGAACTACAAACAGCCACATAATTCCCCTGGCTGATATTCAAATACTTAACCCCGTTGTAGTACTTGTACCCAACCCCCATCACCCGATGCCCACTCTCGGTAGGGAACACCACAAACTCATACTCATCCCCAAACAGCGGATCAGCAGGCGTAAAGCTCAAATTGACCTTGTCGCCAAGATCATCGTGCTTCCGCTTCCAGGTCATCTTCCCCTGCAAGTCCTCGCCCAGAAGCTTCACCTGCGCCCGCTGCGTCTTGGTGTCCCAGGAGATCAATTCCGGGCCAATCGAATCACCCTCGATCTTGCAGATGGTCGTTTCGGCAGAAGCCGGCGCAGCAACGCCCAACAGAAGAAGGGCAGCCAGGCGAGATGGTTTGAGTTGCATTGTGTAAGTCCAGTAGTTCGGGCCAGCGTTGCTCCGCAACGCCGTGCCGCGTTGTACCAGACACACGCAGTTGAAAGCCATCGTCAGAACCATCCCGCACAAAATCATTCCGCCAAATACACATCCGTAGCAAGCACCCGCCCATACCCGAACTCAAACGACGCCATCATCGCCGCATGCACCTGCGCAGCCGGCGCCACAACGCCGTTGAATTCCAGGTCACGCGTGGCGCAGGCGTCGTGCAGCACGGTGACCGCATAGCCCATGTCGGCGGACGCACGCACCACCGCATCCACGCACATATGGCTCATCGCACCAAGCACAACCACGTCCTCGATCCCACGCGCCTCAAGCTGCTGCTTCAGATCGGTATCGCGGAACGAATTGACGTGGTTCTTGACGATCACCGGCTCATCGCCGATGGGCGCGACAGCGGCCATGATCCGC
This sequence comes from Stenotrophomonas sp., assembly GCA_032112995.1. Taxonomy (GTDB): domain Bacteria; phylum Pseudomonadota; class Gammaproteobacteria; order Xanthomonadales; family Xanthomonadaceae; genus Stenotrophomonas. The sequence goes on along the minus strand of DAMCTY010000002.1, from coordinate 186,652 downwards.
ACCCCATCCGAGCCCGGCACGAAGATCGGCGCATCACTGCTGGCGGATTCATGGCGGACATGCAGCACCGGCACGCCCTTGGTCCGCGCATCGGCAATCACGCGCACCGCATTGGTAGTGGCGGCATCAATGCCCACCAAGGGCAGCTTGCCGGTGGCAAGGTATTCATTCTGAAGATCGACGACGATAATGGCGCGCTTGCTCATGTACGGCTCCCTGATGGGTGGTTGAATGGTGTGGGAGAAGTCTCCGCGACCAGCCTGCCACCACGAAGAGGCGCTACCGACATTCTTGAGGGCTGTACCGACAGATGCGCACCGACGGTCACATCCAAGTGGGAATCCTGCTGTATCCCGGCGCCCAGCTGGCGGCGGTGCTCGGCCTGACCGACCTGTTCGCTCTGGCCGGCAGGCTCGCCAGCGAACGCGCAGCACCCGCCGCCCCCGAGCTGCAGGTCACGCACTGGCGCATTGAGGTGCCCGGCCAAGCGCCGCAGGCCGTCTACAGCTCAAGCCAGTCGCCCAGCGGCACACCGCAGGTAATGATCCTGCCGCCCAGCATGCAACCGCCGATTTCCACCGAAGCCGCCGCGCCCTACCTGGGCTGGCTGCGCGCACTGCACGACGACGGCACCACGCTCGCATCGGTCTGCGCCGGCGCATTCCTGCTGGCCGAAACCGGGCGCCTGGCCGGCCGCACCATCACCACCAACTGGCAATACGCTGACCTGTTGGCCGCGCGCTTTCCGGACGTGACGCTGGACGTGGACCAGATGCTCATCGACGGCGGCGACATCTTCAGCGCAGGCGGCGCCATGGCCTGGACCGACCTCGGCCTGCGGCTGGTAGACCGCTACCTCGGCGCCGCAGTGATGCTGGATGTCGCACGCACGCTGTTGATCGACCCACCCGGCCGACAACAGCGCTACTACAGCAGTTTCTCGCCACGCCTGACGCACGGCGACGCCGCAGTGCTGGCTGTGCAGCAATGGCTGCACGACACCCATGCCAAACAGGTCGCATCCGCCGAACTCGCGCAACGCGCAGGGCTGGAAGAACGCACCTTCCTGCGGCGCTTCCAGAAAGCCACCGGGATGACCGCCACCGAGTACTGCCAGCGCGTACGCGTGGCCCGCGCACGGGAGATGCTGCAGACCAGTAACGTGCCGCTGGAGCGGATTGCCTGGGACGTGGGGTACAGCGACCCGGGTTCGTTCCGGAAGGTGTTCAGACGGATTGTGGGGTTGTCGCCGGGGGAGTATCGGAGGCGGTTTGGTGGGCGGTAGTAAGGCACGGGTGATTTTCGTACTAAAGCCTGTTCTTCGATAGAAGGATCATCGTGAAGCATGTTGCTGGAAGGTGATATCTTCGGGCACTCTAGTGTCTAAGGACAGTCAATGAGAAAGTAATGCCAATCAATCCGGATAAATTTGCGAAGATTGCCGAGTCGCTGCGTCAGTATCGACGTGCTGAGTTGTTGGACTTCAAAGGGGAAATTGAAGGTAATCCGGTGGACGCGCTTTATGTGGATCCTCTTGATTCGGATGCGGTACTTAAGACTGTCCTTCAAAACAACACCACTTTCCTGGTTGGAAGGAAAGGCACGGGCAAGAGCACGGTGTTTGCTAAAGCTCAGATTGAACTGCGCAAGCGCAAAGATGCAATTTCAGTGTATGTGGACGTGAAGAGTCTTCATGAGCTGCTATCGACAAGTGAAGCCCCGATTCAAGCGTTCGAGGACGGAAAAATATCTGAATCGACACTTAGAGCACATTTTCTAAGGAAAAATTTTCTCGGTGCGGTGATAGGTAGTTTGATTGACGAGATACAGAAGACTTACGAAAGTCGGTCATTGATCGAAAAGTGGGTTGGTAAAGCACGCGCTTATCACGACGTAATTGAACGGCTCAAAGCGCTTGGGAAGGAAGTGAAGACTGCAAAGTTGACTCAGGAAGAAATTCCAATCCTTCGGTCAATTTCGTCCAAAATAAGAGCGGCTACGACAAAAAAAGAATCTACCACCGCTGCTGCGGGTGCGGGGGTGAAATTCGGGGTTGCGCCTAGTTTGGATCTGACAGGGTCAATGGAGACCTTTGATGAGAGTATTGCGGATAACGAGGCGTATCAAGAATATGCTGATGCGGTTCTTCGCTCCTTTCCATTTCAAGATTTACTTTCAGAGATAAAAGTTCTCTTGTCTGGTGTGGGGTTAACTAGGCTTTTCGTATTTTTTGATGATTTCTCAGAGCTTGCTTGGATCGATCAGAAGCTTTTTGTGGATGTTGTGCTGTCGCCACTAAATAATGCTAGCGACGAAGCGATTAAACTAAAAATTGCAGGATACCCGGGTCGAATTTATTATGGGAAGATCGATCCTGGAAAAATAGATACGGTAGGTTTGGACTTCTACCAGCTTTATAAGGCGCATGAAATTCAAAGTAGTGAGGCGTCTGCGGTAAACTACCTTGAGCGTTTAATTAAGGCGAGGTTTAGTGCATTCGGTGAGAGAGTGGAGGACTATTTTGATTCCGCTCAGTCAATGGTTGAGCATTATCGGCTTCTTTTTGAGGCGACACTGAATGTGCCGCGATTGATTGGTTACATTCTTCACAATTGCTATCTGGATAAAGTTTCGAAATCCCAGCCAATTACTGCGAGTTCGCTTCGGCTGGCTGCACAGAAATATTATGAAGTGGTTATCGCTCAGTACTTTGAGCGAATGAACAGATTTGCGACAGAGCCATTTGAGAGGAAATTGGATCGGCACAACCAGCAGCAGCTGCTTAGGGCGCTGATTGAGGAGGCCAAGAATGTCCGCCGTGGCATTGTCACTGGTAGTACTGGTGGTAAGTACTTTGAAGGGCTATCTAATCCGCCGGTTAGTCATTTCTCCGTTAGTCCTTCCATGGAGAAGATTCTCGCAGCCTTGGAGCTGAATTTTCTTGTCACAAAGTACCATGAGATGAGGGATAAGAATGGCAAAGATGTATCGGTCTATGCCTTCTTTTTTGGACTCTGTGAAGCAGAGCGCTTTCCTTGGGGGTATCCAAGAGGGCGGCGAGATGATAGAAGTTATTTTGTTCAAAGGTGTTTTAATTACAATTCAGTAATACAGCAGTTTCTTTCTAAGAACCAAACTATTCGCTGTGATGCCTGTGGCGCTTGTTTCGGAATGGAGAGAAGAGATAATATTGAGTTTTACAAATGGCGTTGCCCGGAATGTCAGGTCGGGGTCTGTAAAGTGATATCGTTGGGGGATGATTTCCAAAAAGAGATGGATGCATTGAGTAGCGATACTATGCTTCCGCCCGTGGAACTTGGAATATTGGAAACATTGAATGAGGAGGGGGCGCCTATGCGTGCTGGCGAGATCGCCGCATTGATTGATTCGACGCATCAACTTGTAGGCCATCGCACATCTAAATTGCATGAAATGGGGTTGGTGAAGAAACTGTCAATCGAAGGTGCGAATCGAAGCGTGATAACCGAAAAAGCACGAGCACGTTACTTTGATGGCCCGGCGGAGCGGTCTTCGGCAGAAGACTAAACTGCTTTTGTCTGGAATTGCTTGGGGTGTTCTTCGTATTAGTCGGCAGAGAGGGGCTGATTGGGTGCAGGCAACTCTTGTGGAGCGAGGCGTGGCAGTTGTGATTTGGATTGCGCGTTCTCGCTTGCTGCAATAACGACAAATTTTGATCTAGCTCTACGCCGAGAGTGGTTTAGCCCCGGCTTTTCCATTTTCATCTTCGCAATGGAATTCTATATGCTTGACATAAATGATGGGCAGCATGGTTTTCTTGAGATGCTTCGTGAGGCTTACGCGCGCAATCAGCTTGGCGCGGTAGAGCGCCCGTCGGACCCGTACGTCCTCTGTTGGTGTCGTTCAGGTAGGAAGTGGAAATTTTGTCACAAAGATCGCGCCAACCAGAGGCCGATGCCGTACGGTCAAGCTCGCTCGGAGATGTTGAGCTTCGATCAGGTGGTTCCTTGTGCGCACCCACTGGCAGGGCCGGAATCTTGCTCGAGTTATAATTCAATTAGGTCTCACACAATCCAGCGACGCGGTGGTTTGGGGGCCATTGCGGAAAACGGGCATGTCTATTCAACGAGGCGCGCTCTTTTGAGTCTTGAAAAGCGTGATGGCATCGTGACGCTAGAGAAGGAGGGGGTTTTCCAAGCTTCTACCTTTCCTGGGTTCTGCTCGAAGCATGACGCCGCTCTGTTTAGAGATATAGAATTGCCTCATGCAGAGCTAAGTCCCCGAAATAGTCTTCTTTTATCTTATAGAGCAGTTGTTTTCGAAAAGTGCAGGAAAGAAGCGCAGCTCAGTTCTAGCTTAGCTCAGCGCGACTTTATTGATGCTGGCGTTGGGTTTGAGCATCAACGTGCTCTTCAGAATATGGAGTACGAATCTCAGGTTGGCATGAGATACGGGTGCGCGGAGGTAGCGAGAGCAAAAGGGCAATACGACAAAGCATTAAATAATGATGACTTGAGTGGTTACAGTTTTTACGGAATATTGTTTGAATCTGAACTTCCTTTCGTTGTCTGTGGTGCATTCTTTCCTGCGACCGATTTCTCCGGAAACTGGCTTCAGAGTCCCTCGCAGCCGGATCACAATCTTGTAACATTAAATGTTTCGCTCCTCGGAGGAGTCACCTGTGCTGTTCTGGGCTGGTACGGTGGGGTGAATGGTGCTGCAGCTAAACTTGTGGATTCTCTCAGGGCTGTTCCTGCGGCCGAGAAGGCGAATGCCGTACTAACGCTAGCGGTGGAGTACCTTGAGAATTTTTATTGCAACCCAACTTGGTGGGATAACTTGCCCAGTAATGTAAGTTCCCGTTTGTACTCAAAGATTGCAGGGGGGGTCTTTGCTAGGTCTCAAACCGCACTTGTCGAGCCAGAGCTGGGTGCAATCGCCGTGGATGCTATAGCTGAGGTTATAAATATATCTTCTGGTTAGAATGGCGTCGCCAGCGTAGATGTGCTTGGTTTATGAGTGAGCTGCGCTCGCAAATTCCAATTGTCCGTGTCTATAAACTAGGGCGTGTCTGCTTTCGTGTTAGTGAAATGCTGTTCCCTAAGAAGCAGGAATAGCGGCAAAGCGAGCGATGGGCCAACTAAAACGCTTGATAGCGGCAGCCACAGATGGCGCATCCCCAGCCTTCGTCCCTCGACGCAGATGAGCACAGCGGTTGCGAGTCCGGAGATGAGCACATCTGCCCAGGCAAACGCGGCAATGTTGCTGGATGTCGCCTGCTGCACCAAGAGCGGCACATTGAGGCCGTTGACGGACAGCCATGGCACAAACTGGGCGAGGGGCAGGGCGGAGCCCGCGATGCAGAGAAGTAGGTAAACAAACCGCATGTTGCTCTCCGGCTGATTCGATTGGCTATCTCTGGCGTGGATTATCGCTTGAACCCAGGAATTCTTGGCCTTGTCGAACGGCGAGCTCGGGAGTTTCAGTGCGATCAAGGAAGTCCAATCCGCCATTGTTTCCGAAGCTCGTAAGAGCTCAGTGACACAGAGCAACAGGGAGACGCGCTCAGTCCGCAATTCCCCCCATTACCGATGGACATTCCCGCGTCCCCAACACACTGGCATCCTGTCGCCTGCTCATCAGGGGATGAAAGTCGATGCTTCGATCTGTTGTTCTTGCGGCTGCACTATTTGCAGCACTTCCCGCGCGCGCGGAGCTGGCCTTTGAGGCGCCGGTGGCCTGAGCCGACGGGGATTCGTCTCCTGCGCTGAAAGGCAGCCTCTGTGTCACCACGCATGTTCCGCTGCGGCATGCGTCGCCGGCCGATGGTTCGCTGAAGCTGTTCGTGCGCTGGTTTCCCGCCGAGGCGGCAGAGCGGCGTGGGGAGGTTTGGCTGTTGGCCGGTGGGCCTGGTGAGTCCGGGGCGTCCTTGTATCCGGTGGTTGCGACCTTCCGGCGTGCATTTCCCGATTATGACCTGGTGATTCCGGACCACCGTGGCGTGGGCCGGTCGGAGCGCATCTGCCCGGTGCAAGAGGCAGTGGACAGTGCCGATGGTGTTGCACTGGCTGGGGACGAGTGGGGCGGCTGCATTGGTGCGATGTATGCGGATGCGGCGCGCACGCAGGCGTTTTCGGTGACCGAGGCCGCGCAGGATCTTGCGTTGTTGATGTCGCGCTATCGCGGTAGTGGGCCGGCCTATCTGTACGGCGTGCCATATGGCACGCAGCTGGCCTTGCTTGCGCTGCAGGTGGCGCCGATGCCGCTGGATGGTTTGATCCTGGATGGACTGGTGCCGCTGGAGACCACCGAGCAGTGGGATCTGAGCCGGCGCACGGCGTTGGTGGATGCGGTGGGGCGTGCGGTGCTGGGCGAGCAGAAGGTGGCGGTCTATCAGCGTGTGCTGGCCGCTGCGCCGACGGCGCCGTGGAAGGACGAGGTGCCGGGTGGTGATCTGCGTCGGTTGTTGGGCTCGCTGCTGAACTTCCCGGCGCTGCGTGCGCGTATTTCCGACATCGTTGATGGGCTGGCGGTGGACGATACGTCCGCGCTGCTGGCGACGGTGGCGGAGTTGAAGACGGCGATGGCCGGGATGGGGCAGGGCGGTAACAATCAGCCTTCGTTGCCGTTGGTGATGTTGATCTCGGCGTCGGAGAACAATGCGCGGCCGGGGCTTACGCGTGAGCTGGTGGAGCAGGAGGCTGCTGGGGCTTTGTTTGTCAGTGCAATCCCGGGGTTCTTGGTGGGGGCGCCTGTGCCTGCTTATGCGAAGGATGCTTGGTTTGGGAAGTCGCCGGGTGCGTTACCGAGGACCTTGGTTGTGCATGGGAGGCTGGATCCGAATACGGCGTATGCGGGGGCGGTGGAGCATGCGGCTGTGCTGGGGAGGCTGGGGAGGTGAGTTTCAGTACGGTGGAGGGTGGGGCGCATTTGCTGTCTTACTTTGCGGCTGGGTGTTTTGTTGAGGAGGTTGGGGTGTTTGTTTCGGGTGGGGAGGTTGGTGGTGGGTGTGTTGAGCGGTGAGGGTTTTTGGTTGTCACAACTGAGTTTGGTTGGGTGCTGGAGGTTTGGGTTTTAGGGTTTTGTTCTGCCCTCACCCCAACCCCTCTCCCGCGGGCGGGAGAGGGGCTTAGATCGCGTGGGGTCGGGGCTATCCGGTTGTCTGACAGGTTGTTGCGTGCGGCCTTGTTGGCTCCAACGTTAGTCGCTGCACATCCGAGAACAACTGCTCTACCGGCATGCCGTAGGGTGCGAACAGGCGCAGCCGTCCTTCGCGGTCGAATACGTAGCCGCCTGCGGTGTGGCTCATCGAGTAAGCACCCGGGTGCTTGCCTTCTTCGCGGTCGTAGAAGGCTTTGAAGGATGCTGCCATTGCGGCCAGTTGCTGGTCATTGCCAACCAGGGCGGTTGCGGTGGGGTCGAAGGCTTTTACATAGGTTTCGGCGACGGCGGGGGTGTCGCGGGCCGGGTCCACGGTGACGAAGATCACCTGCAGTTTGTCGGCGTCCGAGCCCATCAGGTGCTTTACGCGGTTCAACTCCACCATGGTGGTGGGGCAGACGTCTGGGCAGCTGGTGAAGCCGAAGAAGAGATACGTCACCTTGCCGTTGAGGTCGGCCGGGCTGCGGCTTACGCCTGTGCTGTCGGGCATCGTCCATTGCTGGCCGAGTGCTTCGCAGGCGATGTCCTTGCCGTAGAAATCCACTTTGGGTTTTGCCGCGCAGGCGACCAGCAGCAGGGTAGCAGCGCTTATCGCGAGGGTGGGCAGGTGCAGTTTGCGGGCCAGTGCGGCGAGGCCGGTGGCGGGGGTGTTGGTGCGGGGCATGGCTATGGTCGATGAAGGACGGACAGCCGAACTACATGCAACGGGCCGGAAGTGTGTGCCGGCCCGTTGCGTGCGTCAGTTGACCATCATGTGGAAGTGCATGCTCCAGATGATCCAGATGGAGAGCGCTACCACGATGAAAAGAATGACCAGGGTGAAAACAAAACTGGCCAGGTTCCAGCCGCCCTCCGAGGAGCGGTTCATGTGCAGGAAGTACACCAGCTGCACGATGATCTGCACGACGGCAAAGCCGACCAGCAGGGCCATCGTCAGGGGCCGCGACAGCGTCGGGTTCATCACCAGCAGGAAGGGGATGACGGTAAGCACGGCGCAGATCACGAAGCCGATCAGGTAGGACCTGGTGGAGCCATGTCCGCTGCCGGCGCGGGAGGTGTCGTTGTCGGACATGTTCAGAACACTCCAATCAGATAGACAAAGGTGAAGACGCAGATCCAGACCAGGTCCAGGAAGTGCCAGAACAGGCTCAGGCAGGAGATGCGGGTGACGTTGGTCGGGGTGAGCCCGCGACGCTTCACCTGGTGCATCACCACCGCCATCCAGATCAGGCCGCTGGCCACGTGCAGGCCGTGCGTGCCAACCAGCGCGAAGAACGCGGACAGGTAGGCGCTGGTGGTGGGGCCGGCGCCAATGTGGATGAGGTGGTTGAACTCATACACTTCCATGCCGATGAAGCCGGCACCGAGTGCGAAGGTCACGCCCAGCCAGGTCAGCACCGCGCGCTTGTCCTGGCGGTGCATCCCCAGCACGGCCTGGCCGTAGGTGATGCTGGAAACCAGCAGCAGGAAAGTCTCCACCAGCACGAACGGCAGCGAGAACAGCTCGGCACCGGTCGGGCCGCCTGCATACGCGTTGCTGAGCACCGCGTAGGAGGCGAACAGCGAGCCGAACAGCACCAGGTCCGACATGAGGTAGACCCACATGCCGAAGACCTTCATGCCGCCCTGGTCGTGGCCATGGTCGTCATGGCTGTGCTCGGCCGCCTGTGCGTTGTCTACGGCGACGTTGGACATGATGTTCATGCAATCACCCTGTGCTGCTTGAGCTTGTTCTGGTGTTGGTTCTCGATGGCGGCCACTTCTTCGGCGCTGACGTAGTAGTCCACGTCCTCGTCGTAGGAGCGCACGATCAAGGTGACGATCATCGCCACGAAGCTCGCACCGGCCAGCCACCAGATGTGCCAGATCAAGGCGAAGCACAGCGCCAGGATCCAGATGTTGAGGATCAGCGGCACGCCGGTGTTACGCGGCATGTGGATAGGCGCGTAGTGCTTGGGCGGCTTGGGCAGGCCTTGCTTCTTGGCTTCGTGGAAGGCGTCCAGGGTGTCGGCCTTGGGCACCACGGCGAAGTTGTAGAACGGCGGCGGCGAAGGCGTCTGCCATTCCAGCGTGCGCGCATTCCACGGGTCGCCGGTGATGTCCTGGTTCTGCTTGCGGTCGCGGATGCTGACGTAGATCTGCACCAGCATCAGCACGATGCCTGCGAACACGAACAGCGCGCCGACGAAGGCGGCAATCAGGTAGGGCGTCCACGCCGGGTTGTCGTACTGGTTCATGCGCCGGGTCATGCCCATGAAGCCGAGCATGTACAGCGGCATGAAGGCCAGGTAGAAGCCGATCACCCAGCAGGCGAACGACCACTTGCCCAGGCGCTCGTTGAGGGTGAAGCCGAACACCTTCGGGAACCAGTAGACGAAGCCGGCCAGGTAGCCGAACAGCGCGCCACCGATGATGGTGTTGTGGAAGTGGGCCACCAGGAACAGGCTGTTGTGCAGCAGGAAGTCCGCGCCCGGGATGGCCAGCAGCACGCCGGTCATGCCACCGATGGTGAAGGTGACCAGGAAGGCGATGGTCCACAGCATCGGCACGCTGAACTCGACGCGGCCGCCGTACATGGTGAACAACCAGGTGAAGATTTTCACGCCGGTCGGGATCGCGATGATCATCGTCATGATGCCGAAGAAGGCATTGACGCTGGCACCGGAGCCCATGGTGAAGAAATGGTGCAGCCACACCACGAACGACAGGATGCCGATCGCCAGCGTTGCACCCACCATCGACTTGTAGCCGAACAGCTTCTTGCGCGAGAACGTGGCGGTGATCTCGGAGAAGATACCGAACGCCGGCAATACCAGGATGTACACCTCCGGGTGGCCCCAGGCCCACACCAGGTTGACGTACATCATCGGGTTGCCACCCAGGTCATTGGTGTAGAAGTTGAAGTCCAGGTAGCGGTCCAGGGTGAGCGCGCCGAGGGCGACGGTCAGGATCGGGAACGCGGCAATGATGATCACGCTGGTGACCAGTACGGTCCAGGTGAACACCGGCATCTTCATCAAGGTCATGCCCGGCGCACGCATGCGCAGGATGGTGATGAACAGGTTGACGCCGGTCAGCAATGTGCCGACACCGGAGGCCTGCAACGCCCAGATGTAGTAATCAACACCTACCCCTGGACTGAACTCGATACCGGACAACGGCGGATACGCCACCCAACCGGTCATCGCGAACTCGCCAAGGCCCAGCGAGATCATCATCAGCGCAGCGCCGACCACGAAGATCCAGAAGCTGAAAGCATTGAGGAAGGGGAAGGCCATATCGCGTGCGCCGATCTGCAGCGGCACCACGATGTTCATCAGGCCCACCACGAACGGTGTGGCCACGAAGAAGATCATGATCACGCCATGCGCGGTGAAGATCTGGTCGTAGTGTTCCGGTGGTAGGAAGCCATCACTGCCGGGGCCGGCTGCGGCCAGCTGCGCGCGCATCATCAGTGCGTCGGCAAAGCCACGAACCAGCATCACCAGCGCCACCACGATGTACATGATGCCGATCTTCTTGTGGTCCACGGTGGTGAACCAGTCGCGCCACAGCACGCCCCACAACTTGAAATAGGTGACGGCGGCGAGCAATGCGATGCCGCCAAGCACCATGCCCGCCAATGTCACCACGACGATCGGGTCGTGCAACGGCACGGCGTCCCACGTCAACTTACCGAACATGCTCATTACTCCTGGGAGGCCTTGGAAGCTGCGTTGTGGCCGGACGTGGCCGCGGTGTTCTCACCCACGCCGATGAACTGGTCGATGACCTTCTTGAACAGCAGCGGTTCGACGCTGGCGAAGTGGCGCACCGGTTCTTTACGCGTCGGCGCGGCCAGGCGCTTGAATTCGTCGAAGCTCAGTTGATCCGGCGACTGCCGCACCTGCGCAACCCAGTCGTCGAACTGCGGCTGGCTCATGGCGGTGGCGACGAACTTCATGTTGGAGAAGCCATGGCCGCTGTAATTGCCCGACATGCCGTCGAACTTGCCTTGCTCGTTTGCCACCAGATGCAGCTGCGTGCGCATGCCGGCCATCGCATAGATCTGCCCACCCAGCTGCGGGATGAAGAAGGTATTCATCGTCGAGTTGGAGGTGATGTCGAAGGCCAGCTGCTGCCCGGCCGGGAAGTTGAGCTGGTTGACCGTGGCGATGCCCAGGTCCGGGTAGACGAACACCCATTTCCAGTCGGTGGCGATCACTTCCACATGCAGCGGCTCGCCGGGAATATCCAGCGGCTTGTAAGGGTCAAGCGCGTGGGTGGATTTCCACACGATCACGGCCAGCACGGCGACGATGATCAGGGGCACGCCCCAGACCACGATTTCCACCTTGGTGGAGTGCGCCCAATCGGGCATGTACCTGGCCTTGGTATTGCCGGAGCGGTAGCGCCAGGCAAAGACGAAGGTCAGCACGATGGCCGGTATCACCACGATCAGCATCAAGGCGATGCAGATCAGGATCAGGTCGCGCTGGGCAATGCCCACGTCGCCCTTGGAGTCCAGTAGTACCCAGTTGCAGCCAGACAGGCCCACGCATGCCAAAGCGGCCAGCGCTGGGCGGATGCGTTTCCAGCAGATATTCATTGAAGGTCGACCCTGTTGAAGGAGCTCTTGAGCGGGGACCGCCGATGCCCGGCGCATAGGCCGGGAGCGGCTACACTGTCCGTACGGCGGTGCCTACAAAAGGATTGCCGATCCAGTCAAGTCCATACAAGATACAGCATTGTATGGGTTGGTGCACGTACAAAGCAGGGAAGGTTCACCCGATGCAGCAGCCAGCCGCAGGCCGACGCCTGAAAAAGCCCAACCGGACCTGGGTCCGTCCCTTCGCCGAGGGCAGCGGTCCGCTCTACCTGCAGATTGCCCAGCAGGTACGCGACGCCGTGGACGATGGCGTGCTGCAACCCGGCGACCGCCTGCCGCCGCAACGCGACCTGGCCCAGCTGATGGGCGTGGACCTGACCACGGTGACCCGTGCCTACGCCGAGCTGCGCCAGTCCGACCTGCTCGACGCGCAGGGCGCCGGCGGCACCTTCATCGCCATGTCGGCCGGCAACAGCGCCACCTCGGTGGACCTGAGCATGAACATCCCGCCGCTGCTGGGCAGCAGCCCGTTCGCGCAGAGCATGGAGCGCGGCTTCCAGCAGCTCAGCCAGCAGCTGGGGCAGGGCGAGTTGATGAGTTACCACGTCGGCGCGGGCTCCCGCGATGACCGTGCCGCCGCCGTGCAGTGGCTGGCGCCGATCCTCGGCAACGTCTCCGCCGAGCGGGTGGTGATCTGCCCCGGCGCGCAGGCCGCGCTATGCGCCATCGTGCTGGCCAAGACCCAGCCGGGTGACCTGATCGCCGCCGAACAGCTGACCTATCCGGGCCTGCTGGCCGCCGCACGTGTGCTGCACCGGGGCATCGTCTCCATCGCCATGGACGCCGAAGGCATGCTGCCGGACGCGCTGGAAGCGGCCTGCCAGCAGCGCAAGCCGGCCCTGATCTACCTGATCCCGACCATCCAGAACCCGACCACCGCGACCATGTCGCAGGCCCGTCGCGCCGCCATCCTGGCGATTGCCCGCCGCCATGGCATTGCCGTGGTCGAGGACGATCCGTACTGGCTGCTGGCCGCCGACGCGGCGCCGCCGCTGGCGGTGGATAGCCACGCGGATGCCCCGGTCTACTACGTGTCCACCCTGTCCAAGTGCCTGGCCCCGGGCCTGCGCACCGCCTATCTGGTGGTGCCGCCGGGCGAGCCGATGGAGCCGCTGCTGGACGCCCTGCGCTCGATCGCGCTGATGCCGACCCAGTCGATGGTGGCGGTGGCCTCGCACTGGATCCGCAGCGGCCAGGCCGATGAGATGGTGCGCCGCTTCCAGCAGGAGCTGCGCCAGCGCCAGCAGATCGCCGCGCGCATCCTGCCCAAGCCCTATCAGGCGCACCCGTACGGCCTGCACGTGTGGCTGCCGCTGCCGCCACGGCTGGACCAGTACCGGCTGATCCAGGCCGCGCAGGCGCAGGGCCTGGGCATCGCCAGCTCGGAGGCCTTCAGCATCGAGGAACAGGCTGGCAATGCCATCCGCCTGTCCCTGGGCGGGGCGGTGGATCAGCACAGTCTGGCGGCGGCATTGACCAAGCTGACCGAAGTTATCTCGGCTGCGCCTGAGACGCGGACGCAGGCGATCGTTTAACCGCGCTCCAGTCATATCCATACAAAAGTGATACATTGCATATCTTGTATGGATATGCGGGTAGCTGCTGTGCGTCGGGACAAGCTGAAGTTTCATCTGGTGATGCTGGGCTGCGCCGGTTTCGTGGTGCTGGCGCTGGCGTCGCTGGTTTATGTCTGCTCGCGGCCGCAGACCGCCGATGTGCAGGCCAGTGAGCGCGCGGCCATCGAGCAGTGCCTGCAGCGCAGCCGCGCGCCGGAACGCACCGAGATCTACCGCCGTGCCCAGGCCGATTCCTGCGCCGAGATGCTGGAGCAGTACGAGCACAAGTTCGGCGCGGACGCCGCCTCGTGAGCCCGCCAAACGGCGCATCGCCGCGCAGGCGCGGCATGCGGCTGTGGATCGCGGCGGGCTGCGTGTTGATGGCCGGTATCGCGATAGCGCTATGGCAGTACTTCGGCCTCAGTGCGCAGGCCACGTTCGCCGAGCAGGCCATCGTCTTCGACGACACCCAACTCAAGCTGCCGCCGGAACTGGCTGGCGCGAATGGGCGCATCCGCGTCGTGCATTTCTGGGACCCGGCCTGCAAGGTCTGCAACCGCGAAACCGGCGCGCATCTGAGTTATCTGATCAGCATGTACCGCCGCGCCAACATCGATTTCTATGCGGTGCGCCGCCCGGGCACCACAGGCGAGTTGCCCGAGTATCTGCGTGGTCGTTTGACGGAACTGGCGACGATCGAAGGTGCCGAACATATCCCGGCCAGCCCTGCGGTTGCGATCTGGGATCGGCAAGGGCATCTGGCCTACGCCGGTCCGTACAGCATTGGCATGGTCTGCAACTCGGCCAATAGTTTTGTCGAGCCGATTCTCGACAAGCTGGTCGATGGACAGACCGTGCGCCCGCGTGGACTGCTGGCGGTGGGTTGTTACTGCCCGTGGCAAAGCAAGCCTTGATCTACTGCTGATGAATCTGCATGCGCGCCAGCATGCGTGGACGTTTTGTCCGCGCACAAAAAACAGCGGGCACCCGCTCCAACCGACCGATGGTTGTGAGCAGGCACCCGCCGCTGATGCAAACAATACGTGGCTACATCGTCCATACATGGTGCGACAGGATGTCGCAGTTTTTGCCGGTAAACATGGGGTTTGGCGATGAACTGGATGGACAGCGCGCTGCGCAGCAACGGCCCGATCTACCTGCGCATCGTCAACAGCATCGAGCGCAGCATGAACACCGGCGAGCTGGTGCCCGGCCATCGCCTGCCATCGCAGCGCGCATTGGCCAAACAGCTCGGCATCGACCTGACCACGGTGACGCGCGCCTTCGATGAAGCACGCAGACGCGGACTGATCGAAGCGCGAGGACCGCAAGGCAGTTTCATCGCACCGCCGAAAGCAGCCTTCGGCCAACCGGTGGACCTGAGCATGAACGTGCCGCCGGTACCGGATGCCTTGGCCTTGAACGACGCCTTGCGTCGCGGTGCAGCCGCCGTGCTTGCGCGCAGCAATGCGCCCAACCTGATGACGTATCACTTGGCCGGCGGCAGCCCGACCGACAGGCATGCAGCGATCAGCTGGCTGCAGCCGATGCTGGGCGATATTGCCGATACGGCATTGGTGGTTGCCGAAGGCGCGCAGTCGGCATTGGCATCGATCCTGATCAGCCAGACCCAGGAAGGCGAGGTGATTCTCTGCGATCACCTGGTGTATCCGGGCCTGCTGCAGGCGGCACGATCACTGGGACGCCGCTTGCAGCCGGTCGATGGCGATGCGGAAGGAATGTGCCCGGAGGCGCTGGAGCGCGCGTCGCGGCAGAGTGGGGCACGCGTGGTTTACCTCAACCCCACCTGCAACAACCCGACGGCGCTGACGATTCCCTTGCAGCGACGTGTTGAGCTGGCACGTGTGCTGCAGCGGCTGGATCTGCTGGCCATCGAGGATGATCCTTACTGGCATCACGCTGTGGAAAAGCCAACGCCGATTGCGGCGCTGGCACCGGCGCATGTGTACTACGTATCAACCTTGTCGAAGGCGATCAGCCCAGGTTTGCGCACGGCATTCGTGCGCTGTCCATCGGAGCAGCATGCAGAAGCACTGGCAATTGCTTTGCGCTCGATTTGCCTGATGGGGCATCCACTGGTGATGGCGCTGGTAAGCCAGCTGCTGTTGGATGGTTCGGCGAACGCATTGTTGAATCAGGTGTTGGATGAAGCACACGAACGCACCGCGCTGGCCGCTCATCTGCTGGTTCCTTCGTTGAAGGTGCAGGCGTCAGGACTGCATGCCTGGTGCAGCGTACCGGAGCCGTGGACCGATGCAGGGTTTGTGCGCGCGGCCCAGCTGCAGGGTTTGGCGATCTCGCCGTCATCGGCATTCAGGCCGGACGGCGCACAGCGCAGCCGCGGTTTCCGCTTGTCACTGGGGCAGGCAGGCAACCGACGCCAACTGCAGAGCGCCCTGCGCCGCATCAACCAACTGGTCGACACCCCCGGCACATTTGCAGGAGCGGCGTGAACCCGTAGTGCCGAGCCATGCTCGGCAAGCGGCATTACAAGCAATGCCGCAACTGTAGTGCCGAGCCATGCTCGGCAAGAGGCATTACAAGCAATGCCCCAGCTGTAGTGCCGAGCGATGCTCGGCAGGGGCATTGCGAGCCATGTTTCAGGAGCGGCATATGTCGCGAAGCTGGCGTTGCATCCACTGCAGATCAACCGCGAACGGCACCCCTCCCCAGCCCTCCCCTTGCTTGCGGCAAAGGGAGGGGGTGTAGTGCCGAGCCATGCTCGGCAGGAGCGTTGCAGGCAATGTTGCAGGGGCTGCATATGCCGCGAAGCTGGCGTTGCATCCACCGCAGATCAACCGTGAACAGCACCCCTCCCCAGCCCTCCCCTTGCCTGCGGCAAAGGGAGGGGGTGTAGTGCCGAGCCATGCTCGGCAGGGGCCTTGCAGGCAATGTTGCAGGGGCTGCATATGCCGCGAAGCTGGCGTTGCATCCACCGCAGATCAACCGTGAACAGCACCCCTCCCCAGCCCTCCCCTTGCCTGCGGCAAAGGGAGGGGGTGTAGTGCCGAGCCATGCTCGGCAGGGGCCTTGCAGGCAATGTTGCAGGAGCGGCATATGCCGCGAAGCTGGCGTTGCATTCACCGCAGATCAACCGCGAACAGCACCCCTCCCCAACCCTCCCCTTGCCTGCGGCAAAGGGAAGGGGTGTAGTGCCGAGCCATGCTCGGCAGGGGCGTTGCAGGCAATGTTGCAGGGGCTGCATATGCCGCGAAGCTGGCGTTGCATCCACC
>DAMCTY010000002.1:0-169954 GCA_032112995.1 Stenotrophomonas sp. | reverse complement strand
CCGCGAAGCTGGCGTTGCATCCACCGCAGATCAACCGCGAACAGCACCCCTCCCCAAACCTCCCCTTGCCTGCGGCAAAGGGAGGGGGTGTAGTGCCCAGCCATGCTCGGCAGGGGCTTTGCACGCAGCGCCGCAGCACTGATGCGCGCTTCAGCTCTGCTTGAACAGCTGGCGCTTGCCGGTCAGCGGCTTGTCGTTCGGGGTGAGCTTGGCGACGCCGGGAATCAGGAAGTCCACCGGGCTATGGCCGAAACGGATCTTGGAGGCCAGCCAGAGCGGCATCTTGCCGCGGCCGGTCCAGGTGTTCCACGGGCTTTCGGGGTCGCGGTACTTCGGCGCTACCTTGGGCCCCTTGCGGCGGCGGGGCTTGGCCTTTGCCGCAGAGGTGACCCCTTCGCCGAAGAGTTCCTCGATGGTGTAGCCAGACTTTTGTGCCAGTGCGGTCAGCTGGCGCCGGACCTTGTCCACAGGTTGCCGGCTATTGAGTGCTTTCTGCCTTTCCTTGGCGTCACGGATGAGGGTGGTCAGCTCGCGGAGCGAGAGAGGATTAAGGTCGATACTCATGGCCCTAGGGTTGTTTCTGAGGGCTGGGGTGTCAAGCGGAACAGTCAGGGGGGCCCCGGTCCGGAATCGGGTTTCGGAACGGATGCCACGCGATCCCCGCCTTTTGCCGCCGGTTCTGCTTTCAATCGGGCAGTTTCAAGGCGTAGGCGCCAAAGGTATTGCCGATGAAGCCGCCTGCCGTGTCGGCGCTGAGCAGGCTGGCATCCAGGTCGCCGCCGATGCGCTGCCATTGACCCGGGCGGGGCGCAAACCAGGCCTGCGCCTTGGCGCCGTCCAGTACCAGGCGCAGGCCGACGGTGTTGGTGTCGGCAGCCAGCGGCACCGCCGCCAGCAGGCGACCGGTTGCCGGATCCTGGTCGCCAGCACGCAGGTACAGGGCGAGCGTGTGTTTGCCGCCGCGTGCCTGCACGCCCAGTACATAGTGGTAGCGCTCGTTCTGCAGCAGCACCAGCCCGGCCAGTTCGTTGTTTGCCACGCTGGCGGCGTCCAGCTGCAGTTCCAGGGTGGCGGCGTGGTGCTGCAGGCGATGCGCCAGGTAGTGCGCCTGACCACCGCTTTCCAAGGTTCCCAGGGCGGTATCGCCTGCCTGCAGTTGCAGGCCCTTGGCGCCGGTGCTGAACCACGCCGACTGCGGCGGGTGCAGGGTCAGCCATTGCGGGGGCAGGGTGGTGGCGGTGAAATCCTGTGTCCAGCTGAAGGCAGCACTGTCGCGCGCCAGGGCCGGCATGCCGGCGAGGACGGGGCGGGGCAGCTGCGTGGGCAGTCTGGCGCCGCGTGGCAGTACCTGCGGCCAGCCGTCGTGCCACTGCACCGGCAGCAGGAAGGTTTCGCGGCCGAGGTTGTACTGGTTGCCGCGATAAGGGCGGGTGGCCAGAAACACCGTCCACCAACTGCCATCGACCAGCTGCACGAACTGGGCGTGGCCGGCCGATGTCACCGGCTGCGGGCGGTTGGGGTCGAGATCGCGTTGGGTCAGCACCGGGTTGGCGGGGCCGGGCTGGTAGGGGCCGGCCAGCTGGCGGCTGCGCCAGATCATCTGCGCGTGCTGCTCACCGGTGCCGCCTTCGGCGGCGGTCAGGTAATACCAGCCGTCATGCTTGAAGATGTGCGGGCCCTCGATGTGCTCGGGCTTGCTGGCCGGGTCGGCGCCGCCATCCACCAGCAGGCGGCGTGCGCCGATGGCCTTGCCGTTGGCCAGATCAATCTGTTGCAGCCAGATCGCGCGGTGGCCGTCGTAGCGCAGCTCGCCATCGGGGACGTCGTTGTGCACCACCCAGGTGCTGCCGTCCTCATCGAATACCAGCGACGGGTCGATGCCGCGCACCTGCAGCCATACCGGGTCGGACCAGGGGCCGGCGGGGTCCTTGGCGTGGACCAGGAAGTTGCCACCGTCGCAGTAGAAGCAGGTGTTGACGATGTAGAAGGTGTCGCCGTGGTGGCTGATGGAGGCGGCGAACAGGCCGCGGGTCAGCTCGTCCTTGCCGTAGTTGATCTGGCCCGGGCGGTCGATGGCGTTGCCGATCTGGGTCCAGTTGACCAGGTCGCGGCTGTGGTGGATCGGCAGGCCCGGGAAATAGCCGAACGTGGAATTGACCAGGTAGAAGTCGTCGCCCACCCGCACCAGCGATGGGTCCGGGTAGAAACCAGGGACGATGGGGTTGCGGAAGTTGCCCGGCTGCAACGGTGGCTGTGCGTCGTCGCCGTGGTAGCTGATCGCATGGATCAGTACGTCGGCCGTGGCCGGTGCAGAAAACGCGGATGCCAGGCAAAGCAGGAGCAGCAGGTGCCAGGGTCTGGGTGAACGCATGCAGTGCTCCTTGTTCTTGCGGGCAAGGGGATGCGGGTCCGCCGGCTTCCGGCGCGGGCCCGCTGCCATGGTGGGAAGGCTATGCGCGGTGCTGCCACAGCGCGTGCATGCCGCGCGCGGCCAGGTCCTCGGGGTGGCGTTGCACGCCCACGCCCCAGGCGGTCAGCGCCTGCGCATACAAGGCCAGCAGGCGGTCGTTGCCGATCAGATGCACCTGCGACAGGCGCGGGGTGTGATCAAGGATGCCGCTGGCCAGGATTTCGTGGCCGATCAACAGGCCGGACAGGTACGAGGACAGCGCGCTGCCTTCCATCTGGTTGAACAGCCCCAGCGTGCGGACACCAAACAGATGGTGCAGCAGACCGCCCGCTTGGCGGCTGCGTTTGAGACCGGTCTCGAAGGCCCAGGCGTCGAAGCGGCTGTCATCGGCAGGCATCAACTTGCCGAGCAGACTGTGGTTGCGCAGCAGGGCATACAGCTCGCCGGTCATCGCCGTGCTCAGGCGCTGGATGCGGCCGTTGGCAATGGCCACCCACTTGCTGTGCGTGCCGGGCAGGCATACCACGTGGTTGCCGCGCGGCAGCACCGCCAGCAGGGCGGCGAGCTGTGTTTCCTCACCGCGCATCACATCGGGCACGGCGTCGTTGCCGGTGTCGCTGATGCCCGGCACGATCCACAGCGTGCGCTCGGCCAGCGTGGGGGCCTGCAGGGGCACCAGTGCGCCGGCAAGTTCATCGATGCCGGTGGGGCAGGGCAGGTAGGGCACTTCGCGCCAGCCGCTGCGGCTGCCCACCATGCCGGACAGCAGGATCAGCGCATCGTCCCAGCCTGCGATCTCCTGCGCCAATACTGCTTCGAACTGGCCGGCGCTGGCCTGCAGGCCCTGCTCGCTGCGGCGCCGCTCATAGACATGACCTTCGGCATCCAGTCGATACAGGCGCAGGCTGCTGGTGCCCCAGTCGACGGCGATCATGGCAGTTGCACCCGGTCAACCCGCGCGCTCACGCCGTGCAAGGGCAGTTTGAAAACAGCGCCGGCAAGGGGCTGCTGCGCCAGCGCGGCGTCGTCCAGGCCGATGCGGGCGCTGGTGATGTACAACGCGTCGCGGCCCAGCACGCAGCACGAGGCATGGCTTGCAGGCAACAGCACCTGCGCCACGACGTCGCCGTTGTCGGTGTAACGCATGACCCGGCCGGCGCCCCAGTGCGCATTCCAAAGGTGGCCATCGTCATCGACTACGGCACCGTCGGGTTCGATGCCCGGTTCGGCCAACGTCGCAAATACCTCCACCTGCCCGGTGTGGGCATTGGCGGCGCTGTAGGGGGCGCTCAACAGGCGGCCATCGGGCGAATCACAGAAGTAGATGCGCTCGCCCTGCGGACTGAAACAGATGGCATTGGGAATGGCGGCCAAGGGCAGCGGCAGCGGACGCAGGCCGTGGGCTGTGCTCCACTGGTAATAGCGGCCGGCGCGGCGGCCGTCGGCATACTCGCTCTTGGTGCCGAACACGAAGTTGCCATGGCGATCGACGCGGCCGTCGTTGATGCGGGTGTGCGCGTCGTCGGTTTCCACCGGGCACAGCAGCTGCAGCGGCAGTTCATCCTGCTGCAGCGCGGCCTCTGGGTCGGTGGCATACAGGCCCTTGGCCAGGCCCAACAGCAGACGACCGTCGGTGGCCAGGGCAAGACAGCCCAGCGCCGCCGGCAGCTGCCAATACTGACTGCGGTTGCTGTCCAGGTCGTGGCGCCACAGGTGGCCGGCAAGGATGTCCGTCCAGTACAGCACGTTGCGGCGATCACACCACAGGATGCCTTCACCCAGGCTGCAGCGGCTGTCCACCAGCAACTGCGCGGTGCTTGTCGTTACGTCCACTTCCAGTTCCACGTCCACGTTGGCCGCACTCACCATTCGGCAACGCTGCCGTCGCTGTGGCGCCACAGCGGGTTACGCCAGCGCGGCGGTTGCTTGCTGGCTTCGACCAGACGCGCCTCGTCGATTTCCACGCCCAGGCCGGGTTTGGGCAGGGCGGCGATGCAACCCTGTGCATCGCAGGCGAAATCGTCCTTGTTGATCACGTAATCCAGCAGGTCGGCACCCTCGTTGTAATGGATGCCGATGCTCTGCTCCTGCAGCACCGCGTTGTGGGCGACAAAGTCCACCTGCAGGCAGGCGGCCAGCGCCACCGGGCCCAGCGGGCAGTGCGGGGCCAGCGCCACATCGTGGGCTTCGGCCATGGCGGCGATCTTGTGGCACTCGCTGATGCCGCCGGCATGGGACAGGTCCGGCTGCAGGATGGACAGGCCGCCGGCGGCCAGCACCGGCTTGAACTCGGTACGCGAATACATGCGCTCGCCCGCGGCCAGCGGAATACTGCTGATTTCCGACAGCGGGCGGTAATGCTCCCACTGCTCCGGCAGCACCGGTTCCTCGACGAACAAGGGGCGGTAGGGCGCCAGCTCCTTCAGCAGCACGCGCGCCATCGGTGCGCTGACCCGGCCGTGGAAATCGATGCCGAAGTCGACCGTGTTGCCCAGCGCTTCGCGGATGGTGGCGACCTTTTCGATGGCCGCATCGACGGCGCGTGGGCTGTCGATCAGCTTCAGCTCTTCGGTGCCGTTGAACTTGAAGGTGTCATAGCCCAGTGATTTGTAGTGACGCATCTGCGCGACGATGTCGGCAGGACGGTCGCCGCCTACCCAGCGGTAGGTCTTCATGCGGTCACGCACCAGGCCGCCGAGCAACTGGTAGACCGGCACGCCCAGGGCCTTGCCCTTGATGTCCCACAAGGCCTGGTCGATGCCGGCGATGGCGCTCATCAGGATCGCACCGCCACGGTAGAAACCACCGCGGTACAGCACCTGCCACAGGTCGTTGATGCGGGCCGGGTCCTTGCCGACCAGGTAGTCGCCCAGCTCATGCACGGCCGCTTCCACGGTGGCGGCGCGGCCTTCGATCACCGGTTCGCCCCAGCCGCTGATGCCCTCGTCGGTCTCGATCTTGAGGAACAACCAGCGCGGCGCGGCCTGGTAGGTGGTCAAACGCACGATCTTCATGCCGAGTAGTCCAGATAGGCCTGGCGGAAAGCACGCGCGTGCTCGCGCGTGGTCTGCACCGTCTGGCCGGGTTGATAAAGGTCACCGCCGGTGCCCGCACCCTGACAACCAGCGGAAAGATAGCTGGCCAGGGTGTTGGGGGAGACGCCACCGACGGCGAAAAGGGGAACGGGCGGCAGCACGCTGCGCAGGGCGCGCACCAGGGCCGGGCCGTGGATGGAGGCGGGGAACAGCTTGAGCAGCTGCGCACCGGCGCGCAGCGCCTGGAATGCTTCACTGGCGGTGGCGAAACCGGCTGCCACCAGCAGCCCTTCGGCGACTGCACGCTGGATCAGCTGCGGGTCGGTATTGGGGGTGACCATCAAGCGCCCACCGCTGCGCAGCAGCGCATCGATATGCGCCGGCTGCACCACCGTGCCGGCGCCGATGCAGGCGTGTTGGCCGTGGCGGCGCACGCTGCGTTGCACACTCTGCTCCCAGTCCGGCGAGTTGGTCGGGATCTCGATGGCATCGAAACCTTCCTCGACCAGCGCATCGACGTGCGCGTCCACCTCGGCGGGGGTGATGCCGCGCAGGATGGCGATCAAGGGCAACTGGAAGGGCAGGGCGGTCATGTCAGTCGTGGTACACCTGTGAGCGGCCGCCATCGATCAGGATGTCGGTGGCGTTGATGAAGCGCGCTTCGTCGCTGGCCAGGAACAGGGCGGTATAGGCCACTTCTTCCGGCGTGCCGATGCGGCGGGGAGGGAGCAGGGCAGTCTGGCGCTCGCGGGCGCCGGGCTCGCGCTCGAACCAGGCCTCGATGCGCGGTACCAGGATCAGCCCGGGCGAGATCGAGTTCACGCGGATGCCGTGCGCGGCGTATTCAATGCCCAGCGAGCGGGTCATGCCGATCAAGGCGTGCTTGGCCACCGGGTAAGGGAACGCGCCAGGGATGATCTTGTGCCCGTGCACCGAAGCGATGTTGACGATGGCGCCGGCCTGCTGCGCCACCATGCCCGGCAGCACCGCGCGGCACAGCCGCCAGGCGCCGTCCAGGTTCAGCGCGAAGCAGCGCTGCCACTGTTCGTCCTGCAGCTGCAGGGGATCGGAAAACACATCGGCACCGGCATTGTTGACCAGCACGTCGATGCGGCCGTGGCGGGCCAGGATGCCGTCGATGGCCGCCTGCATCGCCGGGCCGTCGGTGATGTCGCCCTGCAGCAGTTCGACGCCGTCGATGCTGGCCGGGTGCAGGTCGATGCCCACCACCTGCGCCCCTTCGCGGACAAACAGCCGGGCAATGGCGGCGCCTATGCCGCTGGCGGCACCGGTGACCACGGCCAGCTTGCCGGCCAGGCGCCCGCTCATCGGCGGCCTCCGGCCAGTGTGGTATTGCCGCGCGTGTCCCGGCCCGCGCGGTTGGCGCCGGCTGGCAATGCTGCCCTCATCCCGTTCTCCCGTTGGCGTTCTGTCGTTGCCGGCCCTGCAGCCGGGGGGCGACAGGGGCGGTGACGGAAGCGTGGCATAGCCTTGCGTGAGAACCTATGTGCGACAAATGAAATTTTTGTCGTAATGTATTCGCTGGGCGAATAGCTACTCAGCCGAGGGGATCGGTACGCATGGTTCAACCCACCACCGGCTGGTTCAATGCCACCCGTTTGAAGACCCGCCACCTGTTGCTGCTGCTGCATCTGTACGAGCAGCGCTCGGTGCTGCGCGCGGCCGAGGCCGCCAACATGACCCAGCCGGCCGCGTCCAAGCTGTTGGCGGAAATGGAAGACCTGCTGGGCGTGCCCTTGTTCGAGCGGCATGCACGCGGGGTGGAGCCGACCTGGTACGGGCAGGTCCTGATCCGCCGTGCGCGTTCGGCGCTGTCGGAGATCGGCCGCGCCCAGGACGAGATCGCCGCGCTGCGCAGCGGCCGTACCGGCCAGGCGGCGATCGGCACCGTGGTCAACCCCGGCACCAACCTGGTGCCGCAGGCGGTGGCCGCGCTCAAGCGCGACTTCCCCGACATCCTGATCAGGATCGAGATGGACTACAGCCGCCCGCTGGTGGCCAAGCTGCTCGATGGCCAACTGGACATCGTGGTCGGCCGCATCATGGGCGCCGAGGGCAGCAGCGAGCTGGAGTTCGAGCCACTGGCCGACGAGCCGCATTCGGTGATCGTGCGCGCCGGGCATCCGCTGGCCGGGCGCAGCCGGGTCAGCTACGGCGACCTGGTCGAGCACGGCTGGATCATGCCGCCGGACGGCAGCGTGCTGCGCTCGCGGCTGGACGCGGTGTTCCTGGAGCACGGCCTGGTGCCGCCGCAGAACATCGTCGAGACCACCTCGCTGCCGGTCACCATCCACCTGCTGCGCCACAGCGACCTGCTGACCGCCTTGCCGGCCGAGTCGGTGGCGCCCTACCTGCAGACCGGGCAGATGCTGGTGTTGCCGATCGCGCTGGACGTGCGCATGGAGTTCTTCGGCATCATCCGCCGCCGTGACCAACTGTTGTCGCCCGGTGCCGAGCGCGTGCTCGAGGCCCTGCGGCAGACCGCGCGGCGGTTGTACCCGCCGACCGGCTGAAGCGGGGTATTCGCTTCCGATATAGATCCTGCGCATTTTTTCATTGGTCGGGAATGACTACCCCCGCCTATGCTCGCCGCCGTGGCTGTGATTGGTCACCGGTATCAGGGCCATGGCCCGCGTGCGCCAGGGGGCCATGCGGCTCCATCGGCAAAGGATGTGGAGTGCGGTAAGTGGAGCGCCCGGTTGTGGCTGGGTGCTTTGGTACGCGGTTTTCAACCTGCTTCACCTGGTGCCAAAGGCGCAACGACGTCGGTGCTGGGAACAACTCAATCGTCGCCATGTGTCCTGGGAGGGAACACTCATGTCAACGTTCCAGCGCCGCCTTTCGGTGGCCAATAGCGCGCGTCGTCGCGCTGGTACTGGTCTGCAACCCACTGTCCTTGCGCTGAGCGTGGCGCTGCTGCTGTCTGCAGCTGCCCAGGCGCAGGAAGCGGCATCCGACAAAACCACCGAGTTGGACAAGATCGTCGTCACCGGCACCCGTGGCAGTTTGACCAAGGCCCAGGTGATCAAGGAAACCAGCGACCAGATCGTCGACTCCATCGTCGCCGAGGACATCGGCAAGCTGCCTGACAACAACGTTGCCGAAGCATTGCAGCGCATCACCGGCGTACAGATCACCCGCAACAAGGGCGAGGGCAGCGACATCATGGTGCGCGGCCTTACCCAGGTGCGCAGCGAACTCAATGGCCGTGACATCTTCACCGCCAACAGTGGCCGTGCACTGAGTTGGGAAGACGTGCCGGCTGAACTGCTGGGCGGTGTGGATGTCTACAAGAACCCCAGCGCCGAGCTGATCGAAGGCGGGCTCGGTGGCCTGGTCAACCTGCGCACGCGCATGCCATTCGACCAGGATGGCATGAAGCTGTCCGGCAGCTTCACCGTCAACAAGTGGGACCTGCGCGACTCGGTGCAGCCTTCGGCCTCGTTCCTGTTCTCCAACCGCTGGAATACCAATGCCGGCGAGTTCGGCGTGCTGTTCAACATCGCTCACCAGGAAGGCCAGTACCGCGAAGACCGCATCAACCTGGGCAGCTACCTGTCCTACGATGACGTGCCCGGTTACGAAGGCAAGGACGTCATCATCCCCAGCGAAGTAGGCATGTACAGCCACTTCGGTGACCGCGAGCGCGACGGCCAGTACATCGCCCTGCAGTGGAAGCCCAACGACGATATCGAGCTGTACGCCACCGGCCTGCGTTCGGACTACAAGTTCCGCAACCGCGAGTACAGCGTGCGCGTGGGCAACCTCAACAACAATACCCAGGACCTGGTGAACTGGTCCGGCAACGGCTGGGGCTTCGTCTCGCCGTCGATCCCGGGTTACGAGGCCTTCAACGATCCGTTCGGTTTTGATGCCAATGGCGAGTTCCAGTACGGCACCTTCAACAACGCGCTGGTGACCACCACCTCGCGCATGGACTGGCGCAACTCGGTGACCACCGACCTGGCGCTGGGTGGCAAGTGGCAGGTCAATGACAACCTGCACCTGTCCACCGACCTGCAGTACATCGATGCCACTACCGAGAGCGTCAATTACTGGGTGGACCTGCTGGCCGGACAAGTAGACCCGGATGACTGGCGTGGCTGGTCCGGCCTGTATGGTGTGCCGCCGGTGAAGGTGGACATGACTGGCAAGTACCCGTCGGTCACCGTGCTGGACCGTGTCACCGGCCAGCCGATCAATGGCTACATGAGCGACATCAGCAACTACGGTGGCTGGTATTCGCACCTGGACAAGCGCGACAACAACGACGCCGACCAGTTCTCCTGGCGCGCCGACCTGCGCTGGGACTTCCTGGACAGCGACCTGCTCAATGACCTGCGCATGGGCGTGCGTTACACCGATCGCTCGGCGACCACCCGCAGCTCCGGCTGGAACTGGCAGAAGATCGCGCCGGCCGGTACCGACAATGCCTGGGGCAGCTTCTCGGCGGCGCCGTTCTCGGATTACCCGAACGCCTGCTACCGCTTGTTCCCGTTCAGCGATCACTTCCGTGGCGACAGCGGCCTGCCGACCGGCTACGTGGCCTGCGACCAGATGGTTGCCGACTACGAGAACACCGTGCGCATGTTCGGCCACGACCCGATCGCGTACAACCCGACCACCGACATCCGCAACTACACCGAGAACACCTACGCGGCGTATGCGATGTTGCGCCTGGGTCAGGACGATGCGCGCTTCCCGTGGGACGCCAACGTTGGTGTGCGCGTGGTGCGCACCGAGACCACGGTCAAGGGCTACGAACTGGAGCAGAACTCGCCGTCCAATGACGTGCAGCAGGTGAGCGTCAAGAACTCCTACACCGACGTCCTGCCGAGCCTGAACTTCCGCATGTTCCTGACTGGCAGCCTGCAGTGGCGCGTAGCCGCCTCGCGTGCCATGTCGCGACCGGATTTCGACCTGCTCGATCCCTACGTCTACCTCAACGACACCTTCTTCGACTTCAATACCGGCGGCGTGTCCTATGCCAGCCGCGGCAATCCGTACTTGAAGCCGATGTACTCCAACCAGTTCGATACGTCGCTGGAATGGTATTTCGGCCAGGGTTCGATGCTGTACGGCACCGCGTTCTACAAGAAGGTGAAGGGCTTCTACTACTACGACACCATCGCGGCCAACTACTACGACCCCAACTTCGACGTGCCGCTGGAAGGCTCGACCACGGGTGAAACCCGGGCCTGCGTCAGCGCCGAGTGCGTGCGTGAGTTCCAGCTGCAGACCCGTTCAAACGGCAAGGACGGCAAGATCAAGGGTCTGGAAGTCGGCTACCGCCAGTTCTTCACCTTCCTGCCGGGCTGGCTCGATGGCCTGGGCTTCGAGGCCAACTACACCTACGTGGACAGCAAGGCACCGGCGCCCGATGCCGCCGGTACCGACGGCGTGGAGATCTCCTTCCTGCCGTTGGAAGGCCTGTCCAAGAACAGCTACAACGTCGTGTTGATGTATGAAAAGGCACGGGTTTCGTTCCGCGCCGCCTACAACTGGCGTGATACCTGGCTGGTTACCACGCGTCCGCCCAATGCCGGTCACGTGCCGCAGTACCACGACGCCACCGGCCAGCTGGATGCCTCGCTGCGCATCAACCTCAACGAGATCTGGTCGTTGAGCCTGGACGGCACCAACCTGCTGGACGAGGTGCGCTCGGACTACTACGGCAGCACCAGTCGCCCCAATGGCTGGTACATCAACGATCGCCGTTACGGCATGAGCATCCGGGCCAACCTGGATCTGTAAACGCGGCGTGTGGCGATGGAGGTGCGGTATGACAGGTATCAGGCGCTTCAACACCGGTGGCACGCAGCGGCAGGCGGCCACCCGCGGCGCGGGATACCTGCGGCGATGGTTGGCGGCAGTAGCGGTGCTGCTGCCAACCCTGGTCTGGGTACCGGCTACGAAGGCCGGTACGCAGGCCGAATACACTTGGCATAACGTAGCTATCGGCGGTGGTGGCTTCGTCACCGGCTTGCTGTACCACCCCCAGCAGAAAGACCTGTTGTACGCGCGCACCGACATTGGTGGCGCGTACCGCTGGGAGCCGGCGCAGCAGCGCTGGCAACCGTTGCTGGATTGGATGGATGCCAGCGACCAGGGGCGCTTTGGCGTCGAAAGCATGGCCGTTGATCCGGCCGATCCCGATCGCCTGTACATGGCGGTGGGTACCTATCTGCATGCGCGTGGCAGCAATGGCGTGATCCTGCGCTCGAGCGACCGCGGGCAGAGTTTCCAGCGTACCGAATTGCCGTTCAAGATGGGCGGCAACGAGCTGGGCCGTGCCAACGGCGAACGCCTGGCGGTGGACCCGAACAACGGTCAGGTACTGCTGTTCGGCACCCGTGCCAACGGCGTCTGGCGCAGCGGCGACGGCGGCATCAGTTGGAGCGAGTTGAAGTCGTTTCCGGCAATCGCCAAATCCTCGGCGGCCACGGCACCGAGTTGGAACGGTGCGCAGGCCATTGGCGTGGCCTTCATCAATTTCGAGCCGGGCAGCAAGGGCGGCGACGGTGCGTCGCGCACGGTATACGCCGGTGTCTCGACCCAGCAGACCGCGCTGTACCGCTCCGACGATGCCGGCAACAGCTGGCAGCCGGTGCCGGGCCAGCCGACCGGGCTGCGCCCCAACCACATGGTGCGTGACAGCCTGGGCCGCTGGTTGCTGAGCTATGGCGACCAACCCGGCCCCAATACCATGAACAACGGCGCGCTGTGGCGCTTTGATCCGCGCGATGGTGGGTGGACGGACATTACCCCGGCACCGCAGTCCAGCGACCTGCAGGGCGATGGTTTTGGCTGGGGCGCGGTGGCGGTGGACCCGCAGGACCCGCAGCGCATTGTCGCCAGCACCTTCAACCGCTTTGCACCGCACGATGACATCTTCCGCAGCGTCGATGGCGGCCGCAGCTGGACCGCCTTGTCCACACGTGCCGACTTCGATCATTCGTATGCGCCGTGGACCGCAGAGGCGCGGCCGCATTGGATCGGCGTGCTGGCCATTGACCCGCACGATGCCGGCCACCTGCAGTTCGTTACCGGTTACGGCATCTGGGATACGCGCGACCTGCGCAGCTTCGACGAAGGCAAGCGCCTGACCTGGCGTTTTCCGCTGGCCGGTTTCGAGGAGACCGTTCCGCTGGCGCTGGTCAGCCCACCGCAGGGCGCCCACCTGGTCAGTGGTCTGGGCGACATCGACGGCTTAGTGCACGACGATCTGGACACACCGCAGCAGCGGTTTGCCGGCGTGCGCTTTTCCAATACCGAAAGCCTGGCCTATGCCGGGCAGGCACCGCAGCTGATGGTGCGTACCGGCTATTTCCACGACCGCCCTGAAGGCGCGGTACGCGCCGCCTGGTCGAAGGATGGCGGGCGTACTTGGACGGCATTCGCACATGAGCCGCCGGACGGTGAGGGTGCTGGCCGCATCACCCTGGCCGCCGATGGCAAGCGGGTTATCTGGCAGACCCGCAATGGCGGCCATTGGCTCAGTGCCGACTTCGGCGGCCGCTGGCAGGCAGTGAAGGGCCTGCCGAAGAATGCGGTAGTGGAGGCCGACAAGCGCGAAGCCGCCGTGTACTACGGGTTTGATCCGGTCAGTGGTGCGCTGTACGTCAGTGGCGATGGCGGCGTCGAGTTCCGCCAGGCCGAGGCAGGTATCGGCTCGGTGGGTGACTGGTATCGCGCCGAGATACGCCCCAATCCCTGGCAGGCCGGCGAGGCCTGGGTTGCCGCCGGTTGGCGTGGGCTGTTGCACTGGTCGCCGGGCAAGTTGCGCCGTGTGGAAGGCCTGGACAACGTGTTCTCGCTAGGCCTGGGCAAACCACTCAAGGACGGCGACACGCCGGTGCTGTTCGCGTTCGGCGAAATGGCTGGCAAGCGTGGCCTGTACCGATCCGACAATGGCGGGCGCCGCTGGACCCGCATCGACAACGACGCGCAGCGCTTTGGCGGTGTCATCCGCCATGTCACCGGCGATACGCGCATTCCCGGCCGTGTCTATTTTGGCACCGAAGGCCGTGGTATCTGGTACGGAGAATCGAATTGAAACCGTTGTTCGCAATGATGGGCCTGGCAGCACTCGCCAGCAGTGCACAGGCGGTGGAACTGCCGCGCGTATTCGCCGATGGCATGGTGCTGCAACGTGACCAGCCACTTCCGGTATGGGGCAAGGCCGCGCCCGGCGCCCAGGTCCGCATTGATTTCGCTGGCAGGCAGGTGACCGTCAAGGCCGATGCAGATGGCAACTGGCGGGCGCAGTTGGCAGCACTGCCGGCCGGTGGCCCCTATGTATTGGACATCGACGACAAGACCGCGCGAAAGCACCTGCGCGACGTCTACGTCGGTGAGGTGTGGTTGGCCTCGGGCCAGTCCAACATGGAATGGCCATTGGCCCAAACCGATGGCGCAGAGGCGGCGATCGCCGCTGCCAACGATCCGCTGATCCGCCATTTCAAGATCCCCAAGTCGTGGGCCGGCGCACCGCAATGGCAGCTCAATGGCGGCGATTGGCGCCAGGCCACTCCGCATAATGCCGGCGACTTCTCGGCCGTGGCCTATTACTTCGCGCAGCAGCTGCGTGCGCGCACGGGTGTTGCGGTGGGCATCATCGACAGCACCTGGGGCGGCAGCACCATAGAGGCCTGGAGTGATGCAGCAACACAGGGCCTGGACAGCGCCGCGCTGGCCGCGCAGGCGGCGGCACTGCGCGAGGCCGACACCAAGGCGCTGCAGGTAACCCACGCCAACCTGGCACGCTGGCCGCAGCTGCCGGCCGATGCCAGCCACTGGCAGGAGACCGATGTCGATGCGGCGCAGTGGACAGCCATCACCGTGCCCGGCCTGTGGGAAAGCCAGGGCTGGAATGGCATGGACGGGGTAGCCTGGTACCGTGCCAGTTTCCACCTCAGCGCCGCCGAAGCCGCCAAGGGCGTGACCCTGGGCGTGGGCCGCATCGACGACAGCGATACCACCTGGGTAAACGGCCAGCAGGTCGGGCAGACCAAGTTGCAGTACAACCTGGCGCGCCGCTACAACGTGCCCGCGTCCGCTTTGCACGCCGGCCTCAACCATGTCGCCGTGCGCGTGGAAGACTTCGGTGGCGGTGGTGGCATCCACGGCGAGGCCAGCGAAGTATTCGTGCAGCCGCAGGGCGCGGCCGCACGGGCGTTGGATGACTGGAGTTTCCGCGTCGAGAGCGCGCAGGTCGCGCTGGTAGATGACAAGAACCAGCATCCGACCCTGTTGTACAACGCGATGATCTATCCCTTGCAGGATTACGCCGTGCACGGGGTGATCTGGTACCAGGGCGAGTCCAATGCCAACACTCTGCCGCAGGCACAGAAGTACCGCCAGCAGTTCCCGGCGCTGATCACGCAATGGCGCGCGCAGTGGAAGGCGCCAGCGCTGCCATTCCTGTGGGTGCAACTGGCACCGTTCTCGTCAGGCGCGGACAGGCGCGATGCCGACGATGTCGCTATCGAAAGCCCTTGGGCACTGCTGCGTGAATCGCAGAGCGCGACGCTGTCGCTGCCAGCCACTGCACAGGTGGTGATCACCGACGTGGGGGATGTGCACGACATCCATCCGCGCAACAAGCGCACTGTCGGCGATCGCCTGGCGCTGGCCGCAGGAAAGCTGGTCTACGGCGATGACACGGTCATCGCCTCCGGCCCGGCCTACGTTGGCCATGACGTGCAGGGCGGCAGCGTGGTGGTGCGCTTCGATGCCGGTGCTGCACCGTTGCAGGCAGGTGACGGCGGTGAACTCAAGGGCTTTGAAGTTGCAGGCAGCGATGGGCGTTTCCATCGCGCGCAGGCACGCATAGATGGCAACCGGGTGATCCTGCAGAGCAATGCAGTGAAGGCGCCGGTAGCCGCACGTTACGGCTGGAGTGATACCGCGCAGGCCGCGAATCTGACAGGTGCCACCGGTTTGCCGGCGTCGCCTTTCCGCACCGGGCCATGAAGGCCCGGGTTCCCTGCAAGAAGCAAGAGGAAACGACCATGAAGCTGACTTCCCCACGTTCAATGCCGGCCATCGGCGGCCTGCTAGCAACCGCGATGGCATTGCTGTTGGCTGCCTGTGGTGGCGCCACTACGGGCGCACCCGCAGCGCAAGGCGGTGACGGCAAGGCTGCGGCGGCGCCTTCGACCAATGCCGCGGAACTGCCGCGTGTAGTCACCGACAATGGCCGGCATGCCTTGTTCGTCGATGGCAAGCCGTTCCTGATCCTTGGCGCCCAGGTCAACAACTCCAGCAACTACCCGCAGGCGCTGGATGACGTATGGCCGGCTATCGACATCGTCAAGCCGAACACGGTGATGGTGCCGGTAGGCTGGGAACAGGTGGAGGCCAAGGAGGGCGAGTTCGATTTCGCCTTCGTCGATACCCTGCTGGAGCAGGCCCGCGAAAAGAAGGTGCGTTTGATCCTGCTGTGGTTCGCCACCTGGAAAAACAATGGCCCGAACTATGCGCCGGAGTGGGTGAAGCTGGACAACCAGCGCTTCCCGCGGGTGATAACCGCTGACGGCCGCACCCTCAACTCGCTGTCACCGCATGCACCGGCAACCCTGGAAGCCGACCGCAAGGCATTCGTGCAGCTGATGCGTCACCTCAAGGCCAAAGATCCGCAGCACACCGTAATCATGGTGCAGCCGCAGAACGAGCCGGGCACCTATGGCAGCGTGCGTGACTTCTCGCCGCTGGCGCAGAAGGACTTTGATGCGGCCGTACCCGAGGCCCTGCTGAAGAAGCTGGGCAAGCAGCCGGGGACGTGGCGTGACGTGTTCGGCGCCGATGCCGACGAGTTCTTCCATGCCTGGCATATCGCTCACTACATCGACCAGGTCGCCGCCGCCGGCAAGGCCGAGTACAACCTGCCGATGCTGGTGAACGCGGCATTGCGTGGCCCGTTCAACCCGGGTCAGCCCGGCCAGTACGCCAGCGGTGGTCCCACCGACAACGTGCTGGACGTGTACAAGGCGGCAGCGCCGAACATCGACCTGCTGGCGCCGGACATCTACATGCCCGAGTACACGATGTACACCACGGTGCTGGAGCGCTATTCGCGCGCCGACAATCCCCTGTTCGTCGCCGAGACCGGCAACCGCGAGGAGTACGCGCGCTACTTTTTCTCCGCGTTGGGTCACCAGGCCATCGGCTGGTCGCCGTTCGGCATCGACTACTCCAAGTACTCCAACTATCCGCTCGGCGCACGGGCCATGAACCCGGAGACGCTGGAGCCGTTCGCGCTCAACTATCGACTGGTGGCGCCCGCTGCCGGGGTCATCGCCAAGGCCAGTTTCGAGGGCAAGGTGCGTGCCACCGCCGAGCAGCCAGGGCAGGCCGTGCAGACCCTGAAGATCGATGACAAGTGGAACGCGGTGATCACCTATGGCGTGCCGCAGTTCTGGTTCCAGGGCGAGCCGCCGGGCAACCCCGAGCCGATTGGGCGGGCGCTGGTGGTGCAGTTGGCCGCGGATGAGTTCCTTGTCACCGGCGCCCACGCACGCATCAGCCTGGTCGCCGCCGATCCGGCGGTTGCCGAGCGGCAGATCTACCACTCGGTGGACGAAGGCACCTATGTCGACGGCGAATGGAAGTTCCGCCGCCGCTGGAACGGTGACCAGACCGACTACGGCCTCAATTTCTCCAGCGCCCCGCAGTTGCTGCGGGTGAAGCTGGCCACGTACTGAGCAGTCGCATACAGCAAGGCGCCAACCAGGCGCCCCAACGGAGGGAGATCCAATGAGTTTGCAGAACAAGCCCGCGCGCCTGCGCACCCGCCTGCTGGTACTGGCCGTGGCCGCCGCGATGGCGCCGCTGGCCGGCGCGCAGACCGTGCAGAAGCAGGCCGATGGCGTGGTGGTTGCGCCCGCCGATGCCAATGCGGCCAAGGTCCGCCTGCAGTTGGTGGACCAGAACATCATCCGCGTCAGTGCCGACGTGGACGGTGACTTCCAGCGCAGCCCCAGCCTGATGCGCGTGGCCAGCACCACCCCGGTGCCCAGCTTCGATGTCAGCCAGGATGCCACTGCGGTGACCCTGAAGGCCGCCGGCATCTCCGCCCAGGTGGCCTTGGCCGATGGCCGCGTCAGCTTCTTCGATGCGGCCGGCAAGCCGCTGCTGGCCGAGTCCGCTGCCGCCCGTGGCTTCAGCGCCGAGCAGGTTGAAGGCAAGCCGATGTACAGCCTGCGCCAGCGCTTTGATTCGGTGGAAGGCGAGGGCCTGTACGGCACCGGCCTGCACCAGCAGGGCTGGATGAACCTCAAGGGCCGTGATGTCGAGCTGCTCCAGCACAATATCGACAACGCCATTCCCTACCTGATCTCCAGCCGCAACTACGGCATCCTCTGGGACAACAACTCGATCACCCGCTACGGCGATCCCAAGGGCCTGCGGCCGCTGCAGGAAGACCTGGTTGTCTATGACGCGCAGGGCAAGCCGGGCGCGTTCACCGCGACCTATTCGTTCGACGGCAAGCAGCGCGTGGTACGCCGCGAGAACGAGATCAACTACCAGTACATCAAGGACCTGAAGGCGCTGCCGGCTGCGGGCTGGAACACCGCCCAGGGTGGCCGCACCCAGGTGGTGTGGGAGGGCGCCATCGAAGCGAAGCAGGGCGGTCGCCACACGTTCTCGATGTACAACAGCGAGTACGCCAAGGTCTATGTCGACGGCAAGCTGGTGATCGACCGTTGGCGCCAGAACTGGAACCCGTGGCACCACGAGTTCGCGCTGGACCTGCAGGCGGGCCAGAAGCACCAGGTGAAGGTGGAATGGGACGCGATCGACCCGTCCTACATCGCGCTGCTGCATCGCGACCCGCTGCCGGCGGCCGAAGCCAATGAACTTTCGATCTGGTCCGAAGCCGGGCAGATGATCGATTACTACGTGGTTGCCGGCAGCAATGCCGATGAACTGATCGCCGGCTACCGTGAGCTGACCGGCAAGGCGGTGCTGCTGCCCAAGTGGTCGTATGGCTTCTGGCAGAGCCGTGAGCGCTACAAGACCCAGGACGAGCTGACCGGTGCGCTGGACGAATACCGCCGCCGCAAGCTGCCGATCGACGCCATCGTGCTCGATTGGTCGTATTGGCCGGAAGACGCCTGGGGCTCGCACGACTTCGACAGCAAGAACTTCCCGGACCCGACCGGCATGATCAAGCACGTGCACGACCAGAACGCGCAGATCATGATTTCGGTGTGGCCGAAGTTCTATCCGACCACCGCCAACTACAAGGAACTGGACGCTGCTGGTGCCATGTACCACCGCAACGTCGAGGTCGGCGAACTGGACTGGATCGGCAAGGGTTACCTCAATTCCTTCTACGACCCGTACTCGCAGAAGGGCCGCGACATCTTCTGGCGGCAGGTCAACGAGAAGCTCAACAGCCGTGGCATCGACGCCTGGTGGCTGGATGCGTCCGAGCCGGACCTGCACAGCAATATCGACATCGGTGAGCGCAAGGCGCGCACCACGCCGACGGCGATTGGTTCCTCGGTGGAGTACTTCAACTCTTATCCGCTGGTGCATTCGGAAGGCGTGTACGCAGGCTCGCGCGAGGTCGATCCGGACAAGCGCGTGTTCATCCTGTCGCGTGCCTATTTCGCCGGCCAGCAGCGTGCGGGTGCCGCGTTCTGGAGCGGTGACATCGTGCCGCGCTGGGACGATATGCGTGAGCAGATCTCCGGCCTGGTCAACGCCTCGATGGCCGGCGCGCCGAACGTCAGCTTCGACATCGGTGGCTTCTCGCCGGAGCAGCGCTTCATCGACAAGGACCCGGCGCACCTGCCGGAGTGGCGCGAGATGAGCCTGCGCTGGTTCCAGTACGGCGCCTTCGTGCCGGTGTTCCGTCTGCACGGCCAGTTCCCGTACCGCGAGATCTGGGAAATCGCCCCGGAAGGCACGCCGCACTACAGCAGCTTCGTGCATTACCTGAAGCTGCGTTACACGCTGCTGCCTTACATCTACACCCTGGCCGGCGATACCTGGCAGAAGGACGGCACCATCCTGCGCGCGATGGCGATGGACTTCCCGGCCGACCCCAAGGTGCGTGACATCGCCGACCAGTACCTGTTCGGCCCGGCCTTCCTGGTCGCGCCGGTGACCGAGTTCAAGGCCACCAGTCGCCAGGTCTACCTGCCGGCCGGTACCAGCTGGATCGACTTCAACACCGGCGAGCGTCACGACGGTGGCCAGACCATCACCGCCGCCGCGCCGCTGGAACGCAGCCCGCTGTTCGTGCGCGCCGGTTCCATTGTGCCGCGCACCGTGGTGCAGCAGTACGTGGACGAGCAGCCCAACGCCCCGGTCACCCTCGAGGTCTACACCGGTGCCGACGGCAGCTTCTCGCTGTACGAGGACAACGGCCGCAACTACGGCTACGAGCGTGGCCAGTCCAGCCGTATCCCGCTGCAGTGGGACCAGGCCAAAGGTGTGCTGAGCATCGGTGCACGCGAGGGCAGCTACCCGGGCATGCAGGACAAGCGCGAGCTGCGCGTGCGCTGGGTGGACGGCCCGCGTGAGGGCGTCGGTGCGCTGGAGCCCAAGGCCGATGTCGTGATCCGCTACGACGGCAAGGCGCAGCGCGTCGTCCGTCCGGCGGCACGGTGACAGAAGGGCGCCGGATCGGCATTATGGAAACCGGTGGACATTTTCGCTTGGGAGGGCCGGAATGCACGCTGTAGACGGCCCAAGCCCGATTGCCGGGATGGCCACTGACTCCGCCGGGCTGGCGCAGCCCGGCCGCCGTGCGCTGTTCAAGGGCACGGCGGCAGCCCTGGCCGTCGGCAGCCTGCCACTGGCCGGCAGGCTGCACGCGGCGGCGCCGGAAACCCCGGCGTCAACGCCTGATCTGCTGTGGTA
Source organism: Stenotrophomonas sp. (assembly GCA_032112995.1). Classification (GTDB taxonomy): domain Bacteria; phylum Pseudomonadota; class Gammaproteobacteria; order Xanthomonadales; family Xanthomonadaceae; genus Stenotrophomonas. The sequence goes on along the minus strand of DAMCTY010000002.1, from coordinate 149,611 downwards.
CCGGCAGCCGGCGCGCAGCTGGGTGGAGGCTTTGCCGCTGGGCAATGGCCGGCTCGGCGCGATGGTGTTCGGCGGCGTTGCCAACGAGCGCCTGCAACTCAATGAAGACACGCTCTACGCCGGTGGCCCGTACAGCGCGGTCAACCCGCGTGCGCGTGATGGCCTGGGGCGGGTACGTGAACTGATCTTCGCCGGTGACTATGCAGCCGCCGAAGCCCTGGCCAACGAGACGCTGATCTCGCGGCCGGTCAAACAAATGCCTTACCAGCCGCTGGGCAACCTGTGGCTGGAGTTCCATCGCCTGGAAGGCATCAGCGATTACCGCCGCGAGCTGGATCTGGATGCGGCCATTGCCCGCACCAGCTTCCGTGCCGGTGCCGGCCTGCATCGCCGCGAGGTCTTCATCTCGCCGGTCGATCAATGCCTGGTGCTGCGCTACACGGTGGAAGAGGGCGAGCCGATGGGCGGCTTCGTCCGCACCGCCAACGAGCACGCCACCACCACCACACCTACCGATGACGGCTGGTTGGTCAGCGGCCACAACGTGGCGCGTGATGGCGTGGCCGGCAAGCTGCGGTTCGCCTTCCGCGTGCAGGTGCGCCACGTTGGCGGCACGCTGCGCATCGGCCCCGATCACATTGCCTTCGACGGCGTGCGCGAGCTGGAGCTGCGCCTGGTCGCGGCTACCAGCTACCGCGCCTTCGATGATGTCAGCGGCGATCCGCAAGCCATCACCGCCGCGCAGTTGGCCAAGGCCGCAGGCAAAAGCGCCGCGCAACTGCGCGCCGCGCACCTGGCCGAACACCAGCGCCTGTACCGGCGCATGCGCCTGGACCTGGGCCGCACCGCGGCCGCCGACAAACCGACCGACGAGCGCATCGCCGCCTTCGCCAGCGGTGACGATCCGGCCTTGATCGCCCTGTACCACGCCTATGCCCGTTACCTGTTGATCTGCAGCTCGCGCCCCGGCACCCAGCCGGCCAACCTGCAGGGCATCTGGAACGACCTGATGGACCCGCCGTGGGAGAGCAAGTACACGCTCAACATCAACACGCAGATGAACTATTGGCCGGCCGAAGCCGCGGCCCTGCCCGAATGCGTGGAGCCCCTGCAGCGGATGATTGGCGAGCTGGCCCGCAGCGGCGCGCTCACCGCGCAGCAGATGTACGGCGTCGATGGCTGGGTGGTGCACAACAATACCGACCTGTGGCGGGTCAGCACGCCGCCCGATGGCGCGCAGTGGGCGCTGTGGCCGACCGGTGGCGCGTGGCTGCTGCAGCAGCTGTGGGACCGCTGGGACTATGGCCGCGACCCGGACTATCTGCGTCAGGTGTGGCCGCTGTTCAAGGGCGCGGCGCTGTTCTTCGTCAACAGCCTGCAGCGTGATCCCGGCACCGGCCACCAGGTCACGGTGCCGTCGATCTCGCCGGAGAACCAGCATCCCTACGGCGCGGCGATCTGCGCCGGGCCGACCATGGATGCGCAGCTGCTGCGCGACCTGTTTGGCCAGTGCATCGAGATCGCGCGCCTGCTCGATGCCGATCACACGTTTGCCGCGCAGCTGGCCGACCTGCGTGCGCAGCTGCCGCCCAACCGGATTGGCCGCGCTGGCCAGCTGATGGAGTGGCAGCAGGACTGGGACATGCAGGCACCGGAGCTGCACCATCGCCACGTCTCGCATCTGTACGGCCTGCATCCGTCCAGCCAGATCAACCGCCGCGATACACCCGAACTCAGCGCCGCCGCACGCCGCTCACTGGAGCTGCGTGGGGACGAGGCCACCGGGTGGGGCATCGCCTGGCGCCTGAACCTGTGGGCGCGGCTGGGCGAGGGCCAACGTTGCCTGCAGATCCTGCGCCTGCTGCTGGCCCCGCAACGCAGCTATCCCAACCTGTTCGACGCGCATCCACCTTTCCAGATCGACGGCAATTTTGGCGGTGCCGCCGGCATCGTCGAGATGCTGGTGCAGAGCTGGGGAGGATCGCTGTTCCTGCTGCCTGCGCTGCCGGCCGAACTGGCGCAGGGCAGGGTGCACGGCCTGCGTGTGCGCAATGCCGGTGTGCTTGACCTGCAGTGGAACGCAGGCCGCCTGCAGCAGGTCAGCCTGCTGGCCGAGCGCGGCGGCAGCTTCAACCTGGTTTACCAAACCCACGAACTGAAACTGGACCTGCGTGCCGGCCAGCGCATCACCGCGCAGCTGCATGACGGTCAATGGAGTCTTGCATGAGTCATCTCGCTTTCCGTTGGTGCGCGGCATGAGCGTCGTCGCCGGTATCGATGCAGGCACGCAGAGCCTGAAGGTCGTGATTTACGACGCCGCGCAGCGGCAGCTGCTGGCCACGGTCAGTGCGCCGCTGGCGCTGCACAGCGGTGACGACGGCAGTCGCGAGCAGGAGCCGGCGGCCTGGGTGGCGGCGATGGAAGACTGCTTCGCCCGCATCGACCCGCAACTGCGCCAGCAGGTGCTGGCGCTGGCGGTATCGGGCCAGCAGCATGGATTTGTGGCATTGGACGCCGATGGCCAGGTGCTGGCCCCGGCCAAGCTGTGGTGCGATACCAGCAGCAGCGCCGAGTGCGCGCAGATCATGGACGCAGCCGGCGGCGCGCAGCGCTGCATCGCGCTGGCCGGCAATCCCATCCTGGCCGGTTACACCGCTTCCAAGCTGCCATGGACGGCCAAGCATCGGCCCGAGGCCTACGCAAAGCTGGCGCATATCCTGCTGCCGCATGATTATCTGAACTTCGTGCTGACCGGGCAGTACTACTGCGAGCACGGCGATGCTTCTGGCACCGGCTGGCTGGATGTGCGCACGCGCCAATGGTCGCCGGAACTGCTCAAGGCCACCGATGCCAGCCGCGATCTCGGCGCCTGCCTGCCGCCGCTGGTGGATGCCGATGCGCTGTTCGACATCGCGCCCGAAGCTGCTGCGCGCCTGGGCCTGCCGGCCACGGTCAAGGTCGGCGCAGGCGGCGGTGACAACATGATGGCGGCGATCGGTACCGGCTGCGTTGCGCCGGGCAAGCTGGCGATGAGCCTGGGCACCTCCGGCACGCTGTTTGCCAGCTCCGATGTGCCGGTGGTGGATGCCGATGGTGCATGGGCGGCGTTCTGCTCGTCCAGCGGCGGTTGGTTGCCGCTGATCTGCACGATGAACTGCACCGTGGTCACCGAGCAGGTGGCACGCATGTTCGGCTTCAGCAGCCGCGATGGCGACGCCCACCTGCATGCCACCAGCCCGGGCGCTGATGGCCTGGTGATGCTGCCCTTCCTCAATGGCGAGCGCACCCCGGACCTGCCGCTGGGCAAGGGCGTGCTGGCTGGCCTGGACGCCACCACCATGAACGCCTCGCACTTCTACCGTGCAGCGATGGAAGGTGCCACCTATGCACTGAAGTACGGCTTTGATGCCTTTGTCGCCGCCGGCATGCGCTTTGAGCGCATCGTGCTGACCGGCGGTGGGGCCAACAGCCCGGCCTGGCGACAGCTGGTGGCCGATGTGTTCGGTTTGCCGGTGGAAATGCCGCAGCAATCCGAAGGTGCCGCATTTGGCGCGGCATTGCAGGCGCTGTGGGCACTGCAGCGCAGCAGCGGCGAGGACGTCTCCCTGGCCGCGCTGGCGGCCGTCCATGTCAGCGCCGATCCCGCCTGCAGTGCCACGCCCGATCGCGCGCGCAGCGCGGCCTATGCCCTGGCCTACCAGCGTTACCTGCAACACCTGCACGCCGTCATGCCGCTGTACCGCGGTTGATTCTTTTCCCCGTAGTTAGTCGACACAGGAATTCGCACCATGAGCAAGCAGCCCTTCATTGGCGCCACCGAATTTTTCCCCGGCATCGGCCAGATCCCGTTCGAGGGTCGTGGTTCGGACAACCCCTTGGCGTTCAAGATCTATGACGCGGACAAGGTGATCGGTGGCAAGACCATGCGCGAGCACCTGCGCTTTGCGGCCTGCTACTGGCACACCTTCTGCAATGCCGGCGCCGATCCGTTCGGCCCGGGCACGCGCCGCTTCCCGTGGGAGAAGGGCGATGCCATGGCCACTGCCGAGGCCAAGGTCGATGCCGCGTTCGAGTTCTTCACCAAGCTCGGCGTGCCGTACTACTGCTTCCACGACGTGGACATGGCACCGGATGCCGATGACATCGGCACCTACGAGAAGAACCTCAAGCACGTGGTCGCCCTGGCCAAGGAGCGCCAGCAGGCCACCGGCGTCAAGCTGCTGTGGGGCACTGCCAACCTGTTCTCGCACCCGCGCTACATGAACGGTGCGGCGACCAACCCGGACTTCAACGTGGTCAGCCGCGCCGCCGTACAGGTCAAGGCCGCGCTGGAAGCCACCGTCGAACTGGGTGGCGAGCACTATGTGTTCTGGGGCGGTCGCGAAGGCTATGCCTGCCTGCACAACACCAACATGAAGCGCGAGCTGGAGCACTTCGCGCGCTTCCTCACCGCTGCACGTGACTACGGTCGCAGCATTGGTTTCAACGGCAAGTTCTTCATCGAACCCAAACCGATGGAACCGATGAAGCACCAGTATGATTTCGACTCCGCCACCGTCGCCGGCTTCCTCAACGCGCATGGCCTGCAGGACGACTTCATGCTCAACATCGAAGCCAATCACGCGACCTTGTCCGGCCACACCTTCGAGCACGATCTGCAGGTGGCCTCCGACCATGGCCTGCTCGGCAGCATCGATGCCAACCGTGGCAATGCACAGAACGGCTGGGATACCGATCAGTTCCCGACCGACCTGTACGACACCGTCGGCGCGATGCTGGTGGTGCTGCGCCAGGGTGGCCTGGTTGGCGGCCTGAACTTCGACGCCAAGCCGCGCCGTGAGTCCACCGACATGGAAGACCTGTTCATTGCCCACATCGGCGGCATGGACGCGTTTGCGCGTGGCCTGGAAGTGGCCCATGGCCTGCTCAACGACTCGCCGTGGGAACAGTGGCGCGCCCAGCGTTACGCCAGCTTCGACAACGGCGCCGGCAAGGACTTTGCCAGCGGCAAGCTGGGCTTGGCCGATCTGGCCAAGCTTGCGGCCGGCAACGGCGAACCGGCGCAGGCCAGCGGCAAGCAGGAGCGCTACGAAAACCTGCTCAACCAGTACCTGCTGCGCTGAGCATCAGGCCGACGACATAACCAGACAGAGAGGGTGAGGGGATGGGGCAGTCAGCAGCAAACAAGGAAAACACCGCGCTGATCGTATTGATCAGCGTGGTGGCGACGATAGGCGGGTTTCTGTTCGGCTTCGACAGTGGCGTGATCAACGGCACCGTCGACGGTTTGAAGCAGGCCTTTGGTTCCACCGAGGCGCAGCTGGGTTTTGAAGTGGCCTCGATGCTGCTGGGCTGTGCGATCGGCGCATTCTTCGCCGGTCGCCTGGCCGACCGGCTGGGCCGCCGCTCGGTGTTGATCATCTCGGCCGTGCTGTTCCTGCTGTCGGCCTTGGGTGCCGGTGGTGCGCACAGCTCGCTGGTGTTCATTGCCGCGCGCGTGGTCGGTGGTTTCGCGGTGGGTGCGGCCAGCGTGATGTCGCCGGCCTATATCGCCGAGGTGGCACCGGCGCGTTATCGCGGCCGGCTGGCCACGGTGCAGCAGATCGCGATCATCTCCGGTCTGTTCATCGCCTTCCTCAGCAATTACCTGCTGGCCAAGGCCGCCGGTGCTTCGACCGAACCGTTGTGGGCCGGTCAGGCGGCATGGCGCTGGATGTTCTGGATGCAGGCAATCCCGTCGCTGCTGTTCCTGCTGCTGTTGCTGTTCATCCCGGAGAGCCCGCGCTTCCTGGTGGTCAAGCGCCGCAAGGATGAAGCGCTGGCCGTGCTGACCCGCCTGTTCGGTGCCGAGCAGGCGCAGGCAACGCTGAACGAGATCGATGCTTCGCTGTCGCAGGACCATCACCGCCCGCAGCTGTCGGACCTGGTCAACAAGGCTACCCGCAGGATCCGCCCGATCGTCTGGGTGGGCATTGGCCTGGCCGTGTTCCAGCAGTTGGTCGGCATCAACGTGGTGTTCTACTACGGCGCGGTGCTGTGGCAGGCGGTTGGCTTCTCCGAAAGTGACGCGCTGCTGATCAATGTGCTGTCCGGTGCGCTGAGCATTGGCGCCTGCATCGTCACCGTGCTGCTGGTCGACAAGATCGGCCGCAAGCCGCTGTTGTGGGTGGGTTCGGCAGGCATGTCGGTTGCGCTGGCGCTGGTGGTCTACGCCTTCGCCAGTGGCTCGATGGTGGATGGCCACCTGCAGCTGCCCGGCCATATGGGCACCCTGGCGCTGGTGGCGGCCAATGCCTACGTGGTGTTCTTCAACGTGTCCTGGGGCCCGGTGATGTGGGTGATGCTGGGCGAGATGTTCCCCAATCAGATCCGTGGTTCGGCACTGGCCGTGGCCGGTGCGGCGCAGTGGACGGCCAACTTCATTGTCACCGTGACCTTCCCGATGCTGCTGGCCGGCATTGGCCTGGCCTCGACGTACAGCATCTACCTGGTGTCGGCGGTGATCTCGGTGTTCTTTGTTATCAAGTTCGTGCGTGAGACCAAGGGTCGTTCGCTCGAGCAGATGGAGGGTTGAGGATGATGACGCTTTCGACACGACGGGCGGCCCTGGTGGGTGCGCTGGCGGTAGGCCTGGCGGTACTGGCAGGCTGCAACAACGCGGACAAGGGCGCGCCGCAGGCGCCCACCAAGGCCGATGCCGCCTATGACGGCACCATCCATCCGGAGCAATGGCCCAGCGTGGCCTGGCCGCTGGCCGAGGATGCGGCGCTGGAAAAGCGCGTCAACGATCTGCTGGCGACGATGACGCTGGAAGAAAAGGTGGGCCAGCTGGTGCAGGGTGACCTGGCCAGCATCACCCCGGACGATGTGCGCAAGTACCGGCTGGGTTCCATCCTGGCCGGTGGCAGCTCCGACCCGGGTGGCAAGTACAACGCACCGGCCAAGGACTGGTTGAAGGTGGCCGATGATTTCTGGGCCGCCTCGATGGATACCAGCGGCGGTGGCAAGGCCATCCCGCTGCTGTTCGGCATCGATGCGATGCACGGCCAGAGCAATGTGGTGGGTGCCACGCTGTTCCCGCACAACGTTGGCCTGGGTGCCACCCGCAACGCCGACCTGCAGCGTCGCATCGGTGAGATCACCGCTGCCGAAACCCGCGCCACCGGCATGGAGTGGGCGTTCGCGCCGACCGTGGCGGTGCCGCAGGACGTGCGCTGGGGCCGCGCCTATGAAGGCTATTCGGAAAACCCGCAGGTGGTGGCCGAGTTTGCCGCGGCGATGGTTGAAGGCCTGCAGGGCAAGGTCGGCGCGCCGGACTTCCTCGACGACAAGCACGTGATGGTGTCGGTGAAGCACTTCGTCGGCGACGGCGGCACCACCGATGGCAAGGACCAGGGCGATACCGCGGTCAGCGAGGCCGAGCTGCGTGATGTGCACGCTGCTGGTTATGTCACCGCGATCAAGGCCGGTGCGCAGTCGGTGATGGCCTCGTTCAACAGCTTCCACGGGGTCAAGATGCACGGCCACAAGCCGTTGCTGACCGACGTGCTGAAGGGCCGCATGAACTACGGTGGCTTTGTGGTTGGCGACTGGAACGGCCACGGCCAGATCCCCGGTTGCAGCACCACCGATTGCCCGGCCACCTACGATGCCGGCCTGGACATGGCCATGGCCACCGACAGCTGGAAGGGCATGTACGAGTCCACCATCGCCGCAGTGAAGTCGGGCAAGCTCTCCACCGAGCGCCTGGACGATGCAGTACGCCGCGTGCTGCGGGTCAAGTTCCGCATGAACCTGTTCGATGCACCCAAGCCCTCGCAGCGTGCCCTGGGTGGCAAGTTCGAGCTGCTGGGCGCCCCCGAGCACCGTGCGGTGGCCCGCCAGGCCGTGCGCGAGTCGCTGGTGCTGTTGAAGAACAACAACGGCATCCTGCCGCTGCGTGCCGACCAGAAGGTGCTGGTGGCCGGTGATGGTGCCAACAACATCGGCAAGCAAGCCGGCGGTTGGACCTTGAACTGGCAGGGCACCGGCACCACCCGTGCCGACTTCCCCAATGCCGACACCATCTGGGAAGGCCTGCAGCGCGAGGTCAGCGCGGCCGGCGGCAGCGCCGAACTGGCGGTGGATGGCAAGTACAAGGCCAAGCCGGATGTTGCCGTGGTGGTGTTCGGCGAAGAGCCCTATGCCGAGTTCCAGGGCGATATCCCCAACCTGCTGTACAAGCCGGGCAACGACGCCGACCTGGACCTGCTCAAGCGCCTGAAGAGCGAGGGCATTCCGGTGGTGGCGGTGTTCATCAGCGGCCGTCCGCTGTGGATGAACCGCGAGATCAATGCCGCCGATGCCTTTGTGGCCGCATGGTTGCCGGGCTCGGAAGGTGCAGGCGTCGCCGATGTGCTGCTGCGCAAGGCCGATGGCAGCATCAACCACGACTTCAAGGGCAAGCTCAGCTTCTCCTGGCCGCGTACCGCCACCGACTCGGCGGTGAACAAGCCCGGCCACAACCCGCTGTACAAGTTCGGCTACGGCCTGAGCTATGCCGACAAGGGCGACGTGGCGGCCTTGCCGGAAGACTCCGGCGTGAGCGGCGAGCAGGCCGGCAGTGGCGTCTATTTCGCCAAGGGCCGCCCGGCGCTGGGCATGGCGCTGCAGTTGTCCAGCGCGTCGCAGCCTGACATGCCGGCCACCACCGTGCCGACCGTGCTGGCCGACGGCACCTTGAAGATGACCGCAGTCGATCACAAGGCGCAGGAAGACGCCCGTCGCCTGCAGTGGTCGGGCACGGCGCTGGCAAAGTTCGCGCTGATCGCGGCCACGCCGATCGATGTCACCCGCGAGAGCAATGGCGATGTGCAGCTGCAGCTCACCCTGCGTCGTGATGCGGCGGTAAGCGCGCCGCTGACGGTTGGCGTCGGCTGCGGTGCCGGCTGTGCGGCCAAGGTGGATCTGCAATCCACCCTGGCAGCGATCCCGGCAGGCAAGTGGGTCAGCGTTGGCGTGCCGCTCAAGTGCTTTGCTGCCGGCGGCGCGGACCTGTCCAAGCTGCAGCGTGCCGCCGAGCTGGAAAGTGCAGCCGCTGCGGACATATCGGTATCGCGCATCGTTCTTGGCGCTGCCGGTGAGGCCGAGGTAAACGTAGACTGCGCAACACGCTGAAACGGCGAAAGCGCCGGTACGGGAGGGTACCGGCGCACCTGATGATTTGGCCCGTGACGGGTCGGTAGCGAAAGGGCGCAGGGATGACGGCCCGGTCGGTGCACAACAGGGAGTGACAACATGGGTTTGGGTACGCTGGATATTGCGATCGTGCTGATCTATCTGGCCGGCATCTTCGTGCTGGCGCAGTGGGTATCACGGGAAAAGGCAGGGCATAGCAAGGACGCCAAGGATTACTTCCTGGCCAGCAAATCACTGCCATGGTGGGCGATTGGCGCATCGTTGATTGCCGCTAATATTTCCGCCGAGCAGATCATTGGCATGTCCGGGTCGGGCTATGCGATTGGTCTGGCGGTGGCGTCGTATGAGTGGATGGCGGCGTTGACCTTGCTGATCGTCGGCAAGTGGTTCCTGCCGGTGTTCCTGCGCAACGGCATCTACACCATGCCGCAGTTCCTGGAGCAGCGTTATGGTGCCCGCATCCGCACGGTGATGGCGGTGTTCTGGCTGGGCCTGTACGTGTTCGTCAACGTCACCTCGATCCTGTGGCTGGGTGCGGTGGCGGTGAACCAGGTGACCGGCATCGACCAGATGACCGCGGTGGTGCTGATCGGCGTGTTCGCGTTGTTGTACCAGCTGTACGGCGGGCTCAAGGCGGTGGCGCTGACCGACATCGTGCAGGTCACCCTGCTGGTGCTGGGTGGTCTGTTCGTGGCCGGGCTGACCTTGAACCAGCTCGGTGATGGCGCCGGCATCGTCGCCGGTTTCAACAAGCTGTGGCAGGCGCAGCCGGGTCATTTCGAGATGATCCTCAGCAAGGACAACCCGTTCTACAAGGACCTGCCGGGCTTGAGCGTGCTGCTGGGCGGCCTGTGGATCATGAACATCAGCTACTGGGGCTTCAACCAGTACATCATCCAGCGTGCGCTGGCGGCCAAGAGCATCGACGAGGCGCAGAAGGGTGTACTTTTTGCCGCCTTCCTCAAGCTGCTGATGCCGGTGATCGTGGTGTTGCCGGGCATCGCCGCGGTGATGCTGGCACCGAACCTGGACAAGCCCGATCAGGCCTATCCGACCATGATGCGGATGCTGCCGACCGGCGTGCTCGGCTTGGTGTTTGCGGCGTTGGTGGCGGCAATCGTGGCCTCGCTGGCGTCCAAGATCAATTCGGTGGCGACCATCTTCACCCTGGACTTCTATGCCAAGCGCAACCCTGATGCTGATCAGGCCAAGTTGGTGCGGGTTGGCCGCATCGCGGCGGTGGTGGCGGTGGTGCTGGGCATTCTCACTGCCAAGCCGCTGCTGGGCAGCTTTGACCAGGCCTTCCAGTACATCCAGGAATACACCGGTTTCTTCACCCCGGGCATCGTGGTGATCTTCATGCTGGGTTTGTTCTGGAAGCGTGCCAACGAGGCCGGCGCCTTGTCGGCGGCGATTGGTTCGTTCGTATTGTCGATCGCGCTGAAGCTGGCGTGGCCGGCATTGCCGTTCATTGATCGTGTTGGCCTGGTGTTCCTGCTGGCCTTGGCGTTGGCGGTAGGTGTGTCGCTGCTGACCCCGGCGGCGCCGCAGAAGGACATCATCAACACCCGCGACGTGGATTACCGCACGGGTGGCGTGTTCAACCTTGGTGCGGTCGCGGTGATCGCGATCCTGGTGGCGCTGTACGCCGTGTTCTGGTGATCCAGCGCGGCTGGAGCCCCTCTCCGGCAGGGAGAGGGGTTGGGGTGAGGGCGCTTTTGAAGCACGTAACGCAAAAGCTTTAAACGCTTCCCCTCATCCGCCCCGAAGGGGCGGATGAGGGGAGCTTCTGAAGCTTTGCAAGCATTCCGCCCGCCAGGTCCGCTACCACTCCCCGAGCTGCAGATTGGAATCAAGCAACGACGAAATCACGGCGCGGCGGAAGGCGTCGCCGCCGCCACCCAGGTATCGATCTCGCCGGCCTTGAACGGCCCCAGCTTCTGCGCGAGCACGCGCCCCTGCGCATCGATCAACACGCTGTAGGGCAGCAGGCCCTGCGTGTTGCCCAGCTTGACGCTGGCATCGTTCGGCCCCGGTGTCTCGATCACGATCGGGTAGTACACCGGCACGTTGCCAAGGAAATCCAGCACCGCCTCAGGCGTATCCAGCGCCAGCCCCACCACCTGCGGGCCGGTATCAGCATGGCGCGCGGCAAAGCGCGCCAGCTCCGGCATCTCCTCGATGCAGGGCGCACACCAGCTGGCCCATACATTGATCAACAGCGGCTTGCCCTTGAAGCGCTCCGGAAACGGCACCGGCATGCCGTCCAGGTCGGGCAGGGTGAAGGACGGCACCAACTCGCCGATCTGCACGCCCTGTACCGGCGTGGCCGACCGCAGGGGCGCGGACGGTGTGCTCATCGATGGCAGTGGCGGGGTGGCGGGCCGGGTCAGCCAGGCGCCGGCGGACAGCCCGGCCGCTGCGGCAATGCCCACCACCCACCACAATGCCCGCCGCATCAGCGCGCCGCGCGCAGCAGCGCGTCTTCGGCGATGGACTGGGTCAGCACGGTGGGCAGCACGCGTGGCGGCGCGCCAGGCCCGTAAACCACGTACAGCGGCACGCCTACCGCCTTGTGCTGGTCAAGGAAGGCGCTGATCTGCGGGTCCACATTGGTCCAGTCGCCATGCATGTACACCGCATCCACGCGCTTGAGCGTGTCGCGGAAGGCATCACGGTCCAGCACGTTGCGCTCGTTGGCCTTGCAGGTGACGCACCAGTCGGCGGTCATGTTGACGAACACCACACGGTTGTCAGCACGCAGGCGGTCCAGCATTTCCGGCGAGTAGGCCACGGTGCCGGCGTGTGCGGCCTGTGCCTGCGGCGGCGCCATCCGGGTCACGCTCCAGATCGGGATCAGCGCCAGCACCGCCAGCACCGCGCCGAGCACCATGCCAACCTTGCGGCTGTGCCAGCGGCTGCGTTCGAACCACCACAAACCCAGGCCGAGCACGGTCATGCCTATCAGCATCAGCGCCATCGCATCGATGCCGCGCTGCTTGCCCAGCACCCACAGCAGCCAGATGGCGGTGAGGTACATGGGGTAGGCCATGACCTGTTTGAAGGTTTCCATCCATGCACCGGGTTTGGGCAGGCGGCGGGCCAGCGTCGGGATGAAACCGATCAGCAGGAACGGCAGCGCCAGGCCCAGGCCCAATGCGAGGAATACCAGCATCGCCAGTACGGGCGGAGCGGTGAAGGCGTAGGCCAGGGCGGGGCCCATGAACGGTGCGATGCAGGGGCTGGCGACCACGCAAGCGAGTACACCGGTGAAAAAATCACCGGCTGGGCCGCTGCGGTTGGCCAGCGACTGGCCCAGCTTGCCGGCGCTGCCGCCCAGGGTGAACACCCCCGACAAGCTCAAGCCGACCAGGAACATCAGGTACACCAGCGCCGCGATGAACCAGGGGTGCTGCAACTGGAAGCCCCAGCCTGCGGCCTGGCCGGCAGCGCGCAGGGCCAATACCAGTGCACCGATGGCGGCAAAGGCCAGCACTACCCCGGCGGTGTACCAGAGTGCGTGGCTGCGCGCGTGCGCACGGCTTTCGCCGCTCTGGGCCAGGCCCAGTACTTTCAGCGACAACACCGGCAGCACGCACGGCATCAGGTTCAGTACCAGACCGCCGGCCAATGCCAGCAGCAGGATCCACCACAGCGCGCCGGTCTGCTCGCTGTCGCCGGGTGGCTGGCTGCGCTTGCTGTTGTCGGCGGAGGCGTCGGGGGTCGCTTCGGCAAGGCTGGCGGCCTCGGCCGCCGGGCGCACCACCAGCGGCTGCGGTGCCGGTGGATTGGCCGGGTCGATCAGCGGCAACGGTGCCGGCTCACCCTTCTTGCCGCTGGGCAGCGGCGGGATGACCAGCGGCGCGACCGTGGCTTCTTCCTTGACCGAGACCTCGCCGGCCGGCAGCGACAGCCGTACCCGGCGGGTCATCGGCGGGTAGCAGATACCGTCGGTCTGGCAGCCCTGGAAGGTGACCACCAGCGTGGCCGGGGTGGCACGCGGGTGGTCGCGGCGCAACGGCAACGGCACGTCGACCTGGTCGAAGTACACCACCACATTGCCGAAATGCTCATCGCGGTGGGACTTGCCGGCTGGCCATTGCGGGCGGCCGGTGCGCACGCCATTGGCGCCTTCCAGTGCCAGCGAGGTGCGGTCGCGGTACAGGTAGTAGCCCGGCGCCGGCGAGAAGCGCAGCAACAGACGGTTGCCGGTGTCGACGATGGCTTCAAAGCCGAAGGCCTTTTCCGAGGGGAGCGGCAGGCCCTGCACGGCTGCGGTCTCGGTGCCCGGCAGCTTGAGACCGCCACCATTGGCCGCCGCCAGCGGGTTGAACAGGGGGGCGGCAGGGGCGGCAGCGGTTGCCGCCGGGGCGGCGCCCGGCAGGGTGACCTCGATGTTGCGCTTCTGCGGTGGATAGCACACGCCGGCATCGGCACAGCCCTGGTAGCGCACCTCAAGGGTGACGCTGTTACTGCCGGCGTCGGCGCGACCGGGCAGGATGGCACGTAGCTGGCGGTGGTAGGTCTCCACATCGCCGAAGAACTCGTCGTGCTTCTTTTCGCCCTGTGGCATCTGCAGGGCCTCGGCGCTGAAGCCCGGCCCGGCCTTGACGCTGGTGCGGTGGTGGTAGAGGTAATAGCCCGGTGCGATGTCCCACTGCAGCTCGATGCGGTCGCGGCTGTTGGCCTTGGCGGTCAAGGCGAAGGCCTGGTCAACCGGCAGCAGGTCTTTCTCGGAGACGGCCAGGGCCGGCAGGGCGGTCAGGCTGAGCAGGCAAAGGGCGGCAAAACGTCGCAGCAGCATCATCTATCTAGGTTTCCTCCCGGGTCTGCGCCCGGATCCAATCCAGGTACGGCGGCAGGCCGTCACTGGCCGAGATCGCGAGGATCTCAGGTACTTCGTAAGGGTGTTGGACGGTGATGGCGGCGCTCAGCGCCTGCAGCCGGTCACCACAGGTCTTGATCAGCAGCTGCACTTCCTGCGCCTGCTCGATCTGGCCCTGCCAGCGGTACACAGACCGCATGGGGGGCAACAAGTTCACACAGGCAGCCAGCCGCTGCTCCACCAGGTGCAGGGCCAGCGCCTGCGCGGTTTGTTCGTCGGGGCAGGTGCAGAAGACCAGTTTTACGTCCATCCGGGCATTGTCGCAGAAGCGGATATGGCCGCTTTCAGTTGGAACTGTTGACATCGTTGTCATGGATTGTATATTGCGCCAGGTCACATTTTTCACGCGGACTTCACTTAGGTGAAGTTGGTGAAAAACCTGACAAGGCGCCGCAGGACGACGGATGCAGGCTTCAACGGGCTCTACAGGGGGGGCTTAGATGGAACGACGTCACAGCAAGGGTTTCACGCTCATCGAGCTGATGATCGTGGTGGCCATCATCGCCATCCTGGCGGCCATTGCGCTGCCGGCCTATGGCGACTACGCACTGCGCAGCAAGATCCGGGTCGCGCAGAGCGATCTGCTGGCCTTGTCCACCAATGTCGAGAACTTCCGCCAGCGCACGCTGGGGTATCCGGGCAGCGACGGCGTGGCCAAGAAGGGCTGGACCGCAGGCGGCAAGACCAGCAATTTTTCCTATACCTATGCCACCACCAGTGGTGGCTACCAGCTCAAGGCCGTGGCCAGCAGCGCCATGGGCAAGGCCAGCGGCTGCACCCTGACCCTGGATGAGGGCAACAGCCGTGGGGTTTCCGGCAATTGTGCCGGCGTGAGCGACTGGCCATGAGGCGGCGCGGCGGCGGTTTCACGCTGGTCGAGCTGATGGTGACCCTTGCGGTGATGGCGGTGCTGGCGGCCGTGGGCACGCCCTTCGCGCGGCAATGGATAGACAGCAACCGGCAGATGCAGGCCCGCAACCTGATGTGGGAGGCCGTGTCACAGACCCGTGCACTGGCCCTGCGCAACCCGGGCCAGGTGGCGGGGTTCGCCCCGGCCGCAAGGCTGCAGGCCAACCAGGGCGCCCTGCAGGTGACCTGGGGTGAGGCCGACGAGGTGTACTGGCAGGGGCAACTGCCAAACGGTGCCGAGCTGCGGTTGACCAATACCGAAGATTTTTCCGATGCCCAGGCGCTGATGGATTCGGGTAGTCACCTCGATTGCGTCGCCTTTGGCAATCGAGGTCAGCGCCTGCCCGCTGCGACGGGTTGCAGCACCGCAGCCATCCATGGACGCATCGCCGTTGGTCTCAACGACCAGGAGCCGCTGTATGTCGACCTGCTTTGATCGGCCTGGACAGCAGCGCGGCGACGTGCTGCTGGAGGCTTTGTTCGCGGTACTGATCACCAGCCTGATCGGCGGTGGCCTGGCGCATGTGGCGGCACGGGTGATGAACAGCCAGCGCGACGCCAAGGTGGAGAACCTGGTGGTCGAGAACCTGCGGGGTGCCTTGCAGCGCGAAGGCGTGGGCCTGTGCAGTCGCAGTGCGGTGCAGATAGCTCTGCCGGGCGGCGGCAATGCCGAAGCGGCCATTGCCTGTGAGGCGGCGTCGGCGACCGTTGCGATGGCCGGCGTCAGCCGCGCGGTGGATGTGCCGCAGCGGGTTGACCTGACCGTGGCGGCCAGCGCGCTGGGCAGCAAGGGCGCCGCCGAGGGCGACCCCGATCTGCTGTTGTCGACGCGGCAATGATCGCCATGGCCCGTACAGTGCCCGCGCTCCCGCAGCGGCAGTCAGGCCAGAGCCTGATCAGCATGCTGATCGGCGTGTTGATTTCACTGGTCACCATTGCCGCGATGATGGTGCTGTACAAGACCATGATCGAAGTGTCGGCCAACGCCTCGCGTTCGGCCTTGCGCGATGGTCAGGTATCGGCGGCGCTGCTGGCCGCACAGATGGATCTGCAGAACGCCGGTTTCGGGGTGGCACCGGCCGATGCGATGTCCACCAAGCTGGTGGTGCGCGAGTCCGGCAAGGCCGTGGTGTGGCGCTACCGGCCGGACCTGGCCAGCAGCAGCTTCATCTGCAGCGGCCTGGTGCTGGTCGATACGCAGGGGTTGTACCGCTACCCCGCAAAAGCCTGCACCGATGCCGACAGCGTCAGCTGGAACGCCAACGAGCGCGAACCGCTGGCCGGTAGCGCGGCCTTCTTCACCCCGGCACAGAAGGGTGGGGCTGCCTATGACGCGGCCGAGGCCGAGGCCGGGGCAATGAGTCTGGCGCCGGGCTATGTGTTCACGCTGAAGACGCAGCAGCAGTGCCTGCCCTACATGCAGCAGGATTTTTCCAACGCTCCGTTGCACCCGGCTGCGCAGCAGCTGGCGCTGGAACGTGACGATGGCAGCAGCCATCTGTTCCAGCTGTGCCTTCCCAACCTCATGGTGACCAGCTGATGCGCAACGCAGGCAAGGGCAACAAGCGAGGCAACTTCTCCGCACCGCGCAGGCAGCGCGGTATCGCTACCTTGCTGGTGGTGTTGATGGTGGGGCTGGCGGTGTCGGTGACCGTGGCGGCGACGATCTACGCGTTGCGCGGTACCCAGTCACAGCAGTTGACCACCCATTCGGCCACCGCCGCGCAGGCTGCCGCCTGGCGCGGGGTGGAGGCGCTGCGCCTGTACCTGCTGGCAGTGGAAAAGCCGGTATGGCCTGGTTGGGTAGGCAATACCCATAAACCGGTCAGTGGGCTGGAGGCCTTGGGGGTCAGCAAGGCGCTGGTGACCGCGGTGGAAGCCACCGGCAGCAACCAGTACCGGGTGATCGCCCAGGTCACCGGCCAGGCGGGTGTGGGCTCGGGCCTGACCACGGCCACGGTGGAGGTTGTTTACGATGTGGTGCCGGGCAATGGCATGCCGGGCGTGCCGCCGGTATGCCATTCCATGCCCAATGCGCCGGTGGTGTTCAACGGCGACGTCAAGCTGGACGGTGAAGGCACCCAGGTTGTCGATGACAAGTACGACTACGAGAACATCGTCGTCTCCGGCAAGTTGACCATCGGTGCCGGTGGGCGCGGCAAGGTGTCCGGTTGTGCCAAGGGGCCGATCACGGTCACCGGGGGTGATATCGCCGACAACGGCCACCTGCACTCGGAGAGCCAGCTGGTCATCGGTGGCATGAGCTTCCCCGCCGGTGCACGGTTGTGGGCACGCGAGATCACCTTCAATGGGGGCAGTGGCGGTCCATTGGCCAGGGCGTGGGCCGGGGCCTACGACACCGTGGTATACGCCAACGGTGTGGCGGTGGGTGAGGCCCGCGTGGGTGGCAGCCTGATTCCTTCCACGGTTTCCGGTGGCGTGCCCTGGACCCAGGGCACGGTACTGCCCACGGCGCTGGCGCGGGTCAAGGTGACGTTGACCCAGGGCAAGGGCACGCCGGATGAGGTGAACTTCCTGCTCAACCTGCCGGCCCTGGACATGACCAAGGCCGTGGATGCTGCCACCGGCGAACTGCGCGGCGCCGGGGCGGTGATGGAACAGCTGTCAGGGCCGGAGCAAACCGCATTCCGCACGGCAGTGCTCAGCTTCAAGGCCAGGGCCATCCATGGCGGTGGGTTTGCCCAGGGCAGCGGTGCAACCACCGATATCGCCGATGCCTGGGGATGGAGCCTGAGCCTGGGCAGCGACAACCGCCGCTACGATCGGGTGCGTGCAGCCGGCAGTCTGGCGATCCAGCACCGGGGCGTACGCATCGGCGAATTTGCCGGCGGCGGTGAGATCTGGGCACAGAGCGGCAATGATGCCGGCGCGGGCTTTCCTGCAGTCGTTGGGCGTACTGCGGGCTACCGCTACTTTGGCGGCAGCAAGCAGCTGATGAATGAGGCCATGCAGCCCGCAGGCTTTGATGTCCAGGGCAGTCAGGGCAACTTTTCACCGGGCTTGCCGGGCCTGCCCTACTGCGATGTGCGCACCAACTACATCGATGCCGATGTCTATCGCGACCAATCCAACTACATCTTCGATGCCAACGGCGGCAAGCCGCAGCTGACCATCCGCAATGTCACCCGCGCCGATGGCGTGGTGATCGGTGCTGCCAGTGGAACCGTCTATCCGCTGACCAATCCCGATGCGGCGCAGCTCAAGGTGCTGGAAGACCTGTTTGCCTGTGGCAGCTGGGAAGGTGCGGACAAGGGGTGCCGTGCCATGTACAGCAACGGCCAGTGGAACCTGCAGCCGCAGAAGACGCCGCCGGGGATCTTCTGGTTTGACGGCCCGCTGGAGGTGCGATCAGCCAACCCCATCGTCGGCACGCTGATCGTGCGCGGCAACCTGGGCCTGAGCGATGCCGGTGGCATCAAGCTGCTGGAAGCCCCCAATTTCGCCGGCGTGGGCAAAGTCTGTGGCGGCGCGTACTACCCCACCAACCTGTGCGCCAGCCGTACGGCCTTCGTGACCTGGGAGGGTGCCGACGGCGCCATCTATACCGGCGCGGCCATCGGCAACGCCGCGGTGATTGCCAGTGGTGGTTTGAATGCGCAGAGCTGGACCAACATCCGCGGCTCGGTGGTGCTGGGCAAGAAGATCATCGTCGGCGGTAGCAAGGTGAATATCGAAGGCAGCCTGAGCGTTGGCAACAACGAGTTTTCGCAGATCGATATCGGTGCCACCGGCCTGAAGGTGGAAACCCCGCAGGACTGGAAGAACCTGGGGCAGTTGCCGGTGTGCAGCAAGGGCAGTCAGTCCTTGCCGACAACACCGGGAACCGCCGCCGTGCAGTGGTCGCGTTATCTCTGAAACAGACAATAAAAAATGCCGCATTGCGGCTGCTCTCTCTTGCTGGCGTGCCCCGCCGATCCCCCGGGGCGCGCCTTTTTTTTAATGGAGCAGGCTGGCTGTCAGCCTGCTCCACACCGCATCAGTTCAACTGGCAACTGGCCGGCTTTGCCGAGGTGAACAAGGCTTCGCTGGCCCATTCCGGATGGTCGATGAAGGGGTTGCGGTTGCCCTGGAAGCTGTAGACGACCTCGTTGCGCTCGCGCTCGCGGGCGCTGGGCGGATCGGCCTGATGCCACTGCAGCAGGGTCGACAGCAGGCCCATGTAGGCCGGCGAGCTGGACGTCAGCACAATCTTGCTGCGGTCATTGGTCAGCTCCAGGTCCGGCTCGCCCTGGCCGGTAACCGGGTGTGCGTCACCTTCGTAGCGGATGGCCATGTACAGCACGGCGCGCGCGATATCGCCCTTGCGGCCGTCCCAGGTCTCGAAGCTGCCGCTGTTCCCGTCCGGGCCGACGAACCAGTTCTTCTGCCCACGCGCGCTGCCGCCGCCATCACCGGCATTGGCTTCGGTGGCCAGCGCCGTGCAGCCGCTGCTGCAGCCGGCCAGTGGTTTGTTGCCGCGGCTGGAGTTGAAGTTGGTATCGCTCAGGTAAAGCATGTGCGCGTCGGTGTGTGGTGCGTAGGGCAGGCCCTTGTCACCGGTCGCCGAGGAGAAGCCCAGCGACTTGGGCCAGGTGTGCTCGCGGTTGTAGGTCAGCCCCGAGCCGGTGCCGGCGCGTGCCGATACCTTGGGATAGCTGCGGTTGCGGTAGATGTCCAGGATGTTGTTCGGGTTGTTGGGGTCCTCGTCGGCAATCTCCAGGATGGTCCAGGTGTTGGTGCCGCTGCCGCTGTAGGGATACGACGTATGGCCTCGGATGGTGGCGTGCAGCGAACAGCGCAGCTGCGAGGGACTGCTGGTGTTGACCTTGGACCAATAGCCGGCGGTGCTGTTGTTGGCAACGGTGAAGGACACCACCGTGTTGCTGGCCGGGGTCAGGCCATCGGCATCGGTGATACGGCTGGCGGTGACGGTGAGCTGGCAGCTGTCGCCGGCGCTGAGCAGGTTCTGCGGGCTCAGCGAGAAGCTGGTGCCGCTGCCGGGATAGGCAAGGCTGACCGCCCCGGCCTGCGTGCATTGCAGCGCGAACGCACCACTGGCGGCAGTGACTGCCTCGCTGAACTGCACCTGCAGATCGGCGGCCACGGCGACATTGCTGGCACCATTGGCCGGCAGGGTGCTGCTCACCGAAGGGCGTGTACCGGTACCCGTGCCGGTACCGGTGAAGGTCTGGTCGAAGTTGCATTGGCCAAAGGTCTGCGCTGCGGAGCTGCGCCAGCTGAAATCGCTGGCGGCCTTGCCGCTGCCGCCCAACTGCAGCGATGTGCCTGCCGGTGTGCTGTTGGTTTCCGCTACCGGGATCGTGGCGCTGGTCATGCCGGCGGCAGGGCCATTGCTGGCCTTCAGCGATCCCTCGTAGCCGAGGAACTGCACCACCTGACCGTTGCCGTCGACCAGTGCGATGCCGTCGTTGCCGCCGTTCTGGATCAGGTTGGTCGAGCGCAGGCTGGCGATGGACACCGTGCTGCCACACGTGACCGGGCTGCCGGCAGGCAGGCTGCGGGTGCTGTAAGCGGTGCCGGCGTTGGCATTGGCGCCGTTGTACAGCACCACCTGGTAGGTGGACAGGTCTTCGCCCGCGGTGGCGACGACTTCGATGCCCTCACCGATATCGCCGTTGCTGTTGTCGTAGTGCAGTTCGTTGACGAACACCGCGGCGGCGGCGGGTGCGCTGGCCAGGGCGGCGAGCAGGGCCAGCGATGCTGGCCGCATGATCGAACGGGTGGTCATGGCAATGGGTACCCCAATTGGATGGTGGACTCCCCCCGCCGGCAAGGGTAGGCGTTGTAGATGACGGGTTGAAGCAAGTGCTTCCACATGCCCTTGGCCAGGTAATAGAAGAAGCCGAACACGAAAGCCAGGGCGAAGCTGGCGATGGGCGGCTTGACGTCCTTCAGCGCCTCCCTGCGTTGCGGCCCCTTGGGCAGGGCCTTGTACAGCGGCATCTGCAGGCCGCCCCACTTCTGTACGCCCTTGAAGAACTGTTTCCAGCGGTCGGAGACGTCCAGGCTGTCGATGTCGGCCCCGTTCTGGGGGATGACCGGGGTGGAGCTGGTGGCGTAGGGATTCTGGTCCATGGTGGTTCCTTGGTGATCGGTGCGGGTAGGGCGGGTGTCTGCCCGTACCTGGGTAATCACCGGACAGGGCCGGAATGCGTCATTTATCTTCCATGGCCGCCCGTGTCAGCCCCACCGGACACGATCAGGCAATTTGCTTCCCGGCCCTTGAAAGCTTTGCGGCGGGCCCCAACCTCCCGAACAAGCCCGTTCGACGGGCCTTTTTAAGCGCGCCGCCCGCGGCCCTGGATTTCCCCCGCTGGCGGCGCCTGAATTTCAGGCCAATCAATTACTTAAGAGGTCTTTCATGAGCATCAAGCCGCTTCACGACCGCGTTGTGGTCAAGCCGATCGAAGCCGACGAAATCTCCGCCGGCGGCATCCTGATCCCGGATTCGGCCAAGGAAAAGTCCACCAAGGGTGAAGTCGTGGCCGTGGGCCCGGGCAAGCCGCTGGACAACGGTTCGGTGCGCGCCCCGGCGCTGAAGGTTGGCGACAAGGTCATCTACGGCCAGTACGCCGGCTCGACCTACAAGGCCGAAGGCGTCGAGTACAAGGTGCTGCGCGAAGACGACGTGCTTGCCGTCATCGGCTGAGCCGCCGCGCCACCTGTTCCTGTCATACCCCTTTCCCGATAAAAGCAGCCGAGCTTGGCTCGGCTCTACTCAGAGGTAATCGCAATGGCTGCCAAGGATATTCGTTTCGGTGAAGACGCCCGTTCGCGCATGGTGCGCGGCGTCAACGTTCTCGCCAATGCCGTCAAGGCCACCCTCGGCCCGAAGGGCCGCAACGTCGTGCTCGAGAAGAGCTTCGGCGCCCCGACCATCACCAAGGACGGCGTGTCCGTCGCCAAGGAAATCGAACTGGCTGACAAGTTCGAGAACATGGGCGCGCAGATGGTGAAGGAAGTTGCTTCGCGCACCAACGACGACGCTGGCGACGGCACCACCACCGCCACCGTGCTGGCCCAGGCCCTGATCCGCGAAGGCGCCAAGGCCGTTGCCGCCGGCATGAACCCGATGGACCTCAAGCGCGGTATCGACAAGGCCGTGGTTGCCGCCGTCGCCGAGCTGAAGAACATCTCCAAGCCCACCGCTGACGACAAGGCCATTGCCCAGGTCGGCACCATCTCGGCCAACTCGGACGAGTCGATCGGCAACATCATCGCCGAAGCGATGAAGCGCGTCGGCAAGGAAGGCGTGATCACCGTTGAAGAAGGCTCGGGCCTGGAAAACGAGCTGGACGTCGTTGAAGGCATGCAGTTCGACCGCGGCTACCTGTCGCCGTACTTCATCAACAACCAGCAGTCGCAGACCGCCGACCTGGATGACCCGTTCATCCTGCTGCACGACAAGAAGATCTCCAACGTCCGTGACCTGCTGCCGGTGCTGGAAGGCGTCGCCAAGGCCGGCAAGCCGCTGCTGATCGTCGCCGAGGAAGTCGAAGGCGAAGCCCTGGCGACCCTGGTGGTCAACACCATCCGTGGCATCGTCAAGGTCGTGGCCGTCAAGGCTCCGGGCTTCGGCGACCGTCGCAAGGCGATGCTGGAAGACATGGCCGTGCTGACCGGCGGCACCGTGATCTCCGAAGAAGTTGGCCTGTCGCTGGAAAAGGCCACCATCAAGGACCTGGGCCGCGCCAAGAAGGTGCAGGTTTCCAAGGAAAACACCACCATCATCGACGGCGCTGGCGATGCAGCCGGCATCGAGTCGCGCGTCAAGCAGATCAAGACCCAGATCGAAGAGACCTCTTCGGACTACGATCGCGAGAAGCTGCAGGAACGCGTTGCCAAGCTGGCCGGTGGCGTTGCCGTGATCAAGGTCGGTGCCTCGACCGAAATCGAAATGAAGGAAAAGAAGGACCGCGTTGACGACGCCCTGCACGCTACCCGCGCAGCCGTCGAAGAAGGCGTGGTCCCGGGCGGCGGCGTCGCCCTGGTGCGCGCTGTCACCGCACTGGCTGGCCTGAAGGGCAACAACGAAGACCAGAACCACGGCATCCAGATCGCCCTGCGCGCGATGGAAGCCCCGCTGCGCGAGATCGTTTCCAACGCCGGTGAAGAGCCGTCGGTCATCGTCAACAAGGTCAAGGAAGGCACCGGCAGCTTCGGCTACAACGCTGCTTCCGGCGAGTTCGGCGACATGCTGGAATTCGGCATCCTGGACCCGACCAAGGTGACCCGTTCGGCGCTGCAGAACGCAGCCTCGATCGCTGGCCTGATGATCACCACCGAAGCCATGGTTGCCGAAGCTCCGAAGAAGGACGAGCCGGCCATGGGTGGTGCAGGTGGCATGGGCGGTATGGGTGGCATGGGCGGCATGGACTTCTAAGTCCGCCGCAGCCTCACCGCTGCTGGTAATACCCAAAACCCCGCCGCAAGGCGGGGTTTTGTTTTGCCCCGCGTACCGACGCCGCAGGGTGCGTGCCGTAGCCCCCTCCCTTTGACGAAGCCAAGGGGAGGGTTGGGGAGGGGTAGCTTCCGGCCTTTGCTTCAGCCCCTCTCCTGTCTGCGGGGTGAGAGGGGCTGTTTGCGAACCAAAGGTTCGCAGCCATTCGAACGGCCTTGCGCCAGCGCAAGGACCGGGGCGCGGAGCGGGGGTTGGGGTGAGGGTAGCTTTGGCTTTGGCAGGTAAAGCTCCTGCCGAGCATGGCTCGGCACTACGCGAGGGGCTCGCGCGCTGCTGTCAGTGCTCGAAATCGGTGATCACCACACGTGCGGTGGCGCCATCCTTCAACGCCAGATAGCCCTCGTCGATCTGTGACAAGGCAATCCGGCGCGATACCAGCGCCGCCAGATTGAAGCGTCCGGCCAGGGCCATCTCAGCATAGAAGGGAATGTCACGCTTGGCATTGGACGAGCCCATGTACACGGCTTCGATCCGGTTGTGGTTGAGCATCAGGTCAAAGGTCCGCAGGTCGACCGTGGTGCTGCCGTCACCAATGCCCACCAGGTACAGGCCGCCGCCCTTGCCCAGCATCTGCAGGCCCTGTTCCACCACCGCACGTACACCGACGAAATCAAACACATAGTCGGCACCGCCCGGCAGCAAGGCCTTCACTGCCAGCACGGGATCGTGCTGGCTGGAGTCGACCGTATCGGTGGCGCCCAGCAGGCACGCGCGCTGCAGCTTTGCCTCGGCCACATCCACCGCGATGATGCGCGATGCACCAGCCAGCACGGCGCCAGCGATGGCGCTGAGCCCCACGCCACCGGCACCTATCACCACCACGCTCTGGCCGTGCTCTACCTTGGCGGTGTTGAGTACGGCACCGGCGCCGGTGAGCACCCCGCAGCCCAACAGGGCCGCCTCCTCGAACGGCAGTGCCTTGGGAATGACGATGACCTGGTTCTCATGGGCCAGGACCTGCGCGGCAAAGCCACCCAGGCCGAAACCCTGGTTGACGCTGCTGCCTTGGGCTGTCTGCAGGCGTGCCGGTTCGCCGGGCGCGCGCAAGGTGGCATCCGGGTTCAGGCAGGCATGCGTATGGCCGGACAGGCACGGCACGCAATGACCGCAGAACTGGATAAGGCAGGCCACCACATGGTCGCCGATACGACAGTCGCTGACCGCCTCGCCGACCGCGATGACCACGCCAGCAACCTCATGGCCGAGCACCGCTGGCGGCGCATAGACCAGGCCGGCGTTGGCCAGGGTGAGGTCGCTATGGCAAAGCCCCGAGGCCTTGACCTCGACCAGCACCTCGCGGCCTTGTGGCTGTGCAAGCTGCAGCTCCTGCACGGCAAAACCACCACCCACTGCACTGACAACGGAAGCTTTCATCGCGGCGTTCCTTCCTTCAAGGGAATGGGCTATGCCCGGGGATCAGGCAGGAAGGTATGCCGTTGCTTGGAGCGCTGTTTGCCGCGCAGGGGCAGATTCTTGCCCGATGCTGTCAAACAGCCTCATTACCTGGGAACAGTTGGGCGCAGGTGCGGGACAGTCAGTCCTGCCGGTCGCCGTGCAACAGTCGGTGGCGCAGTCGGGCAGCATCGCGCGCGGGCGGAATGCCGAACATGCTGCGGTAGTCGCGGCTGAACTGCGAGGCACTTTCATAGCCCACCGCGAAGGCGATGCGGGCCGCACTGTCCTGATGGTTGGCAAGCCGTCGATGGGCTTCCTGCAGGCGCAGCCGTTTCTGGTACTGCAGCGGACTGATGCCGGTGACGGCCTTGAAATGCCGATGCAGTGATGAGGGACTCATGCCCACCTCATGCGCCAGCGAGCCGACACGCAGTGGCTGGGTATACGTGCCGCGGATACGCGCGATGGCGCGACTGATGCGCGACAGACGACTGTCGGCCAAGGCCAGCTGACGCAGCATTGCGCCTTGCGGCCCGCACAACAGCCGGTACAGGACCTCGCGCTCGATCAGCGGCGCCAGCATGGCGATGTCGTGGGGGTGCTCCAACAGCTCAAGCAGGCGCGTGAGTGGGTCCAGCAGTTGTCTGCACAGCACACCGCTGGCCATGCCTGCAGAAGGCCGCAGGTCGCGCCCCTGCTCGCCCATCTGCAGCAGTACGTCGGCCAGCATCGCCGGCTGCAGGCTGAGTGCAAGGCCGAGATAGGGGCAGGCCGCACTGGCCTGGTGGATCCGGCCGCTGAGCGGCAGGTCTACCGTGGTGACGGCATAGTGCCCAGCGGCAAGTTCACAATGCTCCATGCCCAGCAGCAGGCGCACGCTGCCCCGGGCGACCACCAGCAGCCATGCTTCGAATACCGACGCCGATGCATTGCTGGGTTTCTCCGAACGCATCAAGGCCAGGCGCGGTATCGCGGTGGCGCAGAAGCCCTCGCCACTGTGTCGTGCGATGGCCTGTTGCAGTCGGCTCAACCCGGTCATGGGCTGAGCTTAGGTTTCCGGCGTGGGAATGGAATGACCGGGATGACCGTTTGGCGGGGCCGGCATGAGCTGGAGCAGGTGCAGCGGCTACTACCGTTGCGCGCTCGCCCACTGCACGATGCTGCTGGCCGGCATGGCGCCCGATTGGCGGGCGATCTCGCGGCCGCCCAGGATCAATACCATCGTCGGGATGCTGCGGATGCCGTAGCGGGTGGCGATGGCCGGCTCGGCTTCGGTGTCCAGTTTTGCCAGGCGCATGCGCGGCTCCAGTTGGCCGGCGGCCTTGGCGAACTCCGGCGCCATCTGCCGGCAAGGGCCGCACCAGTTGGCCCAGAAATCCACCAGCAGCGGAATCTGCGAGCGAGTGGCATGGGCATCGAATGCGGCCGCATTCAAGACCATGGGTGTACCGGTGAACAACCCCTGATGGCAGCGTCCGCAGGCCGGTGACTGGCCCAGCCGTGCCGCGGGTACGCGGTTGATCGCATTGCAGTGCGGGCAGGCGATCTGCAGCAGGTCGGTGGCGGTATTCATGTGCTGGCCCTGGTGGCGGTGTTCAGACCATCAGTATGCCGCGCGCCGGGTGAACCCCGGATCGGCGTGGGTCAATGCGGCGTGCACACGCCCAGCGCATCCAGTTCGGCTTTCTGCGCGGCTGGCAGTGCCTGTATCACGGACGGATCGGCGCAGGCTGTGCGTACGTCGTCGAGGTTGCGTGCGCGCAATGCACTGGCAGTTGCGGCCGAGGGGGCGCTGGCATCGGTGCTGGTATCCAGCGCTTTGGCTGCAGGCAATGCTGCTGGGGCATGACGGCGTTGGCTCCCCGCCTGGCCGAGCAGCGGCAGTGAATAGCGTTGGCCGGCGCGGGTCAGCACCACGTGATCGCTGGCGATCGCCTCAAGGCGCAGGCCATTGTCGAGCAGTTGGCCGATCCGCACGGTCTGTGCGGCTTGCCCATTGCTGCCCAGCACGGCCAGTGAACGTTCGGGCTGCACATGCACCAGCGTGCCCAGCAGGCGTGGCACGGCCTCCTGGCCGGTGCCTGCAAGCACCGGCGGACGGGGACTGCGTTCAGCAGCCTGCGCGGCAGCGCCGACGGCGATGGCGAGCAGGCAGAACACGGCGGGTGGCAGGGCGCGCAGGATCATGGCGGTGATCGTGCCCGGGGCGCGGGGCCCCGGGCGTCAGGACTTACTGGATGTTCAAGCCACGCATCACGACCAGGTTGTTGGGGCTGAGCAGCGCCAACAAGGCATTGTCGTTGGCGCTCAGGCCGGTCCACTGCTGGTTGCCGCCACCTGTGCAGTTGTAGGTGATCAGCTTGCCGCGGCCGTTGGTGAGGAAGCCGCCGGACAGGTCAAGGCAGGTGGTGTTGCGCAGGATCCTCGGCAAGCCGCTCAGGTCGAACATCTGCGCGTCCAGCGTGCGATCGCAACGTGCCAGGGTCACGGCCGCATTGTTGCCACCGCTGCCGGACAGGCACAGGGTGGGATTGGCAACGCTGTGGATCGCGCCGCGCAGGTCGGCCATCCACAGTTCGTTGTCGGCACCGGTGCAGCTGCTGGCCTGCGCGATATAGACCGACGGCTTGCCGTCCACGTCTTCGGTCTTCAGGCAGTGCTTGTTGCCGGTCACCAGCATCTGCTGGCCCACTGGCAGCAGCGGGGTCTGGCGCAGTCCCAGGGTGTCCAGCAGCTTCTTCAGCGCATCCACCGCAGCGGTGTTGTTGCTGGCCTGCAGATCGGTGCGGTAGCGGTTCATCCAGCGGTTCAGGCGCGTGGCCTTGGTTTCCTGGGCGATGTAGGCGTCGCGGACCTGGCGTGCCTGGCTGGACAGCCCGGTGGCATCGTCGCCCCAGCTGGCATACAGCAGGTTGCCACGTGCGCCCAGGTTGATCAGCGGCTTGCCGCCGGCGGCAACCAGCAAGGTCTCCAGCTCCGGCAGTTCAACTGCGCGGAGTGCGCTGTAACCCGCTTCCTTGCCGACCACCACCGGTGCCTTCATCGGCGCCAGGTTCTGCGGGAAGCTCATGCTGGCGAGCGTGGTTACCGCCGCACCCGGGGCCTGGCATTGCAGGCTGGCCTGCTGCGGCTTGTCGGCCTGGGCCAGGTTGATGTGCAGCTTGTTGACCGAGCCGTTCTGCAGGATGTTGCCGGCCACCGCGATGCGCTTGCTGCCGCCACCGCTGAAGCCGACCTCCAGCCAGCACTGGCGGTTGCTGGCATTGGCCACCGGCGCCGGCAGGTCGAACACATTGCCCCAGTTGCCGCGGAACGCGGGGTAGAGCAGGGCATTGCCGGTATCGGGGTCGTAGCCGCCGAGCACGGTGAACACTTCCGTGCCGACCAGGCGTGGCTTGAGGTAGTTGCCGTCAGGCGAGTTGAAGAACAACTGGCTGTTGTTGGGCACCTTGCCGGTTACCGGCTCCATCTTGCGGGTGTCGGCATTCCAGCCCAGGTAGCCGGTGGAAGCGCTCTGTGTCGGCACCGGCTTGTCCAGGCGCGGCTGGATCGCGATCCTGGTGCTGTAACCGGTGTAATGGGTGTAGCGCGACAATGCGCTGGAATAGTTGCCGCCAGCCATCGCGTCGGTGGCGAAGCTGTAGGTGTCGTCGTAGATCGGCATGCCGCTGAGGCCGCCGGTCTTGGCGCGGCTCCAGTGCAGGTTGCCGCGCATGCGCTTGCGGTAGGCGATATAGCCCCAGCCGCTGTCGTGGTGGTGGCCGGACAGGAAGTAGTTGTCGCCCGACTGGCCGGGGTAGTGGCCCAGCCCGTAGTGGTGGCCGATTTCATGGCTGAACTCGTTGCCGCTGGTGGAGTACAGCGTGAGCATGCCGTTGCCGCCACTCAGGCCATGGCTCTGCACGCCGTTGCTGTACCTGCCCACGGCGTGGTGTGCCACCACGTTCTGGAACCACTGCGGCTGCGACTGCCCGGCCATGCCGGACGCGGTGGCGCCGAAGTTGGCCAGGTTGATGCCGACGCTGACCGTGGACTTGCCGGTGTTCTCGCGCATGTCGCCGGAGTACACGCCACCTTCGCCGCTGCTGGCGGTGTCGTAGATGGTGCCGTTGGCCACCATCACCTTGTCCAGCTTCATCGGCTCGTAATAGGCCACGGTGAAGCGGGCGGCGGGGATGGTCTGGAAGTAGTCGGCCGCACCCTGCTCGGGGTTCTTCAACAGCCAGAACGCATCGCTCTCGGCGGGTGGATCGGTGAGCATGCCCAGGCGGATGTTGTGCACCACCAGCTCGGCGGGGGCGCCGAAATCGATCTTGTCGGCGGCCAGGCTGCCACTGCGTGACTTGCTGTCGCTGACACTCAGGCTCATGCCCGGCTTGACCCAGTCCCACGGCAGTTCCACCGACCAGGCCCGGCGCGAGTAGTTGTAGTCGGGGCGGCCGTCGCCGTTGTTGTAGTCCGAGCGGTATATGGCGTTGGGGTGCAGCAGTTCCAGCGTGCCCTTGGCAGTGCCGTCAACGGAGACGGTGACCTTCACCGCGTCGACGTCCTTCAGCGATGGGTCCGGCGTGACCAGCAACAGTGCGGCGCGCTCGGTGGTCAGGCGAGGCATGTTTTTGGCCTCGTTGCCGCTGGGGTCGATGGTGTGGCTCTGGGCGAACTGGATCATCGCCGGCAGGGTGCCTTCCAGATCGTTGCGCACGGCGCGGGTGGCACCGCTGGCATCGATGTCGTAGAAGCCCTTCAGGTCAACTTCGTCATAGGCCGCGCTGGTGGGCTCCGGGTACGGGTCGGCCGGGGTGGGGGTGCCACCACCGGTGCTGCCGCCACCGCTGCTGCTGTCGCCACCACCACCGCCGCCGCAGGCAGCCAGCAGGGCGGTGGACAGTGCCAGTACAAGCACGCGCGGATTGAGTGCGTTCTTCAAGAATTACTCCCCTTGGTATTGAAGTACTACAGGTAGGTGCGGCGGCGCGCATCCGGGTCCCAACGCCCGCATGTCGGCGCAGCCGCGTACCGCGTCAGCGGCCGGTGGATGGCACGGTGGCGCGGTCGGAACCGCCGTCGGTGTTGAACAGCTGTTCGGCCGAGGCGGGCAACGGGTTGGCGTACTTGCCGGTGTTTGGTGGTGCGCCGCGCAGGTCCAGGTACTTGCGTGTGCTGATGTCGCCGGCCGCGGACTGGCCAAGGATCACGGTGGGGCGCAGGAACACCATCAGGTTGCGTTTGACCCGGGTATCACGGGTGGAGCTGAACAGCCGGCCCAGGCCGGGGATGCTGCCCAGCAGCGGCACGCTGGAGCGGCCATGGGTGACGTCGTCCTGGATCAGCCCGCCAAGCACGATCACCTGGCCGTCATTGGCCAGGATGGTGCTCTTGATCGAACGCTTGTTGGTGATCACGTCGGACAGGGTGATGCCGCTGGGCGTGGCCGCCAGCGAGGAGATCTCCTGTTCGATCTCCAGCCGCAACGTGCCGCCATCGTTGATGTGCGGGGTCACCTTCAGGGTCACGCCGATGTCCTGGCGCTGGATGGTGGTGAACGGGTTGCTGGTGCCGTCACCGGTGGTGGTGTACGAGCCGGTCTGGAAGGGCACGTTCTGGCCGACCAGGATCTCCGCCGGCTCGTGGTCCAGGGTCAGCAGCGTCGGCGTGGACAGCAGGTTGTTCCTGGAGTTGGTGGACAGTGCGGTCACCAGCGCGCCGAAGTTGCTGTTGCCGATGCCGAGGATGGCGCCGGAGGGCAGCGAGGTCGGGGTGGTACCGGCGGCCAGCGCGCCCAGCAGGGTGCCGATCGACAGCCCGGTATCGTTGTGGTTGATGCCACCCACGCCGTTGCTGCGCGAGCCGCCATCCAGTGCCCACTGCACGCCCAGCGCATCCTCGATGTCGCCCGATATCTCGACGATGGCCGCCTCCACCAGCACCTGCGAGCGCGGGATATCGAGCTGGCGGACGATGTCGGTGAGGATCTGCAGCATCTCCGGCTTGGCGTGGATCACCACCGCATTGAGACTTTCGTCGGCGCGGATCAGGGCGCCGGTCGGTGCGGTCTTGGCATCGTCTTCCTGTTTGATCGAGTCACCGATGGCCCCCAGGGTCTGCGCCATCTGCTTGGCATCGCCATGCTGCAGGCGGATCACCTGGGTGGTGGTGGAGCGCGGAGCGTCCACGTCCAGCGAGCGTGCCAGCGCCAGCAGACGCTGGCGTGCCTGTTCCGGGCCGAAGATCAGCAGGCGGTTGGTGCGGGTGTCAGCCAGCACCCGCGTGCTGGCGCCATTGGTGGTGCTGCCAACACTGGCTTGCAGCAGCTTCTGCAGGCTCTCGACGCTGGCGTACTGCACCTCGTAGTCGCTGTGCGCGTGCAGGCGCGGCGCGTCGAGCTGGCGCACCAGTGATTCGATACGGGCGATATTGCCGCGGCGGTCACTGATTATCAGCGCATTGGAGGTGGGCACGGCGGCCAGATAGGCGTTGGCCGGCACCAGCGGGCGCAGGGTGGGCAGCAGGTCGGCAACGCTGCCGTTCTGTACGCTCAGCACCCGGGTCTCGATCGCATCCGGGCCGCGGCTGCGGCCATCGGCAAAGACATGGGCCTCGTCGTTGGGCACCACGCGCGTCTGCCTGTCCTCTTCGATCACCGCAAAGCCATGCACGGTCATCACCGACAGGAACAGGCGGCGCACCTCCGGCAGGCTCATCGGCTCCTGCGCGCTGACACTGACCTCACCGGTCACGCGTGGGTCGACGATCAGGGTGTCGCCGGTGATGTTGGCCACCGCGCCAATGAAGTCACGGATATCCGTGTCCTTCATGTTGATGGTCCATTGCGAAGGCTCGGTGGCGGCGGCTGCGTCCTGTGCCAACAGGCAAGGGACAGGCAGCGACAGCAACAGCAGCAGGCACAGGCGCTTGATCATGGCTGCACCGGCACGGTTGGAGCCACTACAGGAGGGCGACGGTCGAATTCGAGCCGGCCGCGGGTACCGCCGCGGCTGAACACCACATGGTCGGCACCGATACGTTCGGCGCGGGTACCGGGCAGGAACTCGTCACCGCTGACGACGGTGAGCGTGCCCATGCCGTCGATGTGCAGCAAGGCCTGCGATTGGGCCGGGTTGGCGGCAACGATGCAGCCCAGCAGGGTGACGCCGGACAGGCGTGCCCCGGTGTTATTGCCGGCGTCGCCAAACAGACGCTGCAGCCGTTGGGGATCTGCGGGGGGCCGTGTTGTCGCGGCGGCGCTGGCCGCCGGCAGACGGGTCATCTGCAGGTACAACTGGCGTGCCTGCCAGCACAGCAGCGCCACGCCTGAAAGTGTGACGAGTATCGTCAGCAAGCGCGGCAGCAGGATGGATGTATCGGTTTGCAGCATCGGTGTTGCCTGGTTCCCGTTGCGGGATCCGCACGCGCACAGGCAGAAACCACGGCCCGAAAGAGGCAATGGCAGACCGGAAATGTCTTGTTTTCCCCTGTTTTCGCGATGTCGGATCGGCGAAGGCAGGTACTCTATCGGCGACCATGCAAATGCGCGATGCGTACACGTATGGAACTGTGACCCACTGCGGGAAAATGAAGTGCGCGTCACGCTTTTTCGCCGCGAACATGGCATTTTCCCGTGCACATTCTTGGGGGGAAGTGTGACGTCGCGCGAATTGCGCATGTCACCGCAGTGGATTGATGCACAACGAAGAGCTCCCGGTTGCGACGGCTGCCGGCCACGCCGTGTCTGCAACGGTGCGGCTGCCGCTGGCGTTCGCACGTCGACACGGGGTGCTGCTGCTGGATGACGACCCGGTACGCATCGTCTGTCGTGCGGATGCTGCGATGCGCGCATTGGCCGAGGCCCAGCGCCTTGCCGGCAAGGCCGTGCCCAGCCAGGTGATAGCCGATGCAGTGTTCGAGCAGCAGCTGCAGCAGGTTTACCAGCAGGATTCGAGCACCGCGATGAGCATGGCCGACGAGCTGGGCGACAGCCTGGACCTGGCCAGCCTGGTCGAGGGCCTGGAGCAGGTGGAAGACCTGCTGGACCAGCAGGACGACGCACCGATCATCCGCCTGATCAATGCCCTGCTTGGCGAAGCCGTCGCCGAGCAGGCATCGGATATCCACATCGAAACCTTCGAGCGTCGGCTGGTGGTGCGCTTCCGCGTGGACGGCATCCTGCGTGACGTGGTCGAGCCCCGGCGCGAATTGGCCACCCTGCTGGTATCGCGCATCAAGGTGATGGCGCGGCTGGACATCGCCGAGAAGCGCCTGCCGCAGGATGGCCGCATATCGGTGCGGGTGGGCAGCCGCGAGGTGGATATACGTGTGTCCACCTTGCCGGCCGCCAACGGCGAGCGGGTGGTGCTGCGCCTGCTGGACAAACAGTCCGGGCAGTTGTCGCTGCAGCACCTGGGCATGCGCGTGCGCGATGTGGGTGTCATGCAGTCCATGCTGTGCCGGCCGCACGGCATCGTCCTGGTCACTGGCCCCACCGGTGCCGGCAAGAGCACCACGCTGTATGCCGGGCTGCGTGCGATCAACAACCGCCAGCGCAACATCCTCACCGTCGAGGACCCGATCGAATACCACCTGGATGGCGTCGGCCAGACCCAGGTCAACCCGCGTATCGACATGACCTTCGCCCGGGGCCTGCGCGCGATCCTGCGGCAGGACCCGGATGTATTGATGGTCGGCGAGATACGCGACGGCGAAACCGCGCGTATCGCGGTGCAGGCCTCACTCACCGGCCATCTGGTGCTGTCCACCCTGCATACCAACAGCGCGGTGGGTGCGGTGGCACGCCTGCTGGACATGGGCGTGGAGTCGTTCCTGCTGTCCTCGTCGCTGCTTGGCGTATTGGCGCAGCGGCTGGTGCGGCGGCTGTGCCCGGGTTGCAGGGTGGCCTCGCCGGCCTCCGCCGCCGAATGCGCGCAGCTGGGGATAGAAAGCGGGCAGCGCCCGCTGCTGTTCCGGCCGGTTGGCTGCCCGCAGTGCAATGGCCAGGGCTACCGCGGCCGTACCGGCATCTATGAGCTGGTGGAATTTGGCCCGGAACTGCGCGCGCTGGTACATGCCGGTGCCGGTGAGGCCGAGCTGCTGGCGCAGGCGCGCCTGCAAGGGCCTTCCATGCTCGACGATGGCCACGCAAAGGTGCTCGATGGCGTGACCACGCTGGAAGAAGTGCTGCGCGTTGGGCGCGACCCGTGAGCCGTGGAGCTGCGCGCTGATGGCCGCATTCCAGTACCTGGCGTTGTCCGATGATGGCCGCCGCCACACCGGCGTGGTCGAGGCCGACAGTGCGCGCCTGGCGCGCCAACAGCTGCGCGAGCGCAACCTGGCACCGGTACGGGTGGAGCCCGCAAGTACTCGCGACGGCAGTGCGCCCGTGACCTGGGGCCGGGTGGGCAGCGCCGACCTGGCCCTGCTTACCCGCCAGTTGTCCACCCTGATCCAGGCCGCGTTGCCGGTGGAAGAAGCCCTGCGTGCGGTGGCTGCGCAATCCGCCAAGGCGCAGGTACGCACTACCTTGCTGGCGGTGCGCAGCCGCATCCTGGAAGGGCATGCGCTGGCGACTGCGCTGGGCGAACACCCGCGCGTGTTTCCCGCCATCTACCGCAGCATGGTGGCGGCTGGCGAACGCGGCCACCTGGGCGTGGTGCTGGAGCAGCTGGCCGACTACACCGAGCAGCGCCAGCTGGCCCGGCAGAAGATCCAGCTGGCCTTGCTCTACCCGCTGATCCTGCTGCTGGTGGCCACGCTGATCGTCGCCTTCCTGCTCGGCTACGTGGTGCCGGACGTGATCCGGGTCTTCGTCGACTCCGGGCAGCGCCTGCCACTGCTCACCCGCGGCCTGGTGGCGGTCAGTGGTGCATTGTCGCAATGGGGGCCGTGGTTGCTGCCGATGGGGGCCATCGCTGCATGGCTGGGCTGGCGCCGGTTGCGGCAGCCGGCGGTGCGGCTGCGCTGGGACGCAGCCCTGCTCAAGCTGCCGTTGTTCGGCTTGCTGCTGCGCGACCTGGAAGCCGCACGCTTCGCCTCCACCTTGGCGATTCTCGTGCGCAGCGGCGTGCCACTGGTCGAAGCACTGCGCATTGCCTGCCAGGTGGTGGGCAACCTGGCGATCAAGGCGGGCCTGGCGCAGGCCGAAGTGATGGTGCGCGAGGGCAGCAGCCTGACCCGCGCGCTGGAGCAGCACACACCGCTGCCGCCGATGCTGCTGCACATGGTCGCGGCCGGCGAGAAGTCCGGCACGCTGGACGCCATGCTGGCGCGCGCCGCGCGCAACCAGGAAGCGGATCTGGCCGCGCGCATCGCGCTGCTGGTCGGCCTGTTCGAGCCCTTCATGCTGGTGCTGATGGGCGTGGTGGTGTTGTTGATCGTGCTGGCCATCCTGCTGCCGATCATGTCCCTCAATCAATTGGTTGGATGAGTTGCACGATGAACGCAATGGCAAAACGACAGCAGGGTTTCACCCTGATCGAGATCATGGTGGTGGTGGTGATCATCGGCATCCTGGCCGCGCTGGTGGTGCCCAAGGTGATGGGGCGGCCGGACCAGGCCAAGGTCACCGTCGCCCGCGGTGACCTCAAGGCGATCGCCTCGGCATTGGAGATGTACCGGCTGGACAACCGCCGCTACCCGGATACCCAGCAGGGGCTGGAAGCACTGGTGCAGCGCCCGGCCAGCGGCGCCGACAACTGGAACCCGGAGGGCTACCTGGCCAAGCTGCCGATCGATCCCTGGGGCAAGCCCTACCTGTACCTGGCACCGGGCAGCAGGGCGGCCTACGACCTGTGGACCTACGGTGCCGACGGTCGCGAAGGCGGCGAGGCACTGGACGCCGACCTGGACAGCCGGGACAACTGAGCGTGGCCCGCGCGCATGGCTTCACCCTGGTGGAAATGCTGGTGGTGGTGGTGATCGTCGGCGTGCTGGCCGGCGCGGTCGGCCTTGCCGGTGGCGCGCGCGGTGGCGCCTACCCGCTGCGCGAGGAAGCCGAGCGGTTTGCCCGCGTGGTGCGGTTGGTGGCCGACGAAGCCGTGCTCGACAACCGCGAGTACGGCCTGCTGATCGACGCTGGCGGTTACCAGGTGCGGCGCCACGACGCGCATAGCGGCCGCTGGCAGCCGGTGCCGGACTGGCAGCCGCATCGCCTGCCCGATGGCATGCAGTTGAGCCTTGCCGTGGAAGGGAGCGAACTGGCGCTGCCGGCACAGGCCCTTGGCAGGGAGCGACCGCCGCAGCTGCTGCTGTCCTCGGCCGCGCAATGGACGCCGTTTTCCGCGCGTCTGCACGGCCGCCGCGACGGCGGCCCGGTGTACCACGTGCAAAGCGATGGCTTGAACGACCCGCAGGTGAGCGGGGTTGGTCTGCCGTGAGCCGTACACAGGGTTTCACCCTGCTGGAAGTGATGGTGGCGCTGGCGGTGTTGGCACTGGTGGCGGCCATGGTCCATGCCACCCTGCAACGCCACGTGCATAACGCCGCCTTGCTGGAAAACCGTGCCCTGGCAGGTTGGCTGGCCGACAACAGCCTGGCCGAGCTGCAACTGCAAGGCGCATCGCAGCCGGGCATCCACGAGGACATCCGTGAGCAGGGCCACCAGCGTTGGCGGATGGTGCAGGACGTGCAGGCCACCGCCGATCCCAATCTACGTCTGGTACGTGTGCGGGTGAGCGCGCTGGAGGGCGAGGGGGGCGGTGTGGTGCTCACCGGCTTTGTCGGCGTGCGGCAATGAGGCGCAGTGCCGGCTTCACCCTGTTGGAGGTGCTGGTGGCGGTGGCGATCTTCGCCCTGGTTGGCGTTGCCAGCCATCGCCTGCTGGTCAGCACCGTGCGCGTGGATGCGCAGACTCGCACGCAGGACGCGCAGCTGCGGCAGTTGCAGCGCGCTGTGACCAGCCTTGAAAGGGACGTGGAGCAGGCACTGG
This sequence comes from Stenotrophomonas sp., assembly GCA_032112995.1. Classification (GTDB taxonomy): domain Bacteria; phylum Pseudomonadota; class Gammaproteobacteria; order Xanthomonadales; family Xanthomonadaceae; genus Stenotrophomonas. Next base: position 112,846 of record DAMCTY010000002.1, on the reverse strand, counting down.
AGCGGCCGGTGCTGGACGCCACCGGCGGCAGCGAACCCGCCTTCTGGAGTGATGCCGACGGGCAGGGCCTGCAATGGACCCGCGGTGGCTGGAACAATCCGCTGGGCAACACCCGGGCGCAGCTGCAGCGGGTGCGTTGGTATTACCAGGATGGGGCACTGCGACGTCAGTACTGGCCGGTGCTGGACCGCGCCGACGACAGCCCGCCGCAGAGCCAGCTGGCGCTGCCAGACGTCACCGCAGTGCAGTGGCGTTACCTCGATCGACAGGGCGTGTGGCGCACGCAATGGCAGGGCGCGGGACAGGCCCTGCCGCGTGCGCTGGAAGTACGCATCGACCATGCCCGTTTCGGTGTCGTGCGGCGCGTCCTGCTGCTGCCCGAGGGTGGCAGTTGGAACCTGCAGCCATGACGCGCCAGCGCGGTGTCGCCCTGGTCACGGTGTTGCTGGTGGTCGCCCTGGCCGCCACGGTGTGCGCGGCACTGGTGGTGCGCCAGCAACTGAGCATCCGTGGCAGTGCCAACCAGTTGCAGGTGCGCCAAGCCTGGCAGTACGCACGCGGCGGTGAACAACTGGCGCTGGGCGTGCTGCGTGCTGATCTGCGTATTGGCGCCAGCGTGGATCATCGTGGCGAACCCTGGGCGCAGCGGTTGCCTGCTTATCCGGTGGACGGCGGCGAAGTGCGGGTGGACATCGACGACCTCGCTGGCCGCTTCAATCTCAACAGCGTTGTGCACCAAGGCCAGCTGGATGCGGACGCGCTTGCACGCCTGCAGCGCCTGTTGCGGTTGCTGCAACTGGACCCGCAGCTGGCCTGGCAGCTGGTGGACTGGATCAGCCCCGGACTGGCACCGGACAGCGTGCACCGGCAGGCCGAGCGCGACTACCTGGCACGTACGCCGGCCTACCGGGTGGCGGCACGCGCGCTGCGCGATACCAGCGAGCTGCGTCTGTTGGCCGGTGTCGATGACCGTGTGTACCAGCGCTTGTTGCCGCATGTCAGCGCCTTGCCGGCCACGGCTGCGCTCAATCTCAACACTGCCGATGCCTGGGTGCTGGCCAGCCTGGCCGATGGCCTGGGCATGCAGGACGGGCAGCGGCTAATCGCGGCGCGTGGTGCGTCCGGTTTCGCCAGCGTCGATGCCTTCCTTGCACAGCCACTGCTGCAACAGCGGTGGGTGGCACGCAACGGTCTGGCCGTGCGCAGCAACTGGTTTGTCGCCAGCAGCGAAGCGGCGATAGGCGCGCGCCGCCTTCGCCTGCTCAGCGTGCTGCAGCGCGAAGGCGGTGATATCTGTGTGGTCAGCCGCCAGCTGGCGCCCCCTCTTGTTCCGGAGAATGTTCGATGAAGTCGCCCCCGGCACTGCCGTGCCTGTTCCTGCCTGCATGGTGTCCCGCACAGCTGACGCCGGATCTGCAGGTGGGCTGCGCCGATGGTCATGCTGGTGCCAACCCGACACTGGGCGAAGCGCTGCAACAGTTCGGCAGCCGCCCGGTGGCGCTGATCCTGCCGGTGGAGCAGGTCGCGTGTTGTGCGGTGGCATTGCCTGCCGGCAGCGCGCACTGGCAGCGTCAGGCACTGCCTTATGCGGTGGAGCCGCTGCTGGCCGAAGAGGTGGAGGCCTTGCATCTGGTGATGGGCGCGCGCCGCGCCGATGGCCACCATCCGGTGCGGGCGGTCAACCGCAGCCTGCTGCAGGGCTGGTTGCAGTACTTGCGCGGTCAAGGCCTGCGCATCGCCGCGATCCATGTTGATGCCGATCTGTTGCCCACCGGCGCGGCGGTGCTGTGGTGGGACGCCTGCCGTTGCCTGCTGGCCGGCATGGACGAAACCCGGTTGGCGTTGGCACCTGCGCAGCTGGGGTTGGCTGGGGCACTACCCGACAGTCCCTTGCAGGTTTTTCATGGCAGCGGCGTCACGCCACATATACCGCTGGCCTGTGATTTCACATCCGAGGTGGTCAATCAGCCGGTACTCGTGTGGTTGGCTGCACAGCGCGGCCAGGCACTGGATCTTGCCCAAGGTACGTTTGCCGCGCGGCCGCCTGTTCGCCTGCGGCATTGGCAACCGCTGGTTGCGGCGCTGGCGCTGCTGGCCTGCGCGCAGCTGGCATTCGATGGTGCGCAGGCCTGGTTGTTGAACCAGCAGGCAGCAGGGTATCGCCAGGCCAACGAGGCCATCTACAAGGGCTTGTTCCCTCAGGAGCAGCGCATCGTCGATCTGCGTGCACAGTTCGACCAGCACTTGCAGCAGGGCAGCGCCGCCTCGCGTCTGCAGACCTTGCTGGATGCGGTGGCAACGGCAATGCCCGGCGATGGCCAGCTGCAGGTGCAGCAGCTGCAGTTCGATGCGGCCAGCGCACGTCTGCAGATCCAGTTGCAGGGTGGCGACAGCAACATGCGTCAGGCCGTGCTGCAACACCTGCAGGCGGCCGGGCTGCAGGTGCAGGCACAGCCGTCGACCGGCGAGATGCTGGAACTCAGCGTAGGAGGTGCCCAGTGAACGGCAAGGACATGTCTGCAAACAGTCGCTGGCAGATGCTGGGGCGGCGCTGGCAGGCGCTGGCGGGCCGTGAGCGCATCGCGCTGTCGGTACTTGCCGGCTTTCTGTTGCTGCTGGGGTTCTGGTGGGGGGCGTGGCTGCCGGTGCAAGCGGCATTGCGCGCGGCGCGCGCCAACGTAGCCGAGCAGCAGGCGCTGCAGTCGCATCTGCGGGCGAATGCCGTGGCCCTGGCGGGCCGCAGCCAGGCGAAGGCAGCCGTTGATGCTGCCGCCGTGCCAGCCCTGCTTGCCAGCAGCGCGGAACGGCGCGGGCTGTTGATCGTGGCCCCGCCCACGCAGGCAGACCGGCAACTGTTGCTGACCGTGCAAGGTGCCCCGACGGAGATCATGTCGTGGCTGCAGGAGCTGCAGGCCGCCGGTGTGGCGACCGCGCAGCTGCGGCTGTCGCGCGACGCACAGGCGGGCTGGCAGGGCGAGCTGGTGCTGGCCGCTGCTGGCTGAACGGCGTGGCGGTTGCCGCTGAAACTGTCGCATCGCACAAAAAACCGTGTTATCAATGCTTCCCATGAACGCAGCCCGCGCCAGCTTTTACTTTTGGTATTACTTTCCGAAGCCGCTGGCGGAGGAAGGACTGCGCTCACCCTGAAGAAACTTTCAGACGCATTCCCGAAAAGCCGCCAGCGAACCTGGCGGCTTTTTTCATGCCGCCTCGCTGGGGCACAAACCATTCACGCTTTGAACTGGAGCCCCCCGCAATGCCCCCGCACACCGATGATCTTCGCATCCGCAAACTGGAACCGCTGACCCCGCCGGCGCAGCTGCTGGGCCTGCTGCCCTGTGACGATGAAACCTCGCAGACCGTGGCCGATGCACGCAGCGCGCTGCACCGCATCCTGCACGGCCAGGACGACCGCCTGGCGGTGGTGGTGGGACCGTGCTCCATCCACGATCCGGTTGCGGCGATGGAATACGCCCAGCGCTTGCGTCCGCTGCGTGATGCCCTGGGCGGCGAGCTGGAGATCGTCATGCGCGTGTACTTCGAGAAGCCGCGCACCACGGTGGGCTGGAAGGGCCTGATCAACGACCCGGACCTGGACGGCAGCTTCAACATCAACAAGGGCCTGCGCGTGGCGCGCGGCCTGCTGCGTGACATCAACCGCCTCGGCCTGCCGGCCGGCGTGGAGTTCCTGGACGTGATCTCGCCGCAGTACATCGCCGACCTGGTGGCCTGGGGCGCGATTGGCGCGCGTACCACCGAGAGCCAGGTGCATCGTGAACTGGCTTCTGGCCTGTCCTGCCCGGTGGGCTTCAAGAACGGCACCACCGGCGATGTGAAGATCGCCGCCGATGCGGTGGGCGCGGCCTCGCACCCGCACCACTTCCTGTCGGTGACCAAGGAGGGCGGCACCGCCATCGTCGCTACCCAGGGCAACCCGGATTGCCATGTGATCCTGCGCGGCGGCAAGGCGCCCAACTACGACGCGGCCAGCGTGCAGGCGGCCAGCGAGGTGCTGGGCAAGTCGCAGCTGCCGGCGCGTTTGATGATCGACGCCAGCCACGCCAACAGCAGCAAGAAGCCGGAAAACCAGCCCAAGGTGATCGATGACATCGCCGAGCAGCTGGAGGCCGGTGAGCAGCGGGTGGTGGGGGTGATGATCGAGAGCCATCTGGTGGCAGGCCGTCAGGAGCTGGTCGAAGGCCAGCCGCTGGTCTACGGCCAGAGCATCACCGACGGTTGCATCGACTGGGACAGCACCGTGCAGGTGCTGGAGCGTCTGGCCGAGGCGGTGCGTGCCCGCCGCCGCGTGCAGCTGGAAGCCGCAGCCTGAGCAACGTGACAGTTGCACTGGCACAGTGAGCCCAAGGCAAGTAATTTACCCGGCGGGGGCCGTAAGAGCCCCCGCCTGCTGTGTATCAGGGGAACGCCTCACCCGGCAGGAAGCCAATCAAGATCACCGCTTAGGGAGAAGAAAGTGATGCGTATCCGTACGTGCAGCGTGGCACTGATGCTGTTGCTGGTGCCGACCATGGCATTGGCCAAAAAGGAAGTTTTCGACTCGGGCAGTGGCTGCCTGCAGAACATGTCGGTGAGTGGTGGTTTCACTACCGGCAAGCAGTTCCTGGTGCACACCGACCACGAAGGCATCAGCTACGCCGATGCCTTCGCCAAGACCGTGGCGGCGATCGAGGCCGAAGGCATGGTTGGAGTTTCACCGAATGAGACCACCGGTTATATCGCTGCCGAAAACCCGGTGCGCGGTGGCGGCGGCTCGACCGTGCCGCTGCGTACCACGGTGCGCCGCCAGGATGGCGGGGTCATTCGTGTGGAGGTACGTTTCAGCATCAAGGGGGGGCAGATGACCTCCAACAAGGCAGTGGGCGAAGGCATGTGCAAGATCGCCGACGCGGCCAGCCTGTAAGGGGAATCGGGTGTCGGGCCTGAAGGGTGGCTGGTTCCTGTACCTGCTGGAGTGCCGCGATGGCAGCTACTACGCCGGTATCAGCACCGATGTGGAAGCCCGCTTCCAGGCCCATGTGGCTGGCAAGGGCGCGCGTTACACCCGCGCGCACCCGCCGTTGCGCATCCTTGCCAGCCGCCCCTATGCCGACCGTTCAGCGGCCTCGCGGGCGGAGTGGCAGCTCAAACAGCTGCCTCGCATCCGCAAGCTGGCCTGGCTGGAACGGACAGAGGATTGAGGTAGAGTCTGACTCGTAGCCGTGGTGTCGTGCGGCTTCCAACGTCCGGCAGGCCGGACTAACAGCCACGCATGCGGCTGCGCGAGCAGGGCGGCGGCGTGCCGGCATCATCCTCAAGTGGGGTATTGCGATGGCAGGTTGGTACGAGTTGGATAAGAGCAGCGATGGGCAGTACTACTTCGTGCTCAAGGCAGGCAACGCCGAGGTCATCCTGACCAGCGAGCGTTACACCACCCGCGCGGCAGCCGAAGGCGGTATCGCCTCGGTACAGAAAAACAGCCCCGACGAGGCGCGCTACGAGCGCAAGACCGCCAGCGACGGGCGACATCATTTCAATCTGAAGGCGGCCAACCACCAGGTGATCGGCAGCAGCCAGATGTATGCCTCCCAGGCCGGCCGCGAAGCGGGCATCACCAGCGTCAAAGGCAATGGGCCAAGCACGACGATCAAGGACAAGACCGCCTAGGAGCGACGTAGGCGGTGCAGCAACAAAAACCCCGGGCATTGCCCGGGGTTTTTCATTTGTAGTGCCGAGCCATGCTCGGCAGGGGCGTTCCAGGTAAAGCCTCTGCCGAGCATGGCTCGGCACTACCGTTCTGGTTTTTCGGTAAGGCCCCAGCCGAGCATGGCTCGGCTCTACAGGTTTGGCTGTCAGGCCTTCATGCTGCCGGTGTCGATGTAGCGCTGGTGCCAGGACAAAGCCTCCGGCAACAGATGCGGCGTGTGCTTGCCGTAGCTGTCGCGGCAGGCGCGGTCGAAGTAGTCGTTGAGCTGGTCGCGGTAATCCGGGTGCGCACAGTTGTCGATCACCTGACGCGCGCGTGCACGCGGCGGCAGGCCGCGCAGATCGGCCAGGCCCTGCTCGGTGACGATGATCGACACGTCGTGCTCGGTATGGTCGACGTGGCTGACCATCGGCACGATCGCCGAGATCGAACCGCCCTTGGCCATCGACGGGCTCAGGAAGGTGGACAGGAAACCGTTGCGGGTGAAGTCACCCGAACCGCCAATGCCGTTCATGATGCGGCTGCCCATCACGTGGGTGGAATTGACGTTGCCGTACAGGTCTACCTCGATCATGCCGTTCATGCCGATGCAGCCCAGGCGGCGCACCAGTTCCGGATGGTTGGAGATCTCCTGCGTGCGCATGATGATGCGCTCGCGGTAGAACTTGATGTTGCGCTTGAATTCCTCGTTGGCCTCCGGGCTCAATGCGAAGCCGGTGCACGAGGCGTAATCCAGCACGCCGGACTTGAGCAGGTCGAGCATGCCATCCTGGATCACCTCGGTGAACGAGGTCAGGCCGCGCAGGCCGCTTTCGGCCAGGCCGGCCAGCACGGCATTGGGGATGTTGCCCACGCCCGACTGCAACGGCAGCAGGTTGGCCGGCAGGCGGCCCTTGGCCACTTCGTGCTTGAGGAACTCGATCAGGTGGCCGGCGATCAGGCGGCTGTCCTCATCGATCGGCTTGAACGGGCTGTTGCGGTCCGGGCCGTTGGTGCGCACCACCGCCACGATCTTGTCCGGGTCCACGCTCAACGTGGTCTGGCCGATGCGGTCGTTGGCGTTGACCAGCGGGATCGGCTTGCGGTGCGGCGGCAGCGCGGTGCCGTAGTAGATGTCGTGCATGCCCTCGATATCCGCGGGCTGCCACTCGTTGACCTCGATGATCACCTTCTTGGCCAGGTCCAGCCAGGTCTTGTTGTTGCCGACCGAGGTGGACGGCACCAGCGCGCCGTCTTCGCGGATGGCCGAGACTTCGACCACGGCGGTATCGATGTCACCGTAGAAACCAAACCACACGTGCTGGGCAACGTGCGAAAGGTGGATGTCGATGTAATCCAGCTTGCCCTCGTTGATGCGCTTGCGTGCATCCGGGTCGGTCTGGAACGGCATGCGCATGGCGATGCCATCGGCCTTGGCCAACGCGCCATCCAGTTCCGGCGCGGTGGAGGCGCCGGTCATCAGCTTGATCTGGAAGGGCTGGCCTGCGGCGTGCACTTCCTCGATGCGGCGTGCCAATGCCATCGGCACCGCCTTGGGGTAGCCGGAACCGGTGAAGCCACTCATGGCCACGGTCTCGCCGGGTTGGATGAATGCCGCGGCTTGTTCGGCGGAAACGATACGGTCGCGCAGGCGCGGGTCCAGGATGCGTTCGACAGACATGACGACTACGGTTTCTTGTGGGGACTGCCAATTATCGCGGATCGGCGTGAACAGGGGGGTTCTACCTTGGTGGGATGGTCTTTGCCGCTTCAGTGCTCTTGTACTCCCCAGTATTGTTTTGCACTGCAGCGTGCAAGTTGTTCGATCTGCGCTCAGGATCGACCTGCATCCCGACGTGGGGGAGGGAGCAAAGCCCGCTGACAGTTCGCTGTCAGCGGGCTTTTTTAATGCCTGATCGCCGGAGATGGCGACCAACGGCGCCGGCAGATGCCATCATCCCCGGATGAGCCAAACCGCCCCCGCAGTACCTGAATCTGTTCAGCCCATCAGTGATCGTGCCCTGGCCCGGCTGAAGCTGGCCGTCCCCGATCCTGTCCAATGGCCGTCCCCGCCCGGGTTCGAGGCGGCGCTGCGGCAATTGGCGATCACCAGCGACTTCGCCATCGACACCCTGTGCCGGCAGCCGGAGCTGCTGCAGCGGCTGGCCGAGCCGGATCCGGCGCCGCTACCGCTGCCAGTGCTGGACCCGCTGCAGCCCACCGCCTGGCCCAGCCAGCTGCGCCGCTACCGCGCAGCGTCCTCCACCCGCTTGATCTGGCGCGATCTGCTGGGGCTGGACGACGTCGACGCCACCTTGGCGGGCGCCACCCAACTGGCCGAAGACTGCCTGCAGCTGGGCCTGACGGCATTGGAGCAGGAGTTCGCCAGCCGCCACGGCGTGGTGCGTGGCGCCGATGGCAGCGCACAGCAGCTGGTGGTGTTCGGGCTGGGCAAGCTCGGCGGCGGCGAGCTGAACTTCTCCTCCGACATCGATCTGGTCTACGCCTTCCCGCACAACGGCGAGTCCGACGGCGCCCGGCCGCTGGCCGCCGAGGAGTATTTCGCCCGGCTTGGCCAGCGCCTGGCGCGGCTGCTGGACGAAACCACCGCCGAAGGCTTCAGCCACCGCGTCGACCTGCGCCTGCGTCCGTTCGGCACCGCCGGGCGGGTGGCGCTGTCGTTTGCCGGCATGGACCAGTACTTCCAGCGCGAAGGCCGCGACTGGGAGCGCTACGCCTGGATCAAGGCGCGCGCGGTGGCCGGCGATATCGCCGCCGGCGAGGCCTGGCTGGAGACGCTGCGGCCCTTCGTCTATCGCCGCTACCTGGATTTCACCGCGCTCGACGGTCTGCGCGAGATGAAGGCGGCGATCACCGCCGAGGTCGCGCGCAAGGACCGGCTGGACGATATCAAGCGCGGCCCCGGCGGCATCCGCGAGATCGAATTCCTGGCCCAGGCGCTGCAGCTGATCCGTGGCGGCCGTGAGCCGGCCCTGCGCGAGCGCCGCTTGTTGCCGGCCCTGCAGGCGCTGGTGGAAGGCGGGCAGATGGCGGCCAGCGATGGCGAGGACCTGATCCAGGCCTACCGCTACCTGCGCCGGCTGGAAAACCGCCTGCAGATGCTGCGCGACGCCCAGACGCACTGCCTGCCCAATGATCCGCTGGACCGCGCGCGCATCGCCCACGGACTGGGTTATGCCGATTGGGAAGCCCTGCTGCTGGCCCTGAACGAACAGCGCCAGCGCGTGGGCGTCGAGTTCGGCGCGCTGCTGGCACCCCGCAAGGGCCAGGCCGCGCCGGATGTGCTGTCCAGCTATTGGCGCGTGCTGCCCGATGGCGGCAGTGCCGAGGTGCTGGCCGAGGCCGGCTTTGCCGATGCCAATGGCGCCGACCAATCACTGCGCGAGTTTGCCCAGTCGCTGGGGGTGAAGTCGCTGTCCGACACCGCCCGCGCGCGCCTGGACCGGGTGCTACCGGCCTTGCTGCACGCCGCCACCCGCTCGCCCCAGCCCGATGCCGCGCTGCGCCGCGTGCTCGGCCTGCTGGCGTCCATCCTGCGCCGCACCAGCTATCTGGCGCTGCTGGACGAGCAGCCCAGTGCATTGACGCGATTGGTCAACGTGCTGGCACGCAGCGCCCTGCTGTCCGAGCGGCTGGTGGCCTTCCCGCTGCTGCTGGATGAGCTGCTGGACACCCGCGTGGCCGGGCCCATGCCCGAGGCGCAGGAGATGCACGACGCCTGCGCCAGCGCATTGGCCATCGACGACCCGGAAGCCGCGCTGCGCGCGCTCAACGAAGTACGCCTGGCGCTGAGCTTCCGCATGGCACTGGCTTTCCACGATGGCCGCCAACGCGCGGTGGACTGCACCCGCCAGCTGGCGCAGCTGGCCGACGCGGTGGTGGTGACGGTATTGCAGATGGCGCTGGCCGACATGCGCCGGGCCCACGGCGAAATCCCCGCCGGGCGCTTTGCCATCATCGGCTACGGCAGCCTGGGCGGCGTTGAGCTGGGGTTCGGCTCGGACCTGGACCTGGTCTTCCTGTACGACAGCCCCGCCGGGGTGGAGGCCAGCGATGGCCCGCGCCCGCTGGACCCCGGCCGCTGGTTCGCGCGTCTGGCGCAGAAGGTGATGGCCCTGCTTGGCGCGGTGACTGCTGCCGGCCGCCTGTACGACATCGACGTGCGGCTGCGCCCGGACGGCGGCAAGGGCGCGCTGGTGTCGTCGCTGGCCAGCTATACCGAGTACCAGCGCGAGCGCGCCTGGACCTGGGAGCACCAGGCGCTGGTGCGCGCCCGTGCGGTGGCCGGCGATGCCTCGCTGCTGGCCGATTTCGAGCAGGTACGCAGCAACACCCTGGGCCGCGTGCGCGACCATGACAGTCTGTTCGGTGACGTGCTGAAGATGCGTGCACGCATGCGGGCCGAGCTGGACCGCAGTGATGCGGCGCGGCTGGACCTGAAGCAGGGCGCCGGCGGTCTGGTGGACCTGGAGTTCGTGCTGCAGACCGGCGTGTTGTCGCAGGCCCAGCATCACCCGGCACTATGCGAGCCGCGCGAGACCCCGTTCCTGATCGCCGCGCTTGCCGCGGCCGGTTGGCTGCCGGGCGATACCGCGGTGGCCCTGCACGACGCGCATGCCACGCTGCTGGACGTGGGCCTGACCTGCACCCTGGACCGGTGCCCGCGCATCGCTACGCCCACACCCGAAATCGAGGCGGCCTGCGCGGCCATCACGGCGGCGGCAATAGCCCAGGGCCTGCCGTTCGAGCCGGGCAAGCACGCCGAATGAGCACGCCAACGGCCCGGCCAGGTGCCGGGCCGGGAATCAGCGGGCGTTGCCGCGCAGCGGCGCCATTTTCCACAACAGGGCGCGGAACGGGGCCAGCAGGCAGACGCCGATGGCCAGCTTCACTGCCAGGTCGCCTGCGGCCCAGCTGACCCACGGCAGCTGCGAGCCGGCAAAGGCGATGGACCAGAAGATGGCGGTATCGACGGTGGCGCTGCAGGTGGTGGCCACCATCGGTGCACGCCACCAGTTGCCGGCGCGCAGCCGGTCAAACACGGTGATGTCCAGCAGCTGCGCGACGATGAAGGCCGAGCACGAGGCCACCGCGATGCGTGGCGTGGCAATCCACACCGACAGCACCACCGCCACCGCAAAACCGGCCCAGGCAACGCGGCGTGCCGCCTGCGGGCCAAAGCGGCGGTTGATCAGGTTGCTGACCAGGAACGCGACCGGGTAGCTGAAAGCGCCCCAGGTGAGCCAATCATTGATCGGGTACTGCACCAGCACGTTCGAGCCCAGCACCACGGCCCCCATCGCCAGCACTGCCAGCAGCAGCGAGGTGGGGGTAAGCGGGGCAAAGCGGATGGACGGATGCGATGACATGAACGGGCACAGGCAGCGCCGTTGGGCACTGCATCGATAGAGAAGGGGAGGGGCCGTGCCTGGGGGGCAGGTCGGCGCCTAGTGTAACGGCTGAGGCCGAGGTGGATGTCAACGAGGCAGGCGTGAAGCGTGCTTGAGAGCAAGCAGACTAAGCCCGCAAGCGGATTGAGCCCACAAGCGGATCAAGCCCCTCTCCCGTTTACGGGAGAGGGGTTGGGGTGAGGGCAGCTTCTGCTCATGAAGCTGGGTTTACTGGCGCTCCAGCGTCGAGAAGCCAAAAGCCAAAAGCCAAAAGCCCAAAGCCCAAAGCCCAAAGCCCAAAGCCCAAAGCCCAAAGCCCAAAGCCTCCCTCATCCGCCCCCCGCCTTCGCGGGGGCAGGCTCTTCGGGCACCTTCTCCCGCACGCGGGAGAAGGGAGGTTTCAAGCGTCTGCTCAAGAAGTTGCGCCCTTCGGGTACCTCGCTCAGCGCCCCGGTCCCGCGTAGCACGCGGGACGTACGCACAGTCACGAGCCTTTGGCTCGTAAGCGCCTGTTCTTAACCCCGCACGCGGGAGAAGGGAGGTGATCAGCTTCTGCTCAAGCGCCTACATGCCCCCGCGGCCCGCATCGCACGCAGAAGCAGGGCATAAGCATCCGCTGAAAGCCCCTCTCTCGTTTACGGGCGAGAGGAGCCGCTTGCGAACCACAGGATCACTGATCTTCGAACGCCCTTGCGTCAGCGCAAGGGCAGGGGCGCGGAGCGAGGAGCGAGGGTTGGGATGAGGGCCGCTTTTACTTTCAAAGCTCCCCGCCAGCGCTCACCGGTGCCGCTTCAATCGCCGACACAAAGGTCAGCACTGCGCCGTCTTCCGCGCGCAGCATCCAACCCGTGCCTTGCGGGCTGGCGGTGAAGGCCACGGTCTGGCCCTGCACGAAGTTCGCCGCCGGGTTGTCCTCGCGTTGCGGCCACTGCAAACGAGCGGTGTTGGCAGCATTTGCAGGATCGACCAGGGCCACGCTGCGGCCGCCGTCCGCCTGCTGGGTGATCGCCTCGACCCGCATGTCCGGCAGCGGTCCGGTGCTGATCCGTGCGGTCTGGCGGTCGCTGCTCATGCGCCGCGCGCCGTCAGCGCTCCTGGCTGCGCCCCCCGCTGCCGTGAATACCGACGTGGAGACCTGCATCGTGTTGCCGGCCGACAAGGCCTGCGCGCTGGCCGCGTCGCCATCAAGCGTGTCAACCGCGTAGGCGGGTGCAATCAATAGCAGGCAGGCCAACGCGGCGCTGCGTACCAACAAGGGGAGCGGGGCTTTCATCTGGTAGTCCTTCAGCAATCAACAGGCCGTGGCGATCACAGCGTGCGGGTACGGCTTTCATCCACCGCTTCAATGGTGGGGACGAAGGCCAACGCAGCACCGGCGGGGTTGCGCAGCATCCAGCCAGCACCTTGCGGGCTGGGCTGGAAGGCGATCTTCTCGCCGACGGTGAAACCGGCCGCCGGGTCATCCTCGCGCTTGGGCCATTGCAGGGTGGCGTGGTTTTCCGGGTTGGCCGGATCTTCCAGGGCCACACGGCGGCCGCCATCGGCGGCGGTGTCCACCGACTTCACTTCCAGGTCCGGTAGCGGACCGGCACTGATGCGGCGCTTTTCTTCGCGGCGCTCGCGGGATTCCTTGGACATCTCGGCCGCACCACGCACGCCGGCGGCGGAGAGGAAGATGGGGCCGGACACCACCATCACCACGCTGGAGCCGGCCACCAACACCGAACCCTGCGAACCGTTGAGCTGGAAGCCGTCGGCCTGTGCCCGCTGAGGCACAAGGCCCAGCCCGAGGCTGGCGGCGATGGCAAAGGTCAGCGCGCTGCTTTTGATGAGGTGCTTCATGGGGCGGACTCCTGTCGTTGTACGGGGGGCGGTGCGCTGCTGGTAGCGGGCACCGGGGTTTGATGGGGGATGGCCAGCTCGCGTTCCAGCGCGCCACTGCGGTGCAGGAAGTCGAACACCGACTCCACCGTCACCACCGAGTAGTTGCCGGAAATACGCTCGCTGGCCGGGTGGTCGGTGACCGCCACGTTGTCGGCAAAGAAACGCGCGCCCAGCCGCTTGCCGATGCCGATGTGCATGCGGGTGGGCAGGTAACCCTTCTGTTTCAGCCAGGCCAGGGCGGTATCGCGGTCGGCCAGTGCGGTTTCGCCTGTGGCCTGTGCCATGGCGGCCGCCGTCACTTCCAGGATCCACTGGTTGGAGTTCTGGTACTGGCTGCTGCCGGGGTAGGCCAGCATGCTGTAGCGCGGCTCGTGCAGTGCCCGTGCCTGTGCTGCGGCACCGGCGAGCAGGGTCTTCAGTGCCGCGCGAACCTCGGGCGTGGGGATGCCAACCCGAAGGTCGGTGGTGATCGAGCTCTCGCCCACCAGGTTCACCAGCCCCTCGCGGTACAGGTCCGAGTTGTCGGTCTTGCAGCGGTTGAGCAGGTGCACCACGTCCCAGCTGCCGGCGTCGTTGCGCACCAGGAAGGCCAGGTGGCTGTGGCGCAGCCCGTACTTGCTCAGGTCCTGGCCGCCACGCGCGGCGATGGCCACGTCCACATCGGGCAGGGCATCGAGTGTATCGGCGGTGACGGCGGCCATGTCGAACATGGCGGCAACGGTGGTGGGCGGCGGATAACGCGGGCTGCAGGCCTGTTGCGCGAGTGCCGGTGCGGTAAGCGCGGCTAGTGCCAGGGCAGTGACCAGCGGAAATACGGTGCGGGGTTTCATCGGCGCGCATCCTTGCATGGCGCCTGCAAAAGATTTGTTAGGGGCAGGGGAGAGGGAAAGAAGGGGAGGGAAATGAAGAGAGAGGGAGGGGAGGTAGAAGAAGGTGGGGGAGGCGCTGGATGCTCCGCTTTCAAGCCGTCATTCCCGCGGAGGCGGGAATCGCTCTTGCCCATGATCCTGCTTTTGCTTTCTTCAGTACATGTGGGTGTGGAAGCCAAGAGCGATTCCCGCCTGCGCGGGAATGACGGCATAAGGGCAAAGCCTCAAGCTTCAAACCCTTTGCGGCCCCCGCGTCCTACAGCCCCAACCGTGCCCTGACCTCATCGGCAATCCGCACCGTCTCCCGCAGCGGCTCCACCGGCAGGCTGACGTCCGCGTCCAGGGCCTCCAGGCCCACCAGCAGCCGGCCGCGCTCGCGCAGCGCCTGTTGGAAGCGGGCCATGCGGCCCTGCGCGCGCTGGCCCAGCAGTACGCCTACCGGCACCCGGGTGGCACAGGCCTCGGACAGCAGGTTCACCGAGTCCGGCGTGCAGACGATGCGGTCGGCCCAGCCCAGCAGGCCGGCGTAGGGGTTGGAACCATCGCCGCCATCGCTCCAGATCACCCCGGGCACATCGTCAAAGGCCGCCAGCAGGGCCCGCGTCACCGGCTTGGGGGTGCGCCGCGAGGTGGTGGCCAGCACACTGCCGCCATCGGCGCGGACGCGCGCGGCCAATTGCTGGAACAGGGGTTGGATGTCGGCGTCCTGCCACGGAGCGTGGTCGGTGGGCCCGCCCACCAGCAGGGCGGTGCGTGGCCCGGGCAACTGCTCGAAGCTGGAGAACGCAGCCCGGCCCCAGGCCAGCCAATCGTCGCTGACGGGATTGAGGCTGCCCAGCAGGGTGAGCACGTTGGCACCGCGCAGGCGGTCGTGCTCGGGCACCACCAGCAGGTCCCAATGACGCGGATTGATGCGCGGGTCCAGGATCTGCACCGTGCGCGTGCCACGCTGGGCCAGTACCCGCAGGGCGGCGGCGGCCTGGCGGCCACAGCCGATCGCCAGCCCCGGTGCGGTGCCGGCCAGGTTCTGGAAAGCCTCGCCAAAGCCCCCGGCGGCGCCCGGCAGCAAGCGCGGGGATAGCCAACGCCACGGTGCCTGGGGCTGCAGCTGCAGGCGCTGCTGGCCACCCAGGCGCAGCGCCGACGCCAGCGCCACGGCCTGCCGCACATTGCCGGCGCGGCCGTCAGTGATCGTCCAGGGGAGCGTCGATCGTTTCGCGTATGGCATTAATTCGTTTCAATAAGGCGTGGTGTTGCAACAGTCGGGGCGATCTACACTGCGCGCTCAGATCGGCGATGCCATTGTCCCGGGCTTTCCGGCGCAATGCCATGAGACCGTAGCCCAATTCACCACGGAGTTTCCATGTCCGACATCTTCAACGATGCCGCGCTTGACCAGCTGTTCCGCACCGCGCGTACGCAGAATGCCTTCCAGGACCGCCCGGTCGAGGACAGCCAGTTGCGTGCCTTGTACGACCTGCTGAAGTGGGCGCCCACCGCCGCCAACTCCACGCCGGCCCGGTTCGTGTTCGTCAAATCCGCTGAAGCCAAGCAGAAGCTGGCCCCGGCCCTGTCCGAGGGCAACCTGGCCAAGACCCTGGCCGCGCCGGTGACGGTGATTGTGGGCTTCGACCAGGATTTCCACGAAAAGCTGCCCTACCTGTTCCCGCACACCGACGCCAAGGCCTGGTTCGACGGCCCGCGCGAAGGTCGCCACGAGGCTGCATTCCGCAACGGCACCCTGCAGGGCGCCTACCTGATCCTGGCCGCGCGCGCGCTGGGCCTGGATGCGGGCCCGATGTCGGGCTTCGATGCGGCCAAGGTGGACGAAGCGTTCTTTGCCGGCACCGCGATCAAGTCCAACTTCCTGGTCAACCTGGGCTATGGCGACCCATCGGCGGTATTCCCGCGCCTGCCGCGCCTGTCCTTCGACGAAGCGGCACGCATTGTCTGAGTGTTGTCCCGGCGGCTTCCGTCACGGCGACTGAAGCCCCGCCTGTTGAAACTGCCCTCATCCCGTTTTCCCACTTTCAGGAGAATTCCCATGTCCAATCTTTCCAAGCTGCTGCTCCCGCTGGCCCTGGCCGCTGCCATCACCGCCTGCTCCAAGCCGGCCGATACCGCTGCCCCGGCCGCCGCCCCGGCTGAAACCGCTGCTGCGCCGGCCGATGCCGCTGCTGCCGCCCCGGCCGCCAGCGAAGTCGCTGCGATCCAGGTTGCCTCCGGCACCTACAAACTCGACCCGACCCACACCGACGTGCTGGTGCAGTGGAACCACATGGGCTTCTCCAACCCGACCGCCCACTTCGGCAACGCTGACGGCACTTTGGTGTACGACGCTGCTGACGTCGGCAAGTCGAGCGTGGAAGTGACCCTGCCGCTGTCGGGCCTGAACAGCTTCACCGCCAAGTTCGACGAACACCTGCGCAGCGCTGATTTCTTCGACGCCGCCAAGTTCCCGACCGCTACCTTCAAGAGCACCAAGGTGGAAGCGGCCGGCACCAACAAGCTGACCGTGACCGGTGACCTGACCGTCAAGGGCCAGACCAAGCCGGTGGTGCTGGACGTGACCGTCAACGGTGCCGGTGAGCACCCGATGATGAAGGTGCCGTCGGTGGGCTTTGACGCCACCACCACGATCAAGCGCAGCGACTTCGGCGTGGGCGCCTATGCCCCGGCGGTGAGCGATGACGTCAAGATCCGCATCACCACCGAAGCGTCGATTCCGAAGGCCGAGTAATCGCGTCCTGGTTGTTCGAGGTTTCAGGTAAAAAGCAAAGGCCCGCCATTGGCGGGCCTTTGCTTTTGTGTGTGTGGTGTTTGGGAGGGGAGGGGCTAGAGCTAAAGCCAAAGCCAAGGCCAAGGCCAAGGCCAAAACTTGCCCTCACCCCTACCCCTCTCCCGCCAGCGGGAGAGGGGAAAGCAAAGCAGAGCAAAGCAGAGCAAGGCAAAGCAAGGCAAAGCAAAGCAAAGCAAGGCAAGGCAAAGCAAGGCAAGACAAAGCAAAGCGATGCTGGCCTTTCATGAACGAAGCCCGCGCTGCATCAGTTCCGCACAGTCGCGCCGATCAAGTCCCCTCTCCCGCTGGCGGGAGAGGGGAAAGCAAAGCAAAGCAGAGCGGGGCAAGGCAGAGCAAAGCGATGCCGGCTTTCCTGGAACGAAGCCAGCGCCCCATCAGTTCCCCATAATCGCGCCTATCAAGTCCCCTCTCCCGCTGGCGGGAGAGGGGAAGGCGAAGCAAAGCAGAGCAGAGCGAGGCAAAGCAAAGCGATGCCGGCTTTTCAGGAGCGAAGCCAGCGCTGCATCAGTTCCGCATAATCGCGCCGATCAAGTCCCCTCTCCCGCTGGCGGGAGAGGGGTAGGGGTGAGGGCAAGCTTCTGCACTTCAGGCTTCAAAGCGCTCCACCCAAAACACCCCACAAAACTCACTCGCAGCGAACCGCCGTAATCACATTGTCCGCGTCCATGTACACGCGCAGACGATCCTGGCGGATATCGCGCGACACAATCGTGGTCGGCGTGATCGGATTGACCAGGCCTGCACCGCTTTCCTTGGCCAAGCGGCGCATATTGGCCTCATCGCCGGGCTGGCCCACCGCCCATTGCAGGCTGGCATCACTGCAGCGGCCGTCGCCGGCCACGGTCGGGCCCGGCGCGGTCAGGCAACCGCCCAGCGTAAGAACCAACAGCATGCAGGCGGGCAGGCGCAGCGTACGCAGGCGGGGGGGAAAGGCAGGCATGGTAATCATCAGATGTGTGCGACCGGGTGTGGTTGCGGCCAGCATAGCAGCGCCTCCGCTGCGTGCCCGCGTCCGGCTGGGATTGCCAACTGCGTCTTAGACGGAAAATGAATGGCTGCTAAGATCCTGCGGATTGCATTACTGAACCGGTCCAGCCACGGAGGCAACACCCATGAAGTCAGTCAAGCGATCCCTCATCGCCGCCTGCGCCACCGCCATCATCGGCATGCTCGGCGTACAACACGATGCCGATGCCTGCACCCGCTTCGTCTATCACGGTGCGGGCGATGAAATCTTCACTGGCCGTTCGATGGACTACAAGGTCGACACCGGCACCCACCTGTGGATGTTCCCGCGTGGCATGCAGCGCACCGGCGAAACCGGTGCCGACACGCTCAAGTGGACCTCGCGCTATGGCAGCGTCATCGCCAGCGCCTACGACATCGCCACCACCGACGGCATGAACGAGGCCGGCCTGGTCGCCAACCTGCTGTGGCTGGCCGAGTCCGAGTACCCCGAGCGCAACAGCGGCAAGCCCGGCCTGGCCATCTCGGTGTGGACCCAGTACATGCTGGACAACTTCGCCACCGTGGACGAAGCGGTCAAGGCGCTGGCCGACGAGCCCTTCACCCTGGTCAGCGACGCCGCACCGGGCGAGCAGCGCCTGGCCACATTGCACCTTTCCTTGTCCGATGCCAGTGGCGACAGCGCCATCATCGAGTACATCAAGGGCAAGCAGGTCATCCACCACAGCCGCGACTACAAGGTGATGACCAACTCGCCGATCTTCGAGGAGCAGCTGGCGCTGGAAAGCTACTGGCGGCAGATTGGCGGCACGGTGATGCTGCCGGGCACCAACCGCGCCTCCGACCGCTTCGCGCGCGCTGCGTTCTACATCGACGCCATTCCCAAATCGACCGATCCGGTGGAGTCCACCGCCAGCGTGTTCGGCGTGATCCGCAACGTATCGGTGCCTTATGGCATCACCACCCCGGGCGAGCCCAACATCTCCTCAACTCGCTGGCGCACGGTGTCCGACCAGTCGCGCAAGCGCTACTACTTCGAGTCGGCACTGAGCACCAACGTGTTCTGGGTAGACCTGAAGAAGATCGACTTCGGCGCCAACAGCGGCAAGGTCAAGCGCTTGGACCTGGGTGAGCAGGCACGCAACATCTATGCCGGCGAGGCCAACGCGCAGTTCAAGGAAACCAAGCCGTTCCGTTTCCTCGGCGTCTGAGCGCCACCCGCGCATATCGAACGCATGCCCGGCAAGCGGGCATGCGTCACCCGGAGTTCCAATGAACAAGCAATTCAAATTCAAGCGCCTGCCGGCGTTGCTGGCAGCGCTTTTGCTGGCGCCGCCGCTGGCCCAGGCCGAGAGTGCCAGTGATGACAGCTGGCGCTTCCAGGCCACGCCCTATGTGTGGATGAGCGGCATGGAAGGCCAGGTCAGGCCGTTCCGCAGTGCGCCGACGGCGGACGTGGACAAATCCTTCTCCGAGCTGATGGACAACCTGGACGCGGCAGCCTTCATCACCGGCACCGCGCGTCGTGGCAACTTCGTGCTGCAGGCCGATTTCACCCATGCATCCACCTCCGATTCCACCCCGCTGCCGATCGGCCTGGCGGCCAAGGTGAAGGTGCGGCAGACCTCGGCCACGCTGACTGCCGGCTATGCGTGGATGGCAGAGGAGCGCACCGGCATCGATCTGCTGGCGGGTATCCGCTACTGGGATATCAGTGCGACGGTGGATGTGCCCGGGCTGGTATCGGCGCGTTCGGATTCCAGCTTCGTCGACCCGATTGCCGGCGTGCGCTGGCGTCAGGCCTTGAGCCCGCGTTGGAGCAGCATTGCCTATGTGGATGTAGGCGGCTTTGGAGTGGGCTCGGACAGCACCTGGCAGTTGTTGGCGCTGGCCAATTACCAGGCAACGGACAAGCTGTTCGTGTCGATGGGCTACCGCCATCAGCACCTGGATTACCGCGACGAGGGCAAGCGACTGGATGTGTCGTTGTCGGGCCCGATGTTGGGTGTGACCTACCAGTTCGGCAGGGGCCACTAACGCCAGGGTGTTAAAGCCCCTCTCCCACCGGGAGAGGGGTTTGGGTGAGGGCAGGGGGCGAAGCCGCAACCGACAACCCTTTCCGCAGGCGTTGCAAGCCAACCCTCATCCGCCCCCCGCCTTCGCGGGGGCAGGCTCTGCGGGCACCTTCTCCCGAGGGGAGAAGGAAGGCGCTGTGGAGCCGAGCCATGCTCGGCTGGAGCCTTACCGGGAAAGCTTCTGCCGAGCTGGCTCGGCACTACAGCTTCGCCCCCTCCCTTTCGCGCAGCGAAGGGGAGGGTTGGGGAGGGGTAGCTTTTGACCGTGTAGAGCCGAGCTGTGCTCGGCTGGGGCCTTACCGGGAAAGCCTCTGCCGAGCATGGCTCGGCACTACAGTTTCGCCCCCTCCCTCTCGCGCAGCGAAGGGGAGGGTTGGGCAGGGGTAGCTTTTGCCCGTGTAGGGCCGAGCCATGCTCGGCTGGAGCCTTACCGGGAAAGCCTCTGCCGAGCATGGCTCGGCACTACAGTTTCGGCCCCTCCCTTTCGCGCAGCGAAGGGGAGGGGCAAACCCCAATCACTCCACCTCGTTCGGATCCGCCTTCCAATACCCGGTGGCGCGGATCCACTCCTTCGGCACCTGCAGATGCCCTTCAACAAACTTGCGCATCATCCGCGCACGCTTGGACTCGGTGGCAATCCAGTAATGCGCATCGCCATCAGGCTGCTCGAAGTCCACCAAGGCGTCCTCCAGCAAGGTGCTGCTGGCCGCATCAAAGCCATTGCGCTCAAACCACGACACGGTCACCTGCGCCGCGCTTTCCAGCGGTTGCCGGTCGCCTTCTTCGGGGATCTCGATGAACACCTCGGCAACTGCGCCTTCCGGTAGTTCTTCCAGCCGCCGCGCGATCGCTGGCAACGCCGTTTCATCGCCGATCAGCACATAGCAGTCGAAGTCATCGGCCACCACGTGCGAACCACGCGGGCCGGCAACCACCAGCGCATCGCCGACCTCGGCATTGGCCGCCCAACTCGTGGCCGGGCCATCGCCGTGCAGCACGAAGTCCAGCACCAGCTCGCCGGCGTCGGCATCGTAGAAACGCGGTGTGTAATCGCGCGCCGGCGAAGGCTGCTTGCCTTCCGGGTAGCGCGGGCCGTGCTCGGTGAGCTCGGGCAAGACAAACTCGCCCTCGGCATTGGCAAAAAACAGCTTGACGTGATCGTCCGGCGAGCGGCTGTCAAAGCCTTCCAGTGCATCGCCGCCTGCAACAATACGCTGCATGTTCGGGGTCAGGCGTTCGCTGCGCAGCACCTGCAGCTGGCGGAAACGCGGGGTCATGCGGATCAATTGGGTTTCATGCTGTGACATGGGGTACCTGGGGTCAGTGTCGGCAAGGCCGGGATGACCTGGCTGGATCGCTCTGGCTGGGTCGTAATGAACAACGGTGGTGCGAATCAGTTTTCCTGCGACTGCTGCTGTACCAGCGCGGTCGCCTCTGCAATCAGGCTGGCGATGCGCGCGACATCGGCGTCCTGCCAGTCGCCTTTGCGCAACATCAACGAATGGGTGAACTGGTGCATGGCATCGCGCAGCGGCGCCGGCAGGCTTTCCCTGGCGATGACGCGCGAGTTGTGGCGTGCACGCATGCGCGCGGTTTCCACCTCTTCGGCACGCAGCTTGAGCTGGGCCTGGCCCAGACTGGTGATGTGGTAACGCTTGCGCCCGCCGTCTTCCTCAGCGCTTACCCAGCGCTGCTTCTCGAAGTCGGCCAGCAGCGGATACACCGAGCCTGCGCTGGGCGTGTAGACGCGCACGAACATCTCGCTGATCTGCTGGATCAGCTCGTAGCCGTGGCGCGGCTGCTCGCCGATCAGGGCCAGCAGCAACAGGCGCAGATCGCCACGGCCCAAGGGGCGCGGGGTGGGTGGGCGACGGAGGTCCGGGCTGTTCATGGGAGTTTTCGATATATCGAATTTGCGCAAAACGATATATCGAAAACTCTTCCGGTGCAAACGTAATCACTTCCCATGGGACGGTGCAGACCAGCAGGGCTTGCATTCAGTGCCAAATGCTGCATTGCAGCATCAGCCTGCTGTCACCGCACTGACCATTGCCGATGGCAACGTCGGCCGCTGTTTCGCGCCATAAAGCGCCAGCGCCGGGCAGGGCGGCTGTCTCCGGCTGTCCACTCCCGGGTAGGGGGCGTGTCGCGAATTGTCTTGCAGACACTGGCTTTTACCGCTCCATACGTATGCGTAGCCAGCTTTGAGGCATGGCGGTTGCGCTACACTTTGGGGCTCAAAACAACGACAAGCGCGCGCGTGCGTGCAGTAACTGGGAGCGCTAATGAACTGGTTGAACGAGGTGCTGAACAACGACACGAATCCCCTGGAAACCCAGGAGTGGATCGAGTCGTTGAAGGCCGTTATCGATGTCGAGGGCCCCGAGCGCGCGCATCAGTTGCTGGAAGGCATGGTTGAACTGACCCGTCGTTCGGGTGCATTCCTGCCGTTCTCGCCCACCACCGAATACGTCAACACCATCGAGCCGCAGCTGGAGGCCAAGAGCCCGGGCAATGCGGAACTGGAATGGCGCATTCGTTCCATCATCCGTTGGAACGCCATGGCTACCGTGGTGCGTGCCAACCGCAAGCCGGGCGACTTGGGCGGCCACATCGCCTCGTTCGCCTCCGGCGCCACCCTGTATGACGTGGGCTTCAACCACTTCTGGCGCGCCCCGAGCGACAACCACCCGGGCGACCTGCTGTTCATCCAGGGCCATAGCGCCCCGGGCATCTATGCGCGTTCCTTCCTGGAAGGCCGCATCGACGAGCAGCAGCTGGACAAGTTCCGCATGGAAGTGGACGGCGGCGGCCTGTCGTCCTACCCGCACCCGTGGCTGATGCCGGACTACTGGCAGACCCCGACCGTGTCGATGGGCCTGGGCCCGCTGGCCGCCATCTACCAGGCGCAGTTCATGCGCTACCTGGAAAACCGTGGCCTGATCGAGAAGTCCGACCGCAAGGTGTGGTGCTTCATCGGCGACGGCGAGAGCGACGAGCCCGAGACCCTGGGCGCCATTGCCCTGGCCGGCCGCGAAGGCCTGGACAACCTGATCTTCGTGGTCAACTGCAACCTGCAGCGCCTGGACGGCCCGGTGCGCGGCAACGGCAAGATCATCCAGGAACTGGAAGGCGTGTTCCGTGGCGGCGGCTGGAACGTCATCAAGCTGCTGTGGGGCTCCTACTGGGATCCGCTTCTGGCCAAGGACACCAACGGCGTCCTCAAGAAGCTGATGATGGAAACCGTCGACGGCGAATACCAGAACTGCAAGGCCTTCGGCGGCGCGTACACGCGCGAGCACTTCTTCGGCAAGTACCCGGAAACCGCCGCCATGGTGGCCAGCCTGTCCGACGACGACATCTGGCGCCTGAACCGCGGCGGCCATGACCCGCACAAGGTGTACGCCGCCTACCACCAGGCGGTGAACACCAAGGGCATGCCCACCGTCATCCTGGCCAAGACGGTCAAGGGCTACGGCATGGGCAGCGCCGGCGAGGCGCTCAACCCCACCCACCAGACCAAGAAGCTGGACGACGAAGCGGTGCGCCACTTCCGCGACCGCTTCAACATCCCGGTCACCGACGAACAGCTCAAGGACGGCCAGGTGCCGTTCTACCACCCGGGCCCGGATTCGCCGGAAGTGCAGTACCTGCAGGAGCGCCGCGCATCGCTGGGCGGCTACCTGCCGCAGCGCCGCCGCAAGGCCGACAAGTCGTTCAACGCCCCCAAACTCGAAACCTACGAGCGCCTGCTCAAGGATTCGGGCGAGCGCACCTATTCCACCACCATGGCCTTCGTGCAGACGCTGAACATCAGCCTGCGCGACAAGGAACTCGGCCCGCGCCTGGTGCCCATCGTCGCCGACGAAGCCCGCACCTTCGGCATGGAAGGCCTGTTCCGCCAGATCGGCATCTACGCCCCGTACGGCCAGAAGTACAAGCCGGTCGACGCCGACCAGCTCATGTACTACCGCGAAGACCAGAGCGGCCAGGTGCTGCAGCAGGGCATCAGCGAGCCGGGCGCGATCAGCTCGTGGATGGCGGCCGGTACCAGCTACTCGGTCAGCAACGTGCCGATGCTGCCGTTCTACATCTACTACTCGATGTTCGGCTTCCAGCGCATTGGCGACATTGCCTGGCAGGCAGCGGACATGCGTACCCGCGGCTTCCTGCTCGGCGGCACCGCCGGCCGCACCACGCTGAACGGCGAAGGCCTGCAGCACGAAGATGGCTTCAGCCATATCGTTGCTGGCGGCATCCCGAACGTGCGCAGCTACGACCCGACCTTCGGTTTCGAAGTAACCGTCATCCTCCAGCACGGCACCAAGGCCATGATGGAAGACCAGATCGACGAGTACTACTACATCACCCTGATGAACGAGAACTACGCCCACCCGGCCATGCCGGCAGGCGCAGCCGAGGGCATCATCAAGGGCATGTACCTGCTCACCGACGCCGGCAAGCCGAAGAAGGGCGAGCTGCGCGTGCAGCTGCTGGGCAGCGGCACCATCCTGCGCGAAGCCATTGCAGCGGCTGAACTGCTGGACAAGGATTTCGGCGTCACCGCCGACATCTGGAGCTGCCCGAGCTTCAACGAGCTGCGTCGCGATGGTTTCGACGCCGAGCGCTGGAACCGCCTGCACCCGGAAGCCGAACCGCGCAAGCCGTACGTCACCGAGCTGCTGGAAGGCCGCCAGGGCCCGGTTATCGCCGCAACCGACTACGTGCGCGCCTACACCGACCAGATCCGCGCTTTCGTGCCGGCGACGTATTCGGTACTGGGCACGGACGGCTTCGGCCGCTCCGACACCCGCGCCAACCTGCGTCGCTTCTTCGAGGTTGACCGTTATTACATCGCGCATGCTGCCATTGCGGCGCTTGCTAAGGATGGGAAGATGACGGCTAAGGATGTTGCCCGGGCTATCAAGCAGTATGGGATTGATCCGGAGAAGGCTAACCCTGTTGGGGTTTGAGTTTTAATTCAGTTCTAAGTAAAAAGGCGGCGATACAGCCGCCTTTTTATTGGGTGGCTTGTGATATTTCACATAGGAGGGGGCGTGAAAAAATTTCCACCGGCTAGTTACATAGAAAAGATTGAGATCGACGGGCTTTTTGGGGGGGACGATCTTGTGCTAGTAGCCTCTAGGGCTAGCGATCCTAGAGTAATGGTCCTCTACGGGAGGAATGGTACGGGCAAGACGACAGTGTTAAGCATAGTGCGCAGCTTGTTGTCTTGGGAGGATAATTCGGGACATAGGACGCGCTTGAGTCGAATTCCGTTCTCTCGTGCTGCGGTCACCCTTTCTGGGGGGGTGACCGTTGAGGCAAAGAAGAAAAATGGCCTCACCGGCTCATTCGACTGGTCGTTTCGGCGTCGAGGTGGTGAGAGTATTTATATTCACCTTCCTGTGCGTGATGGGGCAATCAGAAGTCGTTCTATAGAAGCCGGTCAGCAAGAGAAACTCGATGTAATAAGTGGCGAGTTGAAGTCAGTTATTCCGTGGCTATCTTATCTAGATGACAAGCGTACATTCTACAGAGCGTCGGATGAATTCGAGGGTGAGCCTAAATTTATAACGAGGCGTTTTTCGGATGGCAGGGTAATCCGCACGGCGGTGCCGCTCGACGCAGACGATGATGATCCAGTGAAAATTGGGTTGGCAGAGGTTACTAATTCTATTAGGCGGGAGGCGCTGGCTCTCTCTAATAGGGGGAATCAAGATGCGCAAACTATATATACAAATTTAGTTCGTGGCTTGGCGGCATTTCCCCAAAGTAAAATTGAATCGAAGGGAGGGCTGAAGGATAAGCTTTTGGATCTCGAACGACGTGGGGCAGTTGTTTCTGAGTATGGGCTGTCTTCGCGAGTTGATCATTCGGAGATAATATCGGTATTGAAGGTTTCTGAGGAGCTTGATAGCGTTCTTTTTGCGGTATTGAGTCCGTATGTTGAGAGCTTATCTGCAAGAATATCTGCGATCGAAGGTTTGCATTCGAGAATTGATGTGTGGACTGGGCACATTAATAATTTCATATACCCAAAAAGGGTTGCGTTTAAAGTAGGTGAAGGCGTTTCGATAATCTCAAAAAATGGCGATTTGTTGGATTCCAGTGCTCTCTCTTCGGGTGAGAGGCATTTGCTTGTTCTTATGACAAAGGCATTTATTCTGCGCTCCACCGGAGGGCTAATGATTATTGATGAGCCTGAGCTTTCACTGAACTCCGCATGGCAGCGGGCGCTAATTGGTGCGTTGTTAGATAATTTTGATGGTGGTGCGTGCCAGCTGTTAATTGCATCGCACTCATTGGAAATATGCAGCCAATATGTTGGAAGTCTCGTGGAGATGCATTGATGTCCCTCCCAAAGAGAACGATTGAAGAGTTGAGTTTTATATACGGACGTCAGCCGGAAATGCTTCAGGGCAGTATATTTGTCGAGGGGATTACTGATAAGACTCTTCTGGATAGCTACATCCGCATGCGAGGTGTATCCGGGAAGTACGTCTATTGCATGGATACAATCGATTTTTCTAGCGTTGATTTTGGAATGTTGGGGCTACCTTCTCCGTCGAGTAGAAGCTCAGTAATTGCTCTGAGAAAGGTCATGGATGGCGCGGGTGTCGACGTTACGCGTGCAAAATTTTTGATTGATAGAGATCAGGAAGATATGTTGACTACTCGTCATCTGGATGGCGTGGATTTGACTGATGCAGGGGCGCTTCCGGTGCATCTTTTTGACAATAGGGTTGAGTATAATTTGGCAGCTATTGTTGCGCGTGGAAATATTTCATATGAAGTTCTAAAGTCATCTGTCGCTAATATTTGTGCCGATATCTATGCTCTTCGTGTGGTCAATGGACGAAGCGATTACGGGATAAAATTCTTAAGCCCGATCACTTATATAGCAGGATGTTCGGAGAGTGGTTTTTGTATTGACGTTCGCTCTTACGTGGAAAGATGCATCCTAGCGGGTAGATGTCATTGTTCCATCTCGGATGTTATTGATGAATTTGTGGCTGTACGTGCTGAGCTAGATGGGCTGAATTACCCAAGGTATAGATTCATAAATGACCATGACCTGTGGGCCGTTCTAAAGGCCATTCTTGATTGCGTAA
Organism: Stenotrophomonas sp.; assembly: GCA_032112995.1. Lineage (GTDB taxonomy): Bacteria > Pseudomonadota > Gammaproteobacteria > Xanthomonadales > Xanthomonadaceae > Stenotrophomonas. Next base: position 86,043 of record DAMCTY010000002.1, on the reverse strand, counting down.
CGGCTCCTATGAAACGATCTGTCGAGGATGTTGAGGCCTTGGTTCTGGCCACTTTCGATGCGGGAGAGCTTGCCTCGCATAAACTTTTCTCGAATATCGTTTCTTAATAATATAATCAATAAGTCCGCGACTGATTTTGCACTGGCCTTCTTGTTGTTAGAATAATCGACTGGTGAGGGGTAGTCGTTCGCCTTTAACGACTGCCAAAAGTGGAGCTATGCGGCTATCGTCAGTTTCATTGCTGGCGTGATGCCGCCGAGCGCCAATGTGGGGCGCTCGTGGTTGTACGTCCACAGCCAGCGTGTGGATTTGTTCTGCACCTGCTCGATGGTGTCGAACAACTGTAACGACCCACCGCTTTCTGCTCAGGTCACGCGGTTAATGTAGCGGCATAAGCCGCGTCCTGGGTCATCATCTTCAGCGCCCTATCTGAGCGCTGTTAGTGGTAGAAGGTGATCCAGATTAGTAATCACCCGCAGGACATGGCTTTGGCTCTCAATGCGATGTCGATGCACATATTGCTCGTTCAACGTCGTAACGATCTGACTCTCAGTGAATTTGCTCTCGCGCATCGGGGGCTCCTTGGGGCTAGTTTGCACGGAGACCTCTAAAAATGCCTGGATCAAGTTTACGGGACGGCGACACGGTGATTCGGGGCGAGCATCGAAGGATCAGGTCAAGGATCAGAACTCGGACCGTCTCAGCTCTTGAAGCGGTTCTCCCTATGCCAGCGTAGATAGGTGGAATGCGGGCGCTGTTCGAGATGTGGCGGGAGAATTAGCTGCTTGTGGGCTGGGATCAGCTTGTCCAACTCATCAGGAATTCCGGCCGGAGACAGCAGCACATTGTGCTGGTCGTCAAAGCTGATCAAGCCGCGATCAAATAACCAATGCACGGTTCCGGTTAGGGCGATGCCATTACGCACGGTGTCCGGGCCATCTGCTCCTACGGGGCGGATATGCGCTGCCTGAACCTCTGGTCTCCCACCGCCGTTGATCAAGCGCAGACCGGTAACCGCGCAGGTGTTGGAATAAGCACCGCGCACGTGCTTTCGGAAGGCCTGGTCGCGAAACTTTCGCGTTATCACTTGCTGGATGATGGTGCGAGGCGTGGACTCCGGGACTTCGTCTTCCGCCTGATCTTTAAGTTCCCACGGCTCAAGCGCAGTGGTGAAGCCGGCTTTCAAGATCGCTTCGAATTCGTGCGTGGGAATTAGGCGAACGGAGCGGCCAAACGCGCCCTTATTGGTGCTGCCGTCTTCCTTCTGCAGCAGCGACTCGTAGTAGCTGCCGTTCTCCTTGAAGGGAACTGGGCGGTCGAACTCGAGGAACTGATTCAGGTGCGCGTAGAAATGATCTTCGCGGGTACTGTCTGGCTCAATGCTGGCAAGCCTCGCCACGGCAAAGTAGGCCTGGCGACCACCGCTACTGCTGAGTCCTGCATCGCGACGTGGCTCGTAGTAAAGGATCAACTCCCCGATGGCTTGCGTCGCTTGGCCAAGATAGGTCTTCGGGAAGTGATACCGCATCTCGATCTGGTCGTCATAACTGGAGCTTTCGGAAGCAGTAAAGATCGCATTGACCATTCAGATTTCCCCCTTTCGGAGGATGGTAGGCGAGCTGACCCAAATGGTCCATCGCAGCCGGTGGGACTGGGCCAGGCCAGGCTTGGCGGTCTTATAGCTGGCTGGAGCGCGATGTGGTCAAGGAAACGGATCATGTGGTCTTTGAGTACCTGTATCGAGATGCAGGAAACTGGAAGACGCATGGCGCGGTGCTGCTACGCGGCAAGGTGCGGGACAATGGCGCAGCAATCCGTTCCTGCCTTGAGCAAGGCGAGTTGTTTGTGCCGGAGCAGGTTCTGCTGCCGGGACTGCAGCGGCAGCACTGGCACGATCATGAGGATGGTCCTAGTGATTTGGACCACGCATTCCATGAGTTCGTAGATCTGCGGGATGCCCGCGATGATGACCTGCTTGCGCTTTCGCCAAGAGGCTCCGTCGTTCAATTGGTTGCCCTGTTCGTATCAGGGCAGGGCAAGTGGGACGTGCGCTGCTCGCGCTACGTCGATTGAAAATAAGTCGGAGTTGGAGTTGCCTCTATTCGGCGCATCGTTGGTTGCGGCATTAAGGTGACTGCTTATTGCTATTGGTCGTAAGAGTTACAACGTCCGGCCACAAAACCAACCCAGAGAGGCACAGTAAATCTCTCCGGAGTCTGTAACATAAGCGCGGGGACAACGCGTCTTGCCGGGGGCTAGCGGCAGCGTTGCGAAATCAACTATGCATGCATTGTTTCGCGGGGGCGGGACGGGCGTGCTTTTGTATGCCCTCATTGTTGACCACCCATGATCGCCACACTCCTAGTCGGCATGCTCTGCGTTTACCTGCTGAGCTTCACCGTGATGTTCCAGCTCATCAGTCGTCGCCTGCAGGACGAGAAGATGGGCATGGACGTCTTTGCGCTGGCCAATCTGATGCTGGGCTGCGCTTATGTGCTGCAGCTGCTGGAAGGGCCGCCGGGCTGGAGCTGGACCAGTATGGTCAACCACACGCTGACGCTGTGCTCCTTGCTGGCCTACTGCGTGGGCGGGGCGCGCTTCTTTGGCCATGCAACGCCATTGGGCAAGCCGTTGCTGTGCCTGGCGGTGGGCTATAGCCTGCTGCAGCTGCTGGTGAACTGGGCGCTCGGGCCGGTGGCGCGCTATGTGCTGCTGGCGGGCACTTGTTCGGTGACCTTCATCAGCATGGTGCTGATGCTGCTGCACGGCATGCGCAGCTTCGGCAAGGATCTGCGCGGCGAGATGGCCTTGTTTGCCGGCTTGATCAGCGGCATCTGCGTATTGAACCTCATCAAGCTCAGCAAGCTGCTGGACGGCGGCTTCGAGGCGCTGAACATGGATGCCCGCTTCTCGATGGTCTTCTACATCTATATGTGCTCGTTGGCCACCATCCTGCCGCCCTCCATTGTCTGGCTGGTGCTACGCCGGCTCACCGACAGGCTGCGCAACATGGCCGCCGTCGATCCGCTTACCCAGCTGCTCAACCGTCGCGGTCTAAGCACGGCGCTGGATCGTCTGTTCCAACGCCCGGGCCGGCATGCGCGTCTGCTGCTGGTGGACGTTGACCACTTCAAGCGCATCAACGACACCTATGGTCACCAGGTGGGCGATGCGGTGCTATGCGGCGTTGCCGACGCCCTGCGCGCCTCGGTGCGCAAGGATGACCTGGTCTGCCGGTTGGGTGGGGAGGAGTTCGCGGTGATCTGCGTGGGGGCCGACGACAAGGTGGCACTGCGGGTGGCCGAGCGCGTGCGTGGCAGCATCGAACAGAAGACAATGCTGCATGGCATGCACTACGCGGGCCTGCGCTGCACCGTCACCATCGGCATATCGGACAGTTTCACCAGCGAGGCCGGCCTGGGCCACGCCATGCAACAAGCCGATGCTGCCCTGTACCGCGGCAAGCACACCGGCCGCAACCGCATCGAGCAAAGCAAGACTCAACGCCGGGTTCATGCGGGCTTTGAGAAGGAAATGCAAACGGAAACACTGCACTAATCCCAGTTGTTGGGATTGGCTTGCGGGCGCTTGCGCTTGGAGGCGGCTCTCCCACGACGGGGGAGGGGGGCAGCTGGGCAGCGCTTCCCGCGCAGCGTGAACAGGGGGTGGCACCGTGGTTCCCCCCTGTGGATCAAGGGAAGCCCGAAGGCAGTGCGGTCATCAAAGGCTGCAGCGCGGAAAAACGGCAACGCTACCCACGTCGGCCTGATAGACGTCTGGTCCCCCCAAGGCAGGGCGAAGATGGGGTTTCGTGCCTGTGCTTGGGGCGCGGATCGAGAACTCGACGCCGACCCCGGTTTTGGCCCATGCTCCGCCTACCAGAAGGGGGATGGCCATGGAGGGGATCGGTATGCGGTTCTGTTTGGCGCTGTTGCTGTTTGTCTCGGGTGGGCTACGGGCAGCGGATGCCTTGGACCTCACCCCCTTTGTCCAGCAGGACGTCTACGAGTGGGTGAAGATCTCGCCTGACGGCAAGCATTTTGCGGTGACCAAGCCGCTGGAGGACCGTACCGCCCTGCTCATCCTGCGCCGCGAGGATCATGCCTTCACGGCAAAGATCATGGGCGGGCCGGATTCGGTGGTGGACGATTTCTGGTGGGCCAACGACGAGCGGGTGGTGGTGTCGTTGTCGCGCAAGCGGGGCTCGCGTGATGAGCCGGTGTCCATCGGCGAGTTGTACGCGGTGAATGTAGACGGCAAGTACAGCATGCTGCTTGCCAGTCCCTACGGGGTGCGCGAGCACGCCGGGTTGGTTGCCGAGATCAGCAATACGCTGGAACAGTCGGTCTACATGCTCGATCCCCTGGCGGCTGATCCGCGCAATGTGCTGGTATCGGCAGTGCCGGTGGCCAACGATCCCTTCGTGCGCATCGAAAAGCTGGATATCTACAACCGCAACCGTGTGCGCATTGCCGAGGTGCCGGTGCGGCGCGCCAGCTTCGTCTCCGACCAGTCCGGTGAGGTGCGCTTTGCGGTGGGCGCCAATACCGACAACATTTCCAAGCTGTACTACCGTGAGGCACGCGGTGAGCAGTGGCGGTTGATCAATGATGCCGGCACCAGTGGCCAACGCCGCTTCCCGTTGGGCTTCAGTGCCGACGGCAGGCTGGCTTACCTGCAGGTGGAGCAGCCCACCGGCCCGGACAGCATTGTTTCCTGGGACCCCGCTACCGGTAAGGAAACAGAACTGCTGCGCGACACAGTGGTGGATCCGTACCAGATCCTCTACGACATGGACGGCAAGACGCCTATAGGTGCGTCCTTCATGCATGAGCGCATCAGCAACCGATTCTTTGACGAGGCAGCGCGTACGCCCCGGCTGTATCGCAGCCTTGAAAAGGTGTTCGTGCACGATGCGGTGCGGATGACCTCGGCGACCAGCGACGGCCGCTATGTGTTGCTGTTTGTCTGGGGGGACCGCAACAACGGTGACTACTTCCTGTTTGATACCGAGCAGAAGAAGGCTGACCGCATTTTCAGCCGCCGCGAATGGTTTGTGCCGCAGCAGGTACCCCCTTCGCGCCTGGTCAGCTTCCGCGCGCGGGATGGCATGCAGTTGCATGGCTATCTGACCGAACCACTCACTACCGCCAACAGGCCACGGCCGATGGTGCTGCTACCCCACGGTGGCCCGTTCACCGTGTTTGATCAGTGGCGTTTTGACGACGATACCCAGCTGCTGGCCGCGGCGGGTTATGCGGTGCTACGGGTCAACTACCGTGGTTCAGGCAACTACGGGCGCGCCTATACCGATGCGGGCAGCCGCGAGTGGGGCGCGCGGATGCAGGACGATCTTGCCGACGCCACCCAGTGGGCGGTCAAGGAAGGCATTGCGGACCGTGACCGCATCTGTATCTATGGCGCAAGCTACGGCGGGTATGCCGCCCTGATGGGTGTTGCGCGTGATCCGGGCCTCTACCGCTGCGCGGCTGGCTATGTGGGTGTCTACGATCTTGAACTGATGCACCGCGACACATCGCAGGGCAGTGGCTCCGGCCGCACCTGGGCGATGGACTGGCTGGGCGACCGCCGGGAGCTGGGCGCCAGCTCGCCGGTGAATCTGGCAGATCGCATCAAGGTGCCGGTGTTTCTGGCCGCCGGTGGCAAGGACGAGCGCGCGCCGATTGAACACAGCAAGCGCATGGAACGGGCGCTCAAGCGCGCGGGAGTGCCGGTGGAAACCCTGTATTACCCCAACGAAGGCCACGGTTTCTATACCGAGCCGCATCGGCGCGAGTACTACGCGCGCCTGCTGGGCTTCCTGAGCCAGCACCTGGGTGGGGCGACGGCAAAGTGAGTGAGCGAGGTTGGCGGGAAGGCGACAGCGGCTGCTGTGAAATCAGCAGTGGCGTCTACGGTCAAGGGTGAACTGCCGGTGCGCATGGTGGGGGAATTGCCCGGTGCCTTGGCAGGGGTGGAGCGATTGGGCTGTTGGCTGCCAGCAGGTGCGCTTCTGGTTGTTGCGTCCATGACCCTCAAAAATGCAGCGGTTATCGGGCCTGGAACGGGTACACGGGTTGCACGCCAGCGCCAGCGTTCGTACTCAACCTCATAAGCTGTCAAGTGGCGTTGTCAAAGTCAACGACTGCCGTCAGGCCATTTCCCTTCGAGATTGCTGCATTCACAGTGGATGGGCAGCTGTTGCACTCGACTACGCGGCCAACATCGTTGGCCTTTGCCGAAGATGTATAAAGAACCGAAATCGCCACCATCAACAATGCTGAGAACGTCCTTTTCATGAGAATTCCTCGGAAGCAGCTTGTGCTGCAGCTCCCTTTTTGATGAATATTTTGCGCATGCGTGCTGATCAAGCTCCAATGGGGAATGCGCATTGGGTAAGGGAAGCTTGATCGTTCGCATGAGGTTGCTATTACAGCCTTGCGACTGGACCTGCCAGATGGTGACGTTGGATTCATTCCATTGGGTTTGCGAGGGCCAGGTTTGAAAATTTCACGCCGTCCCACTCCAGCTCATCGAAAGTAAGCGCCCCGCCTGGTTGCCTTGAGGCGTGAATATTCGCCGGCATATCGATAGGCGTGTATTCGTCAGAGGTAGCGCCGGGGGAGCGGTTCTTCAGTAGCGCAGACCAGCGGAGCACCGGGGCTTGACTCAGTTGGGTGAGGTCCAGGTGCAGGGAGTCCGGCGCCATGGCGGCTTGTTCGGCGGCACTGAGTCGCGGCGCGGGCAGGTATTGGGCGGTGACGTCTGCCAATGCATCACCGCTGGACCACTTGTAGAGACGGGTATCAGCCAGCGCGGATCTACAGCTGGCGGCAGCCAATACGTATTCCCCCTCGCGCGGGACCAACGGCGCATTGTCGATGCAGCGGAAAGGGCCCTCCACCAGATAGACAGTATCGGCTGGCGTTGTCCCCTCGAAAGAGCGCAGGGTGATGCCTTCAAGGAAATCGACGGTGGTGATGAAATCCGGGCGGTCGCTTAGGCCCTTCACCGCCAGATAGGGTTGTGGTTCGCGTAGCAGCCGGCTGCGTGTCTGGCGTGAGATGTGGATGGCGCTTTCGGGTATGGCCAGCAATACTTGCGCCAGGTGCTGCGGCAACAACCCAAGGCAGGGCTTGTGCAACAGGCCGGTACTGCGCGCACGATCGCTGGGCACCTGGCTGTCGTTGGGATTCTCGGGACACCATTGCGCGCCCATCTCCTTCTCAACCGCATAAGGCACCCACGGTTGCGGTGAGGTTGATGGCGCCTGCGGCAGTGCCGCAAGTTCGGCGGGCAGCGTGTCCGTTGCGGTAGCCATTGCCTGGGGCTGCGCTACCGGCGCGGCTGCGGCGGGGCCCGTGTCCTGCGACGCGGCGGGTTTGCACGCCACCATCAGCGTTGCCAACATCAGTGGGGCGGCGATGCGGCGCGAAACAACGGGGGCGCAGACCATTGCGAAGGCTCCTTTGGCAGCTATTTGCGCGAACATGGCCCACGCACGTGTTCTTCCCAGTGGAGCGAGTCTAGCCTTGGCCGTGCGGGCCTCCTGTTCACGTTTGAGAGGCCCGCACCCGTCTACTGCTTGGGAATCTGTGCCTGGCTGCTAGTTCCGGCTTCCATCCACATAGGGGCGAGACTGAAGAATCAGCACTTCGTCGCCAACCACGGCCCACTCGATATCCTGATCCACGCCGCCCAGTGTCTGCTTGGTCTTGTTACCAATGGCAGCCAGGCGCGCGATCAGCGGGTCGGTCAGCACCTGTCGCGAGCCGGTGATGGGAATCTCGCGTACCCCCCCAGCGCTGTTGGCGACCAGTTGCGTGTCTTCGGCAGAGCGGCTGAGTACCTGCACGGCCTTGGACCAGGTGGAATACATCACCTGCTCGGCCTGCCGCTTGCCCTCGACCACGCGTATGCCGAGGCCGCGCTTGGCGGAGATATAGGTGATGTGGCGGCGGGCGGCATCAAACGGGTCGCGGGTGATCATCACCCCTGAGCTGTCCGACGGAGCGGCGGCCTGCACCAGTACCGCCATGGCCACCGCATCCTGGCCCAGCCCGGCGGCGCTGCGTGCCTCGTAGGCTTCAAAGTTGTATACCGATGCCCAAACCGTCTGCACTGCCCTGGCAAGGGCATCACTGCGCGTCACATTCGGCACCGTGGTGTAAAGGCCCGCACCGCTGAAGCCCGGCAGGTCTTCGGAATTCGATGAGCTGCGCACGAACACGCCCGCGCTGTGCAGTTGGTTCTTCCATTGGCTGTCCAGTGCACGCACGAATGCAGGATCGGGTGCTGCGTTGCTGATTTCGGTGCGCAGTGACGCCAACGCATCGCGACGCACCCCCGCATCGGTGCTGAAGCCGGGGCGACCTTGCAGGTCTTGTAGGCGTTGCGGAATCTGCAGCCGCTGCATCGTCGCCTCGTAGTAAGCGAACGGGATGCAGAAGCCATCAGGTACACGTGCAGCCGGCGGCAGGGCGGTCTTGAGTGCGCCAAGATTTGCTGCCTTCACGCCGCAGTGGCTGCTGTCGCGCGCGCGTAACGCTGCCAACGGCTTGAGCGTTGTCACCGACAAGTCCGGCCGCGGCAGGTTGCGGGCGATAGGCCGGGCCGCGGTGGTCGAGGGCGTGCGCGCGGGTCGCGTGCGCGGTGTCACCCGATAGTCGTTGTTGCTGACATCCAGCTCCACCCAGCGCCCGTCATACTGACGGAGCGCATTCTGGGCATCGCGGATGTAGACGTTGGGGATGCCCCAGCCCTTGGCCAGAAGATTGACGTGTGACAACAGGGTGGAGGGCCGCTGCGTCACCAGGCCGGCAATCGGCGCCAAGGCGATCGGCACTTCATCCAATACTGGAATATCGCGCGGCGAAAGATCGCGCAGTTGAGCCTCGGTTCGCACGATGCGCAGCCTGCCTTCCGCACGGCCGGTATTCAATGGAAGAAAACGTTGCTCGCGCAGCAAGGCCTCCTGGCTGATGAAGGGCAGGCCGACGCTGCGCGCGAGCTGCTCGTGTTGGGTGGAGTTGGTCTTGAAGCGGATGGCATCACGGAACGAGGCATGCAAGACCTGGTCGGTCTGGCGCAGCAGCGCAGCGGTGAGTTGGTCGCCTTCCCAGAATTCGTAGGTATAGCCGGGTAGGTCGCGCTGCCAGCTCACCGTGCCGAACAGGAAGCGCCGCTGCGGGTCGCGGTACTGGGCGTTGAGGGTGGCCTTGGTCATTCCCGGCAGCAGGCGCTGGTTGCGCACGAACTGCTCGTGCAGGGCGTGGCGGGGCGTGTTGATGTAATAGATGCGCCCAGCATTGCGGCGGTCGATCACGAAGATGAGGTGCGGCATCTCCAGCGCCGTGCCTGGGTTGTAGACCCGGGCCAGCTGCATGAACTGCGCGCGGCTGTCGATGCGCTCGAGGTAGTCTGGCCCGCCAACGGTCGCAGGTGCAGAGGCATCCTGCTGCCGGTACTCATAGGGTGACGGCTTGCGTGCGGTCTGCGCCAGGGCCTGGGCGGCGGTGCAAAGCAGACACAGCACCAAGGCGGCAGCGGCTGAAAGGCGCATTGGGTAATACAGGGGCGTCCGCGATCGTTCCATGGTGACTGTGTGATTCCTTGATCAGCGGATGATAAGCGACCTTTTTCCAGCAGATGCGCGGCAACCGCTGGCGTTGGATAATCCGCCCATGCCGCTCACCCTTGACCACCTCCGCCGCTACGCCATCGCCCGGTCGCTGTTCAAGCCGACCACCTTGATGCGTGCCATCGCGAAGCTGGGGTTTGTGCAGGCAGACCCCATCCGCGCACCGGCGCGGGCGCAGGACCTGACCTTGCGGCATCGGGTGGTGGGCTACACCGCCGGCGAACTTGAACGGCGCTATCCACGCTTGCCGCTGGAAGAGGATTACTTCGTCAACTACGGGTTCCTGCCCAAAGCGCATCATGCGTTGATGCATCCACGCCAGGCGCGGTTGCAGTGGTCACCGGAACGTTGGCAGCAGGCGCACGCGGTGCGGGCATTCGTTGCCGAGCGTGGTGTGGTGCACCCGCGCGAGGTGGACGCGCACTTTGCACATGGCCGCACCACCAATTGGTTTGGCGGCTCGTCCCGTGCCAGCACCGAACTGCTTGATGGCATGCACTATCGTGGCCTGCTGCGGGTGGCACGGCGCGAAGGCGGCACCCGCGTGTATGCGGTGCATGAGGCGGTTGGTGAGGCCGATGCGGTGTTGCCGCCGGAACAGGTGGCTGCGCGCCTGGATGCATTGATTGATCTGATCGTGAACAAGTACGCGCCGTTGCCCGATGCCAGTCTGGGGCAGTTGGTGGCCTATCTGGGCGGCGGCGTGCCGCAGTGGAAGGACGCGCGCAAGGCGGCACTTGTACGGGCGCGGCAACGTCTGCAGCGGGCACGGGTAGAGGGCGTTGAATGGCTGTGGCCAGCGGACGAGCGCGCCGACAGCAAACGCTGGAAAGTGGATGAAGCGGTACGGTTGCTGACGCCGTTTGACCCGGTGGTGTGGGATCGTCGCCGCTTCGCGTTGTTCTGGGACTGGGCCTATCGCTTCGAGGCCTATACGCCGCCTGCCAAGCGCAAGTTGGGGTACTACGCATTGCCGCTGTTGTGGCAGGAACGGGTGATCGGATGGGGCAATGTTGCTGTGGTGGCGGGCACGCTGGATGCGCAGCTGAACTATGTGTCCGGGCGCAGGCCGGCGGGAAAGCCATTCACTGATGCCGTGGATGCGGAGCTCGCGCGTATGCGTGTGTTCCTGGGATTGGATGCCCCGGTTGGTTGAGCACGATGCCAGCGGCTGTTGGAGCGGTATCGGTATCCAGCGCCTTGTGCACACTAAACGCTGCGGCAAGGGGGGGGGCTGACTGCGATAATTGTTTTCAGCGGGGCGTGCATCAACCACCTTCACCCGACAGGAGCGGAATCAGCAAGTGAGCCGGAATATTCAAGCCGCAAGTCGCAGCAGCGCCGTGCACATGGTGGTTGCCTTCCTGGCAATGGGAAGCTGGGCCGCTGTGGCCAATATGGCGCACCCAATGCCGCGGCCGCTGATTGCCGGGTTGGTGCAAGGGCTGCTGTCTGCGCTGATCACCTTGTTCCTCAAGCGCATGCTGGAAGCCTTGTCCAAGCGTTGGCCTGGTCGCGCCGGTCTGTGGGTGCCACCGCTGGCGGCAGCCTCCGTATCGATGAGCCTGTTGGGTAGCATCCATTGGCTGGCGGGCACGCCGGAGATACTGCGCACCATCAGTGTGCCGTTGTCGGTTACGACGCTGTATGCCATTGCCTACACATTGGCCCTGCGCAGAGCGAGCGCAGGGCCTGGATGAACTGGCGGGGCTGCGAGCGCCCCGTGGCAGTCACTTGACGTCGCACTGCACCTTGAAGCTCATGCCACTGCCCGCCGGCAGATTGGGCAGAGCGACATCGGATGTCAGTACCTGGGACAGGTCCGGGCAGGTGGTTCCGGTGGCGGTGCAGCTGTTGCTCACTACGGCGCAGTTCTCCAGATTGGCACCGGGTGTGTCACGGACCACTGCATTGTTGGCTGCACCCGGGCCGTCGTTGTGCAGCTGGACGGTGTAGGTGGTCTTGGTGCCGGAGACCAATGTTGTTGCCTGGTTGCTCTTGCGGATCCACAGCCCGGCTTCGGTGGACTCGTTGGTGAAGGTGCAGGCGATGTTGCTGCCCCAGGTGGTCGCCGCGGCGTCCAGGGTTACGCTGCCACCGTTGGCGCCGTTGTTGGCGATGGCCGGGGTGGCGGTGCCGCCACTGCCCATGCCGGTGCAGTTGATGGCGCCCAGGCGGAAGTCAGCCGTTGCCTGCTCGGTCACCACGGTTTCCGTATTGGCCGCGGTCAAGGTATGCGTGGCGCCAACCTTGCCTGTACCGCCTGCCGCCGTGGTCGTAATGGTTTCGGTCGGAACGCCGTTGGTGCCATTGAAGATGAACGCGCCGGCCTTGCCGTTGGAGATCTTGGTCAGCGTCAGTTTGGCCGGTGGGCAGACCGCAGTGCCGAACTGGAAGTCATCGGCGGTGATGGTGTCGGTGGGCGAGCTTGGGAATCCGATCTGCTGGTTGCGGGTGCGGTCGTACAGGTACACGCGCAGGTAGTAGGTCTGGTTGGGCTTGAGCAGCGGATAACGCGTGTTGTTGTTTGGAAAGCGATCCCAGGTCCAGGCCCCGCCGTTTGGTGCAGTCACCTGCGCGTCCTGCACCAGTGTCCAGGGATTGCTGAAGCTGGCATCCGTCGAGGCGAGCACCGCGTACTTGTACGTGGATCCGCCGTAGCCAATCAGGTACGTCTTCTTGAAGAAGGTGCCTGCAGCCAGGTTGCTCTTGGTGGTGAACGAAACCTGGAAGTAGTCGTTGTTCTGGATGGCTTGCTGCAAGGTGGAGCCCGCGCCGGAAACCCCGCCATAGAGATAGCGGGTTGGGCGTGGTGATGAGGGCTCTTCGTGGGGTACCAGGCCAGCGCCGATGGTCTGGACGCCTCCTTTCCCGTTGACCACGGCCTGGTTGGCGCCATCAGCGCCAGTCGGGCTGCCATCGTCGTGATACCAGTTGCTATCCGACCAGCCGGGGCCATTGGTATAGCCGTCCTGCTTGTCGGTCATCATTGGATGATTGAGGAACCAGCCCGCATCAAATTGGCCATCCATCGCTTCCGCGAGGGACGTCGGGCAGAACTCCGTCGCCTGGGCGTGGGCCGGCGTAGCCGTGATGAAGCCCGCCAGCAAGGTGCAGGCAGCGAGCATGGTTTTGCCTGCCGCAGCAAGGCCGTTGTGGACTTCCATTGATTTCCCCCCCGAATCCTGGCGCGTGCCCTCCAGCTGGCCCTCGACGAGGGGGAGCACAACGGCAGCATGCTAGTAAGGATTTTGTGAAAATTTTGTGCAGCTGTAGTTGGCGGCGCTTTGAGCGGACGCCCAGGCCAGGTCAGGTGGTACCCGTTGCACCTGGCCTCTCCAGGCAGGGTGGGCATACGCGCGGGCACACCACTCCGCGCAGGCCGAGGTGCCGCGGCAAAGAGACTGCATGTTGAGCGCTCTGGGCTGTCCAGCGTCGCCAATGGCTTTGGTGGCGCCTGGGCGCCAGGGCAGCACCTTGCCGGGTCTCAACCCAGCGTCAGCTGTCTGACCTCAACCTTGGGCAGCAAGCGCTTGGTGAAGTAGCCGTCCTTGTAATAGCGGATCTTGCGGCACAGCACCGGGTGGGCCAGGCCTTCGTACAGCACGATTTCCTTCTCCGGCCCCATCGCCTTCAGCTCCTGCGGCAACATCAGGGCGCGTTTCTCCAGCACCTCGTTGTCGGAGATCGATCGGTTCTGCCCATGCGAGTGGGTGCGCGCACGACGGCGTACGGTGGTGAAGCCCAGCATCTCCGAGTAATCGTTGGCGTCCTGCTGCTCGCGTGGTGCGTAGATGATCTGCAGCGCGTGGTTGGTGATGATGGTGCGTGACAGCTCCTTGCCGTACACCGCGTCCAGCTGCGCCATCGACTGCACGATCGGCAACAGGCGCAGGTTGTAGCCGGCCATGTACGCCACGGCCTTGGCAATGATGTCGACCCGGCCGATGGAGGTGAACTCGTCCATCAGCAACAGGCATTGGTGCTTCAGGCTCTTGTCGTTCTGCGGCAGCGTCTTGGTGTTGACGTTGATGAGCTGGCTGAAGAACAGGTTCACGATCAGCCGGCTTTCGGCCAGCTTGTTGGGCTGGATGCCGACATAGATGGTCATGCGCTTGCGGCGGACATCATCCAGGCGGAAGTCATCGCCACTGGTTGCCGCATCCAGCACCGGGTTGAGCCAAGGGTTGAGCGGCTCGCGGAACGAGCCGATGATCGAGGCGAAGGTGACGTCGGCCTGCGACAGCAGGCCTGCGAAGGCCGTGCGTGCCTGTGCACTCAGGAACGAGGCCTCTGCCAGTTTCTGCAGATAGGGCTTCAGCTCGGTGCCATCGCCGGAGGACAGGCGCAGCACCTGGCCCAGGGTGGGCTTGGGTGAGCCAGGCAATGCATCGGCCTGCTCGAACAGGTACAGGGTAAAGGCCAGGAAAGCATTGCGCGCCTGGCTGGTCCAGAACTTGTCCTTGTCGTCGCCGTCCGGGTAAAGCATGGCCGAGATCGACTGCAGGTCCGACACGCGGAAGGATGGGTCGCTGGACACATAGGTCATCGGGTTCCAGCGGTGCGAGCGGCGATCTTCGGCGAAGGGGTTGAACAGGTAGATCTCATGTCCGATGGACTTGCGCCAGCCCGAGGTCAGGTCGAAGTTTTCCTGTTTGATGTCCAGCACCACGGCCGACTCGCGGTAGTCCAGCAGGTTGGGGATCACCACGCCCACGCCCTTGCCCGAACGGGTGGGGGCGGCAAGGATGACGAACTGCTGCCCGGACAGACGCAGCAGTTTGCCGTTCATCTGGCCCAGCACGATGCCGTCGTCCTTGTGTTTCAGCAGCCCGGTATTGGCCAGGTCCACCATGCCGGCAAAACGGGCGCGGCCATGGATGTTGCGGTGGCTGCGCAGCTTGTACAGCATCACCGCGATCGATGCCCATACCAGCAGCATCAGGCCCGCAGCGATGCCACCTGCCAGCTTGATACGCCCGGCATACGGCATGACCTGCGGGTGATTCAGATTCTTGAAGTACTGGTAGTACGTGCCAAATCCACTCGCGCTCGTGTCCAGACCGAGGAAGGTCAGGGTGAGGAAGCCTGCCAGGTAGATGGCGGCGATGGTCAGCGCCACGGCGGAGATTACTGCGATCAGGATCCGGTAGTTGTTGCTCAAGGCGATTCCTTCGACTTGGATGTACGCAAGTCAGTTGCGGAGGGCTTCAGGTCGCGCGACAGGGCGTGATGTTGTGAGAGCAGGTGCGAGCATTACTTTGCTGTGCCCGCACGTGCACTGGTATCAACCAGGATGTAGTCGTCGTTGCGCTGCCAGCGCTGCTGCCCCTCGCTGAGCTTGACGCAGGGTTTGCCATCACACGCGGTGATTTGCACTTGTTGCAGGGCCTCCATCACCTGTGCTTCCAGCTTGGCGTTCTCTGCACGCTGCAGATTGTTGGAGGCGACGTAAGCGGTGCCGCCAACGATTGCAACGGCGGCAACCAGCATGGCGACCAGTGCTTTCCAGGCCAGTGCGCGAATGCCCGATGCTGCGGCCAACTGTTCGCGTTGCAGCTGGTCCGCAATTGCGCGAAGGCGATCGCCACTGTCGCCGAGTGCTTCAACCGCCGCAGGAATTTCCTGCGAAAGCGCTTCACGTATGGCGGCCCGCGCAGTCTGCGCAAGCTCTGCCTTGCCCGCGCTGACACCTTGTCCAAGCTCGGTGGCTGCGCGTTGCAGTTCGGCGGTGGATGACTTCTGTTCCGCAACCACCTTGTCGCATTGCTGCGTCAGGTGCCCCGCAAGCAACGCGGCGTTTGCGATGAACTCCTCCATCTTTGATTGCTCCATGTCACACCTTTTGACTGCACGCCCCCGCCGGGCGAGAGGCGCATGTTGCCAGAATCAAACATGCAGTGGTGAAGTGATGTCGTTTAACTTTTTTCTTCACATCAATCAGTGAAGACTGTGTGTATGCTTCGCCCCGTGCAGCGATCTTGTGTAGTCGGACGCTTGCATACTGCAGTGTCCCGGGGGGGCGGTGAAGACTGCATGTTAAGTGCGCGGATTGGGGAATTCAGCTTGTTTTGAAGTGGTTTCATCACTGTCATCAAGTTGAAATCGTTGTTCTGATACGCGTGTTGATCATGCAAGTGCGCAGAACGTGCATCACACATTTGTGTGAATTGCTGCTTCACAACACGCAAACATTTGCGTGTCTATGCTCCGCCCGAATGTGATGGAAGGCGGGCGTGTGAAGTGAACGTTCCGTGCATGCGTCACGATGAAATGGAATTTGAATGGTTC
The DNA here is from genome assembly GCA_032112995.1 of Stenotrophomonas sp. Classification (GTDB taxonomy): domain Bacteria; phylum Pseudomonadota; class Gammaproteobacteria; order Xanthomonadales; family Xanthomonadaceae; genus Stenotrophomonas. Next base: position 70,112 of record DAMCTY010000002.1, on the reverse strand, counting down.
GTCTCTCACGGGGAGCGGGTAGCAGACGGCGGTCTGTCCGCACATTGACAGTTGCAGGTGCGTGCTCGCGTTCGAGTGCCCTGGCTGTGTCGCGTAGGTTGCCTATCCGGCGAGATATTCCCTGCTCCCAGGTGCAGAGACTCTTGCAGCGTTCTGCTGCGGTCGAAACTTTCTCGATGGTGACTTCGTGAGCTTCACTATGCCGATCCGCAACACGTTGTTCGTAGGTTTCATGGGGGGCATCGCCTTGTTGACGGGCTGCGGCGCACCCAAGCCAACCGAGCCCACTGGCAAGTGGATGCCGGTCAATCGCATGGCCGAAGCACCGCAGGCCATTCCGCTGCATTCGTCCTATCTGTACCAGGCTGCGCCCGTGGATGGCACGCTCAAAGGCATGCTTACCCGCTGGGCCAAGGACTCCGGCCTGACCTTGTCCTACCTGCATCCCAACGACTACACGTTGTATGGCCCGGTAGCCGATATCCATACCATCAGCATCGCCGAGGCTGCTGCAGCATTGTCTGCGGCCTATGCCGCGCAAGGTGTGCTGGTGGTGGTGGAGCGCCAGCAGATCATCGTCAGCGTTGCCGCAACCAGCACGGACGGCAGCGCGGGCCAGGCAGCCGGCTCCACCGTCGACACGGCCGACAAGTAAGGAAGCACTGCGCATGTTCGGCAAGAAGAAGACGAATTCACCCGAGATCGATCGGGCGGTGTCGCAGGGCGTGAGCTTCGAAGTGTCGTTGGCGGACCAGGCAAAGCGCAGCGAGAAGCGGGCGTGGACGGTGGCCTGGTGCGCGATCCTGATGGCCCTGTTGCTGGCAGGCGGCTACCTGCTGTTCCTGCCGCTGAAGGAAAAGGTGCCGTACCTGGTGATGGCTGATCCCTATACGGGCACTGCATCGGTGGCACGCCTGGTGGGAAATTTCGGTGAGCGTGCGGTGACGGCGGAAGAGGCCGTCAACAAGAGCAACGTGGCCCAGTTCATCATGTCGCGTGAGTCCTACGACTCCGGCCTGATCGGCCAGCGTAACTGGCGCACGACGTTGTCGATGGCTGGTCCGGCGGTGGCACCGGCGTACATGTCGCTGCATTCGGAGACCAACCCGGAACGCCCTTACCGCCTGTATGGGGCGGAAAAATCGCTCAACGTGCGCATTCTCAGCATCGTGCTGGTTGGTGGCGGGCAAGGGGGCGTACCCAGCGGTGCGACCGTGCGTTTCCAGCGCAGCGTGTATGAAAAGGGCCGCGGCGTGTCCGAGCCCCTGGACAACAAGATTGCCACCATGGAATTCAGGTACGACCCGGATCTGCGCCTGAACGACGAGGACCGCCTGCTCAACCCGCTGGGGTTCCGGGTGACCAATTACCGCGTGGACAACGATTTCGCACAGGCGCCGCCGCCGCCGGCGGTATTCCAGGCGCCGCCAGCACCCGCGCCTGTCGCGCAGCCGGCCTATCCGGCAGGTGCCGCGCCTGCCGCCGGCCAGGCTGGCTATCCGGGTGCGCCCGCACCCGGTGCGCCGGGCGCAGCGCCGGGGATTGATCCGAACACGGGGGTAATGCCGCCGCTTCCGGCCGAACAACAGGCCGGTGCCACGAATGCACAACGGGGAGTTGAACGATGAGTAGACCGCTGCAGAAGTTGCTGCGCCGCGGCCTTGCTCTGCTGATGATGGCGGGCTTGGCGTTACCGGCAGCCGCGCAGGTAGTCGAGCAATACGACTATGCGCCGGACAAGATCTATCAGATTCGTACCGGGCTGGGCATCACCACCCAGATCGAACTGAGTCCGCATGAAGAGGTGCTCGATTACAGCAGCGGCTTCAGTGGTGGCTGGGATATCAGTCGCCGCGACAACGTGTTCTACCTGAAGCCGAAGAATGTGGACGTGGACACCAACCTGATGGTGCGCACGGCGGCGCATTCCTACATCTTCGAACTGAAGGTGGTGGCTACCAACTGGCGTGCGCTGGACCAGGCAAAAGCGTCCGGCGTGCAGTACAAGGTGCGCTTCTCCTATCCGGCAGACACCAAGTTCGCCGCGGAGAACAAGGCCGACGAGGAACCCGCCGCGGAACTGAGTACCGCAGTGGTGCCGGGGCGCGATTACTACTACGGCTACGACTACACCTACAAGAAGCGCCGGCCAACCTGGTTGGTGCCGGCTGCGGTCTATGACGACCGTCGCTTCACCTATATCCGCATGGGGGACCGCACCCGCTTCCCCAGTGGCAACTTCCCGGCGGTGTTTGCAAGGGACAGCCGCTCCGGCGACGAGTTCATCGTCAACTCAACCGTCGAGGGCGACACCATCGTGGTGCATGGCACCTACGCCTACCTTGTCGTACGTCACGGCGACAACGCGATCGGCCTGCGCAGGAGACCGGAGCAGTGAACCAGATACCCCCCAACGACCAAGCCGTGCCGGATCCGGCACCGCAGGCGCAGCCGCAGCCGGCAGCCAATCCGTATGTGCGCCGCGACTACGCCACCGACCCTGGGTTGGACAGCGAGGCACCGTACCTGCGTGCCGATGACGTGCAGCGTCTCAACCGCAAGGCGCTGGTGTTCCTGGCGGCCATCGTGATCGCATTGGCAGCGCTGGCGGCGTGGATCTTCTCCGGCGGTCTTTCGTCCGGTGAGCAAGCGCAGGTCAAGCAGCCCAGCGAACAGGTGGTGATCCCTGCCGCGCCGCGTGATCTGCCGGAGCTGCCACCCGCGCAGCCGGTGGTACAGGCGCCGCCGATGGAGGAACTGCCGCCGCTGCCGGTGGTGGATGACAGCCAGCATGGCTCGATGATGCCTGGCATGGATTCGATGCAGCCGCGCGAAATGACGCTGCTGGAACGGCGCATGCTTGACGCCAACGGCGAAGCCGGTGATTCGTCCGGTGGCCCGGCTGCGGCCGGCCTGATGCCCGGCATGGCGCAGGCCGCTGGTGCAGGTGGTGCCGGTGCGCCTGCCGATGGTCCGACCAGTGCGCAGCCGCTGTATAAGCCCAGCACGCTGCTGTTGCGTGGTACCTACATCCGTTGCGTGCTGCAGGCGCGCGTTATCTCGGATTTCCCGGGTTACACCTCGTGCATCGTTACCGAGCCGGTGTATTCGGTGGATGGCAAGCGCCTGCTGTTGCCGCGCGGCTCCAAGGTGCAGGGGGCGTATGGTGCCGACGGCATCATCGGCGACCGCGTGGCCATTGTCTGGGACCGCATCACCACCCCGACCGGGTTGGATATCAACATGCGCAGTCCCGGCGTGGACATGCTGGGTTCGGCCGGCAACGCGGGCCATTACAGTGCTCATTGGGGCCAGCGCATCGCCTCGTCGCTGCTGATCAGCATCCTGGCCGATGCATTCAAGTACGCCGCGGCCGAGAACGGGCCGAAGGAGACCTCCATCGTCAATGGCGCGGTCGTGCAGAACCCGTATGAAAGCGCTACCGCCCGCACCATGGAGCGCATGGCCAACCTGGCGATGGAGCGCAACATGAGCCGTCCGCCGACCGTGACCATCAACCAGGGCACCATCGTCAACGTCTACGTCGCCCGCGATGTCGACTTTTCCGCCGTGATCCGCTGAGCCTGTAGCCGCATGAATGCAGAGTCCGCCATCGCTCGCGTGTCCAACGATTTCCTGGAATACCAGTACGGTATTCTGGGTATCGGCGATCACATGCACTCCAGTGATGTCACTGAGATCTGCATCAACCGTCCGGGTGAGTTGTACCTGGAAACACGGTCCGGCTGGCGGCGCGAGCAGGTGCCGTCACTTACCTTTGAACGCGCCCGCCAGTTCTGCACGGCGGTAGTCAACGAGAGCAATACCGGGCAGCGCATCACCGATGCCGATCCCATGGTTTCGCTCACGTTCCCCACCGGTCAGCGTGCGCAGTTCGTCATCCCGCCGGCCTGTGATTCGGGCAAGGTGTCCATCACCATCCGTTTGCCGGCCCGGTTCGGCAAGTCGCTGGAGCAGTACGAAGAAGACGGCTTCTTCAGCGAGATCCTGGAGCAGGCGCCGACGCTGAGCGAGCACGACCGCGAGCTTACCGAGCTGCGTGCCCAGCGCGACTACGCGAACTTCTTCAAGAAGGCCGTGCAGTACCACAAGAACATCGTGGTCTCCGGGGCAACCGGTAGCGGCAAGACCACCTTCATGAAATCGCTGGTCAACCATATCTCCGACCAGGAACGGCTGGTGACCATCGAGGACGCGCGCGAGCTGTTCCTGCAGCAGCCCAACGTGGTGCATCTGCTGTACTCCAAGGGTGGCCAGAGCGCGAGCAACATCAGTGCGAAGTCGTGCATGGAGGCCTGCCTGCGCATGAAGCCGGACCGCATCATCCTGGCCGAGCTGCGTGGTGATGAGTCGTTCTACTTCATCCGCAACTGCGCCTCCGGTCACCCGGGCTCCATCACCAGCTGCCATGCCGGCAGCACCACGCAGACCTGGGATCAGCTGGCGCTGATGGTGAAGGCGTCAGCGGAAGGCTCGGGGCTTGAATTCGAGGTGATCAAGCACCTGCTGAAGATGACGATCGATATCGTTGTCCATATCAAGGCACATGCCGGTCGCCGTTACATCACCGGTATCGATTTCGATCCGATGCGGGGGATGGCCTGATGAACGCGCTTGCATTGGTTCGGGGTGCCGTGGACACAGCGGTCCGCATCAGCGCGTGCAGGCGCGCACGTGATGAAAGGAGGGAGCATGCTTCCAGGTATTGAGATGGCAGCCTGCACGGACCTTGCCGTGCCAGCCGAGGTCATGCACCACGTGGCCAAGGTGGAATCCTCGTTCAATCCCTACGCCATCGGCGTGGTGGGTGGCCGCCTGGCGCGGCAGCCGCGCAGTCTGGGCGAGGCGCTGTCGACCACCCGCATGCTGGAGCGCGAGGGCTACAACTTCTCGCTGGGTATTGCCCAGGTCAACCGTTACAACCTTGCCCGCCATGGGCTCAGCAACTACGAGCGTGCGTTCGACGTCTGCCCGAACCTGCAGGCTGGCGCACGCATCCTGGCCGAATGCTATGGCCGCTCGGGCCAGGACTGGGGCAAGGCGTTCAGCTGCTACTACTCGGGCAACTTCACCACGGGCTTCCGCCATGGCTATGTGCAGAAGGTGGTGACGTCCTGGCGCAATGCCGCTGGTGCTGGAAGTGTGGCGACTGCCATTCCGGTCATACGCACGCGGCCGGCAGCGCCGAATGGCACCGCCAGTCCGGGTCCGGTGCGGGTGGAGATGAAGCCCCTGCCTACTGCTGCCGGGCTGGTGCTGCGCCGTATCGAGGAGGCCGCGTTGTCACGTGCCGGAGTCATTCCGGCGGGCTATCCACCGATGCAGCAGGCCCCGGCCATGACGGGGGTGCCGGGTGCGCAACCCCAGCAGATGCCGCAGGCACCGATGAATCCGCAGGCGGCCGCACCAGTGGTGCCTGCCGATGATGCGCCGGTGGTGGTGCAGCCGATGGGCGCGCGTACTGCTTCACGTCCGGCAAGCAATGCCGCCGCTACGCTGCCGCCAGATGGCGCGGCGCCGGCGCAGATGCAACACCAGGCGGCACCCGCGGCTGCGGCGCCGCAACGGGACGCTGCATTTGTTTTCTAGCTTCATCGCTGTAACCGGCCTCACGGCCATGCAATACGCGTTGTTCCCCTTCAAACCAACCAGTAGAGGCTCCCCATGAAGAACCAGACTAACCAGCTCATCCGTAACGCCGGTGCCAAAGTCAGCGCCGCCCTCGCCGCCGTTTCGATGCTGGCAATGCCGGCCATGGTGATGGCGCAGGACGTGACCGGTGCCACCACCCGCGTCAATAGCTTCTTCAACAACATCAACAGCCTGCTGAACATCGCTTCGATCGCCATCGTCACCATTGCGGTGATCTTTGCCGGCTACCAGATCGCCTTCAACCACAAGCGTATCGGCGACGTGGCACCGGTCCTGATCGGCGGCTTCCTGATCGGCGCTGCTGCCCAGATCGCCAAGATGCTGCTGCCGGCCGACGTGACCAAGACCACCATGGTGATCAGCGAACTGCTGCACTATGCATAAGAATGCGCTCTTCCGCGGTTGCACGCGGCCGGCCATGTTCCTGGGGGTGCCTTACATGCCCTTCACGATCGCGGCCGGCACGTGCCTGCTGTTGACGTTCTATTTCGACATGTTCTTCCTGTTCCTTCTGCCGATCGTGGTCCTGGTCATGCGGCAGATGGCCAGGCGGGACGAGATGGTGTTCCGCCTGCTGGGGCTGCGCTGGCAGTTCCGCAGCAAGATCCGCAACGTCAAGCACCATAACGGGATGTGGGTGTTCACGCCCAACAATTACCGCAAGACGCTCGAAAACCCCTCCTCGGAATAAGCCCCATGTTGTCGCCCGATACCTCCATTGCCGAGTTCATCCCGTTGTCTTCCCACGTGTCTCCGCACGTGGTGAAGACGACCGGGGGTGACTTCCTGATTACCTGGCGGTTGGACGGCTTGCCGTTCGTCGGGCGCGAGGAGTGGGAGCTGGAACATCGCCACAACACCTTCAACCGCATGCTGCAGACGCTGCGGGCGCCGGATTTCGTGAACGTGGCATTCTGGATCCACGACGTCCGGCGCCGTGGCCGGGAAGATCTGAAGAGCCACTACCAACACGTGTTCAACCAGCAGTTGTCGGATGAATACTTCGAGCGCCTGTCGACGCAGAAGATCATGCGCAACGAGTTGTTCATGACGATGATCTACCGGCCCATCGTCACCGGCAAGAAGTTCGTCGAGAAGTCGGCCAACATCGAGCGGCTGCAGGCCGAACAGGACCAGGCCATTGGCAAGATCACCGAGCTTGCAGGCAACGTGGAGGCGGTGCTGAAGGACTATGCGCCGACTCTGCTGGGCATGTATGAGGCGGACAACGGCGTGGTGTTCTCCGAGGTGCTGAGCTTCTTCGGCTACCTGCTCAATCGCATTGACGAGCCGGTGCCGGTACTGCGGGCACCGGTATATGACTATCTGCCGGTATCGAGGCATATGTTCTCGGCCAAGTCGGGCGATTTCGTCATCAACGCACCGGGCGGGCAGAACCACTACGGTGCCATCCTCAACATCAAGGAATACACCGACGGTACCTACCCGGGCATCCTCAATGGACTGAAGTACCTGGATTTCGAGTACGTGATAACGCATTCGTTCAGTCCGATGGGGCGCCAGGACGCGCTCAAGGTGCTGGACCGCACCAAAGGCATGATGATCTCCTCCGGCGACAAGGCGGTCAGCCAGATCGCCGAGATGGACCATGCAATGGACCAGGTTGCTTCGGGCAACTTCGTGCTGGGCGAGTACCATTTCATGATGGCGCTGTATGCCGAGGACCAGCGTACGTTGTCGCAGAACGTGGCCACTACCCGCGCCGAGCTGTCCAATGCCGGGTTTGTTTCGGTCAAGGAAGATCTGGCGGTGTGCGCATCGTTCTATTCGCAGCTGCCGGCCAACTGGAAGTACCGCACGCGGCTTGCCAATGTCAGTTCGCTGAACTTCCTGGGCCTGTCGCCGCTGCACAACTTCGCCACCGGCAAGCGCGACAACAATCCGTGGGGTGAGTGCCTGACGGTACTTCAGACCACCAACGGGCAGCCGTACTATTTCAATTTCCATGCCACCCACCCGGCCGAGAATTCGCTGGGTGAGAAGGCGATCGGCAACACGATGGTCATCGGCAAGTCCGGTACCGGCAAGACCGCGCTGATCAACTTCCTGCTCAGCCAGGTGCAGAAGTACAAGCCTTCGCCGACCATCTTCTTCTTCGACAAGGACCGCGGCGCGGAGATCTTCGTGCGTGCCTGCGGTGGCAACTACCTGGCGCTGGACAATGGCCAGCCCACCGGCTTCAATCCGTTCCAGTGCGAACGCACCGATGCCAACGTGCAGTTCCTGGGCAACCTGATCAAGGTGCTGGCAGCGAAGACCAGCTATACGGCGCGCGAGGACGAGGACATCTTCCGCGCGGTGGAGAGCATGCTGGACATGCCCATGCACCTGCGTTCGATGACCAATTTCCAGAAGAGCCTGCCCAACATGGGCGATGACGGGCTGTTCGCGCGGCTGCGCAAGTGGACCGCTGGCAACACCCTGGGGTGGGTGTTCGACAACCCGGTGGACGTGGTCGACCTGGAGAAGGCCAACATCATCGGCTTCGATTACACCGACGTGATCGACAATGCCGAGGTGCGGGTGCCGGTGATCAACTACCTGCTGCACCGTCTGGAGGAGTTGATTGATGGGCGGCCGCTGATCTACGTGATGGACGAGTTCTGGAAGATCCTGGACGGCGGCGGTGCGCTGAAAGACTTCGCCAAGAACAAGCAGAAGACCATCCGAAAGCAGAATGGCCTAGGCATCTTTGCAACGCAGAGCCCGGAGGATGCGCTGGCCAGCGATATCTCCGCGGCCCTGATCGAGCAGACCGCCACCCTGATCCTGCTGCCAAACCCCAGTGCTTCGCGCGAAGACTACATGGAAGGCCTGAAACTGACCGAGGCCGAGTTCGAGGTGGTGTCCAACCTGGACGAGCGGTCGCGCAGCTTCCTGGTCAAGCAGGGCCACGGTTCCACCGTGTGCCAGCTCAACCTGCGCGGCATGGACGACGCCTTGGCGGTCATTTCCGCCAGTACCGACAACATCGAAGTCATGGACCGTATCGTTCACCAACAGGCAGAACATTTTGGCGTGGAAGTGGGTGAGTTGAGTCCGGAGCAGTGGCTGCACGAGTTCTACGAGAATCGTAAGGGTTCGGGGCGCGGATCAAGGCAGCGATCCGAGTCAGGCGATGGCAGACGGGCGGCTGTGCGCTGAGGCGCTGGCTCCTTTGAAAATCAACGCTATTCAAGACTAGTAGAGGTGGATCATGAAAACCCAGCAACCGCGTCGAGGCACCGCGAAGCCGACCTTCAGCCAGGCATGGGCGCGCACATTCGGTACTGCGCTGACCGCCCCCAAGGCCAACCGCTGGGTGGCAATCAGCATCGCAATGACTGCGTTGCTTGGCACCGGCGTGGCGATGGCCGCGTGGGAGGTCAATGACAGGAAGACCCAGCAGGAAATCCGCAAGGTGCAGGATCGCATCGGCAATGACGGTACGGTCACCGGCCGGTTGAACGACCTGAACCGCAAGCTGCAGATCCAGCAGCGTAATGGCAGTACCCCGGAAATGATTGTAGAGCCGACCGGCACCGAGGCCTTGAACAAGACCAATCCAACGGCGACCCCGCTGACCATGGCGCAGCTGTGCTCCAGTGGTGCGGCAACGCCGCTTGGGCAACAGCAGCAGGCGCTGTGCACGGATCTTGCCAATACCGAACTCGCCCAGTACCGGTTCTCGTTGCGCATGTTCGAGCGCGCCAAGCAGAACTACGACCGGCTCAAGCAGCTGGAAGATCGCCGCCGCTCGCTGGGTGCCAACGACTACGCCAACATCCAGTACAACACCAACGAAGTGCTGGCGTTGACCGCGTTGATGGACAACGACCGTGATCGCTACCAGACCTATATGGCGGCCTATGAGGCACGCGTTGCGCATATCCGCAATTCGCAGTCGGCCTTGACCCGCAATGCGCTGAAGGGCAGTGGTAGTGTCGGCCTGCCGAGCCTGCCGTCCACTTAAGGGATTAGGAGTGGTTTCATGGGTGGTTTTGATCTCAGCCCGTTCATCCAATGGGCGTTCTTCTCGACGATCTTCGAGCTCATCAACAATGAGGTTGATGCGTTCCAGGCGGCCATGCTCGGCCGCAGCATGCGCTGGGTCAGTGGTACCGCGCTGACCTTGCTGACGCTGTGGGTGTTGTCGCAGGGTTTCATGATTGTTACCGGGCGCAGCCGTGAGTCGTTGATGGGCCTGGTGGTCGGCTCGCTGAGGGCGTTCCTGATCGTGCTGGCAGCCAGCTCGATGTCGTTTGCTGGCAACAATCTCACCAACTTCCTTTCCAACGACATGCCCAAGGCCATCCATCAGGTGGTGGCGGGTGACGACGGTGACGTGGAGAAGGCCATCGACAAGAACCTGAAGGTCATGGGCCTGATCTTCGCGTTGATGGATGCATTGCCGGTCAAGAGCAGTGAGGAGAACGCCGCCGACCAACGCAAGGTGGTCAGCTTGACCGGCATCGGCATTGCCGGGCCTTCCGTCATAGGGGGTGCGCTGCTGTTGTTGTACAAGCTGGCATTGGTTCTGTTCATCGGCTTCGGGCCGATCTTCATCCTGTGCCTGTTGTTCGATCAGACCAAGGACCTGTTCAAGCGCTGGCTGCTGTACGGCATCGGTACCATGTTCTCGATGGCCGTGCTGTCGTTCATGGTCTCGGTATCCACCAAGCTGGTTGCGGTTACTGCCGTGGCTTGGGTTGGGGCCTATATCGCCTCCAGCCAGGTGGGATCGCTGGGCTATGGGGCCGGGTTGAATTCAGCTGCTATCCAGCAGGGCGGAATAGGATTGCTGATGTCCGTATTGATGGTGATGACGCCCCCGATGGCTGCCATGTTCTTCAATGGCACCCTGGGTCAGTTCGTCGCCAACTCCAGCTTCGGCAACGTGGGCCGCAACAGCACGGGCCAGACGTCGGACTTCAAGCAGGAAGTTGTGCGCGATCAGTCGAGCAGGAAGAAGTAATACGGTTTGCCTGATGACGTTTGCTGTTGGGCACCCATGGTCGGAACGGAACAGGAGAGAACAATGAGATCACTATTGTCGTTGGCTTTGATTGGTGGTGCTCTGTTTCTATCCATGGGTGCGGCATACGCGCAGCAGCCGGGATCGGCGGCATACAACTCCGTCTATCTTCCAGCGCATGGTGTCGGTGATACCCAGCGCTACGACGCGCGCCGTTGGGGCGCATTTGCATCCGGTCGGCATTCAGTCGTGGGCTGGACCGTGGACGGTACGTCCGAGCAGGACGCTGTGGACAAAGCGGTGGCTGCGTGCCGTCAGGTCGGAGGGGAGGACTGCGGGCTCGAGTTCACCTTTGGTGATCAGTGCGCCGCGGTAGCTTCCGGTCCTGAAAACTGGTATTGGAAAACGGGTGCCGGAAACGTCGAGAAACTGAAGAAAAGAGCGCTCCGGGAATGCGGAAGGGACTGCAATATTGTCCTTGAAGGCTGCGCCTTGCCTTGAATGTCCGGGTAGCAATGGCAACTTCCAACGTGAACGAGACGGCGCGGCTGCTGTTGTAACTCCAATCGACATTTCCGGAATTGAGTGGGGCAGTAGAGGAGGCAGGACTTGAAGTTGACCCGCGTTGCTTCCATGGTTGTCGTGGCTGTCGGCGCCATGTGGGCGCAGGCAGTGCCGGCCCAGCAGCCCGGATCAGCCGCCTACAACAGCGTTTACCTCCCCGCACACGGTGTTGGTGACACCCTGCGTGGCCGTGGTGTTGCGGTGTGGGGGGCTGTTGCAGTCGGCAATCGCGGGCTGATGGGATGGACCCTGGAGGCCCAGAGCGAGCAGGAGGCTACCGACTTCGCCATGCGTTCGTGTGAAGCGAAGGGTGCCGTTGGTTGCGAGGTACTGGGGGTCTTCCATAACGCTTGCATGGCGATAGCTTCAGATATCGCAGTGGTCGATGTCGCTGGTGGTCATCCCGTGACAACCGGTGTGGCCACCGGAAATCGAGGGATGAGGAAGCTGCGCCGGGACGCTTTGAAGGAGTGTGGTCAGGGCTGCGCCATTATCCAGGAAGGCTGCGCCATTGCTGGTCAGTGATTTTGTTCTGCAGACGCTACACCTGCGAGCCAAGCACACTGGCCACTCACTGCCGTTGGGATGGATGGAAGTGAACGCTTCCCGCTGCAACCCAGCACTGTTCAATTGGCCGTTGTGTACGCTTGCAGAGGCTTCGTTGCGTTTTGCTTGTTAGGGTTGCGTGAGGAGTAACGACTACATCAGCGCAAGGGTTCAACTTCTTGCGATTGGATGTTAGTTTTGACACGTGCTGGTTATGCCGCCCTTCGGGTGGTCGCCAGTTGAAGTTGCCAAGGTCGCGCAAGGGGTGTGCGCGATGAAGGAAGGGTAGCCTGCGTGCTGCCTGCGTTTGCATCGACCACACGATGACGCTGCGTATGGATATGCCAGAGAACAACCTGTCACCCCACAACCATGCTGTAACCCGCTCGACGGAATCCGGTTCCGGCGAGGTTGTGCTGTGTTCAGTCCTGTCTGGCCCGCATTGCGGCGCCTCAATCGATTTGTACAGGAAGCCGGGCAAGGGGTGTGCCCGGTCTTCGTTTCACCTGGTTGCGCGCGGAACGAATACGACGCAGCCAACATCTGTCCGAAATACGGAACGCCCGTCATGCCGATGATTGATATTGCACCCCGCAAATTTTTCCCACGGTTGGCTTTGGCCGGTCTGGCCTGCGCCGTGTTGGTCCCCATCGCCGCCTGCAACAACAGGCAGAACAGAAGCGAAGCTCCCATGAATGCATCCCCTCAAGCCGCCGCAGCCGGTGCGCCGCAGCGCAAGCTCAACAGCAACCCGACCAAGGCCTACGAGATCCGGATGACGCTTGCCAACGCCCCTGGCGGCTTTGAGCTCATCAACGCCGCTGCGCAGTTCGATGTCCAGAACCCCGGTGAGTGCGGCAACATCGATCCGGTGATTGGTGCCATTCCGCGCATCACCAGCAATGAGCCGATCACGCTGAAGAAGGTGTCGGACGCCGAGTACACCGGCATCGTCTATCTGGACCAGATCGTCGACGAGGATTACTTCGGCCGTGCAGTGTGCCATTGGGCGCTGGCCGAGGCGCGCGTGGTATTGAAGGCGACGGGTGATGAGGCGAATACACGCTTCATCTTCGGCCTGCCGGCAGAGAAGGTGATTGCGGGTGGGCAGGAGACCCGCTACTTCTGGTCCGGCTACTACCCGCGCGCGAAGATGGATGCGTTCCGCGATCTGGGTGATGCCAGCCTGGACAAGGTGCCAGCCGACAAGCGCGATGAGTTCTTCAGCATCACGCTCAGTGCGAAGGAGATCGCCTCATGAGCAAGCTGACCTCCCAGGACTACGCCGAGCTGGCCAACGACTCCTACTCGGATGATTACCGATTGGGGCCTGCCGATCCTTCGCAGGAAGAGCGAACCCCCAGCGGCAATTACAAGATCCTTGAGCACGCCAGCAACCCGGACAACGGCTACCAGGGCACGATCTACCAACGCCTGAGCGATGGCGAGATCGTGGTGGCCCACCGCGGCACCGAGCAGATCTGGAAGGATGCGGTGATCGCCGATGGCTCCATGGTCACCCGGCGCACCAATCCGCAGGCCGAAGATGCCATCGCCTTGACCCGGCGTGCGCTGGAATATTCAAAGACCATTGGTGAACGGCCTGGCATGGAGGCGCCCCAGGTCACGGTCACCGGGCATTCCCTGGGTGGCACGCTGGCGCAGGTGTCGGCCCATCATTTCGACCTGCGTGGCGAAACCTTCAACGCCTATGGTGCAGCCAGCCTGGACCTGAAGATTCCGCCTGGCCCGAACGGCAAGGTGTTGAACCATGTGATGGCGAACGATGCGGTGAGCGCGGCCAGTCCCCAGTATGGCGACGTGCGCATCTATGCCACCGAGAAGGAGATGTCGGTCCTCAACCAGTCGGGTTATTTCAACAACCGCTTCGTGGACGCGATCACGCCGGATCTGGCAGTTGTCGCTGCAGGGCGCTCGATGGGGTCGCACAGCATGCACAACTTCCTGCCCCTGGATGGCAAGGGGAAGCCGGACGTTTCTGTGTTGCAGGATCCGGCGGCGCTGCAGCGCGCCACGGACAACGCGCCGATGATCGAGAACTACCGCGGTGATGTGCAGTCGCTGCGGCGCGCGGTCACCATTGGCGCGCGCGGTCCGGTGGGCTGGGTACGCGACGGTGTCGATTACTTCAGTGACCGTGATCCGGCAGGTGCACCGGCGGCACGCGAGGAGCTGCTGCGCGAAGGGCGCAACAACCAGTTCCAGGACGCACCAGGCAAAGGGAACGAAGACAAGGCGGCGATGCTGGATGCGCGTGGCGTGGCGGCAGACCCGCAACAGGCCCACGTGGCGCGTTTGCTGGAAGCCGCCCGTAGCGGCAGCCCGGATGGCATGCGAGCGGCCACGGAAGCCCTGCAGGCATCGCAGGCCGGCCAGCAATGGCAGGCACGCGCCGACCAGCATGCGCAGGAGCTGACACAACGTGAAGCAGCCGCGCAGCAAGGTGCACGGCTGCATGAAGCACAGCAGCAGGACATGGCGCGTTACGGATGACCCGCAGCAAGCCCTGACGCCATTTGCTTTTCACGATGCCTTGAGGAGTTTGCATGAAACATTCAACGACGACGATGGCTGTACTGCTGGCATTGGCACTGGCCAGCTGCAGTCAACAAGGCAATACCGAGGCAGCAAAGACCGCGGCGGCGGGCGGTGCCCCGACTGCTGCGGATCAGACAAAGGACCCAGGCATGACCGATCTCAAAGCGCCATCCCCCGACAGCGTTCTTTACGTCATCTATCAACGCGACGGCGACGGCGCCGTCAGCTACAAGATTGATAGCGGGGCGATGGTGAGCTACTGGTATGGCTATCCGTTCACGCTGAAGGGGCGCCAGTACTTCACCGGCTTTGCCACCAGCACCGAGGGTGACGACACCGCCGAGTCCGATGGCGGAATGATGGAGCCCGGTCACGTGGCCATTGCCCAGGCTACCTTTGTGAAGGCGGAGGAGGCAGGCAAACCGATCTGGTCGCAGGTGGATACCGACGGCTATGTCGGCGAGTTTGGTCACAACGACCAGCCCGATGCGATTGATGAAACGCGCAAGCCGCTGTCGCAGGAAACCGCCGACGGTCGCCTGCTGCTGGCACTGCCCACCCGCAGCTTCGACAATGGTGTGGCGCAATCCCTGTATGCCTTGTTCCTGTTCGACCCGGACAACGTCGATGACCTGTCCTTCCGTAGCTGGGGTTACCTGGGCTCGGTGGTGGCGGGTAGCGACAACACGGCGGCCTGCGATGACAACAAGATCATGCCGTGTGCTGTCAGCACCGGTACCTTGTCCTTCGAGGCGCCTGGTCAGGCAGGTCTACCCAATGTGAAGATCACGCTGGCAGGCAAGGAAATTTCAGGCCCCGACAAAACGCGCGATCTTGGTGCCGAAGATGCGGTAACCTATGCCTTCGACACGAAGGAAGGGCGCTACCAGCCCTGACATCCCTTTCGAGTTGACCGCTCTGTAAATGACTCAAGGATTGAGTCCGGTTGACGTCCTGCGGCCCGCCGCGGCCGCACTTCACCTGAGGAGCCAATGATGGCCAATCCACACGACAGAGGCGCTGTACTCGACATCATCGAACGCCAGGCTGAGCGCAGCAACATCCCGCGCGAGGACTTCCTGCGCTTTGCCTATATCGAAACCGGCGGCAAGTTCAACGCCAATGCCTACAACGAGGACAGCCACGCGAAGGGCTTGTTCCAGTTCGTTCCTGGCACCGCCAAGGCCTATGGCCTGACTGGTCGCGAGTTCGACCCGGCGGCCAACACCGAAGCAGCAGCCACGCTGTATGGGCGCAACCGCACCGACATCATGTCGCGCCACGAACACAGTGGGCGGCCGTACCTGTCCGGTGCCGAGAGCCCCAATGGCCTGGACATGTACCTGGCGCACCAGCAGGGTGCTGCAGGCTATGCGTCCATCCAGAGTGCGATCGCCACCGGCAATTTTTCGCTGGACAGCACCCGCCGCAACATCCTGGGCAACATCAGCTCGCGTGACTTCGAGCAGGTGACCGGTCAGCCTTACAACACGGTGCGCGGTATGGATGACCGCGAGCTGGCGACGTCGTTCACCCAGTACTGGAACGGCAAGTACGCCGCCATCTCGATCCCGGACCGTGGCATCACCGCAAGTGCGGCGTTGCCGGGGCAGCGTGACCCGTTGGCCGATGGCGTACTGCAGCGCGGTGAGCGCGGCAATGAGGTGCGCACCCTGCAGGAGTCCTTGAACCAACTGGGCTTCCGCGATGCACAGGGTGGCACCTTGGAAACCAACAGCGCCATCTATGGCCAACGCACGGCCGAGGCGGTCAGGAGCTTCCAGCAGGCCAATGGCCTGGAGCCCAGTGGCAAGGCCGACGAGCGTACCCGCGAAGCCATCACCGCCCAGCAGGCGCGTCCGGCCGGCGAGCGCAACCAGCCCGCCGAGCCACAGGCCCGCGGCAACGGGGGTACGGCCTGGCCGACGCCTGGCAACGACCAGATCAACCGTGCCGACAAGCCGCGTGAGGGCCACGGGGAGTTCGGCACGCCACGCAGTGGTGGCCGTACCCACGGCGGGATCGATATCCAGGGCAACGTAGGTGATCCGGTAGTGGCCTTTGCCGGTGGCAAGGTGAGCGTATCGCCCAACAACGGCGCTGCGGGCAACACCGTGCGTATCACCCACGATGATGGTTCGGTCACCAAGTATTTCCACCTGGAACGGTTCTCGGTGCGCGACGGTGCCCGCGTGGAGGCCGGTGAGCAGGTCGGCACGATGGGGCGCACCGGCAATACGCCGGCCAAGGGTGACACCCACCTGCATTTCGAGTTGTGGCGTGACGGTCGCAAGATTGATCCGTTGCCGGAGCTGCGTGCCGCAGAGCGTGGCAATGGCGAAGCCACCCGTGCTGCGTCAGCAAGCACGGGTGTACTGCGTTCCGGCGCCAATGGCAGCGAGGTGAAGGCCTTGCAGGAGCAGCTCAATCAACTGGGCTACAAGGGCGCTGATGGCAAGCCGCTGGAAACCCGCAGTGGCATGTTTGGCCCGCAGACCGAGCACGCCCTGCGCAGCTTCCAGCAGGATCGCGGCATCGGTGTGGACGGTGCATTTGGCAGGGAGTCGCGCGAGGCGATGAACCAGCAGCTGCGCGCAGGGGCCGCATCCACGCATGGCCAGCAACAGGGTGGTGAGGGCCAGTCGTCCTTCGTCGACCGGATGTTGAATGCTGCGCGCAACGCGGACGTGGCCGGCATCCAGAAGACGATCGAGGACTACGCTTCCTCGCTCAAGAACCAATGGGACAAGCAGGTGCAGCAGGGCCAGCAAGTCCAGCAGGCGCAGCAGGCCAGCCAGGACCCGGCCAAGACCAGCAACGATCCGCAGCGTTGAGTTGACCCCTGCCGGCCCACTGCTGGCGGGGATTTGAAAGGCCTTGCCGGTGCATGGACTGCATCGGCAAGGCGCAACGGCCGCATTGTCGGCGCTTCACCTGACCACCACCGCAGCAGATGGAAGCGGCGCGATGATGCGCTGAAAAGGAATCCCATGAAGACCATGTTCAAGATCGGCTCGATCGCCTTGATGCTGCTCAGCTTCGGCGCGGCAGCGCAGTCCGGCAACGGCCTCAGCTACCGTGCCGGTGACCCGTTCCTGTTCTGCACAAAGGGACAGGACGTGAAGGCTCCCTGCTGGAAGCCCATGCCGAACTACACCGGGCAGTTCATGTTCATGCCGTACTGCAAGCCGATCAATCCGTACGGCAAGAGCTGGACGCAGGACGACACCAAGTCCTTTCAGGAATACCTGACCATCTGCCCGCAGGCCGAAGATTCTGGGCGCTGGAGCGGTGGCGGCAGGCCGGAATACAGTCCGTTCAAGCATTGAGGCAATTACCTGGCTTGAATGTCGCCATCGGCTGCGGCCGGATTGGCCGGTACAAGGCAGGTGTGTGGCGTGGTGCCCGGTCGGCTTCTGCTGGTCGGCGTACCCACGCAGGCATGTTTTGACGCACGTGGCTGGATAGGGATGGCAGCCATCCTGCACAGTTGTGCGCTTGCCCGTATGCACGACACGGGGATCCAGCATGCCGCTGAACTACGGGCGCCATTAAGCCACTTCCCACCGCTTTGATGCTGCGGCATCTTCAACCGGCGAAACGTGCGGTAGCTTCTCCCAACCTGTAAACAATCATCTGCGAGACCCCGGCAATGCCTTTGAACTTTGAGCCCCATCTGGATTCGGCGGTCGACAACAGCAACGGTTTGTGGATACCGCAGCCGCAGATGGTGCCTGCTTCGCCGCCGGAAGACCCAAGCCACAACGAGTACCGCTATGCGATCTACCGTGGTGAGGAGCGCATAGCCGGTATCGGGTGCTTTGGTGCCGACCTGCAGGTGCTCTCGGCGGGCCGTCGTGAGCGTGTTTTCACGCTGGACCTGGGCCGGGACTGGGTGATTGATGCGGTGCTGGAATTGAAACGGACGCTCAATAGCGACGAGTCCGATTTCGAGTTCCTGCGAGGCCTGGCCAAAGGTCTGGTATCGGTTTTCGAGAACCGCTCCCGTGTTGCCTATGACCTGCGCTATGTGGCGACTACACGGGCGGCGCTGCTGATGGAGCGCGGCATCGCGGTGCCTGCGGGTGCTGCAGCTTCGGCAAGCACGGACATCGACCTGCAGGGTGCGGGTGATCTGCTGCTTGCGCAGGTCCGCATCCCGGCACGTGGAAGCGGCGAGGTGGGCGCATGACCGACTTCGTCTTTGACGACTACGCGCGCACAACATTGTCGGCGGCAACCAATGCCGCCGATGGCAAGCCGCTGACACCGGCGCAGATAGACCAGGTCATCAGCTACCTGAAATCACCCGGGTCGGGTCCGGATGGAACGTCCAGCTATGCGGACTACCTTGCGCGGCAGATGCGGGCGAACCCGCCAAGGCTGCCTGCCAACATGGACTACGTCGGCTTTTCCGGCGTAGACGGCAAGGGCGTGTCGAACTTCCAGAATGCGGAGACATATATAGGCGATATCGGCAAGAAGGCCGGCATCATCGGTGATACGCCTTGGGGCCGCTTCATCAACGAGCTGGGCACGGAGTCTGCAGCGCGAACCGAGTTCAGGGTGGTGGAAGGCAAGTTCCAGCATTTCATGGAGCTTCATGGCTACGAGCCGCGCGCAGCGAACTACGCCGGCGCGCTGCAGGACATGATGTGGAATGCCGGTAGCCCGGAATACTTCGAAAATGCGATTGCTGCGCGCCGTCCGATCGTGGCATTCGTCGAGAATGCACCGCCGGGGCGTGGCTTCAGCAACTTCGAGCTGAGCACCGCGCTCAAACACCCGGACGCGGTAATCAACGGCTACCCGGTACGCGCCTTTGGCAATGACCCGTTGGCCTTTGCCAGTCAGTCCGCCGCCGAGTTCCAGCAGCTGGAGCGGAGCGTCGCCCAGGCCGCAAGCAGCAACAGCGGGAAGATCATCAGCGTGCAGCAGGTGCGCGCCAACCTGTCGTTGATCGAAGGCTACGACGCGGTGGGCAGGACCTTGTTCAACCAATCGGTGGACGCATTCAAGGCGCTCAGCTTCGATGAGATGGCGGCTGCCCGCTCCGCGTGGAGCGCAGCCCGTGGCGGGCTGGCCCCGGGCCTGTTGGTGGAGCCGCCCGGCACGTCGCCGCGTACGGCCGGCGAGCCCGGTGCGCCGCGCGGTCCACCGGCGGTGGAACCGCCGCAACTGACCGGTGCCAAAGCCGCGGCGGAGGCCGCACCGGATGCGATGCTGGCACGGGGCCTGAGCCCCAGTGGCCGGATGATGCTCAAGGGGGCCGGTGCGGCTGGTATCGCGCTGATGGCCTATGACTTCGCCAGCAGCGGACACAAGGTGATCGAGTTGCGCGGCCAGGGTAACGACCTGGGCGCCGAGTCCACCGCCACCCATTTTGTCGGTCGCAACGTGGGCGGCGTTGCCGGCGGCGTGGCGGCCGGTTTTGGCTACGGCTTGCTGGTGGGCTCGGAGACAGGGCCGGGCGCGATCATCACCGGCATTGGCGGCGGCATTGTCGGCGCCTATTTTGGCGAACGCTGGGCGCAGGCGCGCGACAACGACAAGGTGTTCAAGCAGACCGACGGCAACGGGGTGGAGTGGGCGCGTGACCCCGACGATCCGCAGGGCCGATGGCTGCGGTCGGCGGCCACCGAGCAGATCAAGCTGGCGCCGGTGCCGCAGGCGTCCACGGCCGGGGCCGAGGTGGCCGTCAGTCCGCGCCTGGACAGCGATGGTGACGCTGTGTTCCGTGAGACGCGCTACGTGGCATCGGGCAACCTGGCGCGGCAATTGAACTATCAATCAGCCAACGCATCCTACGCGCTTGGCCTGGCCAACCCGGCCGACAGCCAGAACCCCTATCGCCTGCCAAGCAAGGAGGCCGACGTGGATGCCTACGTGCGTGATGCGCAGTCAGGCACCTGGTCGGCGCTGCATTCCATGCCGATGGAGCATGGCATGAAGCACGAATGGACCACGCCGGTGACAGCGCAGAAAGCGGACGAACTGCAGCGTGCCTCGGACCTGATCGTGGCGCAGAATGCAGCCAACTCGCCGGCGGCGGTGGCCGCGCGGTACCAGGTGGCCTACGACCAGTTTGGTTGGCACCGCGATGGGCCGGTACCGGAGGCGATCCAGCATGCGGCCGCCAGTGCCGGCACCCTGCGCGCTTCCGATGGCGATACCTATACCCGTGGTGCGGACGGTGAATGGACCCACGACGGCTGGCTTTACGACAGCAAGGCCACGGGCAACGTCCGCGCTGAGCTGGACGCGGTTTACCAGAGCCAGCAGGCCGGCGTGGCCGACATGCAAGCCATCGCGCAGTATGCGCGCGAGCATCCGCAGCCCGAGCAGGACAGCATGCGCGGCTTGGTTGCCGACCTCTATAAAACAGCCGGCGTGCCACGTACCGACGCGGAACTGGACGCGGCGGTGGCCGCGGTACAACGCGATCATGCACGCGACGGCCTGGGCCAGCGCAGCTATTCACTGGAATTGATGCCGGACCCGGCAACCAATACCTACAACGCGAACAGCCCGATTGCGAGCTACGCCAGCGACGAGAACGGGCAGATGGTGCTGACCAGCATGACCACCGGCGAGGAAATGCGCCAGGCCACGCCGGATGCTGCCGGGCCCAGCGTTGCGCCCGCCGCGCAAGCGGGCCAGTCCACGGACCAGGCGGGTTTGGCACCGTCTTCCAGCTCGGCGGCGGGCCAGTTCATCAATGACTATGCGGCGGCGCTTGAACGGGGGGACTTTGCGCAGATCCAGGCCTTGACCGCTGCCTATGCCCAGAGTTCGCAGTTTGCCCAGAACGCGGCACAGGCAGCCCAGGCGCAGGGCAATTCGGCGGAGGTCGATCAGCCGCGTAGCCCCGCGGTGCAGGGCCCGGCCCTCGGCGGTTGAGTGCAGGCAGGTTGAGCAGACCGCATCAACGGTATGCCGCCATACCTGATGCGGCGGCCAGTGCTTGCGTTGGCCAACTGCTCAGCGTTGTATCAATTCCACTACGGAACAGCCACGTCGCGCTAACCCGCAGCGGCGCAGCCTGAGCCTGCGGCGCATTGCCGCATGTGGAGGTTGCAATGATCAGCAAGCAGACGCAGAACAGCATGCACAAGGGTGAACAGGCGCGGCCGCAAGGCAATGCTGCCGAGCAGGCGCGTAACGTGAATCCATCACGCCAGGCCTCGCGCGGCGAGCCCAGTCACCAGAAGGACATGCATGACCAGAAGATGCTGGATCAGCGTGAGCAGGAGCGGCGCGATCACGGCAAAAAGCACTGATAACTGATAGCGGCGCTTAGCCAATCGGGCCGCCGCATGCCGCAGCGGCCCGATACCGGCGGGCGCGACAAAAGGCCCGGTCAGGGTAGCGTCACTGCGCAGCGCTACAGTGCGTCA
This sequence comes from Stenotrophomonas sp., assembly GCA_032112995.1. Taxonomy (GTDB): domain Bacteria; phylum Pseudomonadota; class Gammaproteobacteria; order Xanthomonadales; family Xanthomonadaceae; genus Stenotrophomonas. The sequence continues at coordinate 48,398 of DAMCTY010000002.1, read as the reverse complement.
GCAGCTCGGCGACGAGGTTGGTGTTGGTACGGAAAAGCCAGTACCGGGCGCGGTTGGTGATTCGCATGAATGCATGCATTGGGATAATCGCCGCCGTCACGAAGGCCCTTCTGTGCTCAATTGAAGCTATCGTCCAGTGGGCCCTGGTGTTCCGCGGCGCCGACCACCAGGCTGCTGTCATCGACACTTATCACGCCATCCACAGCACGCGCCAGCATCACGGCGCGATCCGCGTCGGCTTGCTGCGGGACATGGCCGCTGAGCTTGACCATGCCGCCGCGCGTTTCCACCCGGATGCCCGCGTTGGCGGGGTTGGTTGCAGCGCTCAGTTTCTGCCTGATGGTGGTGTTGATCCAGCCGTCGCTTCCCGGCAGATCGCTGGCAGCGGTGCTGCTGGCAGGTGGCATGTTGATTGCGGAGGGGTTGCGGTGGCCACCCCGACCGGACTACAGGCGGGGACGACGGCAACGGCCAACCACAGCGTCCTCAGGTGCAGGCGTTTCATCGCAATGCTCCTTGGATGTGCAACGAGCCAACTGCAGGCTCACGGTGATGATGCGCGCCCCGTTGTTAGGGCCATGCGCGCAGGGTGTTAGCGGGGGCGGGAAACCGCGTATTCAAGCAGTGCAACCGCCGCTGAAGTGCACAACGCAGGTTCAGGCAGGGCGGCAGGGCCGGCAATGGAATCTGCACGCGTTGATTACCACCGCGGGCTTAGCGTTGTGCCGCAATCCACCTGCAGGAGATGGTTTATGCCACGCGGTGACAAGAATGCCTACACGGACAAGCAGAAGCGCCAGGCAGCGCATATCGAACAGAGCGAGCGGAAGGGAGGGCGCTCGAAGGAAGATGCCGAGCGCATTGCCTGGGCAACGGTCAACAAACAGGACGGTGGTGGCAAGCGCTCAGGGTCTGGCAGGGCCACGCACACGAAACACTGAAAAATCGCCGCCCCGCCCATCCATGCAGATGCCGACAGGCAGGGCAGCCGTGTGGGATCAGCGATGCAGGGCGTCGATGATCAGCCCCGTGGCAATCTCCACCAGCAGGTAATCGGTGTCGGACTGGCGAACCCAGCGCTCGCCACGGCCCGGGTTGCGCAGTTGGTAGTGCGTGTAATCATCCACCCAGTAGCGGCGGTCCACTTCGTCCCAGCGCAGGCGTTCACCCCGCCGCCAGGCCTTCTTCTGCCAGCCGGGCGGAGGCGCGTCGCGGTGGTGCGGGCCGCCGGCATGCGCCGGTGGCCCGTTGCCGCGGGCATGATGCGGCGGATCGGCCCAGGCCGGGGCAATGGCCAATACCGTCGCTGCGGTCATTGCGATGCTCAGCAAACGTGCGGTTCTCATCCCAATCTCCGGATCGGGCCGCGTCATGCGGCGCTACGGCGCGAAATGTAATCCAGCGCAGGTGAACAAAAAGCAGACATCGCACCGACAGCCGGGAGTGTGGTCGAAGGCGGGTTCAGCCAAGCGCTGCGAATGCACGTCGGCCCCGCTCCACCTGCATGCGATGGCTGTCGTCGGTTGCGGTGCCGCGTACCTTGATGTCCCGGACGAAGATCCACTCGCCATTGATGCGCTGTGGAGTGATGTCGAGCAGGGCATAGCCGCGGCGCGAGGTGTCACACCAGCTCAGCTCGGGATTGGTTGCCATGAAAGCGCGTGCGACATCGGCCGGTGCCGCACCCAGGCTGCCTTCGATGCCGCCAGAGGTGACGCCCTGCACCGCGAACTCCACGCCCGCGGGCTGGCTGTCCTGCTGCAACGAATATGCCCAGGCGTTGTGGCTGTCACCGGACAGCATCACCAGCTCGGCATCGGCCTGCTGCGCGGCGCGCAACAAACGCGCGCGGGCGGCGGGGTAGCCGTCCCAGCGGTCCATCCACATCGGCAGACCCAGGCGTGTGCCGCGGATGTTGTTGCGGAAAGCCTGCGCGGTGCGTTCGCTGGCGTCACCGCGCAGCATGCCCAGCGTCTGCGGTGGCATCAGCGTGCGGCCAAGAATGGTGCCCATGCCAACCAGTTGCCACTGGCTGGTACGGGCATTGTCGGCCATGGCCTGGTATAGCCAGGCTTCCTGCTCAAGCCCGAGCATGGTGGCGGAAGGGTCCTGCCAGGGGCCATCGCGGAAGGCTTCCAATGCTGCGTCAGTGCCGGCGAGGTAGGCGCTGCCGATATCCGCCGGTTGGGTACGCCCGATCAGCCGTGACTCGGTGCGGTACAAGGTGCCGAGGTTGCCGATGCGGTAGGCTTTCCACGGTTCCTCCGACACCGGCATCCATTCGCGATAGGCCTGCATTGCCGCGGCCTTGCGTGCATTCCAGTCCCCCTCTGTTGCAGGCTGGTGATTCTGCGCGCCCCCCTCCCAGCTGTCATTGGCGCTTTCATGGTCGTCCCATAGCGCGACCATCGCCACGTTCTGGTGCAGCGCCTGCAGATCAGGGTCGGCGCGATAGCAGGCAAAGCGCAGGCGATAGTCGAGCAGCGAGATCATTTCGTGGTCGTGCGCAGGCATTACCTCGCGCTCGGTGATGCGGTCCTGTGTCTTGTATGCGGCGATGCCGTATTCGTAGAGGTAGTCACCCACATGCAACCACAGGTCCATGTCCTCGCGCTGCGCCGCATGCGCATAAGCGTTGAACCAGCCCATGGGCAGATTGGCGCAGGAGAACAGCCCAAGTTTGAAGCCGGCGACGTCGCCAACCGGCAGGGTACGGCTGCGGCCAACCGGCGAATGGCTGCCATCCGGGGCGATGAAACGGTACCAATAGGTCTGGCCGGGTTGCAGGCCAGCCAGAGTCAGCTTTGCGGTCCAGTCGCGGTAGGCACCGGTGCGCACGCTGGCGCCTGCGACCACGCTGGCGAACGCCCGGTCACTGGCAAGTTCGACCTGCAGGGTGATCTCCTCGAGGTTGTCGGCGGGCACGTAGCGTGTCCACAGCAGCAGGGAATCCGGCCCCGGTTCGCCGCTGGCGACGTTGTGGGTGAAGCCTTTGGCCGCCTGCATCTCGGCAGCGAAAACACGGCCGACGGGCAGCAGCAATGCACCCAGGCCAAGGCTGGCGCCGATAAGCAGACGGCGGCGATCGATGTTGATGGTCATTGCGGCTCCTGGGGGATGAGGCGATGGCGGGGGTGCCGGTGGAGCCGGCACCTGCACCGGCCTTCCGTCCGCGTTGACGCCCTTGCGCGACGCAAGGGCAGTGGATGGGCAGCGAGCCACCAGCTCGCCGGCAGCCCCTCTCGCGCCGTGGGCGGGAGAGGGGCGTTGGAGTGGCACCCGGCGCAGTGTTGCCGGGTGCTGTTGCTGGCCTCAGAAACGACCGCGGATACCGAAGTTCCACATCGAGCCGTAGATCGTGTACATCTGCACGCGGCTGGGGATGTTGGAATAGATGACTTCAGGCTCGTTGAAGATGTTGCGGCCAGCCAGCATCACGTCGATGTTGTCGGTGAGCTTGTAGCTGGCACTGATGTTCCACAGCTCGCGCGCGTCACGGTAGAGAATGCCGTTGTTGGCGGTGGTGGGCGTATTGCTCAAGGCGCTGACGCGGTGCTCGGACTGGTAGTTGCCGTTGATCTGGAAGTCGAAGCGGCCATAGTTGTAACGGATGCCCCAGTTGGCGGCCTGCTTGGGAATGTTCTGGCGCGGGCCGTCCGGGTGCACCTGGGTCAGCGAACCGTACAGGCTCAGGCCCTTCCATGCGCCGGGCAGGAAGGTCAGCTGCTGGTTGTACTCCAGTACCACGCCCTCGTTGGTGCTGGTGCCCGGTGCATTCTGCGCGCTGCGGAAGGTATAGCCTTCGTAATCGCCCGGGTTGAAACCGACGTCTTCCGGATTGACGGTGATGCCGGTTACCTGCATGTCCTGCATGTCCAGCTTGTAGTAGGACAGGCCCAGCATGCCTGACGGCTCCAGGTAGTACTGCAGGCTGGCGTAGTACTTGGTCGAGTGCTCCGGCTTGAGCTGGGCATTGGGTACGGTGACGATCATGGTGTCGTCGTTGACCGACACCACGCCCCCGAGGTTGCCGTAGTCCGGGCGCAGGATGGATTGGCTGAAGGACAGCTGCCCGACCAGCTTGTCGGTGAAGTCGTACTTGACACCGCCGCTGAGGAAGAAGTCGTCGTACTCGCCCTTGCGGGTGCTGTAGCGGCCGCCGTTGTACTGGTACATCAGGCCTTCGACGGTATTGGGATCGAACCCGGCGGCCTTGACTTCGCTCAGCGGTCGCACATCGGCCACGCGTGCGGCGGTACGGGTCTTCTCGTAGCGCAGGCCCAGGTCGAAGCGGGCATCGCCCAGGCGGGTTTCGGCCTCGATGTAGGCGGCATCCACTTCTTCCTGGATGCGCTTGTTGTTGTCCAGCTGGCGCTTCAGGTTGCCGACCACGTCGGGGACAAAGTATTCCGGGTGGTCCTTGAAGATCTGGTACATGGCGTAGTTGCTGTCCGCGCGCCAGCCCTGCTGGTTCATGTTGCCAGCGCCGGTGCCGATGATCTCGAAGTCATAGTTGCCGGTCCACGGCACGCTGGCGCCCGGGTCGGTCTGGCTGCCATTGGGGCCGACGTACTTGTACTGCTTGTACGCGCCCTCGTTGGTGCGCCAGTCGTTGCGGCGTGTCCCCATGCCGCCCATCAGCGTGACCGGGGTGTCGTTGAAGTCGAGGTGACGCTTCAGGTCCAGGTTGACGCCGTACTGGTCGTTGAGCGCATCCGATTCGGCGGTGCGCACGTTGTAGCCGATCTCGGCGTCACGGTTGAAGTTGGCCGGGTCATTCCACGGGCGGCCACCGGTCTGCGCCAGGTTCCACTCGTGCGAGCTTTCCGAGGGGCGGTCCAGGGTGAAGCCGATGTCGGTCAGCCAGCTGTCGGTGCGCTGGAAGAAGCCCTTGCTGTTGTCGCGGAAGTTGAACTCGGCCGAGGAGTAGCTGCCGCGCAGCACGGCCTCCCAGTCTTCGCCCTTGTACTCGAGCTTGGGCGCGATCAGATAGGCCGGCGTGCCCGCGTAGCGGTGCGAGTACTGGGTGTGCAGGCGGGTGTTGGTGCCATTGGGATCGACCACGATGTGGTTGGGCGTGGAGCCCGGCGCGGCTTCGGACTTGGACGTGGTGCCGAAGATCAGGTAGGTGTACTGGTTGAAGTACTCCACGTCATACATCGAATAGGTGCTGCGCAACGAGGCCACCAACTCGTCGGTGATCTGGTAGTCCAGGCTGAGGTTGGCCGCGGTACGGCTGGTCATCTTCGGGCCGGGGCGCCACATCACCCGGTACGGCATCGCGCTGCCATCGGGCTTGTAGGCGTAGTCGGTCTGGATGCGGTCCTGCTGCACGTAGTTGGCGTTGTAGCTGGCGTTGAACTCCACACCAAAGCGGCCGTCCATGAACACATCGCCGAAGCCGAACTGGCCGGACGGGTAGATCGTGTCGTGCTTGCGGTCGTCCGGGAAGTACTTGCCCGACCAGTTGGAATCGGAGGTGCCAACCGCGCCCAGCTGGAACACGATGTCACGCTTGGTGCGCTGGAACGCATACTTGCTGCGCAGGTTGATGTTGCCGCCCGGCGAATCGGCGTCCATCGCTGCGGTCAGGGTGTTGTTGAGCTCGATCGACTCGATGCCGGTGATCGACATCTGCTCGAACGAGTTCTGGCGGCCGGAGTTGTTGTTGGAGGTGGCGGTGGCCATGCGCGCACCGTCGGTGGTGAAGGTGGAGTACTTCGGGTCCAGGCCGCCGATGCGCACCGCGGTGGCGTCTACCTCGGTGTAGTCCAGCGACAGGCCGGGCATCGATTTCATGAACTCGCCGACGTCACCCATGGTCAGTGCACCGTAGTTGTCGGCCGCAACCACGTTCTTGGCGTTCATCGCTGCGCGTCGTTCCATGATCGCGCTGGCCTGGCCATCGCGCGAGGCGGTGACCTTGATCGCATCCAGGTCGGTGGCGCCGCTGCCCGCATACGAGGCTGCCTTCAAGGCGACCTCGACCGTAGTGGCCTTGCCGGCTTCCACGGTGGCGGTGATGCGCTGCTCCTCAAGGCCGGTGTACTTGACCAGCAAGGCGACGGTGCCGGCCGCCAGGCCGGTCAGCTGGAAGTGGCCACCTTCCTGCGTGTAGCTGACGTTGCGGCTGCCTTCCACGCGCACTTCGGCATTGCGCAGGTATTCGCCGTTGCTGGTGTTGAGCACGCGCCCGCGCAGCGTGCCGCTGCCGATGTTCTGGTTGGTGGCCGCAGCGGTCTGCTGCGCCAGGACGTCAGGTGACAGGCAAAGTGCCACCACGATGGCGCTGACCAGCGCCGACTTCTTCACTTCGTACATGGATCTGTTCCGGAGATTAGGGGGAAGCCGCAGAAAGCTGGCATCAAGCCGAGCGAGCGGCGCCACCTTACGTCCGGACAATTACAGAACCTTTACGTTTTGCCGGTGGATAAAGTCGCGTATGAAAGTGCTTTTTGCAGGTTCTCGAACAGCATCGACCTGCCCGCCGGGCCTTGTCGCACCGCATCGGGCCATCACTGGCGCGGTGATGGCGGCATCGCAATCAGTGCGATGTCACATCCACGAATGGCTGCCGGACATCGTCGTTCCACCGTACAAGGCGCAGCTTCGCCGCCTGCTGTGGACCTTCCCTGTAGTTGTCGACCAGATAGAACAGGCCACCGCCCAGGGCCTGCAGACCGACATCGGCCTTCTGCTGCCAGCCGCGGATACCGGTGGCCTTGTCGACCAGCCCGGCGTCGGCCAAGGGGAGCAACAACCCCTGCTCCCACGCGCGCGCATCTGTAGCGGCGACGCCCCTCAGGTCGCCGCGCACCGGTGCTGCCTGCGCGTCCACCGCAAACATCAGGTAGTTGGGAAAGTTGGGCTTTTTGCCTTGATAGACCCCCATCAGCCAGCGCTTGCCGGCAGGGTCGTAGCTCAGGTTCTGCACGCCATAGCTGGTATTGCCGGTGTATACGAAGTATTTGCCATCCACCTCGGCTGGGCCGCTGTGATGTGGCTGCGCTTCCAGCAGTGGCCTGGCCTGCGCCTGCCATTGGCTGACGTCGTACTGCAGCAGTACCTGGTGGTCGTTGTCGCTGCGCTCGGTGTTGCCATAGATGCCGTAGGCGACGGTCAGCAGTGGTGTGCCGCCGGTGTGACCGAAGCGCGGACCGAAGGAAACGCCATCAATGCCGGAGCAACCATAGCGGTGATCGGGCGAGCTGGCCTCGTTGCCACGGTAGCGGCCGTCGTCGCCGTCAAAGCGACCATCGCCGTTGATGTCGGCGGTGTAGTCATTGACGACCTCGGGGAGGTAGACAGTGCGCACGATGTCGTTGTCGGCCGCGTTGACGCCGATGCGATCGATGCGCTGCACATCGATGATCGCGATGTAGAACGCTTGGTCCTTCTTGTACTCCAGCGAGCCATAGACCTTGCCGTCGTCCGGATTGAAATCCAGGTCGCCCAGATGTCCATTCCATCCCACCAGCGTGCCTACCAGCGCGCCATTGAAATCGTACTTGGCCAGCAGATTGGTGAAGGAGTAGTAGAGGTAGCCGTTGCGCTGGTCCACCGCGATGCCCTGCACATGGCCGGCATCCCACGGGCCGGCGGTGTGTTGCAAGGGCAGGCCGGGCGGGGCGGCAATGGGCGATGCGGGGGGCTGAGCGAGGGTGGTGCCGCAGACGGTGAGCAGCAGGGCAAACAGGGCACGGCGATGGTTCATCGGGCAAGGTCATGGCAGGTCAACTGCGCAGCCTTGCAGGCGGTGATGACCAGGTGGTGACACCGTCACGCCGACATCGGGGGCGTGCAGCCGGCGTTGCGCCGGCCGCACGTGCAAGCATCGAGGCTCAGGCTTCTTCTTCTTCCTCTTCTTCCTCGTCCTCTTCTTCGTCCTCTTCGTCTTCGTCTTCCTCGAAGGCGTCGGCTTCTTCAACGCGGGCGAAGTTGGGCAGGGTGTCGGCAAAGCTGATCTGCTTGCCATTGGCCAGCATCGGGCGCACGGCGCGTTTGCCGGCTTCTTCCACTACCGCAAAGCACACCAGCGACTGCGCGCTTTCGTCACCGGCTTCGTCAAACACGGCTACCCAGCCGTCGGCAGGGATGATCTGGATGATGTTGTCTTGCATGGGCGGACTGTTGGTTGGAGGAACGGCGAGCTTGCGTGAAGGCGGCCACGCATTGCAACAGGCGCCCAGTGGGATACTCGGGGGCCACGCCATGGACACAGGGCAGACCATGCCGCAGGTACCCTTGTTCACCCCCGATGGCCGTTACCTGGTAGTGCGCGGACGCCTGTGGCGGGCCGCCAACCCGGGTTTGTCGGCAGCCGAGCATGCGCGGTTGGTAAAGACGCTGATGGCGGCGCGGCGGCAGATTGGGGCGGCGCGTCGGGCTGGCGATCGCCCGGCGCTGGCCCTGGCTGCAGCAGCGGTGGATGCGGCCAAGCACGGTCTTGGTGAGCGCGGCCCGGTGTGGTGGCACGACGGTGCTCCGGACTACAACCGGCACCTGGCACGCAATACGCCCTACGCGGACTGGTACGCAGCGCAGCGGCAACAATGAGCTGCCCGCTTTACTCAAACCGCCGGTACGACCACGATGGGGCCACGCTTTCCACGGTAGTCCACCATGTTCGAATGCCGGACCCTTGCCCCCGCTGCTGATGGCGCGCCCGCCGTAGTGTGGGTGGATCTTTGCCAACCCACCCCGGACGAACTGGCACAGGCATCGCAGCGGGCCGGTTTCCGCATCCCAGACCGCGCCGGTATCAGCGAGATCGAGTTCAGCAGCCGGGTACGCACGGAAGGGGCCGCGCTGGTGTTGAACCTGCCACGCTTCCAGTACGAGGCCGAGCACGTGGTGGGGCCGCTGGGGTTCGTGGTGGCCCCCAATGTACTAGTGGTGCAGCGCGAGCATGCCATCGATGCGCTGGACGGGCTGGACCACGACCTGGGGCGGCGCCCCTGCAGCGGCCCGGCGGATCTGTTCCTGCGCATCATCGAGCGCATTGTCGATCGTCTGGCCGACCTGCTGGAGTCGCTGGAAAGCACCATGAGCGAGTTCTCGCGTGCCGCCTTCAATCGCCGCAAGGGCCGCCGCGCCACGCGCCAGCTGGAGCAGATGCTGCATGAGGTGGGGCAGATGGGGCGGCGCATCGGTGCCCTGCACAACACCTTGCATGGCCTGCTGCGGATGATGAACTACCTGGACGAGGCAGCGCCGGCGTGGTTCGGTGTCGATGCCCCGCGCCGTATCAAGCTGGTGATCAAGGACCTGGCTTCGCTCAGCGAGTTCGAGCAGCAACTTGGTGACCGCAATGAGTTTCTGCTGGACAGCGTGCTGGGCCTGATCAACATGGACCAGAACGAAGTGATGAAGGTGATGGCCGTCGCTTCGGTGGTGGGTATCCCCCCAACGGTGCTGGTTGGCATCTGGGGCATGAACTTTGCCGCGATGCCCGAGCTGCACTGGCACTTTGGCTACGCCATCGCGCTGGCGGTGATAGGGCTGAGCATCGTGCTGCCATTGTTGTGGTTCAAGCGCCGCGGTTGGTTGTAAGGGCCGGGCAGCGCCAGCGCTGGCGGCCCCGTACAATCGGCGTTCTTTTGAACTGTGGATGGAGTGTTGATGGCTGCCAAGCCCTTGTCCCCGGCAGGCAAACTGTTTGCCGCAGCGGCGTTGATTGAAGGCATCACCTGGGCCGGCTTGCTGGTCGGCATGCTGCTCAAGCGTGGCATGGAGATCACCGACCTTGGGGTGCGCGTGTTCGGGCCGCTGCATGGCGCCGCGTTCCTGTTCTACGTGGTGGTCACGCTCTACGCCTGGGGCAAGCTGCGCTGGCCACTGTGGGCGCTGTTGCTGGCGCTGGTGGCCGCAGTGCCACCGCTGGTCACTGTGCCGCTGGAGATGTGGTTCCGGCGCATCGGCCTGCTGTCATCGCGCACCTGATCAGAGCCCGTTCAGCTTGAATGCAAGGGCCGCACCCGCCAACCCGGGGCGGCCTTTTTCATGCCTGGCGTGTGCGCAAGATATTGTTGCGCAAGGATTGCTGCGCGTATGTGGGGGGCAACAGGCGGATCGCTTTCAGTGGGATGTAAGCGTTTTCGGTGACAGCCATTGCAATCGGTGCGACACAAACTGTGGTGGCGGTCCGGGTGTCGCGCTGCGCGCCGCCTCTGCGATGATGGATAATTGTGCACTGCAAACAGCGACGCACGATGTGGCTGCAGGCGCGTCGGGGACACGGTCCGACAGGGGGAGATGTTGGCCTGCGACAGCGTCGTTGCCCCCCGCGTTTGCCACAGGTTTAGGTTGGATCTTCTAGCTTGCCCCGCTTATCAGCGTTCTCCCCCAAGGAATCCAGGTGCATTACACAAGCAGTCAGTGGCACGTCGGCACGTGCCCCCGGGCGTGGTCCGGTGCACGCCGGTTGGCACCGCAATGGAGCCAACGATGAATCAAACAATTGATCGCAACGCATTGGATGCCGGCATCGCGATCCTGCCGGCGGAGCATCCCTTGCCGATGCCCGAGCAGTCCCTGCGTACCGGCAAGCTGCACGTGGCCCGGCAGGAAACCGCACCGGCCAACATCGGCCTGCGCCGTCTGTATGTATTCGGCACTACCGCGCTGATGACCCTGGGCGCCACCTGGATGATGGCCCAGGTTTTGTTGCGCGGGGGCTTGAACGTGCTCGAAGGCTGCCTGCTGGGGCTGTTCGTGCTGCTGTTCGCCTGGGTGGCCCTGTCTTTCGTCAGCAGCCTGGCGGGGTTGCAGGCCCTGCTGCGTGGCCGCCGCAAGCTGGGCATTGTGCCGGGCACGCCGTTGCCGACCCTGCGCAGCCGCACCGCACTGCTGATGCCCACCTACAACGAAGACCCGCGCCGGATGATGGCCGGCCTGCAGGCGATCTACGAATCGGTAACCGCTACCGGACAGTTGGACCGTTTTGATTTCTTCGTGCTCAGCGACACCACCCGCGACGCCATCGGCAGCGCCGAGGAACAGGTGTTTGCCAAGCTGGTACAGGCCACCGGCGGTGCCGGGCGGCTGTTCTACCGGCGCCGTGCCAGCAACATCGGGCGCAAGGCCGGCAACATCGCCGACTGGGTGCGTCGTTTCGGTGGCGGCTACCCGCAGATGCTGATCCTGGATGCCGACAGCCTGATGACCGGTGAGGTGATCGTACGTCTGGCCTCGGCAATGGAAAACCATCCCAGTGTCGGCCTGATCCAGTCGCTGCCTGCGGTGGTCAACGGCCGCACCGCCTTTGCCCGCATGCAGCAGTTCGGTGGCCGGGTGTATGGCCCGGTAATGGCCTATGGCGTGGCCTGGTGGCACGGTGCGGAGAGCAATTACTGGGGCCACAACGCGGTGATACGCACGCGTGCCTTCGCCGAGCAGGCAGGCCTGCCGGAACTGCCCGGGCGCAAGCCGTTCGGCGGCCATGTGCTGAGCCACGATTTCGTCGAGGCGGCGCTGATGCGGCGTGGCGGCTGGGCCGCGCACATGGTGCCGTACATGCAGGGCAGCTACGAGGAGGGTCCGCCGACCCTGACCGACCTGCTGATCCGCGACCGACGCTGGTGCCAGGGCAACCTGCAGCACTCCAAGGTGGTGACCACGCCGGGCCTGCACTGGATCAGCCGGGTGCACATGATGATCGGCATCGGCCATTACTTCACCGCGCCGATGTGGGCCATGCTGATGCTGATCGGCATTGCCATCCCGTTGATCCATGGTGGCATCGACCTGGCCGAAGAACTGCATCTGAAACTGTCGCCGGCCTATTACTGGCGCGGTATCGACCAGGATGGCGTGCTGTGGGTGTTCGCGCTGACCATGGCGGTGCTGCTGGCACCCAAGGCCATGGGGTATGTGGCGATGCTGACCTCGCGCAACGAGCGGCTGGGCTGCGGCGGTGCTTTCCGCGCGCTGCTGTCGGTGCTGTTGGAAACCGTGTTGGCAGCCCTGATGGCGCCGGTGGTGATGTATGTGCAGTCGCGCGGCGTGGCCGAAGTATTGGCCGGCAAGGACTCCGGCTGGGACGCCCAGCAGCGCGATGACGGCAGCATTCCGTTGTCGGCGCTGCTGCGCAGTTACGGCGGATTGAGCCTGTTCGGCCTGGTGGTTGGCGCGATGGCCTATGCGGTATCGCCGCCGTTGGCGGCGTGGATGGCACCGGTGGTGATCGGCATGGCACTGGCCGTGCCGGTGGTGGCCTGGACGTCGTCGCGGCGGGTGGGTGACTGGTTGCGTCGCCATCGGCTGCTGTGCATCCCCGAGGAGAGTGCACCGCCGCAGGTATTGGTGCGCGCCGCCGAACTGCGTGCGGCCGCGATGCGCGCTGACCCGCCTGACGGCGTGGCGTAAGCACGGTAGTGCCGAGCCATGCCCGGCAGAGGATCTGGCGGCAATCCGCCCCGGCGCCGGCGATTCCCTCCAGGCGCGCTGCCGCATGGGCAACGTGTCCGTCCCTGAAGGCATAATCCCTGCTTGTCTTCAGGAGTGATGCAGATGTTGGAAACGGTGGAGCAGGAAACCGGCGCGTCGCCGGAGTGGGCGGTGATCTGGCTGCACGGGCTGGGTGCCGATGGCCATGATTTCGCACCGATCGTGCCGGAGCTGGTGCGGGCGCACTGGCCGGCCATCCGTTTCGTGTTTCCGCATGCACCCAAGCGCCCGGTGAGCATCAACAACGGCATGCCGATGCGCGCGTGGTACGACATCGTCAGCATGGATTTCCGCAGCCGCGCCGACGCCAAGGGGGTGGCCGAGTCGGTGCAGCAGGTTGAAGAACTGATCGCGCGTGAGCAGGCCCGCGGCATCCCGTCGCAGCGCATCGTGCTGGCCGGTTTCTCGCAGGGCGGCGCCATCACCCTGTCCGCCGGCCTGCAGCGCAGCGAGCCACTGGCCGGGCTGGTTGCCCTTTCCAGCTACCTGCCGGAAGTGGATGCGGCGGCCACCCAGCTGGTGGCCGGTGCCACCGCGCAGCCGATCTTCATGGCCCATGGCAATGCTGATCCGGTGATTCCCGTGCAGATCGCCGAGCACAGCGCCCAGGTACTCGGAGAGCTTGGTTTCAACCTGCAGTGGCAGCGCTATCCGATGGCCCACCAGGTCTGTGCGGAGGAAATTCACGCGCTGGGCGACTGGCTGCAGGCACGCTTCCAGCAGGCCTGAGCTGCGCGGGTTTGTGAAGGCGCCCGCAGTTTGTGCCGTGATGGCGACGGCTGCGGGTGCCGGCCGCTACCATGTGGCCGGTTGCAATCCATTGCTTGCGAGGACGATGCCGTGAAGGTGGTCATTGCCGACGACGAACCCCTGGCCCGTGAGCGCCTGCGCGCGCTGCTGGCCGAACACCCGGGCGTGGGCGTGGTTGGCGAGGCCGCCAATGGCAGTGAGGCACTGCATGTCTGCGCGCAGGTGCAGCCGGACCTGGTGCTGCTGGATATCGCCATGCCGGGCGTTGATGGGCTGGAGGCCGCGCGCCACCTGTCCCAGTTCGAGCCGCGCCCGGCCGTGGTGTTCTGCACCGCTTACGACGCGCACGCGCTGTCAGCCTTCGAGGCGGCAGCCCTCGACTACCTGATGAAGCCGATCCGTGCCGAGCGCTTGGCGGCGGCGCTGGAGCGCGCCCGTACCTTCATTGCCGGCCGTGGCAGCCCGCAGCTGGTACCGTCGGCGCAGCCGCGGCGCGTGCTGTGCGCGCGCCTGCGTGGCAGCCTGCGGTTGGTGCCGGTGGAAGACATCCTCTATCTGCAGGCCGAGGAGAAGTACGTGGTGGTGCACCACCTGCGCGGCCAGGACCTGATCGAGGAATCCCTGCGCTCGCTGGAGGAGGAATTCGGAGAGCGTTTCATCCGCATCCACCGCAACTGCCTGATCGCACGTGAGCGCCTGCAGGAAGTGCGGCGCACGCCTGCGGGGCAGGTGCAGGCGGTGCTGCGCGAGGTCGCCGAGCCGCTGGAAGTGAGCCGGCGCTGCGTGGCCAGCCTGAAGGGCGAAATGGAACGTTTGTGACCTGTGCGCCGGCAACGGCGATAATGGGGCCATGAGCATCCTGCGAATCGCTACCCGAAAGAGCCCGCTTGCCCTGTGGCAGAGCGAACACGTTGCCGAACGCCTGCGCCAGGTCCACCCCGGGCTGGAGGTGGTGCTTGTGCCCATGAGCACGCGTGGCGACGAGATACTGGACCGCTCGCTGGCCGCTATTGGCGGCAAGGGCCTGTTCCTGAAAGAGCTGGAGCTGGCCATGCTGCGTGGCGAAGCCGATTGCGCGGTGCATTCGCTGAAGGACGTGCCGATGGAGCTGGAGGCACCGTTCGCGTTGCCGGCGATCCTGGCCCGCGCGGATTCGGCCGATGCTTTCGTGTCCAACCGCTACGAAAGCCTGGACGCGCTGCCGCAGGGTGCCTGCGTGGGCACCTCCTCGTTGCGTCGGCAGGCGCAGTTGCGTGCGCTGCGCCCGGACCTGCAACTGCGCGACCTGCGTGGTAACGTCAACACCCGCCTGGGCAAGCTGGATGCCGGTGAGTACGACGCCATCATCCTGGCCTGCGCCGGGCTGGAGCGCCTGGAACTGGGCGCGCGCATCCGCGACCGTCTGCGGGCACCGCAGTGGCTGCCGGCACCGGCACAGGCGGCGGTGGCGATCGAATGCAGGCAGGACGCTGACGACATCATCAATCTGGTCAAGGCGCTGGACGACGCGCCGACCCGCGCCTGCGTGGAGGCCGAGCGCGCGATGAATCGTGCCCTTGACGGCAGTTGCCACGTGCCGGTGGCGGGCCTGGCGCAATGGCAGGGCCAGGATCTGTGGCTGCAAGGTCTGGTGGGCGGCGTTGCCGATGGCCGTGCGGTACGGGCCCAGGCCAGCGGCCCGGCCAGCGATCCGGAAGCGCTGGGCCGCGAGGTAGCACGCCAACTGTTGGCCGGCGGTGCCGCCGAATTGCTGGCCTGAGCCCAGGTAGCGCCGAGCCATGCTCGGCAGAGGCGTTACCAGCAAACCCCAACCGGTAGCGCCGAGCCATGCTCGGCAGAGGGCGTTACCAACCAGACCTGCGGGCACATCCGGGCAGGCCCCATGCCGAGCATGGCTCGGCACTACAGGGCCGCTCCAGCGCTTACTTGAAGCTGTAGACCACGTTCATCGTGGACAGCGTATCGGTCTTGCGCTTCTGGTCTGACACGTCGCTGTTGTAACGCGCCTGCCAGCCTGCCTTCAGGGCGAAATGCTGGTTCATGTTCACCGACACACCGAAATCATTCTGCGCGAAGGTGTTGTAGGAGCCCGATTCCACCAGCAGCGAATTGACCAACTCGGTGTTGTCAGTGATGCCGAACTTGAAATCGAACAGGCCGCGGCCGATCAGGCCGGTGCGGTTCTCGTCGGTTTCCGAGTTGTGGGTGCGGCGCACACCGGGGCCGATCTGGGTATCCAGGGTGACGCGCTCGCCGTCGATCAGGCGGGTGCCGTAGCCCAGGCCGAAAGTGCCCAGGCGGTCGTAGGTGGCGAAGTCGTCGCGCTCGTAACGCACGGTGGCGGTGAGCTGGCGGTGCTCGCCCAACTGCAGGGCGCTGCCGGCGCTGCCGGTATAACGGTTGGCGGTGGTCTGGCGCTTGCGCGAGGTGCTGCCGTCATCGGCGGTCTCGGTGTACTCGGCGCTGGAACGCAGGCCGAACAGGTCCATGCTGTGCACCCAGTCACCGTCGGTGTAACGCAGCTTCAGGCGGCCGTTGAAGCTCTCGGTGGTGCTGTTGCCGTGCGCGGAGGCAAAGCCCAGCTCGCCACCGCTGCCGCTCCACGGCGAGCTCATCGCGGCCAGGGCGGTGTCATCGGTAGTCGTCGCCTCGTCGGCCCAGGCCAGTGGGGCGCACAGCAACAGGGGCAGCAACAGGGAAACACGCAGGGACATCGAGATCTCCGGAAACAGGCAAGGATGGCTGACAGCCGATGATACCGGATGACCTCGGCGGCCCAGGCCATGCGGGGCGGGCGCTTCATTTGCCGTTTGGCGGACGCCCCCTGCCCATCCGGGGCCTGACTCGGACATAATCCGGCCATGGACCGCTATGAACGCATCAACGCGCTGCATCGTCTGCTCAAGTCCGCCCGCTACCCGATCACGGTGCAGCGGCTGCAGGAGGAATTGGGCTGTTCCCGTGCCACGGTTTACCGTGATCTGGCCTTCCTGCGCGATGCGCTGATGGCACCGGTGGAGGGTGACGGCGAGGCCGGGTTCCGCTACCAGAGTGGCGAAAGCGACCGCTTCGAGCTGCCCGGGCTGTGGTTGAGCTCGGAGGAGCTGCATGCGTTGCTGGCCTCGCAGCATCTGCTGTCGCGCACCAGCGGCGGGGTGTTGTCGTCGGTACTGGCGCCCTTGCAGCAACGTATTGAAGGCTTGCTGGCGGCGCAGGCCGGGGCCAGTGCATGGCCGGTGGAACGGGTCCGGGTGATTCCCCACCGTGGCCGCAAGCTGGATGAAGCCAGCTTCCGTACGGTTGCGTCTGGCGTGCTTGAGCGCAAGCAGTTGTCCTTTGAATACCGTGCTCGCTCCACCGATGAGGCGACCCGGCGCACGGTGTCGCCGCAGCGCATCACCCATTACCGCGATAACTGGTACCTGGATGCCTGGGACCATACCCGCGAGGCAGTGCGCAGTTTCGCGGTGGACCGCATCCACCAGGCGCGGCTGCTGGAGCAGCCCGCCCAGGACGTGCCCGATGCCGAGCTGAACGAGCAGTTGGCCGCAAGCTACGGCATCTTCTCCGGCGCGCCCAAGGGCTGGGCGACCATTGTGTTCAGTGCCAAGGCGGCGCGTTGGGTGGCTGACGAGCATTGGCATTCCAAGCAGCAGGGGCGGTTTCTTGCTGATGGGCGCTATGAGTTGAAGGTGCCGTACAGCGTGTCGCGCGAGCTGCTGATGGACGTGCTGCACTATGGTTCGGACGCGGAGATTGTCGAGCCGCAATCGCTGCGTGAGCAGGCCAAGGCATTGCTGTCGCTGGCGTTGAGCAATTACGACTGAGGGAGCTCGGGTTGGGCTCTGCTCTGCTCTGCTCATGCTCTGCTTTCCCCTCTCCCGCCTGCGGGAGAGGGGTAGGGGTGAGGGCAGCTCCTGCTTGTTGCTGTTGCTTTTCGGAGCAGTTGAGCAACGGCTATAGCTGAAGCAAAAGCAAAAGCTTCCCCTCACCCCAACCCCTCTCCCGTGAACGGGAGAGGGGACAGCAACAGTAACAACAGCAGCAGCAACAGCAACAGCAACAGCAAAGCCAACAAACAAAAAAACAGCCGCTTTCGCGGCTGTTTTTTCAGATCAATCCGCCATCAAACCCGGCCGAAGATCAACGTCGCATTGGTGCCGCCAAAACCGAAGCTGTTGGACATCACCGTGTCCAACTTCGCATCCTGGGTCTTGCGCAGGATCGGGAAGCCTTCCACGCGCTCGTCCAGGGTTTCGATATTGGCCGAGCCGGCCATGAAGCCGTCGCGCATCATCAGCAGGCAGTAGATCGCCTCGTGCACGCTGGCGGCGCCCAGCGAGTGGCCCGACAGCGCCTTGGTCGAGGACAGCGGCGGAACCGCATCGCCAAACACCTCGCGCACTGCGCCCAGCTCGGTCACGTCACCCAGCGGGGTGGAGGTGCCGTGGGTGTTCAGATAGTCGATCGGACGGTCCAGGCCTTCCATCGCCATCTTCATGCAGCGCACCGCGCCTTCGCCGGACGGGGCAACCATGTCGGCACCGTCGGAAGTCACGCCGTAGCCAACCAGCTCGGCGTAGATGCGCGCGCCACGTGCAACCGCGTGGTCGTAGTCTTCCAGCACCAGCATGCCGGCACCACCGGCGATGACGAAGCCGTCGCGGTTGGCATCGTACGGGCGCGAGGCAGTGGCCGGGGTTTCGTTGAAGCTGGTGGACAGCGCGCCCATGGCGTCGAACATCACGCTCATCGACCAGTGCAGGTCCTCACCACCGCCGGCAAACATCACGTCCTGGGCGCCGTGGCGGATCAGGTCGGCTGCAGCGCCGATGCAATGGGCCGAGGTGGCGCAGGCAGCCGACAGCGAATAGCTCAGGCCCTTGATGCTGAACGCGGTGGCCAGATTGGCCGACACGGTCGAGCACATCGTGCGCGGCACCATGTACGGGCCGACCTTGCGCACGCCACGGTTGCGCAGCAGATCAGCCGCTTCCACCTGCCATTCGCTGGAGCCACCGCCGGAGCCGGCGATCAGGCCGGTACGCACGTTGCTGACCGCAGCCTCGTCCAGGCCGGCATCGGCGATGGCATCGCGCATGGCGACGTAGCTATAGGCCGCCGCATCGCTCATGAAACGCTTGAGCTTGCGGTCCACCTGCGCGTCCAGGTCGATCTCGACCTTGCCGCCGATCTGGCTGCGCAGGCCGGCTTCGGCGTGGTCGGGCAGGGCGACGATGCCGGGGCGGCTGTCACGCAGGGCGCTGGAGACGGTATCCAGATCGTTGCCAAGGCAGGACGTGATGCCCATGCCGGTAATGACGACACGACGCATCAGAAGCTCTCGGTAGAAGTGAACAGACCCACGCGCAGGTCCTTGGCGGTATAGATCTCGCGGCCATCAACCAGCATGCGGGCGTCGGTCTGGGCCATCACCAGCTTGCGGTTGATCACCCGCGAGACATCGATTTCGTACTGCACCAGCTTGGCGCTGGGCAGCACCTGGCCGGTGAACTTGACCTCGCCACAGCCCAGCGCACGGCCACGGCCTTCGGCGCCCAGCCAGGTCAGGTAGAAGCCGGTCAGCTGCCACATGGCATCTAGGCCCAGGCAGCCGGGCATCACCGGGTCGCCGATGAAGTGGCAACCGAAGAACCACAGGTCCGGGGTGATATCGAGCTCGGCACGGATCAGGCCCTTGCCATGTGCACCACCGTCCTCGCGGATCTCGGTGATGCGGTCAAACATCAACATCGGGTCGTTGGGCAGGCGGCCTTTGTTGGGGCCGAAAAGTTCGCCACGCGCGCTGGCCAGCAGCTGGTCACGCGAGAACGTATGCAGACGGGTCATCCAGGGGATCCAAAGCCAGGAGCGAGTCGCCGAGGATGCGACAGCAATCCGCTTCAATCAAATGTTTTAACTGGACGGACCCGTATGTTAGCCGCAGTTAGACGCCGTTCGGCGGCTTTTTGGAGGTGTTTTGAGTTGCACAATTGTGAGGACAAGTGTGCATTTAGCGACAACAGCTATCATGTTGGCGACCTTTCAGGACTGTTGCCTTGAGCCACCAACGCAAGATCATCCATGTCGACATGGACGCCTTCTATGCGTCCGTGGAGCAGCGTGATGACCCCGGTTTGCGCGGACGGCCGGTCGTGGTGGCCTGGCGCGGGGCCCGCTCGGTGGTGTGCGCGGCCTCCTACGAGGCACGGGTATTCGGGGTGCGCTCGGCGATGCCGGCGCTGCGCGCCGAGCGGTTGTGCCCGGACGCGGTATTCGTGCCGCCGGACTTTGCCCGCTACAAGGCGGTGTCGCGGCAGATCCGGGAGATATTCCTGCAGCACACGCCATTGGTGGAGCCCTTGTCGCTGGATGAGGCCTACCTGGACGTGACCCAGTCGCCGAGCTGCGGCGGTATTGCCACCGACATCGCCCGCCTCATCCGTACCCAGATCCGCGAAACAACGTCCCTGACCGCCTCGGCGGGCATCGCCCCGAACAAGTTTCTGGCCAAAATCGCCTCGGACTGGCGCAAGCCCGATGGCCAGTTCGTGGTGCCGCCTTCGCGGGTGGAGCAGTTCCTGACGCCATTGCCGGTCAAGCGGGTGCCGGGTGTGGGCAAGGTGATGGAGGGCAAGCTGGCAGCGTTGGGCATTGCCACTGTCGGCGACCTGCGCGCGCTGCCGCTGGAGCAGTTGGAGGCCTTGTTCGGCAGTTTCGGCGGTGGCTTGTACCGGCGCGCCCGCGGTATCGACGAACGGCCGGTGGAGCCGGACCAGCCGGTGCAGTCGATCTCGTCGGAAGACACCTTTGCCGAGGACCTGCCCCTGGGGCAGTTCGACGAGGTGATCACCCAGTTGGCGGAAAAGACGTGGCGCGCCACGGGGCGCACCGAGCGGATTGGCCACACCGTGGTGCTGAAATTGAAGACGGCACAGTTCCGCATCCTCACCCGCAGCTTCACCCCGGATTCCCCACCCACCTCGGTGGAGGAACTGCGCGATATCGCGCTGGCGCTGTGCCAACGTGTGCAGCTGCCGGACAGCACGCTGTACCGCCTGGTGGGCGTGGGCCTGTCCGGTTTTCGCGATCGCGAGGACGTGGTGCTGCAGGGTGATCTTTTTCGGGATATCCCGTAGTCACGATGTTGGCCGCGAAGACGGGAACACTGCGATTGCCGTAGGTTGCGTGCGCTTGGGCCGCGTTGTTACACAGCTGCGCGCCGCTACAATCAACTGCTCTCGCACATGGAGCTAATGATTTGGCAACCTCGGCCGTGGTTTTTGATCTGGATGGCACGCTGGTGGACAGCGCCGCTGATATCGCCGAAGCGGTCAACCGCACGGTGGAAGACCTGGGCCTGCCGCGGGTAAGCGAAGCCACGGTGCGCAGTTGGATAGGCGAGGGCGTGCGCAATCTGGTGACCACGGCATTGCGTGATGCGGGCAGCGACCGCCGCCTGGAAGATGTCATGCCGGGTTTCATGCGCCATTACCACGACTGCCTGCTGCGCAGCCCGGTGCTGTACGACGGTGTGGAGCAGACCTTGCAGGCCTTGCAGGCACGCGGCCTGCCGATGGCCATCTGCACCAACAAGCCGGCTGCCCTGGTGCCGCCCTTGCTGCAGCATCTGGGGATTGACGGCTATTTCGCGCACATCATCGGCGGGGATTCGCTGCCGCAGCGCAAGCCTGCCGCGGAACCGTTGTTGCATGTGGCCACGTTGTTGCAGCAGCCGGTAGCGGCCTGCCTGATGGTGGGTGATTCGGCGACGGATCTGGGTGCGGCCAACAATGCCGGCATGCCGATCGTGCTGGTGCGTTATGGCTACCCGCGCGATCTGGACCTGGATGCGGCCGATGCAGTGGCGGTGATCGACACGCTGCCTGAGCTGGTCGGCTTGCTGTAACGCAGGCAGCGCGTGTAGTGCCGAGCCATGCTCGGCAGGGGCTTTCCCGGCCAAAGCCGACAGCACCCCTCCCCAACCCTCCCCTTGGCTACGCCAAAGGGAGGGAGCGTGTAGTGCCGAGCCATGCTCGGCAGGGGCTTTCCCGGCCAAAGCCAGAAGCACCCCTCCCCAACCCTCCCCTTGGCTACGCCAAAGGGAGGGAACGTGTAGTGCCGAGCCATGCTCGGCAGGGGCTTTCCCGGCCAAAGCCAACAGCACCCCTCCCCAACCCTCCCCTTGGCTTCGCCAAAGGGAGGGGGCGTGTAGTGCCGAGCCATGCTCGGCAGGGGCATCCCCGGCCAAAGCCAACATCACCCCTCCCCAACCCTCCCCTTGGCTTCGCCAAAGGGAGGGAGCGTGTAGTGCCGAGCCATGCTCGGCAGGGGCCTTCCCGGCCAAAGCCAGCAGCACCCCTCCCCAACCCTCCCCTTGGCGACGCCAAAGGGAGGGAGCGTGTAGTGCCGAGCCATGCTCGGCAGGGGCTTTCCCGGCAAAAGCCAAGCGCGCCATCGACTTATCGTCACAGGTTATTAATAATCATTCGCATCTGGTGTAAACTACGCCCATTCGCAGCACGCCCGGCGTTTGATCCCCGGCGCTGCACGCAGACCCTTCGTTCCTCAAGCCGTTCGCCAGAGGTTCGTCCCCACTGTCGAGAGGCTTCCCCATGTCCCGTCGTTCTTCGTCGCGGTTGTCCGCGCGTGTCCTGCTGTCCCGTCATCCGCTGTCCGCCGCCTTGGCCTTGAGCGCTCTGCTCGCTGGCCCAGCCCTGGCCGAAGGTGCGGCGGCAGCCACCGATATCGACACCGTGCACGTCACTGCCGAGCAGATTGCCAAGCAGGCACTGGGCAGCTCGGTGATCACGTCCGTGGACCTGGAACGTCTGCCGCCGGCCAACGATCTGTCCGAGGTGATCCGGCGCATGCCCGGCGTCAACCTGACCGGCAACACCGCGTCCGGGTCCTACGGTAATTTCCGCCAGATCGACATCCGTGGCATGGGCCCGGAAAACACCTTGATCCTGATCGATGGCCGCCCGGTGAGCTCGCGCGATTCGGTGCGCATGGGCCGCAGCGGTGAACGCAACAGCCGCGGCGACAGCAACTGGGTGCCGGCCGAAGCGGTGGAACGCATCGAAGTACTGCGTGGCCCCGCTGCTGCACGTTATGGTTCTGGCGCTTCCGGTGGCGTGGTCAACATCATCACCAAGAAGCCGACCGGCGACCTGACCGGCTCGTTGACGCTTTACGGCAGCCAGGCCGAGCACAGCGATGAAGGCGACAGCGAGCGCGTTGGCTTCCAGCTGTCCGGCCCGCTGAGCGAGCAGCTCTCGTTCCGTCTGTTCGGCAATGTCAACAAGACCGACGCCGATTCGCTGTACCTCAATGAAGACTTCGCCACCGGCGTGACCCCGCCGGCCGGCCGCGAAGGTGTGCGCAACCGCGATATCAGTGGCCTGCTGCGCTACGACATCAACGACAACCACGTGCTGGAATTGGATGCCGCGGTCAGCCGCCAGGGCAATATCTACTCCGGCGAGCGCGGCGTCAGCAGCGACGGTTTCGAGCGTTTGAACGCGCTTTACGGTGCCGAGACCAATGTGATGCTGCGCCGTTCGTTCGGCCTGACCCATCGAGGCAGCTACGACTGGGGCACTTCGCGCATCACCGCCGCCTACGACGACACCGACAACACGCGCTTGAACGAAGGACTGGCCGGTGGCCCGGAAGGCTCGATCACCGAAGGCGCGAGCTTCTCCACGTCCGAACTGACCTCCACCCGCGTGGACGGCGAGATCAACGTGCCGCTGAACTGGGGCGGTATCGAGCAGGTGGCGACGCTGGGCTTCGAGTACCGCGACATGAAGCTGGATGATCCGTACTCGGTGACCCAGAGTTCCAGCAGCGGTGGCGGCATCCCGGGTTATGACGGCGTGCGCACCGGCAAGAGCGACCAGCAGTTCGCGGCGGTGTTCGTCGAGGACAACCTGTACATCGGCGAGCGTTGGACGCTGACCCCGGGCCTGCGCTTCGATCACCATTCGCAGTTCGGCGACAACCTCAGCCCCAGCCTCAACGTGCAGTTCAAGCTGGCTGAAGACTGGGCGATCAAGGGCGGCATCGCGCGCGCGTTCAAGGCGCCGAACCTGTACCAGGCCAACCCGGATTACCTCTACTACACGCGCGGCAATGGCTGCCCGGTGCTGAACCCGAACCTGGGCTCGGGCTGCTACGTGATGGGTAACGCCAACCTCGATCCGGAAACCAGCATCAACAAGGAGATCGGCATCGAGTGGGCGCCCGACAACGGCTGGCATGCCTCGGTCACCTATTTCCACAACGACTACAAGGACAAGATCGTTGCCGGCCAGGACCGCATCGGCATCACCAATGACACCAAGGGCCAGGTGTTCCAGTGGACCAATGCGCCGGAGGCCATCATCCGTGGCGTCGAAGGCAACCTGAAGGTGCCGCTGATCGGCGGTGGTGATGTGCTGTCGTGGAATACCAATGTCACCTGGATGATCGAGAACGTCGACAAGACCACCGACCAGCCGCTGTCCATCATCCCCGAGTACACCGTCAACACCTTCCTGGATTGGCAGGTGAACGCGCAGCTGTCGTTCATGCTGACCGGCACCTTCTACGGCAAGCAGGAGTCGGCGACACAGTCCAGCACCACCGGTGCTGTGCTGCCGCCGGATACGCGCGCTGCCTATGACCTGTGGAGCCTGGGCGGCCAGTACCGGATCACGCCAAAAGTGCGCGTGGGTGGCGGCATCAACAACCTGTTCGACAAGCGCCTGTTCCGCGAAGGCACCACCAGCACCAGTGCTACCGGTGCAGGTGCCGCTACCTACAACGAACCCGGCCGCAGCTACTGGGTGAACCTGACCGTCGGCTTCTGATCCAGGCACAGCGATGAAAACGCACATGCGCACCCGATTCCACTCACTGCTCGCCGTGGCCTCGCTGTTGTTGCTCGGCGTAGTCGCGCCGATGGCCGCGGCCCAGCAGCGTAATCCGGCGCAGTTGATGGGCCAGACCGTTGCCGATACCGGCTCGGCGCACTACCGCTTCGAACGCTTCGTGGTACGCAGTGATGATGGCCAGCGCACCTGGCGGGTCAATCTGGGCATCCCTGCCGGCATCGCGCCGGCAGCGGGTTTCCCGGCGCTGTGGATGCTGGATGGCAATGGCGCGTTGATGGAATTCGACGCGCCATTGCTGGAGGAACTGGCGCAGAAGCAGCCGACGGTGCTGGTGTTCGTCGGCTACGACAACCAGCAGCGTATCGATTCGCCTGCGCGTACCCGCGACTACACGCCGACAGCCGACCAGCCCGAAGACGGTGGCGCGGCGGTTGGCGGTGGCGCCAATGCGTTCCTGGAAGTGATCGAGCGGCGCATCCGCCCGCAGCTGGTGCAACGCGTGGCTACCGATGCCAGCAAGCAGGCATTGTGGGGGCATTCGCTGGGCGGGCTGTTCGTGCTGCATACGCTGTATACGCGCAGCGGTGCATTCCAGACCTATGTGCCGGCTAGTCCGTCGCTGTGGTGGCAGCAGGGCGCGATGCTGGGGGCTCCCGAGCGCCAGTTCATCGGCAACAACGCCGGTCATCCGGCGCGGGTGCTGATGATGCTCGGTGGCGGTGAGCGTGACCGCGATACCAGCAACCGCGACATGAGCAATCCGCGTGTGCTGGCACATCTGAAGCGCGTCTCCGGTGCGCCATCCGACGCCGCCGAGCAGCTGTCTGCGCGCCTGCACCAGGTGCCGGGGCTGGATGTCGAGTACCACCAGTTCGATGGCCTCGGCCATGGCCCGATGTTCCGTGCCTCGCTGATGCGTGCATTGCATGAAATCACCGGCGTGCGCGACCGCAGCGCGGAGCCACGCTCCTGATCTGCCTGCTCCTTATTTGAGTTTCCAGTCCGGGCAGACGGCCCGGCACTCCATTACCCAGGCAGCGTCACCGCCCAGGCAGAAACCCACGATGCGCGCGACGTCGCGCAGCACCCAAGAGGTAATGCCCGATGGCAAACGTTCGTTCCACTACTGCTTCCACTACCACCCGCGCCGCGCGTCCGCATCTGCTCGGCCTGGCCCTGTTGCTGGCTACCGGCGCTGCTGGTGCGCAGGTATTCGCGCAGCCCGACACCGCGTTCAATGGCAGCGTTCGCGCTACCGCGCCGGTGGTGTTGCCGGGCAGCGAAACCGGTATCGAGGGCAATGGCTTCACCCCGGGCCAGAAGGTGACCTTGCTGCGCGGTGAGACTGTGCTCAACGCACAGCCTTATGTCGCCAATGGCGAAGGCAAGTTCAGTGGCACGCTGGCGATTCCCGCCGATGCCGTCGCCGGTCCGCAGCCGATCGTGGTGCGTGCGGCTGCGCCGGACGCCGCAGCGGTGTTCTCGCTGAAGGTCTCGCGCGAAGTGCCCTTGTCCGGCCAGGAGCGCATCCAGGCCGCCAGCAACCGCTTGGTGCAGGGCTTGTATCAGGTGGCCTACAGCCCGGCCAGCAAGGCCGCATTCGTGACTAGTGCCGTCGGCCGCCCGCCGGTGAAGCAGTCCGAGCTGCTCAAGGTGGATCCGGAATCGCTGCAGATCATCGCCCGCGTATCGCCGCAGGCGGCACCGGGCAATGACGGCAACCTGTTTGCTGTGTACGGCGTGGGCGTGGATGACGCCAATGGCAATGTGTGGGTGACCAACACCCGCCAGGACACGGTGGCGGTCTACCGTCAGTCCGACCTGTCACTGGTCAAGCAGTACCCGGTCGGCGCGGTGTCGCATGCGCGTGACGTGGTGGTCGATGCACAGCGCAACCGTGCCTATGTCTCGGCCACGGGCGCCGACTACATCAGCGTGTTCGACACCCGCACGCTGCAGCAGCTGGACAACATCACCATTGCCTCCGGCAAACGTGGCGAGGCCTTCACTCCGGGCAGCCTGGACATCGATACGGCTACCGGCAAGGTCTACACCGTCAGCCTGGCCGCCGCCGAGGCGGCGATCATCGACGGCGCCAGCGGCAAGGTGGAGAAGGTGTTCCCGCTGCCCGGCGCGCGTGACGCGATCGGCGTTGCATGGAACCCGGTCGCCAAGCGCCTGCTGGTGGTGTCGCAGGGCAGCGACAACCTGCTGATCGTTGACCCGGCCACGGCCAAGGTCGAGCACGACGTCTACGTTGGCGCCGGCTCCTTGAACGTGTCCTACAGCCCGAGCACGCGCCTGGCCTATGTCAGCAACCGCGCTGCCGGCACCGTCACGGTGGTCGATGAAGACGGCAACATCGTTGCCAACCTCGACGGCGGC
The DNA here is from genome assembly GCA_032112995.1 of Stenotrophomonas sp. Lineage (GTDB taxonomy): Bacteria > Pseudomonadota > Gammaproteobacteria > Xanthomonadales > Xanthomonadaceae > Stenotrophomonas. The sequence continues at coordinate 21,936 of DAMCTY010000002.1, read as the reverse complement.
ACCTACCCGAACCACGTCAGCAAGGGCCCCGATGCGGTGATGTTCGCGATCAACAAGTCCAAGGGCGCCGATGACGCCAAGGGCGATCGCATCACCCGCCTGCTGCCTGTGCAGCGCTGAGTTATCCGCCGCGCCCTGGGCGCGGCAAGGCGGTCAACGCGCGGGAGATGCCGGCAACGGCATCTCCCGCACTGCCATCAAAATCTGGCTGGCTCGCAGCTCCAATGCGCCGGCCAATCTGGTAACCGAGGACGTATTGATGAAAGCCACCCCCCTTGTTCCGACTGGCCTGGGCCTGCTGCTGGCCGCGCTTGTTGTCGGCTGTGATCGCAGCCCAGCACCACCGCAGGCTGCAGCCGAAGCGCCCGCAGTTGCAGCGCCTGCTACCGATGCCGCTGATGCGAGCGTCTTGCCGGCCGGCTGGAAGCGTGTGGCCGGGCAGGATGTGCCGCAAGTCGCTGCAGCAGCACCGCAGTTGCCGGCCAAGCTGCGCTCGGACGATGGCGTGGACGTTGAAGTGAGCGACATCAGTCGCATCGTCACGGGTGGCGATGATGTGATCGCGGTGATCGAAGCGCTGGGCCTGGCTGAAAAGGTCTTTGCCGCGCCGGAACGCTCGGCGACCGCTGCAGGCCGGGCTGCGCCAAAGCACTTCCTGTTCAACCGCACCACCGGCGTGGAAGGCGTGCTGAGCCTGGACGGAACCCTGTTCCTCGGCAACAGCCTGCGCCGCCACGCGGTGCTGGCCGAACGCCTGCGCGCGACCGGTCATGCCGCGGTGGTGATCGATGACCTGCAGCCGCCGGCGGACAAGGTGCGCAAGGTGGCTGCTGCTTTGGGTCTGGCCACGCAGGGTGAGGAACTCGCGACACAGGTGCAGGCACAGCTCGATCAGGCCGCAGCCATCGCCAAGGACAACGCGAAGCGCCCACGGGTGATCGCGCTGTCGGCCAGCGGCGCCGGTGGCCTGCCCACCGTGGCCGGCGCCGACAGCGCCGCCAACCAGCTGATCACCATCGCTGGTGGCATCAACATCGGCGAAGAAGCGGGCGTGGCCAACTATTCCCAGCTCAGCAACGAGGGCGTTGTCGCGGCGGCACCGGATGTGATCCTGGTAACCGAAAACGATCTGCGCTTGTTCGGCGGTGAAGCCGGCCTGTGGAAGGCCTATCCGACCCTGAAGCACACGCCGGCCGGCGCGGCCAACCGTGTCTGGGTGATGCCGGATGTCGAATTGAAATCCACCAGCGTGGGCTCCGGTGCCGGTGCGCTGGCCTTGGCGCAGGCACTTGCGGAGTTGTCGCGCGGATGATGTCGGCGCAGGTCCGGCGGCCGAACGGCGCGCTGCTGCTATGTCTGTTGCTGGCGGTGCTGCTGGGCGCGGTGGTGTTGTCGTTCGGCACTGGTCCGCTGAAGCTGCCTGCAGCCGACGTGCTGCGGGCAATGGCGGCGCAGTTCGGTTTGGCGGATCCGCAGTCGATCAGTGCCCGCGACATGGGCGTGGTCTGGCAGCTGCGTATTCCACGCGCGCTGTTGGGCGCGTTGGTTGGTGCGTCGCTGGCGATGGCCGGCGTCGCGCTGCAGGGTCTGTTTGGCAACCCGCTGGCTGACCCGGGCATCGTCGGCGTCAGCCAGGGTGCGGCGCTGGGTGCGGTGGCGGCCATCGTGCTTGGCGCGGGTGCATTCGCTGTGTGGTTGATTCCATTGGCGGCCTTCATTGGCGGTGCCGGTGCCACAACCTTGATCTATCTATTGGCGCGGCCGGGACGGGGAGAGGGCACCGCAACCTTGTTGCTGGTCGGTATTGCGATTGGTGCGGGCTGCTCGGCGGCGGTCGGCTTCCTGACCTATATCGCCAGTGAGAGCGAGCTGCAGTCGCTGGTGTTCTGGCAGATGGGCTCGTTGGCGCAGGCCAGTTGGAGCGACGTGGCGGCGGTCACGCCGGTATTCGTGATCGGCCTGCTGGCCCTGCTGCGGCTGGCTACGCCCTTGGACATGCTTGCGCTCGGTGAGCGCCAGGCACGTCACATCGGCCTGGATGTAGCGCGCACGCGTTTGTTGCTGGTGGCGTTCAGTGCGCTGCTGGTGGGTGCAGCGGTGGCGTTTGCTGGCAGCGTCAGTTTCGTCGGCCTGGTGGTGCCGCATCTGGTGCGGATGCTGGTTGGCCCCGGGCATCGCTGGCTGCTGCCTTTGTCGGGCGTGGTCGGCGCGCTGTTGATCGTGGTGGCCGATACCGTCGCGCGCACGTTGGATCCACCGTCGGAAATCCCGCTCGGCCTGTTCTCCGCGGCACTGGGCGCACCGTTCTTCCTGTGGCTGGTGCTGCGCAAGCGCGGGGGTAGGGCATGAGCACACCATTGCTGGAATTACGGGGGGTCAGCGTGCTGCGTGGCAGTCGCCAGGTGTTGGCGGGTGTTGATCTAGCGTTGCAGGCGGGCACGCTGACCGCTTTGGTTGGCCCCAATGGGGCAGGGAAGTCGACCTTGTTGGCCCTGCTTGCCGGTGATGCCGAACCGGACGCCGGGACGGCGACGCTGCATGGCCGCGCACTGGCCGATTGGCCGGTACGCGAGCTCGCCCTGCAGCGGGCAGTGATGGCGCAGGATCATGCCGTGCACTTTGCCTTCAGCGTGCGCGAAGTGGTGGCGATGGGACGTTTGCCGCATCCACCACAGCCACGACAGGATGCGGCGATCGTCGAAGCGGCGTTGCTTGAGGTGGATGTTTCCGGCCTCGCCGGTCGCGATGTGCAGACGTTGTCCGGTGGCGAAGCCGCACGCACCTCGCTTGCGCGGGCGTTGGCACAACAGACACCGGTGCTGCTGCTGGATGAGCCAACCGCCGCGCTCGATCTTCGCCATCAGGAGCGTACCTTGCGCAGCGCCCGCGCGCTCGCAGCGCAAGGCCGTTGCGTGGTGGTGGTACTGCATGACCTCAACCTGGCATCGGCCTATGCCGATCGCATCGTGATGCTATGCGACGGGCACATTGCCGCTGATGGCTCACCGCGCGAAGTGCTGGCCCGCGAGATCATCGGCAAGGTCTACGGCCAGCCTGTGCAGGTGATCGAGCACCCGACGCGCGGCGTGCCGCTGGTGGTTGCCTGCGACGATTGAAGCTCCGGCGGCGAGCAGGCGGAAAAGCTGCTTTCAATCGCATCGCATCGCGCGCGTGACGGCTACTTCGGCGTCGCAGCCAGCGCCCGATAGTCGCGCGGGGTCATGCCGACGGTGTGCTTGAACTGGCGCGCGAAGGCACTCTGGTCGGAGAAGCCACAGGCCTGGCCGACGCTGGCGATGCTGGTGTCGGTGAACAACATGCGGGTTGCAGCCTCGATGCGGAACTTGGTCAGCAGCTGCTGCGGTGTCAGCTGGAATACTTTCTTGAACAGGCGCTCCAGCTGCGCAACCGAGACGCCGCTCTTGCCGGCCAGTGTGCGCACGCGCAAGGGCTCGTGGAAATGCGCCTGCATGTATTCCACTGCAGCGTGCAGGCGCTGGAAGGAGGAGTCCTCGCGGTCGGGTTGGCCAAGATCGCGCGAGATGCCGATCAAGCCGACGATGCGGTTGTCTTCCACCAGCGGCTGCTTGAGGGTGAGGCACCAGCCCGGGCTGCGGTTGGCATAGAGCTGCAGTTCAAGCATGTCTTCGATGACTTCGCCTGTCAGCACGCGCCGGTCCTGCAGGATGTAGCGCGCGGCCAGGTGTGCAGGATAAAGCTGCAATACGCTCCTGCCGACGATCTCCTCGCGGCTCTTCTTCGCCAGCCGTTGCATCAAGGTCTGGTTGACGTGTGTATACCGGCATTCGGTGTCCTTGATGAAGAACACCACGTCGGGAAGGGGATCAAACATGCGCACCAATACCTGCGGTGACAGGGTGACAGCCATGGCGTTGCTCTCCGTTGCAGAGCGCACACCCTGCCATTCCTGCGGCGGTCTCTCAAGCGCAATAAGTATGCTGAAATCCGCATCGTGCAGGCCAAGATACGCCTAGCATGCGGCCGTAGCTGCAGTGGAATATTGATTCCGAAATGTACGGTCATGACGTGCTTTCGTTTCTGCAGATGCCTTTAAATCAGTTGGTTGCAGTTGTTACAGGTTGTCTTGTTTTTATCAGTCCTGCACGTTGGACAGCGAGCAGGCGTTTGCAGGGGCCGGTCAGGGGGCTGGTATTAGGCGGATCTCAAAATCCGGGTCGGTTATGCCAAGGTAGCGCGTGGATGCCAGAAACGGTGCGCGCAGTGGTGGTCCTGGCTCGGCGTTGTGTGCTTGTTTGCCTTCGGTGTGGCCTCGTTCGGGGCCCCGGGGACCGTGATCGCTCCATCTGTTGTCGACCATTGCGCTTGCCCGCGCCGAGGCCGGTCAGCGTGTGCGCGTAATAGTCCGATGTCCTGGCGGCGACAGCGCCGTCATGGCGGTGGCGTGCGCCGGCAGGTGTTGGCTGGGCGGTGCATCAGCCACTTCGTGGCTGCTTGCTCAACTTTCGTTTCGCATTTCATATTCAAGGGGAAGTAGATGAAGACGAATCATCGCGCCGAGCGCATTCCATGTCGTCGGCGTGGCCAGCTGGCAGCCGCTGTTGCCATTGCCTTGTGTGCCACCGCAACGGGCGCTGCATGGGCGCAGGATGCCGCGGCAGCGGCCACGCAGGAGAAGCAGGCAACTGCTGCGTTGGACGCCAAGGATCTGGACACCGTGATCGTCACGGGTTCGCGTATCCGCCGTGAGCCGGGTTTCGAAGGCCCCGCACCGGTTACCGCCATCAGTGCGGAAAAGATCCAGGCCTCCGGCTACACCCAGATCGCCGATCTGGTGAACCAGTTGCCCAGCTTTGCTGCAACCCAGACCAGCCAGACCGCCAACCAGACCGGCAATGTCGGTGTCAGTGCGCTGGACCTGCGTGGCATGGGCGTGCAGCGCACCTTGACGCTGGTGGATGGGCGCCGCCAGGTTGCATCGATCCCCGGCACCGCCGGTGTCGACGTAAGCGCGCTGCCTGCAAGCATGATCGAGCGTGTGGACGTGGTCACCGGTGGCGCATCCGCGCTGTACGGCGCCGATGCGGTCAACGGTGTGGTCAACTTCATCCTCAAGCGCGATTACGAAGGCCTGGAAGCGAGCGTGCGCTACGCCGATTCGTCGCGGGGCGACATGCCGACCTATACCGGCGACGTGCTGTTCGGCAAGAACTTCGCTGACAACCGCGGCAACTTCACCCTGTACGGGTTCTGGGAAGAAAACTCCGGCACGGTGCGCGGTCAGGACCGTCCGTGGACGGCCAATGGCTATCCGTACTATGCGCGCGCCAACAACACCGAGCCGTACCGGATCCTGGACAATAGCCGCAACGTCTACAACTCGCCCAATGCAACGGTGTCGCTGGGCAATTGCAGTTCGGCGAATGCGGCGAACTGCCTTTACACGTTCAATCCGGACGGTTCGCTGCGCCACTCGCAGCTGGGCCCGGGTGGTCTGACCAACCTGAGCTCCAGCTTCAATGTGTTGCAACAGGGCACCACCGATGGCGGCGAGTTCGGCGGCCGCTATGACTCCTGGTACCTGGTGACGCCGTCGGATCGGCAGACCGTCCGTTCAACGCTGGATTTCGATGTCACCGATTCACTGCGTCTGGTGGGCACGGTCAACTATTCGCAGAGCCAATCCGAAGCCTCATGGCGTTCGCTCAGTACCTATGGTTCGGGTGGCAGCGAAGTAGTGCCCTACTACAGCCCGTTCATCACCCAGGAAATGATCGACGCCAATGGGGGAGCTTTCACCAAGGGCATCGCTTTTGGACGCCACTTCGACGAAGAACTGGGGCACATGCGGCAGCAGACTGATCGCAAGCTGCTGCAGGCGACCGTGGGTGTGGAGGGCTACTTCGACTTCATTGGCCGTAGCTGGAACTATGAGGCTTACTACTCCTACGGCCGTAGCCGCCAGCGCACCCGTGAGCTCAATGCGGCCTCCTACGACCGCCTGATCTCGGGCCTGGACTCCTATGTGGACGCTGCCGGTAATCCGATCTGCTGGAATGGCCCGGCTGGCTGCGTGGCGATCAATCCGTTCAAGCGCCTGACCTCGGACATGGTCGATTGGCTGCGCTATGACACCGACTGGTCCTCGACCACATTGACCCAGAAGGTTGCCTCGGCCTATGTCTCCGGCGGTCTGTTCGACCTGCCCGGCGGCGAAGCCAAGATCGTGTTGGGCTCGGAGTACCGCAAGGAACGCAACGAGATTGGCACCATCGCCCAATACGATCCGAGCAACCCGGCCTACGATCCGACCCTGGGCACTACCCAGACCGCGTTGAACGGTGAGTTCAGCGTCAAGGAGATCTTCAGCGAGCTTAGCCTGCCGCTGTTGTCCGATGTCGCCGGTGCCAAGCGCCTGTCGCTGGAACTGGCGGGTCGCATCTCCGATTACAGTACTGCCGGCCGCACCACCACGACCAAGCTGGGCCTGGAATGGGCACCGATAGAGGACATTACCTTGCGTGGTACCTACGGCAAGGCGATCCGCGCACCCAACATCGGCGAGCTCTACACAGCGGGCAGTGTCTCGGCCGCCTGGATCTACGATCCGTGCAATGACTGGGCCGTGGCCAACCGCACCGATGCCACTGAATTCACGGCAGCCAACTGCGCGGCAATCAGCCCCAGCGACACCAGCGTCAGCAACTACTGGCAATGGAAGGACATCGTCTACTCCGGCAACACCAAACTGAAGCCGGAAACGGCCAAAACCACGACCTTTGGCGTGGTGCTGCGCCCACGCTTCGTCTCCAACCTGACCGTGTCCGCCGATTACTACAAGATCGACCTGCGCGGGGTGATCTCCACGCTGGACTACCAGACCATCCTCAACCGCTGCGTTGACCAGGCCAGCCTCGACAACGCCTTCTGTGATCTGGTCACCCGCGATTCGGCCGGCGACATCGTCGAGGTGGCCGTGCAGCAGCTGAACCTGGCGCAAAGCATTGCCCGTGGCGTGGATATCAATGCCAACTGGTTCTATGACCTGGGTGGTGCCGCAGATTCCAATGCCGGTCGTATCCTGGTCGACCTGAGCTACGGCCGCACGCTGGAACGCAAGTTCGTCGCCGATCCGCTGAATCCGGACGATGCATGGAATTACCTCACGCTGTGGGGCACGCCGAAGTGGAAGGGCACGGTGCGTACCGGTTGGTCCAACCCGAAGATGAGCTTCTACTGGACCCTGCGCCATGTGTCCAAGATGCGTGGCAGCACCACCTCCACCGCCGAGTATGAGCGCGAGTGGGCCGGCAACACGTTCTACAGCGACTTCTATGCCAGCTACCAGTTCACGCCGAAGGTCAGTGTGTTCGGTGGCCTGAACAACGCCTTCGACCGCGCCCCGCCGCGTGTGCCGGGTGCGGAAGCCGGTGGTGCGGGCTTCAACCAGAGTGGTTACCAGGCCGCGGTGTATGACGTGCTGGGCCGTACCTTCAACCTTGGCGTACGCGTGAAGCTGTAACGCACCGCCGCCGATGCAAACGCACTGGGCCGACGGGGTGACCGTCGGCCCAGTTTGTTTTCAGGCGGGCGATGGCTGCACGCGTTGTGCAGCCGTACTGCCTTAGTTGGCCTTGCTGTTGTAGCGCAGGGTCAGCTGGTACTCGCGGCCCGGCTGGTTGTACCAGGCAACGGTTTCGTACTCGCGGTCGAATACGTTGGCGGCCTTGGCCTGCAGGCTCCAGGCATCGTTGATGGCGTATTCCACGCGCAGGTCCACCGTGCCGTAGCCGGCCAGGCGCACGCTGTTGGCAGCGTTGTCGAAGCGGTGGCCGCTGCCGGCGGCGGTCACGCCAAGCCTCAGCGGGCCGAAGCGCTTGTCCACATCGAGGCGGCCGCTGGTGCGCGCACGGCGGGCCAGCAGGTTGTCGTAGGTGGCGGCACCGGCAGTGTGGTCGCGCGGGTCGGTGAAGCTGGCCTGGGCGTTGATATCGAAACCGGCCAGCGACAGGAAGCCGGTCAGCTCGGCGCCGCGGATGCGGGCTTCGGCCACATTGACCAGGGCAAAGCTGCTGTCGTAGCCGATCAGCTGGTCGATGCGGGTTTCATAGGCGTTGAAGGTCCAGTTCCAGGTGTCGGCGTACTGGGCGATGCCGAGGTTCAGGCTCTTGGATTCCTCCGGCTGCAGCAGCGGGTTGCTGAAGCCCGGGTAGTACAGGTCGTTGAAGGTCGGCGCCTTGAAGCCGGTGCCGGCACTGGCGGTCAGGCGCAGGCCATTGCCGAAGGCAAAGCCATAGCCCAAGCTGCCGGTGGTGTGGTTGCCGAACTGCTCGTTGTCGTCATTGCGCACGCTGGCCTGCAGCGAGTGCGCACCGAACTGGCCCTGGTACTCGGCAAACACGCCGGTGTTGTCGCGCTCGCGCACGTCGAAGTTGGTGGAGCTGGTGATCTGCTCGTTCTGCCAGTCGGCACCCACGCTCAGCTGCTGGCCTTCGGCCAACGCGATGTCGCCCTGCACGGCCGCGGTATCACGGCGGGTGTCGAAGGTGCTGGCAAAGGTGCGGCTGCCGTTGGCGGCGAAGTAGGCGTCGGCCTGGTCGACGTTGCGGCCAACCTGGGCGGTCAGGCGCAAGCTGTCGGACGGCAGCCAGGCCAGCTTGGCGCCGTAGACCTGCTGGCGGTTGTCGGCCTCGTTGCCACCGAAGATGCTGCCGTCGTACTCGTTGCGCGAGGCCGAGTTCAGCACGTGCCCTTCCAGGTTCAGGGTTTCGCTCAGCGCATAGCCGCCGCGCACGTTGATGGACGTGTTGCGGTAGCCATCGCGGTCCGGTTCGTCGGCATAGCAGCCGGCGCCCCAGCCGGCGGCAGTGCCGCGGCAGGCGTTGATGCCGTCGGTGTCCTGGTAGCCGCCCTGGGCGGAGATCCAGCCGCGCTCACCGCGGTTGCTGAAACCGGCGCCGACCTGGCGCAGGTTGTTGCTGCCGGCGGTGATCGCCAGGTTCTGCTGCAGGCCCTGGCCGGCGGTGCGGGTGAAGATCTGGATCACGCCGCCGATGGCTTCGGAGCCATACAGGCTCGAACGCGGGCCACGCACGATTTCCACGCGTTCGATCTGGTCGATCGGCAGATCCTGCAGGGTGGCCATGCCATTGGTGGCCGAGCCGATGCGCACGCCGTCGACCAGCACCAGCACCTGGTTGGAGTTGGTGCCACGCAGGAACAGCGAGGTGATCTTGCCGATGCCGCCCTGGTTGGTGAAATCCAGGCCGGCGCGACCGCGCAGCAGGTCCTGCAGGGTGGTGGCCTGGCTGCGATCGATCTGTGCATGGTCGATCACCTGCACCGGCACCACGCTGTTCTCGATCGAGATCGGGGTGCGGGTGGCGGTGACGGTGATGTCGTCCAGCTCGGTCGGCGCATTCTGTGCGGTGGCAACGCCCGGCAGGGCCAGCGCAAGGGCCAGGGAAAGGGTGTGGTGGGACAGTTTCATGCAAGCTCCTGGGTCTGCACGCTCCCGCGCAGACGGATGAGGGAGGCTGCCGCGGGAGGGGGGGAGACGGAGGCGGCGCACACGGCGCTACAGCCGCCGCCATGCCCTCCGCATCGCAACCAGTCGGCTTTCGGGCCGGTCTCCGGACTTGCAGGCGAGGCGGCGCTTGCCGCTTCCGTCCAGACGCCTTCCCGTGCCGTGCACAGTGGCGGTATGTCTGGCCTTGTCCTGCTTACCGTTGCGGGGGCAGTGCCGGAATGGCGGACGCTGGAGTTCCAGCGGTACGCGGCACCGGCTTCCCGTTTCAACCGGCCGGCCATGCCGGTCGGTCACCCGAAAGTGCGCGCATTCTATGCCATTGCCGCCAGCGTTGCCGGAATGGGCGTTCACGCCCCCGCGCACGCCCCCGTAGTCCGGGTAAGCGCAGCGCACCCGGGAAGTGCAGCGCACTGCAGTGCGCATCCACACCGCCCAGCGCTCATTCCCCGGGTGCGCTGGTGCTTACCCGGGCTACGTGTCGTGTGTATCTGCTTCATCCGGACCGCAAGCGGCGAGTTGCTTGCCATCAGCGTTGGCGGAATGGGCGTTCGCCCGGGTAGCCCGGGTAAGCGCAGCGCACCCGGGAGGTGCAGGGCACTGCAGCGCGCATCCACACCGCCCAGCGCTCATTCCCCGGGTGCGCTGGCGCTTACCCGGGCTACGCGTTGTATGTACCTGCTTCATCCGGACCGCAAGCAGCGAGTTGCTTGCCATCAGCGTTGGCGAAATGGGCGTTCGCCCGGGTAGCCCGGGTAAGCGCAGCGCACCCGGGAGGTGCAGGGCACTGCAGCGCGTATCCACACTGCCCAGCGCTCACTCCCCGGGTGCGCTGGCGCTTACCCGGGCTACGCATCGTATGTACCTGCTTCGACCGGACGGCAAGCGACGAGTCGGTTGCCGCCCGCATTGTCGGAATGGGCGTTCGCCCCGGTAGCCCGGGTAAGCGCAGCGCACCCGGGAAGTGCAGGGCACTGCAGCGCGTATCCACACTGCCCAGCGCTCATTCCCCGGGTGCGCTGGCGCTTACCCGGGCTACGCCATGCGGGTGTTGCCGTGCCTGATGACAGGCCGCAGGCGGCGGCAAGGCCTGGCGAATGGCTAGAATGCGTGCTGCAAACGCAGTATCGGAACAGTCGTGACAGAAACATGGTACGGGCAGGCCTGCGGGCAGCCATCGCAGGAATACCGGCAACGCGCCCTGGCCCGGCAGCGCCAGCTGACCAAGCCCGAAGGCGCCCTCGGCCGCCTGGAGAGTCTGGCCGTTGAACTGGCCGCGTTGCAGGCGGTGGACAGGCCGCAGGCGCAGCGGGTGCCGGTGCTGGTGTTTGCCGGCGACCACGGGGTGACCGCGCAGGGCGTGTCGGCCTATCCCGCCGAAGTGACCGTGCAGATGCTGCACAACTTTGCCGGCGGCGGTGCCGCCATCGCGGTATTGGCACGCGAGCTGGGCCTGCCGCTGCATGTCTGGGATGTGGGCAGCCGCGCCAGCAGCGCCATTGCAGGCGTGGTGCAGTCCAAAACCCGGCAGGGCACCTATGATTTCAGCACCGGCCCGGCCATGACCGAAGACGATCTGCAGGCCGCCTTCGATGCCGGCCGGCGTGCCGTTGAAACCGCCTGCGCCGAGGGCGCCGATCTGCTGGTGCTCGGCGAGATGGGTATCGGCAATACCACCGCCGCCAGTGCCCTGGCCGCCGCCCTGGCGCAGCTTCCGCTGGACGAACTGGTGGGTGCCGGCACCGGCCTGGATGCGGTGCGCATGGTGCAGAAGAAGAACCTGATCACGCGCGCGCTGAACCTGCATGGCGCGGCCATCACTGCCGCTGCCATGCCTGCGGTGGCGGCATTGCAACGCGTCGGCGGCCTGGAAATCGCCGCGATGAGTGCGGCGATGATTGCCGCTGCACAGCGCGGCGTTGCGGTGCTGGTGGACGGTTTCATCGTCTCTGCTGCCGCCCTGGCCGCGGTGCGCATCAATCCCGGCGTGCGGCCGTGGTTGTTGTTCTCGCATCAATCGGCCGAGCGTGGTCATCTGCGCCTGTTGCAGACGCTGGAGGCGCAGCCCCTGCTGGCATTGGACCTGCGCCTTGGCGAAGGCTCGGGCGCGGCCTTGGCCTTGCCCCTGGTGCGCATGGCCTGCGCCCTGCACAACAGCATGGCGACCTTCGCCGAAGCGGCGGTTGCCGATCGCGATGGCACGCCATGATTCTTGATCTGATGCGGCACGCCTCCACCGGCCGCGCCGGCTATCTGGACGGGCGCACCGATCCGCCGTTGATCGACGGCGCGATGGATGCCTTGTACCGCTGCCATGCCGGCATCGGCTGGAGCCGGGTGATCACCTCGCCGCGGCGTCGCGCGCTGGACACTGCGCATGCGCTGGTAGCCGGCAGCAACCAGTTCTGCGAGATCCATCCGGATTGGGCCGAGCTGGACTTCGGTGACTGGGACGGTCAGCACTTCGATGAATTGCCGGCCGAGCAGCTGGCTGGTTTCTACAGCGAACCCCACGATGTGGTGCCGCCCAATGGCGAGTCCTGGCCGCAGTTCCAGGCGCGGGTGGAAGAACAACTGCACCGGCTGGTGGACGAGGATGATGGCGATGGCCAGCCCGTGCTGGTGGTCAGCCATGCCGGCGTGCTGCGCCTGGCCGTGTCGCGGGTCTGCGGCATGGCCTTGTCCTCGTTGTGGGCGATGCGCATCGACTATGGCACCCGCGTGCGGCTGCGCGTGGAGCGCGGCGATGATGGTCAGCTATGGGGTGAACTGCTGGAGCTGCGACAACCATGAGCCTGCGCCGTCTGATCCTTGCCACTCAATTTCTGACCCGGCTGCCGACACCGCAGGTGCGCGATTTCCGGCAGGAGGATCTGAGCAGATCGGCGGTGTACTACCCCTTGGTGGGCGCCATCATCGGCGTGCTGCTGGCGCTGCCCCTGTACGGTCTGGCCGATCGCCCCTGGTTGGCTGGCGCGGTGACCCTGCTGGTGTGGGTATGGGTGACCGGTGCACTGCATCTGGATGGGCTGGGCGATGTGGCCGATGCCTTCGGCGCGGCGCACCGTAACCCGCAGCGTTTCCTTGAGGTGCTCAAGGACCCGCATATGGGCGTGTTTGGCGTGGTCACCCTGATCATGCAGTTGCTGCTCAAGTTCGTGCTGCTGACCGAGCTGGCGGTGGGGCCGTTGTGGCTGGGCATCGTGCTGGTGCCGGCCTGGGCGCGCTGGGGCACCTTGTGGTGGAGCCAGCGGATTCCGTCCCTGCATGCCGATGGCCTGGGTGAGCGGTTTTCCTGGCAGCTGCGGCCTGCGGCGATGTGGTTGTGGGCGGTGCTGCTGGCGGTGATCAGCGTATTCGTCGCGTGGCCGTTGCTGTTGGCCTTGCTGCTGGTGCCGCTGGTGGCGCTGTGGTGGAAGCGCAAGCTGGGCGGTATTTCCGGCGATGGCCTGGGCGCCAGCGTCGAGGTTGTGGAAACCTTGCTGATGCTGGCGCTGGTAATCCTCGCACCGTTAGCCAGTGGATTTGTAGGCGCGTTGTAGACGCGGCATAAGCCGCGAAGCCGCAGCTGCGTCCGGAGCCATGTAATTCGAATCAGCAGCGATCATTCCTGTGCGATCCGATGAACGGCTGGCTTCGCGGCTTACGCCGCTCGTACAAAAGCTTGGTGAGGCTCAGTCCTCGAAGCGGATCTCGGTGGTTTCATCTTCGTCGGCTTCGGCCTGCATATGCGTCTCATGCACTGGACCGGCTTGCTGGCCTGCACGCGTGGTGGGCAGCGCGCCAGCGGCGGCTTCGTACTCGGCGACCAGTTGTTGGCGGCGTGCCTCGGGCACTTCCTGCCAGTGGCAGCCGAGCAGGGCGCCTTCCAGCGAATACAGCAGGTTGAGGCTGGGTTTGAAGCCGGCCCGGCGTACCTTCATGAAGGCGCCGACAGCGCCAACCGCATGCAGGTCCTGTTCGCTGCGCAGGCCCACCTGACGCAGCCAGGCTGCACTCTTGGGGCCGATGTTGCGCAGCTTGGTGGCGCTCATTGCAGCGCCTCAATGAAGACCTGGGCAATGGCTTCCAGGCCCAACTGATCGTCGGCATCAAAGCGCGCCAGCACCGGGCTGTCGATATCGAACACGCCCACCAGCGCGCCGTCGCGCAGCAGCGGCACCACCAGTTCCGAGCGCGAGGCCGAGTCGCAGGCGATATGGCCCGGGAACGCATCCACATCCTCGATGCGCTGGGTCTGGCCGCTGCTGGCCGCCGCCCCGCATACGCCTTTGGACAGGGGAATGCGCACGCAGGCGGGCAAGCCCTGGAACGGGCCGACCACCAGCTCCTTGCCATCGTAGAAGTAGAAGCCGACCCAGTTGAGCTGCGGCAGCGCGTGGTAGACCAGGGCCGACAGATTGGCGGCATTGGCAATGCGATCGGCCTCGCCATGGACCAGGGCGCGGGCCTGTGCCAGGAGCTGGGCGTACTGTTCCGGCTTGCTGCCGGTGAGCGTGGACGTGCTGAACATCGTAAGAGTCTAGCTGCAGTGGGCCCGTGGATTTTGCCAGCGGGTGTCGGCCAGTGCAGCCCCTGTGGATGGAACGCTGGAGCGCAGGCAAAAAAAGACCCGACAGCGGGAGGGGGATGCTGTCGGGTCTGGGATTGCGCGGGGGAGGGACCGCGCAAATTCTGTGTGGGGCTCAGCGGGGTTTGCGCTCGCCCTTGCCAGCGGCGGCGGCAAACGGCTGGCGTACCAGCTCACCCAGCGCCTCACCGGCTTTCAGGCTGAGCCCGACGACTTCCTGGTTGGCACTGGCCAGCCGCTCGAAGTTGTCGCGTGCTACCTGCAGGCCCTTGGGCAGCAAGGCCTGCAGATCGGCCTGCGCGCCGGCTTGTGCCAGTTCGCCAAAGAAGCCGGCAGCGGCCGTGGTGTTGCGCTCGAAGGTGCGCAGCTGCACGCCGAACACGCTTTCAGCATTTTCCAGGGCCAGCCGGTTTGCACGGTTGGCGGCAGCGGCGAACTGCTGGGTGTAACTGCTGAAATCGGTGAACTGAGCGGACATCGGCGAAACCCGGCAGGTCGTGTTGCGTTGCAGCATAGCGCGGATTTTGCGCAGTGCAACATTTGATTTTGAACGGTTCAGCAAGGGTTGGATGCGCAGGGGTTGGCCCCCTCCCTTTGGCGTAGCCAAGGGGAGGGTTGGGGAGGGGTTGTTTTTGGCCGGTAGAGCCCCTGCCGAGCATGGCTCGGCATTACGCCGTTGCTCCCTCCCTTTGGCCTAGCCAAGGGGAGGGCTGGGGAGGGGACTGGTTTTGGCCGGTAGAGCCCCTGCCGAGCATGGCTCGGCACTACGCCGTTGCTCCCTCCCTTTGGCGTAGCCAAGGGGAGGGCTGGGGAGGGGTTGGTTTTGGCCGGTATAGCCTCTGCCGAGCATGGCTCGGCACTACGCCGTTGCCCCCTCCCTTTGGCGTAGCCAAGGGGAGGGTTGGGGAGGGGTCGGTTTTGGCCGGTAAAGCCCCCGCCGAGCATGGCTCGGCACTACCTGGCAGCGTGTCAGGCGCCCTTGTAGCTGCAGCCGGAGGTGCAGGTTTCGTGCACCACGACTTCGCTGAGCAGGGGCAGGGAGGGTTTCAGGCGCTCCCAGATCCACATCGCCAGGCGCTCGCTGGTGGGATTCTCCAGGCCCGGGATGTCATTGAGGTAGTGGTGGTCAAGCTGGTCGTAAAGCGGTTGGAAGGCGGCCTTGAGGTCGCTGAAATCCATGATCCAGCCGGTCTCCGGGCCGGGCTCGCCGCTGACCCGCAACTCCACCCGGAACGAGTGGCCGTGCAGGCGCGAGCACTTGTGGCCCGGCGGAACGTTGGGCAGCCGGTGCGCGGCTTCGAGGGTGAAAACCTTGAAAATATCCATGGGCGTAATTGTAGGGCGGCCCGCGCTGGCGCGTGATGTCAGTCAAAATTTCATATCCATCGCGATAAAGCGATGTAACAAAATGTCATGTGCGAATGCAGCAAAGTAATTGGCCGGACATTTGCTGGTCATGAGGTACTGGACCCCTGTTGTCCTTCCCCTCCCCCGGATTTCATGTCTACTCGTTCCCTGCTTGCTCTCGCGGTGGCCGCTGCCGTCGCCGCCCCCTCCCTGGCCATGGCCGAAACCGCTGCCGACGGCAGCAAGACCCTGGACGCGGTGCGGGTCACCGGGTCCAACATCAAGCGCGCCGATACCGAGACCGCCAACCCGGTGCAGGTGATTGAACGTCAACAGCTGGAGCAGAGCGGCAAGGCCAGCGTGGCCGATCTGCTGCGTTCGATCTCCGCCAATACCGGCAACGCCAGCAACGAAACCAGCAACAGCGGCTGGGCCTCCGGTTCGGCCGGCATCGGCCTGCGTGGCCTGTCGCAGAAGAACACCCTGGTGTTGCTCAATGGCCGCCGCCTGGCCAACTACGGCTTCCCGGCCGGCGGTCTGTCGGACACGTTCGTCGACCTCAATGCCTTGCCGTTGGTGGCGGTGGAACGCATTGAAGTGTTGAAGGACGGCGCTTCGGCGGTCTACGGCTCCGATGCGGTGGCCGGCGTGGTCAATATCATCACCCGCCAGGGTTTTGAAGGTGCCGAGGTCGGTGTCAGCGGTGGCACGTCCGAAGCGGGCGGGCTGGACCAGCAGAATCTGAAGTTTGTCGGTGGCGTTGGCGATCTGGACAGCGATGGCTACAACATCCTGGTCTCGCTGGAAGGCTATAACCGTGAGCGACTGGATCAGGACCAGCGTGATCTGACCCGCTCGGGCATCTACACCGACAAGGCCGGTGGCCGCTGGAACGGGTGGTCAGCCAAGGGTGCACGCTACCTGATCAACGGCACCTCGGTACCGATGCTGGATGCTGCCGGCAATTGCCCGCAGGGCACGGTACTTACCGCCAGCGCGCCGATTGATGGGCTGGCTGGTGACACCTGCGCGTTCAACCAGGCGCCTTACACCACGTTGATTCCCTCGACCAAGCGCTGGCAGGCCTACGTCAATGGCACGCTGCGCATCAACGAATCGGTGGAAGCCTTCGCCGAGGTGATCTACAGCGACATCAAGGGTGTGTCCTGGTTTGGCTCCAGCCCGTTCTTCACCCTGGAAAGCGGCCGCTTCGCGCTCAACGCCGATACCGGTTTGGCCGAGCCGGTGAGTTCCACCCTGCCTGCGGGCAATCCGTACAACCGCTACGGTGTGGATGTCCCGATCGAATACACCTTCTTCTACCTGGGCGGCACCATCAAGACCAACCGCTCGCGCTCGTATCGCGGCGTGCTTGGCCTGCGCGGGCAGAGCGAGCGCTGGGATTGGGAACTGGGCGCGTTCCAGGCCGCCAGCCAGCAACGCGAAACCGTGTCAGGTGGCTTTGCCAACCGTTGGGCGCTGTACGACGCCTTGGCGTCGGGTAGCTACAACCTGCTCAATCCTTCCGCGACCGATCCTTCGGTACTGGCTGCCATCGGCCTGAGCACGCTGCGTCCGGCTGACTCGGTGCTCAAGGGCGTCGATGCCAAGGTGTCCGGTACGCTCGGTGAAACCTGGGCGGGCACCATCGGCTTCGCGGCAGGCGCCGAATGGCGCCAGGAGAAGCTTGATTCGGACAACCCCTGGCAGATCGATGCGGGCCTGCAGGTACGTCCGGCGATTGCCGAGGTGCATGGCCAGCGGCAGGTCAGCGCCGCCTATGCAGAACTGAGCGTGCCACTGCACAGCACGCTGGAATTGCAGGCCGCCGCGCGCGCCGATCACTACAGTGATTTCGGCAATGCGTTCTCGCCCAAGCTCGGCCTGCGCTGGCAGCCGCTGGATTGGCTGTTGGTGCGGGCTGCAGCTTCGCGTGGTTTCCGTGCACCATCGCTGTCGGAGAACTCGGCCTCGACCAGTATCGCCTACGGCTCGGTGGTGGATCCGCACGATCCGGACGTGGCTGGCTCGCGACAGAACCCGACGTTCTTCACCGTCGGCAACACCAGCCTGGATCCAGAGCGCACGCGCAGCTTCAACGCCGGCTTCGTGCTGTCGCCGTGGCAGAACACCAACTTCAGCATTGACTACTACCGCATCAAGCTGGACAACCTGATTGGCAGCGGCAACAGCACCACACTGGTGGCGGAGAACGACCCTGCCAATGTGCTGCGCGATGCACGCGGCAAGCTGCTGGCGGTCTACAACCGCTACCAGAACCTGAGTGAGCTGGAGACCTCGGGCATCGATATCGAATTGCGTCAGCGCTGGCAGACGGCAAGCGCAGGTGACTTCGGGTTGTCCTCGGCGCTGAGCCATGTCATCGACTACAAGCGTCCGCAGGTGATTGGCGGCCCCTTGGTGGATTACGCCGGCTCCAATCTCGGCCCGTCGTTGCCGGATACCAAGGCCACCACCACGTTGGATTGGGCCTTGGGTGATTGGCGCACGGCACTGACCTGGTATTACACCAGCAGCTATGACCAGGAAGGCAGTGTTGCAGCCAAGGCTGTGCAGAAGCAGGTGGCCAGTTACAGCCAGTTCGACCTTTACCTGGGCTACACCGGTATCGACAAGCTGACCGTTTACGCCAAGGTGCAGAACATCGGTGATCGCCAGCCGCCTTACGACGCGACTTTCCCGGGCGTGCGCGCGCCCTATGACTTCAGTCAGTACGACCTGCGTGGGCGCTACTACACGCTGGGCTTCGATTACCGCTTCTGATCGGAAGCGCCGCGTGCTTTGGCCCCTCTCCCGTTCACGGGAGAGGGGTTGGGGGTGAGGGCAGCTTTGCGGCACTGGAACCCTTGCCGGGAAAGCTCCTGCCGAGCATGGCTCGGCACTACAGGGTGCTGCAGCTCGTAGTGCTCTAGCCCCTCTCCCGTTCACGGGAGAGGGGTTGGGGTGAGGGCAGCTTTGCGGCACTGGAACCATTGCCGGGAAAGCTCCTGCCGAGCATGGCTCGGCACTACATGTTTCGCTTTTCAATTTGAAGTTTGGCAACAACGTTCATGCTATCGGGGAGTGCTACATCCATGTCGTTCCGCTTTTCACGTCTGCTGCCAGTGCTGTTGCTGGCAACACTTGTCAGCCTGTCACCGGCCCATGCCCAGAACAGCTATTACTTCCCCACCGCGCAGCAGTTCGATGACAAGGTGCCATCGCCACAACAGTTCCTCGGCTATGAGATCGGCAGCCACTACACCCGCCATGACCAGCTGGTGGCCTACTTCAACGAACTGGCACGGGTGTCGGACCGGGTCAAAGTAGAGGTCATCGGACAAAGCTACGAGCAGCGTCCGCTGTTGCTGGTAACCATCACTTCAGCACGCAACCATGCGCGTAGTGCCGAGATCGCCGCGCAACGGCAGGCGCTGATCGATCCATCGCAGCCGTTGCCCGGCGTCGATGCGCCGGCGGTGGCCTGGTTGGGTTACAGCGTGCATGGCAATGAAACCTCCAGCGGTGAAGCAGCGATGCTCACCGCCTACTACCTGGCGGCCAACCAGGATGCGGAAACCGCGCGCTGGCTGGACCATGCGGTGGTGGTGATCGATCCGGCGCAGAATCCGGATGGGCGTGATCGCGCTGCCAACTGGCATAACGGCTGGGGTTCACGCCCGGCATCGGCTGATCCTGCCGACAAGGAACACGTCGAGCCGTTCCCCAGCGGCCGCGTCAATCACTACTTCACCGACCTCAACCGTGATTGGTTGGCGCTGGCGCAGGCCGACAGCTGGCCCAAGGTGGCGCAGTTCCATCGCTGGTACCCGAACATCCAGATCGACTTCCACGAGATGGGCAAGGACAGCACTTACTACTTCGAGCCTTCGCCGAAGAGCATGGAAAGCCCGCTGCTGCCCAAATCCTCGTACGAGGCGAACAAGTGGTTGGCGCGCTTCCATGCCAAGGCCCTGGATGATCTGGGTTCGCTGTACTACACCGGCGAGAACTTCGACAATTTCTCGCCGATTTATGGGTCCACCTATCCGGATTTCCACGGCGCGGTCGGCGTGACCGTAGAGCAGGCCAGCTCACGAGGCTTGGTGCAGGAGTCGGTGAACGGGCCGCTGCATTTCAATTTCACCATCCGCAACCAGGTGGCTACCGGTCTGGCCAGTGTGCACGCGGTGGTGGAAGACCGTGACCGCCTGTTCGCGCTGCAGAAAGAATTCTTCCGCAGCGCGCTGAAGCAGGCGGCGGCCTATCCGGTGCACGACTGGGTGTTCGGCGATGCTGCCGACGCCACGCTGACCCGGCAGCTGCTGGCGGTGTTGTTGCAACATCGCATCGAGGTGCACGCGCTGGGGCGTGACGTCGAGGTCGACGGCAAGCGCTTTCTGGCAGGTTCGTCCTATGTGGTGCCAGCGCGGCAGCCGCAGTTCCGCTTGGCACATTCGATCTTCGAGTTCACTCCGCCAGTGAAGGGCGATGTGTTCTATAGCGGAACCTCCTACGCCGTGGCGCCGGCGTATGGCCTGCGTTATGCGGGCAGCCGTGGAGCCTTGCCCGCTGGCGCGCGGGTGGATGCGGTACCGGCTACCCAGGGCGGCATCAATGGCGGGAACGCCGGGTACGCCTATGTGGCAGATGCGCGTGACTTCGGTAGTTATCGTCTGCTTGGGACATTGCTGGGTGACAACGTGCGTGTGCGCACAGCCCATCAGCCCTTCAGCGCAGTGACGGCGGCTGGCCGTATCGAGCTTGGCCATGGCGCGGTGGTTATCCCGGTCGCAGGGCAGGGCCTGGATGCTGAGGTTTTGCAGGCCAGGGTGTCGGCTGCTGCGCAGGCTGCCGGGGTCACGGTGTATGCGCTGGCCAGCGGGCGGGCGGCTGCCGGTGTCGATCTGGGCAGCGATAATGTGCGTGTGCTGCGCAAGCCCAGTATCGCCTTGGTGATGGGCGAGGGCGTATCCGCGACCGAGATCGGCTCAACCTGGTTCTCGCTGGATTCTGCGCTGGGCTTGCCATCAAGCAAGCTGGACCCCGTGCAATTGGCCAGCGTTGACTTGGCGCGCTATACCTCGATCGTACTTTCCGGAGGCACTTACAGCACGGTCAGTGATGCCGGGATTGCCGCGCTCAAGCGCTGGATCACGGCCGGTGGTTCCTTGGTGGTCTACGGCAGTGGCGCACGCTGGGCGATCGACAAGGGCCTGGTCGAAGCCAGGCTGCGCGAGGGTGACAAGAAGGATGAGGCCGAGCGTCTGGATTTCGGCACGGTGCGTGATGTGTTCGCGCTGGGCCGGGTCAGTGGCAATATCCTGAGCGCCGACATTGATCCCACCCATCCGCTGGGTTTTGGCGTGCAGCAACGGCGCATCTGGGTCAACAAGGAAGGTGGGCTGGTGTTCGAGCCGGGGGGAAATGCCTTCCTCAATGTGGTCAACTTCGATCGCGCGCCGGTGGTGAACGGCTACCTGTCCGATGCCAATCGCGCACGCGTAGCCGGGTCCAGCTACCTGCAGGTGGTTCCGGCCGGGAGCGGCAACGTGGTGTTGTTTGCCGATGATCCGGCGCACCGCAAGTATTGGCATGGCACTGAACGCCTGCTGCTCAATGCCTTGCTGCAGGCCAACCACCTCAGCACACCGCGGCAGCGCGGGGAGTAAGGCGTTGGCCTTCTTCCGCTTGCGGGAGAAGGGAGAGGGCTGGCAGGAATCATTTGCAGTTACTGCTGCAGAGAGCCAAGCAGAGCAAAAGCTGCCCTCATCCGCTCCTGCGGAGCACCTTCTCCCGTGAACGGGAGAAGGGATAAGAGCAGGGCCAAAGCCCAAAGCCCAAAGCCCAAAGCCCAAAGCCAAAGCCCAAAGCCCAAAGCCCAAAGCCCAAAGCCAAAGCCAAAGCCCAAAGCCCAAAGCCAAAGCCAAAGCCAAAGCCCAAAGCCCAAAGCCCAAAGCCCAAAGCCAAAGCCCAAAGCCCAAAGCCCAAAGCCAAAGCCCAAAGCCAAAGCCCAAAGCCCAAAGCCAAAGCCAAAGCCAAAGCCAAAGCCCAAAGCCCAAAGCCAAAGCCAAAGCCAAAGCCAAAGCAAAAGCAAAAGCAAAACGAGAGTTCAAGCGAGAGTTGAAAGCCCCAAGCGCTTGCCCGTTGCTAGTTGGGACAATCGCGGAGCCTGATTCTCGACCTGGCAACGACCGGCCTTCCCTTATCCCGCTTGCGGGAGAAGGTGCCCCGCAGGGGCGGATGAGGGGCGCTGTTGCTGCTGATTTGGCAGCCGCAAAAACAAAAACGCAACACACAGAAACCGGAAAGGCCGACGCAATGCGCCGGCCTTTCTTTGACTTCAATCCCAGCCAAAGGCTGGAATCAGGCGCTGGTACGGCTCTGGCCGCGGCCGCCACCGCCACGACGCTGGCCACCGCCCGGGTGCGCATCACGACGCTGCTGACCGTTGCCGCCATTGCGCTGGCCGCCCGGCTTCTGCTGGCCGCCACGGCCACCGCGCGGCGCATCG
>DAMCTY010000001.1:101625-234316 GCA_032112995.1 Stenotrophomonas sp. | reverse complement strand
GCGCTCTCCCAGCTGAGCTATGGCCCCGTTGTTGCGTTGTTGCCGAGAAAGAAATAATAGCGGGCCTTCTTTTTTCCCGCAAGTAATTTGTGAAAAAAAATCTTCACATCTCTCGCTGCGGTCCAAGGCCGTCGCCTACCGAGTCTCCTTCCAGTATCTGAGTGCCGGCAGTCATTCGACCGACTGATGCGAGCGCTGCTATCGCGCAACCTGGGAGGCGACTCCAGCTACGGCGAGGCGCTGACCGGAATGCGCATGGTGAAGGGTAGTGGCGTGCTGTTGATCGTGGGTGTGATGTTTGCCGTGGGCATGCCGAGCACCCAGGCGCAACACGTGTTCAAGTGTGCCGGTCCTGCCGGGCCGGTCTATCAATCGGCCGCTTGCGAGGGGCCTGAGCTGGCGCGCTGGGATGCGGTGCCGCAGGCGGATGATCCATTGCTTGAACGCCGCTTGCTACAGATCCAGGCCGAGTTGGAGCGCTCCTATCGACGGCAAGCGCGCACGGTCGGCAAGGCGCGCCGTCGCAGCGGCCCGCGGCAGACCTTGAGCCCCTGTGAACGCGAGCGTCAGGGGCGCGCAAAGGCGTATGCGGCTGCGGGGCTGAAGCGCGACTTCGCGCTGTCCAGCTATTGGGACAACCGGGTGCATCAGGTCTGCCGCTGAGGGCTATCGACAGCTGCCAGCACATCATCCGCAGCGGGCGGGATCGGGGCGCGCTGGCCAAGCGCCTTACGGGCCATGTGCTCGAACGCATCCAACAGCGGCGCAAGGTCATCCACCGCAAAGGGGGCATTGTCCATCTGCTGTTCCATCTGCATGCAGGCGTCGGCACATGCCGTTTCGTGAACCAATGCAAATGAGCCACGCAGCAGGTGCAACTGCCCGGCAATCCGGGTGCTGGCCCCTGAATCGTCCAGCGTCTCAGCGCTGTGATTCCGAAGCGACGCACGGATGTCCGCAAGCGCCGCATCCAGGCCTGCCAGCAGTGCAGCATGTACCGATGCGGGCAGGGGGCCTTGGGCGATGCTCGCTGCCGTGGCAAGCGCGGCGCTCCTGTCGGAACGTTGGCCATGTCGTTGGATCATTTCGCACAACGCATCCAGCAGGATGGGTTTGGTGAGCACTGCATCGATGCCGGCAGCAGCACAACGGTTGCGCTCTGCATCCGAGGCATGCGCGGTAATCGCGATGATGGGCACGGCCGAGCCCTGCTCGCGCAATGCGCGGGCCAGGGCATAGCCGTCCATCCCTGGCATGCTCAGGTCGGTCATCACCAGGTCGTGGCGGCGTTGTGCAAACAGGAACAGCGCACCTTCGCCATCTGCGGCCTGGTCCGAACTGCAACCCAATGCCTGTAGCTGCAGGCGCAGCAGTTCGCGGTTGGCCAACTGGTCATCAACCACCAGTATGTCTACCGGTGCAGGCCCAGTGGGCCCGCCGCCAGCCCCGTCAGGGCCCGCCAACGCTGCTGCCTTTGCAATGGGCAAGGGCAGCGTGACCAGAAACGTGCTGCCCTGTCCGGGGGCACTGATCACGCGGATGCCACCGTTCATCAGTTCCGTCAGTCGCTTGCACAGGGCCAGCCCCAATCCGGTGCCACCGTAGCGGCGCGGGATGGAGGCATCCGCCTGGCTGAAGGTCTGGAACAGGGCTTGTTGCTGTACGGCGCTCATGCCTATGCCGGTGTCGCTGACGCCAATCAACAGGGGGGAGCCGGGCAGGCTGTCGTTCTGCAGGTACACCTCCAACAGCACATCACCGTGTTCGGTGAACTTGATGGCATTGCTGAGCAGGTTGTAGAGCACCTGCCTTATCCGGTTGGGATCGCCCAGATAGGCCGGCGGCAACCCATCATCCATGCTCAGTTCCAGCGTGAGGCCTTTCTCGCTGGCCACCGGCTGGAACATCGCCACGGCCTGGCGAGCAAGTGCACGGGGGTCGAACGCGATGTGCTCCAGCGTCATCTGACCGCTTTCGATCTTGGAGAAGTCGAGCACGTCATTGATGATGGTGAGCAACGCATTGGAAGATTGGCTCACCGTATGCAGCTGTGCGAGCTCTGCGGCAGGCAGAGCGCTGCGGCTCAGCAACTCCAGGTTGCCAAGGATGGCATTGAGGGGCGTACGGATCTCATGGCTCATCATTGCCAGGAAGGACGACTTTGCGGCATTGGCGGCGGTTGCGGCACCGTGGGCTGCTTCCAGTTCCTGTTCCACCTGTTTGCGCAGGCTGATATCGGTGAAGTTGCAGAGCGCCACTGGCTGGCCCTGGTAGCGGCTGCGCACAACGCTGGCAAACAAGGTGCAGGCAGCGTCACCGCGTTCGGCGAGGATCAGCTCGCATTCGGCGGGTTGGTTGTCACCGGGCGGCGGCGTGAGGGCCAGCAGACGGCGGTGCAGGGGCGGCTCATCAACGGGGATACGTGCCGCATACCTGCCCATGACAGCGTTCTGCAGGATCACTTCGCCGCTGTCGCATGCGATCAAGGCAAGGCCGAAGGGGGCCGTCGCGACCATGGTGCGGTTGAGTCCCTCGCTTTCCATGATGCGTTGCGAGCGTTGCAATGCGGGCTTGAAGACTCTGCTGTCCACCCACAGCAGTACGCCCCAGGTGAAGGAAATAGCCAGCAGCATCGCGGCGATGTAGCCGGCCAGGCGCGGCCACAGGTCTGCCAGGATCGCCGGCCAGCCGAAGGCGAACACGTACTGCCAGCCGGAGCTGTTGATGACGTCGCGGGCCACGAATATGCCGGCATGCTGATGAAAGCCGGTGCCGGTGGAAGCCGGGGCCGCTGCAATCGCAGCCGCCATCTGCGGCGTGGTGCCAGCGTTGTCGATCTGGATCAGTGGGGTGCCATCGGCGGCCAGCAACTGCGACATTCGCCCGGTAGCTGACGGCTGCAGCTGCTGGCTGAAGACATCCAGCGGATAAGCGGCGACGAAGGTAGCGAACGGCCGCCCTTCATGGCGCGCGGCCTGCAATACGCGGATGGTTGCAGTGCCTGCCAGCGCGTCCCGGGCCGGAGGTAGCCATACCGGTGTAGGGGCCGTTAGCGCCGTGTCTGCAGACGGCAGGCCGGCGGTCATCCGCGCGATGAGTTGTGCTGCGCTGCCATCGCCCAGCCGCGCCTGCATGGCTGGCGTGAGCGGGCCTATGCCCAGGAAGTCCTGCTCCGGCGAAAAGAAATAGCCCGATGCCAGCAGCGCCTGGGTATAGGCACCGGTCTGGTAGCTCACCTCGTCCGCCAGGCGCAGATAAGGCGCGAAGCTGGACACGGGCTTGTCGTCGCTCAGGTCGGCACGCACCAGCACCGGCGGGAAGTTTGGGGTGCGCTGCAGGGTGATACGGCCGCCGTGTTCGCGGAACTGCTGCAGCAGGTGCGGGTCCGGCGCGGCTTGCGACGCCCACGCGTATTGCTCCTGCTTGATGCTGATGCGCATGGCGCCCTCGCGTACGGCAAAGGCGGACTGCAACGCGGTACGGCGCACTACGTGGTCTGCATAGCGCTCGCCCAGATAGTCCTTGACCTGCGAGTGGACGATGACGGCGGTGGTCGCCAACAGGATCAAGGTGGTCAGCACGCCACCAATCAGCAGCATGCGCCGCTGATTGCGGTTGAGCAGGCCGAGCATGCGGTCGCTGGCAGGAGGTGGGGAGTGGGGAGGTTCGGCAGGCATCACGGGGACTCTCAGCTGAACGCCCGTTCATCATAGGGGGATGCCGCAGGGCCGTGTACGTGTTTGATCCCGATTTTTAGGACTTGGCTGATATGGCTGCCCTGCCCGGACTGGAAAGATGGCTCCCGTCAACAACGGCACGCAGAGCACCCCGCCCATCCGGAGCCCTCCCATGAACGTTTTCGTCCCCCTGCACACCGAGCTTCACCCAGCCAGCCAGGTCCGTTCCGCTCTTGTGGTGGAAGGCAATGCGCTGCACTCGGCCCCGGTCAGCAAGAAGCTGGGGCGCAATGGTGTGGACAAGGTCCGGGTTGCCGACGATGGCGTTGCGGCGATAGCGGCACTTCGCCGACGCGAGTGGGACCTGGTGGTGCTGGACCTGGACCTGCCGCAGAGCACTGGCCTGCAGTTGATCGACATCCTCGCCGACCGCGGCTCCAGCGCGGCGGTGGTACTGACCAGTGCACGCTCCAGCCGGGTGCTGCAGGCCGCAGCAAGCTATGCCGGCGGCCGCGGGGTTGATGTGGTGGCAGCGGTGCGCAGGCCTATGGAGCTGCCGCAGCTGAAGACCATCCTGCAGGAGCTGGCGTTTGGTCCGCGTTCCACCCACGCACCGGTAATCAACGAAGGCAAAGGTGCCATGGAATTCAGTACGGAAGAACTCAGGGACGCGCTGCGACTGCAGCAGATCGCGCCATATTTCCAGCCGCAGCACAGCATCCAGAGTGGGGCTTTGCGCGGTGCCGAGCTGCTGGCGCGCTGGCACCACCCCGACGGTTCGGTGCTGACACCGGCAGCCTTTCTGGAGGCGTTTGCCGAACACGGGCTGCTGGAGGCGCTGACCGACTACATGCTGGCCAGTGCCTTCGAATGCCTTGCCACCGACGGCGGCCCGGGCAGCCGGCAGATCGCGGTCAATGTGCCGGCCGTGGTCGCCGACTCCGTGCACTGGGCGCAAAGCGTGGCCGACCGTGCCATTGCGGCGGGGGTGGATCCAGCGCGGTTGGTCATCGAGATCACCGAAGATGGGGGCAAGCGTTGCAACCAGGCGTTGGTAGGTGCGGTCACCCAGTTACGTCTGCGCGGCTTTTCTTGCGCGATCGATGACTTCGGCTCGGGTAGCTCCTCGCTGGAGCGGTTGCTGCAGGTGCCTTTCAGTGAACTGAAGATCGAACGCGGGATGATCGCCCAGGCACGCACCCACGCACATGTGCGTAGCGTGCTTGCCAGCATCGTGGCCATGGGCAAGCAGTTGGTGACCACGGTGGTGGCCGAGGGTGTCGAAGACGCGGCCGACCTGGAGATGGTGCGGGCGCTGGGCTGCCAGGTGAGCCAGGGCTATCTGCACGCCAAGCCGATGTCGCGCGATGCCTACCTGGACTACTGCGCACGCCATAGCTGCTGAGGTCTCGAGCGCACCGGCTAACGGTGCGGAGCGTGTGCGGCATACATCTGAACGATTCAGGTTATTCCTCCAGGCAAGCCGGCGGAGTGTGCGAATGCCGCCGTCATGAAGCCGGACGGAGGTAGCATCCCGTTCAGGCAATGACTTCGAACGGGGCGGGTGGGATGAACGGTCTCGAGATCCGGGTCGTGGTGGCCGACGACCATCCAGGCATGCTCGCCGGTGTGCGCTATGAGGTGGCGCAGATGAGCGGCATCAGGCTGCTTGCGACTGCGGCTGACTCCACTGAATTGATGCGGTTGTTGGTCACCACGCCCTGTGATGTGGTGGTGTCCGATTACGCCATGCCGGCGGGTGAGCATGGAGATGGCATCGCGCTGTTTGGCCTGCTGCGACGGCGTTACCCGGACCTCCAACTGGTGGTGTTGACGATGCTGGACAACCCAGCGGTGCTGCACACTCTGGTCAGCAGTGGGGTGACGTGCATCGTCAGCAAGTCCGATGCCGTTGCCCACCTTGGTCCGGCCATCCATGCGGCGCACAGACAGGGCAAGTACTACTCGCCGACGGTCGATACGGTCATACGCAGCATTGATTGGAGCGTACGCAGCCGCAATGCAGAGGGCGTGCTGAGCCGGCGTGAAGCGGAAGTCGTGCGTCTGTATGCATCCGGCTTGACCGTCAACGAAATCGCCGAACGTCTGCATCGCAGCAAGAAGACCATCAGCTCGCAGAAAGCCAAGGCCATGGAAAAACTCTCCATCGAGCGCGATGTGGACCTGCTGCGCTACGCGATGGAGAACGGCCTGGTGGGATCGTCCGCGCCGGTGGTGGTCTCGCCGGTTCAGTCCGAAGAATCCTGAGCGCCCGGGGGCAGTACATCCGGATCCTTGTCCTTGCGCGCTTCCGTGTTGGTGTCTGCGTTGCGCGCGGTCACCGTGCCGGCGGCAGCGTCCCATTCCTGCAGCCACAAGCGCTGGCGCTGTGGCGAGGCGTACATGAAACGGTTGAGGGCGTTCAGGAACTGCTTGCGACGCGGCTTTGAAAGCCGCGCAAAGCCGATCAACAATCTGCGTATGTCGGGATGCTTGATGCCAATCACCGGCGTTGCTCGCTGGAGTTCGGCAGCCGCCGATGCGATGCCGTCGTACCGAGGGGAGGGCAGCCGTGGAAGGCCGCGTTCAAGCTTCAACGGTACGCAGTGCAACGCAGGTGGTCTGTCGGTTCACGCCTTGCCATGGGCAAGGACAATTCCCCGGGGCGTCCGCGCCGGCAAGGCGTTCAATTCGTGACGCATTACATTAGTATCAAGCGCTGAAAACGGCCGGTAAGAATCAGTGCAACACGACGACGACACGACGCAGCCCTCCACGCCCGCTCCCAAACGTGGCAGGGGACGACCCAAGCTCTATGACACGGCGCTGACGCCTGCCGAACGCGCGCGCCGCTACCGCATGAGCCGTCAGCGCGACAACGAAAGCGTGGCAGAGTGCCGTGATTCGGTATTGATGGAACGCCTGCGCTGGGCGCTGAAGAACAAGGATGCCGCCGCCGATGCGCAGGCCGCCCTGGATCTGTACCTGGACGAAATGATCCGGCGCCACCATAGTCGCGGTGCTGACCGTCTCAAGTAGTCACCCTGAGCAGAGCAGCATCCGAATCAGAATCTGGCAGGCAATCGCCTGTCCGCCAAATGCGCTTGCTTCTGGCCGGCGGCCAAAGCGCAGATTGATCGCTTTTGCCGCCTTGGCGGTGACGCTGATGGTTGCACGGCTGACGCGGCACCTGCCCGCCAGCGGCGATATCAAACCGCGTTGAAGCTCGCCGCCAGCGTGCCCACAACCAGCACCCAGCCATCGACAAGCACGAACAGCAGGATCTTGAACGGTGCCGAGACCAGCATGGGCGAGAGCATCATCATGCCCATCGACATCAGTACGCTGGAGACGACCAGGTCAATGATGACGAAGGGGATGAAAATCAGGAAGCCGATTTCGAAGGCGGTCTTCAACTCGCTGGTGACGAACGATGCCACCAGTACCGGGAACGGGATGGCATCGGGGCTGGCATAGGCACCGTGCCCGGCCAGGCCGGCGAACGTCATCAGGTCGGTTTCACGTACCTGTGCCAGCATGAAGGCCCGCAATGGCTCGGTCGTCAGCGTCCACGCCGTCTGGAAATCGATCTGGCCGTCCAGATAAGGGGCCATGCCGGTGGACCAGGCTTTGTCCCACACCGGCATCATGATCATCGCGGTCAGGAACAGGGCCAGGCCCAGCAGGATCTGGTTGGAGGGCGTCTGCCCCGTGCCCATCGCCTGGCGCAGCAGGCCCAGCACGATGATGATGCGGGTGAAGGCGGTAAGCACCAGCAGCATCGACGGCAGCAAGGTGATTGCCGTCATCAACAGCAGTGTCTGCAACGGCAGGCTCACCGGCTGGCTGCCGATCTTGCCCACGTTGACATCCGGCAGCGCCGGCAGCTGCGGTGCGGCCGGGGTGGCCCAGGCAAACAGCGGCAGGGCCAGTACGGCCACCAGCACCAGCAATTGCCAGCAAAGACGGGGGTTGAAGCGATGGGCCAGCATGGTCAGGCGTCCTTGCGCAGCTTCTGTTGCAGCAACTGCGCGAAATTCGGAAGTTGTTTGAGGTTGGGGAGTGCCGGGGGCGGCGTCTTCGGCAGCGGTTCGGGCAGCTGGTGCAGGTTGCTGATGCCGCCGGCGGTCACACCCAGCAACAGCTGCTGACCATTGACGTCAACCACCACCACGCGCTCCTTGGCGCCGATATTGAGGCTGGCGACGATCTTCAGGCCCTCGGCAGGACGGAACGCACCGCCGGGCATGCGCTTGAGCAGCCAGCCCAGGCCGATGATCAGGCCCAGTACCAGCAACAAGGTGAAGAAGGCACCGAACAGCCCGGGGGAACTGGCCGCGTGCTGGCCCACCGGGGTAGCCGCCTTGGCGGCAGGTGCGGCATAGGCGAGCAATGCGATCAACGCAGTCTCCGGATCCGCTCGCTGGGGCTGACCACGTCGGTCAGGCGCACGCCGAAACGGTCGTTGATGACCACCACCTCGCCGTGCGCGATGAGGGTGCCGTTGACGAATACGTCCAGCGATTCGCCAGCGCCACGCTCCAGTTCCACCACCGAGCCCTGGTTGAGCTGCAGCAGGTTGCGGATTGGCAGGCGGGCGCGGCCAACTTCCAGCGACAGGGTCACCGGCACGTCGAGGATGACGTCCAGGTCCAGGTCGGTGGTGCTGGTGCCGTCGGCCTGCAGGTTGGCGAACTGCGCCGGCGTAGCGGCGTTGCCGTTGTCAGGGGATTGGGTGTCATTCATTGCTGTTGTCCTGGATCACGGGAACGGTGGGGCGCCGGCCCGGCGGATGGGTGGCGGTGATCTTGATTGCATTGCGCTCGTTGGCGACACCGAACTCACCGGTGAACACCGGTATGCCTTCGACGCACAACGGCACTTGCTTGGGCATCTCGATGGGCAGGATGTCGCCGATCTTCAAACGGGTCAGCTCGCGCAGGCTCATGCGGCGCTTGGCCAGCACGCTGGACAGTTCCACCTCGGCGGTGTCCAGCTGCTCGCGCAGCATCGTGGCCCAGCTTTCGTCGCGGTCGTTGCGATCACTCTGGATGCCGGCATCCAGCAGCTCGCGGATCGGCTCCAGCATCGAGTAGGGCAGGGTGATGTGGATGTCGCCACCGCCGCTATCCAGCTCGACGTGGAAGCGGCTGACCACCACGTACTCGCGTGGACTGACGATGTTGGCGAAATGCGGGTTGATCTCGGAGTTGATGTAGTCGAAGTCGACGTTCATCACCGGGCCCCAGGCCTCGCGCATATCGGCAAAGGTCTGCTTCAGCATCAGCTGGATGACCCGCATCTCGGTGGCGGTGAACTCCCGGCCTTCGATACGGGTGGGGTAACGGCCATCACCCCCGAAGAAGTTGTCGACGATGGCAAACACCAGGGTCGGCTCGAACACGACCAGGCCAGTGCCACGCAATGGCTTGAAGCGGATCAGGTTGAGGTTGGTGGGCACGTACAGCGAGTGCAGGTAGTCACCGAACTTGATCAGCTCGATGCCGCGTACCGACAACTCGGCCGAGCGCCGGATCAGGTTGAACAGACCGATGCGCCATAGCCGTGCGAAACGTTCGTTGACCATCTCCAGGGTCGGCATGCGGCCGCGGATGATGCGGTCCTGGCTGGCGAAGTCGTAGGCCCTTGCTTCGCCGGGTGCGGGGCCGGGCTCGTCGGTGGTGACCGCGCCCGAATCCACGCCATGCAGCAGGGCATCGATCTCGTCCTGTGACAGCAGGTCGTTGATGCTCATCGGGTTGCCTTACTGGGTGACAAAGCTGGTGAACAGCAGTTGTTCGGCGCTGTTGTTGCCGGTTTCGGCCTTCATCAGCTTCTGTACTTCGGCCAGGGCATTGGCCTGCAGCTTTTCCTTGCCGGGGCGGTCTGCGATCTGCGCCGGTTCCACCTGTGAGAACAGCATCAGCAAGCGGGCGCGGATGGCCGGGGCGTGGTTCTGCAGCGCTGTCAGGGCCAGCGGATCGCGGGTCATCAGCTGAACTTCCACCTGCAGGTAGCGCGGGCCGTCGATGGGTCCATTGAGGTTGACCACGAAGGCCGGATCCAGCGCGAAGTACTGGGCTGGGGCCGGGGTTGCCGGCTTCTTGTCGGCGGCCGCATGCTCGGCGGTCTGGCCCTGGGTGAAATACCAGACCGCGCCACCGGCGGCGGCCGCAGCGAACAGGGCGATCAGGGCCGGCACCAGCAGCGAACGGCGCGGCTTGGCTGGCGCGTCCTTGGCGGGTTCGGTTTTGCGGGACTTGTCTGCGGCAACGGCCACGTGGTGCTCCTCAGGATTGCTGCCCCTGTAGATGCAAGCCGTGTGCCTGAAAGCCCCCGACGGCTTTCCGTCACGTCGGGGCCGGTGCGTCCGAAACCGCGAAACGGGGGCTGCTGCCGCCGTGGAAGTGGGCGGGTAGTCCGTTGGCTTTCTGGCTTATGCCGCTGCTACCCGGGGGTCTCAGGCGTAGGCGTCGAGCAGCCCGCGCATGCGCAAGGTGCGGCCGGCCGTCAGATCCGGGCTCTCGGCGCTGCCGCCTGTCGACGCGTTGCCGTCGCCGCGGGGGGCATGCTGTGCAGGGCTTTCGTTCTGCTGCTGGCCTACGTCCGCATGCGCCAGCTGCATGCCTTGCTCGCCCAGCATTTCGCGCAGGCGCGGCAGGCTGCTTTCCAGCGCATGGCGCACATCGGCATTGGCGGCGGTGAAGCTGGCATGCACGCGGTCGCCGTCCATCTGCAATTTCACCTCGATCTGGCCCATGTGATCGGGGCTGATACGGATGTGCGCATGGCCGATCTTCTGGTCCGCCAGCCAGCCGACGCGTGCACCGATGGCGTCGTCGAAATCGCCGCTGTCCAGGTCCGGGGTTGGCGTGGGCGCTTCGATCGCCGTCAGCGCACTCGGCGCGCGCAGCTCCTGCAGTGGCTGGTTCTGCAGCAGCTGTGCAAAGTTGGCAGGGGCAGGGGCATCGACGTCGGTATCGTCGGTCATGGTTTTGACGGCGATCTGTGCGGTGACCAGGGGTGCTGCGGCATCCTCCGTCGCAGGCATGGCGGTCGTGCCAGCCGCCGCGACCGGCGGCTGCGCCGCCAGGGCCAGGGGAGTGGCCTTGTCCTGGCCTATGCCGGCTGCCGGGTTGGTAGCAGCAGCTGCGTTGGGCGCGGAAGCTTCGGGTGCCGGGACGCCAAGCAGGACAGCAAGACCCGGCGGTGGCCAAGGCGCATCGGTATCGGCGCCGCGTTTGTCATCGCTGTCGTCGGTACTCGGCCGCTCCGTTGCTGCGGCTGAGGGGGCGCTCTCGTCCGCGGCCTCGGCATCGCTGCCAGGGGCATCGAGCTGGGTGCCATCCGTGTCGCGGCCTGCCTGCCGGGCCTGGTTGTCCACTGCAGGGCGTTCCTGCAGCAGCTTGTCGAACGGCTTGTCGGCATGCGCGCCGTCATTGCCCGTCGCACGCGGCGAGGCGCTGGTCTCGGTCGTGTTGGCGATGCTGCCGGCACCGAGTACGTTCATCGCGATTCGCCCTGGTCGTCAGGGTCGGCTGCGGTCTGCGCCAGGCGGGCGCGGCGGGCACCCACATCGTCCATCTCACGCTGGTCGCGGCGGTCGGCGGCCTGTTTTTCCTGGGCGCGATAGCTGGCGGCCAACTGCTCCAGCACGGCCTTGTCACGGCTGGCCAGCAACAGGCGGGCGCGTTCGGCTTCAACGCGCTCCTGATTGCTGTCCACCGTCTTGCTCTGTGCCTGCACGGCATTGTCCAGCCGGTCGAGGAAGGCGCGGCGGTTCATCAGCTGCGCAGCGCTGGTGGTGGCCAGCTGTGCGTTGGCGTACTCGTCGGCATATTGGCGCAGCTCGGAAAGACGCGACTGGTGCATGTCCAGCGTGCGCTGGCGTTCGGCCAGCGCCTTGGCGACTTCGTCTTCGCGGTCCTGCGCGCGGCGCAGCAGCGGGTCGAGGCGACGGGAAGGACTCATGCGGTTTTCTCGCTGTCTACCAGGGCTTGCAGGGCGGTGAGGCTGTGGTGCAGGTCAGCGGCGTTGTGTACGTCCTGACCGAGGAATTCCATGATCTCCGGCCAACGCTCCAGCGCCTCGTCGGTGACCGGATCGTTGCCGCGCTGGTAGGCGCCAATGGCGATCAGGTCGCGGTTGGCCGAGTACGCCGATACCAGCCGCTTGAGCTTGCGGATACGGGCACGCCAGGTGTCGTCGGCGATGTCCTGAACCACACGGCTGACTGAGGATTCCACGTCGATGGCAGGGTACAGACCGCTGTCGGCGACGCGGCGCGAGAGCAGGATGTGGCCGTCGAGGATGGCGCGTGCGGCGTCGGCGATCGGGTCCTGCGGATCGTCGCCTTCGGTCAGTACGGTGTAGAAGGCAGTGATCGAACCACGGCCCTTGGCGCCGTTGCCGGCGCGTTCGACCAGCGCCGGCAGCTTGGCGAATACCGACGGCGGATAGCCGCGGGTGGTTGGCGGTTCGCCGACCGAAAGGCCGATCTCGCGTTGTGCCTGCGCAAAGCGCGTGAGCGAATCCATCAGCAGCAGTACGTTCAACCCCTGGTCGCGGAACCACTCGGCGATGGCCGTGGCGCGGTAGGCACCGTGCAGGCGCGCCAGCGGCGGCCGGTCGGCGGGGCTGGCCACCACCACGGCGCGGCGCAGGCCTTCCTCGCCCAGGGTGGTTTCGACGAAGTCGCGGACTTCGCGGCCACGTTCACCGATCAGGCCCACCACGATCACGTCGGCCGAGGTGTAGCGGGTCATCATGCCCAGCAGGGTGGATTTGCCCACGCCCGAGCCGGCGAACAGGCCAACACGCTGGCCACGGCCGATCGGTAGCAGGGCATTGATGGCACGTACGCCCACGTCCAGTGGCTGGGTGATGGGCTCGCGTGCCAGCGGGTTGATGGCGACACCAGCCATGCCGACGTTGCCCTCTGCGCGGATTGGGCCCTTGCCATCCAGCGGCACACCATCAGAGTCGATGACCCGGCCCAACAGGCCTTCACCTACCTCCACGCCACCCCGGCGGTAGGAGGGCACCACCCGCGCATTGGGTAGCAGGCCATGCAGTTCGGCGCTGGGCATCAGGTAGGTGCGGTCGCCGGAAAAGCCGACCACTTCGGCCTCCACCCAGCCACCATCGATGATCTCGACCTTGCAGCTGGCCCCCATCGGCGCTTCGCAGCCGACGGCTTCCAGGGTGAGGCCGACGGCGCGGCGCAGGATGCCTTCGCGCACGAGTCCGTGACCATTGCTGGCATCCAGTGCGATCGCATCCAGCCGTGCGGCCAGGCGCAGGTCGCGGGCGGCGGCCCATTCGGCCGGAGCGGGCGAGCCTGCTGCGCTCATTGTGCTGCCCCGGCGCGGCGCAGCACGGTGCCCAGCGCGGCACGCAGGCGGGCATCGAGGGTGCCATCAATGCGCACGGCTTCGGCATGCACGCGCAGATCGCCGCGGCTCAGGCTGGCATCGGGTACCAGCCGCTGGCCTTCGGGCAGGCTCAACAGGGTGTGGATCGCGCCGATGTCGTCCGGGTGCAGCCGCACCTCGACATCGCGTTTGGCGCCGCCCACTGTGTCCAGTGCCTCATTGACCAGTTCGGCCAGCAGGGCAGGGTCGGCCTGATACGCGCGCGCCAGCAGGGAGCCGGCAATGCGCACCGACAATTCGCCCAAGGCACCAACCACTTCGTTTTCCAGCCGCTGCAGCGGGCGGCTGAAATTGTCCAGGATGCCTTCGATCTGCGCGGTGAGGCGACGTACCTCGGCCTGTCCCTGGGTGTAACCCTCGGCATGACCTTGCTGGAAACCTTCTTCCTGCGCGGCGTCACGGATGGCCTGGATTTCCTCCAGCGTCGGCGGCAGCACCGGCGGTGGAGCTGGTTCGGCGGTGACGGTCTCGATGGGCGTGGCTGGCACTTCCACGGCCTCCGGCACGAACGCGGCGGCATTGAGATCCGGTGCATGCCAGCGCACGACATTGCTCACAGCATGGCCTCCGCGGCGCCGCCAATGGTGATGGTGCCTTCGTCGGCCATGCGTTTGACGATGGCCAGGATCTCACGCTGCGCACCTTCCACATCGGACAGACGCACCGGTCCGCGTGCCTCCATGTCTTCCAGCAGAATCTCGGCCGCACGCTGGGACATGTTGCGGGTGATCTTGTCGCGTACCTTGATGTCGGCGCCGCGCAGGGCAAGGCCCAGGCGCTCGCCGCTGACCTCGCGCAGCACCAGCTGCATCTCGCGGTCGTCCAGGTCCACCAGATCGTCGAATACGAACATCAGGTCCTGGATGCGGCTGCCCAGCGGGGCATCGATGCGGGCGATTTCGGTCAGGATGGTCTGGTCCTGGCCGCCGTCCATGAAGTTGAGGATGTTGGCCGCGCACTGCACGCCGCCAATATTGGACGACTTCAGGTTCTGGTTGCCGGCGAACTGCCGTTCCATGATCTCGTTGAGCTCGTTCAGGGCATTGGGCGGAATGCCGTCCAAGGTGGCGATGCGCAGCAGTACATCGACGCGGGTGCGTTCGGGCAGCAGCTTCAGCGCCTCGGCGGCCTGGTCGGTTTCCAGGTGGGCCATGACGATGGCGATGATCTGCGGGTGCTCGTTGCGCACCAGGTCGGCCACTGCCCGCGGGTCCATCCACTTCAGCGCATCCAGGCCGGTGGTGTTGCGGCCCAGCAGGATACGGTCGATCAGGTTGCTGGCCTTCTCGTTGCCCAGTGCCTGCACCAGCATGTTGCGGATGTAGTCGTCGGAGCCGACGCTGAGCGAGGTCTTGTTGCCCAGCTCGTTGCCGAACTCGTCCATCACCTGCTGCACCTGCTCGCGGGTGACGTCGGTGAGGGTGGCCATGGCGATGCCGATCTTCTGCACCTCCTTGGGTTCCATGTGACGCAGCACTTCGGCCGCGTCAGCCTCGCCCAGCGACAGCAGCAGCACGGCAGCGCGTTGCACACCGGTCATTGGAATCACGTCAGTCATTTGCCACCCATCCCTTGACTACCTGGGCCACGCGCTTGGAATCGGTCTTGACTGCTTCACGGGCCATGCGCAGGCGTTCCTCGTAGGCATCCACCGGCAGCGCCAGGGTCGGGGCACCGTCCAACTGCAGACGATCGGCGGCCAGCGCCGGCATTTCAGTGCCGTCGTCCAACACCTGGACATCGGCGCGCAGCGGATCGTCCAGCGCACCGGGCAGGGCCTTCGGCGGACCCGCAATCTGGCGAAGGGCAGGGCGCAGCACACCGAACAGCAGCGCCAGCACCACGATCGCACCCAGTACCAGGCGCAGTGCGTCACGCACCTGCGGGTTCTCCCACCAGTTGGGGGCATCCACCGGCACGGCCTCGCGTACGAA
Source organism: Stenotrophomonas sp. (assembly GCA_032112995.1). Taxonomy (GTDB): domain Bacteria; phylum Pseudomonadota; class Gammaproteobacteria; order Xanthomonadales; family Xanthomonadaceae; genus Stenotrophomonas. Next base: position 219,271 of record DAMCTY010000001.1, on the reverse strand, counting down.
CGGGGCATTCATCACCGAGACGGTGTCACCGCGCTCGGCATTGAAGCCCACGGCCTGCTTGACCAATGCCTCGACGCGGGTCAGCTCGGCCGCGCTAAGGGGTTGATCGCTGACTTTGCCGTTGGCGCCGGCACGCGGCACGTGGTCGACCAGCACCGCCACCGAGACGCGGTTGACGCGGCCGGCCGGCTGGCGGGTGTGCTGCAGGGTACGGTCCAGCTCGTAGTTGCGGGTGGCGTTCTTGGAGGTTTCGGTGGGAGTCGCGGCCGTGGCCGGTGCCGCGGCAGGCCCCGGCGGCGTGTTGCTGGCCGCACCCGGTACGCCCTGCGGGCCCTGGGCGGTGCTGCTGTTCTCGCTGATCTGCTCGCTGCGTACCTTCTGCGGTTCGCCGTTGTAGATTTCGCGCGCTTCCTCCACCACCGAGAAGTCCATGTCGACGCTGACTTCCGGATTGACGCGGCCGGCACCGGTCATCGGCTCCAGCAGCTCGCGGATGCGCTGGTTGTAGGAGCCTTCCAGACGACGTACCTGGTCGAACTGTGCGGCATTGAGTGCGGCATCGCTGTTGGGATCGGCGATGGTGAGCATGCGCCCGCTCTGGTCGACCACGGTGACGCGCTCGGGGGCCAGGTCGGGGATGCTGGAGGCGACCATGTGCACGATGGCGTCCACCTGGTTGCGCTCCAACTGCTGGCCGCCACGCAGCTCCAGTACCACCGAGGCGCTGGCGACGTCACGCTGACGGGTGAAGGCACTGGGCTTGGGGATGGCAAGGTGCACGCGTGCGTCGCGTACCGGGCGCAGCGCGGTGATGGTGCGGACCAGTTCGGTTTCCAGCGCATGCTGGTAGCGGGCGTTCTCGACGAACTGACTCACGCCAAAGCCGGGGTCGCGTTCCATCAGCTCAAAGCCCAGACGGCCGCTGTCGGTCAGGCCGGAGCCGGCCAGCTTCAGCCGCGCGTCGTGGATGTTCTTTTCCGGCACGGTGATGGCGCCGGTGGCTGCGTCCAGCGCAAACGGAATCTGCGCTGCCCGCAGCAGGTCGGTGGCCTCGGCGGTGGCCTTCTGGTCCAGCCCGGTATACAGCGGCACCATCGGTGTTTTCTGTGCCCAGAAGAACACGAACAGGCCGGCCGCCACGGCCACGGCGATCATCGCCATCAAGCCCAGCCGACGGGTGATCTGCAGGCTTTGCAGACGGTCGAACCAGGCCCCGGCCTGTTCGGAGTTCAACGACTCTTTGGACAGCGCGAATGCCATGCGTATCTATCCTTACAGCGGCATGTTCATCACGTCCTGGTAAGCCTGGACGAGACGGTTGCGGACTTCCACGGTGGCGCGGAACGCCAGCTGGGACTGTTGGGAGGCGACCATGACCTTGGCCAGATCGGCAGTGGCATCGCCGCGTTCAAACGCGGCGGCCACCTGGCCGGACTTCTGCTGTGCTTCGTTGACGCCTTTCAGTGCCCCTTCCAGGGTCTGGCTGAAGGACGGTGCGTTGACGGCGTTGCCCTCGGCCAATCCCTGGATCGCGTTGCTGCGGGGCAGATCGGCGGCGGGCGCTACCTGGCCCACCTGGCTCTGCAGGCTGCGGATCTGGGAAAGCACGGAGGTAATCGAGTGGGACATCGGGTGGGGTTCCGGTAGCAAGCGTTTCGGTCTTCACACTTGCAAGTGGTGTGCCACGAATGTGAAGGGATCTGCTGGCGTGGAAGACGCCGGTTCTGTCTGAAAGCTGACACCGCGCCGGTAAATCGACATGCCGATGGGTCAAGGTCACGACGGAGGCGCCGTATATCTGCCTTGTCACGCAAGGTGCAATGCTGGTGGTGAGCTGGGAGTACGTTTTGCAGGCGCGAAGCTGTTGGACGCAGTTGCCGCTGAGTGCGAAAACCGGCGCTTGGCGAGGGGCGGGTATTGGTCCGCAGGGTGAGGAAGGTGTCTGGCCCTGATGCGCCCGAGCCGTATGAGGTTCGCGGTCATGGCTGCGCTCGTGTTTCGCGGCGTACGCTGCGCGCAGAGGACGTGCCGGGTAGTGCCGAGCCATGCTCGGCAAGGTCCTGCCGACGATGGATGTGTCTTGGAGCCGGACGCCAGGCTTGCGCCGGTGCTCGCCTCCCGTATTACGTCGTGCCAAGCACTCTGACGGGGTAGTGCCGAGCCATGCTCGGCAAGGGCCTTGCCGACGATGGATGAGTCTGGGCGCTCGGGCCAGGGCTGCGGCGGCGCTCGCTTCCCGGATTACGCCGCGCCAAGCGCCCGGGCAGGGTAGTGCCGAGCCATGCTCGGCAAGGCTAGGCCTGTGTAGCGAGGCTTCTGCGCCGGCCGATGCGCGGCCGGCCTCGCGGCAACGCCGCTCCTGCCTTTGCCCTGCCGCCGGATCAACCGGCGGCTTCGGCCGGTTCGCGTTCGATGCCGTACTTGCGCAGCTTCTCGACCAGGGTGGTGCGGCGCAGACCCAACAACTGGGCCGCATGGGCAACCACACCGTGGGTGCGCTCCAGTGCTTCGTTGATCAGGGTCAACTCGATGCCAGCCATGTGGTCGCGCAGGTCCAGGCCTTCGCTGGGCAGACTGGCCAACGCGGTGATGCCGCCAGCATTGGACGCCACGACATTGGCCTGCGCCGGTGCGGTGATCTGCCCCAGCAGCATGGGGCGCTCTTCCTCGGTGACAGGCGTGGTGGCCACGGTCTGGTCACCCCGGTAGCGGCTGGGCAGGTCCTGCACCCGCACGTTGCCACCCGGATGCAGTACCGCCAGACGTTCGACCAGATTGGTCAGCTCGCGCACATTGCCCGGCCAGCCGTAACCGGCCAATGCCTGCAGAGCCTCGTTGGTGAAGCGCACTTCGCCACGACCGGTGCGGGCCAACTGGGCAGCGATGGTTTCCACCAGCGCGGGGATATCGGTGGTGCGTTCGCGCAGCGCCGGCACGTCGATCGGGAACACGTTCAGGCGATAGAACAGATCCTCGCGGAACTTGCCTTCGCTGATGCGCGATTCCAGGTTGCGATGGGTCGCGGCGATGACCCGCACGTTGCAGCGGATGGTCTGGTTGCCGCCGACCCGCTCAAAGCTGCGCTCCTGCAGTACGCGCAGCAGCTTGACCTGCATCGGCAGGCTCATGTCGCCGATCTCGTCCAGCAGCAGGGTGCCGCCTTCCGCCATCTCGAAGCGGCCCTTGCGGGCGCTGAGCGCACCGGTGAACGCGCCTTTCTCGTGGCCGAACAGTTCGCTTTCCAGCAGGTCCGGCGGAATGGCACCGCAGTTGATGGCCACGAATGGCCCATCCCGGCGCGGCGAGCGCTGGTGGATGGCACGCGACACCACTTCCTTGCCGGTGCCGGACTCACCCAGCACCAGGACAGTGGTATCGAAATTGGCAACCTGTTCGATCAGCTGGCGCAGCTCGGTGACGGCGGGGCTATGGCCGGTTGGACCGCTGTCATCGGTGCTGCCAGCCTGGTGCTCGGCATCCAGACGCTTGAGGCTGGCACGGCGCAACAGGGATTCGACCTGGGGGTGGCGCATCGGCTGTTCCAGCGGCCACACGTTGGCCTCGTGCAGGCCGTAGTGGCGCGAGAACGCCAGCGGGTCACCTTCAGCCAGCAGGATCGGCGGTGGCAGCGAGGCGCCCGCCAGCCAGCCGAAGAAGCCAGCAGCGCGGTCGGCGTCTTCCAGTGCGCCGACCACGATCGCCATCCAGTCATTGCCGCGGTGGCGGCTGGTATCGATGTCCTGCGCGTCACTGACCCAGCGCGGGTTGAAATCCATGAACTCCAACAGGGCGAGGGTGCGTTCAGCGCGGACGCCGTCGGCATCGATCACCAGGATGCGTGACTCACTCATGGCCGGGCTCCTTGAGCGCTTCCAGGATCGGCATGACTTCCTGGATGTAGGACAGCTTGCTGACGAAATTGTCGGCACCGGCGCGCAGCGCGTGCTCACGGTGCTCGGAGTCATCGAAGTGGCTGGCAATGACGATGTAGGGGGCGTCGTCCTGGGTCTTGATCAGGCGGGTGGCCTGCAGGCCGCCCATTTCCGGCATCGCCAGGTCCATCAACACCACCTGCGGGCGCAGTTCCTCCGAACGCTCGATGGCTTCCAGGCCATTGGCAGCGCTGCCAACCACCTGCAGCCAGTCGACCTTGCGGAAGTGGCGCATGGCGGCGTTGATGAAGCCTTCGTGGTCGTCGACCAGCAGGACGGTGAGCTTGTTCATGGCGATTCCTGGTTTCAGCCCACACGGGCCAGCTGGGGCTTGGCAGCCTGCCGGCGACGTTCGCGGGCGGGGGCGATATCAAGCTGTTCGCGGTATTTTGCGACGGTTCGGCGGGCAATGTTGACACCTTGCCGTGAGAGCAGGCCGGCGATGGCGTCATCGGCCAGCGGCCGACCGGCCGGTTCGGCGTCGATCAGGCGCTTGACCATGGCCTTGACCGCCTGCCCGGACACGCTTGCGCCTTCCAGCCGCACGGCGAAGAAGTGCTTCAGCTCAAAGGTGCCGCGCGGGGTCTGCAGGTACTTGCCGGAGGTGATGCGCGAGACCGTGGACTCGTGCATGCCGATGCTGTCGGCCACTTCCTTCAGGGTAAGGGGGGCCATCGCCTCCTCGCCCTTGACCAGGAACGCCGCCTGGCGCTCGACGATGACGCGGGCGGTGCGGATGAGGGTGTCGTAGCGCATCGACAGGCCGCGGGTCAGCCAGCGGGCCTCCTGCAGCATCTCGCGCAGCGGCTGCGCGCTCTCGCCACTGCTCTCGGCCACCACCTTCTCGTAGCCGGCATTGATGCCCAGGCGCGGGGTGGTGGACGGGTTCAGTGCAACGCGCCACTGGCCGTCGGCATGCCAGGCGACCACATCGGGGATGACACTGGCATCGACTTCCGGCAGCAGTGCTTCTGCCGGGCGCGGACGCAGCGACAGCACCAGCCGGAAAGCTTCGCAGACATCGTCCACCTCGGCGTCCAACTGCTTGGCCAGCGCGGCGTAGTTGTGCTCGGCGAGCAGGTACAGGTCGCTGTCCAGCAGGCGCGCTGCCAGATGGCGGGCAGGCACCCGGCCGGGCAGGGCGCGCAGCTGGGCCTGCAGGCATTCGCGAAGGTCTACGGCGGCCATGCCGGCAGGTTCGCCAAGCAGCAGACGCTGGCGGATGGCTTCAAGGTCCGCTTCGGTCCGGTCCAGGCGGGCGCTGGCCAGGCGGGACAGCTGTGCCAAAGGCGCCTGCAGGTAGCCGGCATCGTCGCAGTTTTCCAGCCAGAATGCGGCCGCAGCGAGGTCGGCATCGTCCAGTTCCAACGCCAGCGCGTTGAGTACCCGCAGCTGTGGGTCGCTGGACTCGCCGCCAGCGATGCGTGCCATGCGGTCGTCGTCGGCACCGTTCCAACTGGCGCCGTGTACGTCCCACATCGAGCTTTCCGGCAGTTCGTCGAACGCGGCGGTGTCGGTCTGTGCCTGTTCGGCCGGGGTATCGGCCACGCTGTCCTCGCGCTCTTCGTGCAGCTCCAGCAGCGGATTGCTTTCCAGCGCCTGACGCACTTCCAGTTCCAGCTGCATGCCATTGAGTTGCAGCAGGCGGATGGACTGCAGCAAAGCAGGCGTCAGGTGGAGCTGTTGGCCCAGTTGGGCGGACAGAGTGGTTTTCATGCGGTTCCCCAAGGCGCCATGTGAAGGGCGCGTTATGGAACGCATCTTGCGTGTCTGCTGTCGGGGTAAAAATAGGGGACACCCTGAGGGCTGTCATTTGCAGCCCTACAGCTTGTAGGGGGATCCCTTACATTGCGTCGATTTTCTGACGCCGACACTGCGAAGAAAACAGCTAACTATCTGTTTTTATTGAATCGAAGCGCCCGGGGTGCCGGAAATCCGTTTTTGTGACGGCAAGCAAAAACGGTAGACCGAAATGCTCAATTCAAGTCGTTTTCATGGCGCACTGCCAGCAATAGCAGGTCGTTGGCGCGCCGGCAGCCCAGTGCTTCCATCATCCGGGCGCGGTGGGTTTCCACGGTTTTGACGCTGATGCCCAGCTCGGCGGCAATTTCCTTGGTGGTCTGCCCACCGCCGAGCCGGCGCAGGATTTCCTTCTGCCGTGGCGACAGTGCAGCCACGCCGGTTGGCCGCTCGCGGCCGATCAGCGGGGCCAGCATCTTGGCGGAGATATGCGGGCTTAGGAAAATCTGGCCGTTGTGGGCGGCGCGCATGGCCAGTTCCAGCTCGGCAGGTGCGGCGTCCTTGACGATGAAACCGGCAGCACCGCGGTCCAGCGCATCACGGACATGGGCGGTGTCGTCGTGCATGGACATCACTACGATGCGCGCATGCGGCAGGCGCATACGGATGTCGGTAAGTGCCTCCAGGCCGCTACGGCCGGGCAGGGACAGGTCCATCAGCACCAGGTCGGGCACGTGGAACAGTGCCATCTCCAATGCCTGTTCGGCATTGCTGGCCTCGGCGACCACATGGACACCGTCAAAGGTCTGCAGCAGGCGGGTCAGGCCGGCCCGGACCAGGGTGTGGTCATCGACGATCAGAACGCGCACAGGGAGTTGGCTGAATAGAAGAGCCTGCACCTTAGCCGAGCTGCCGCAGCCGCGCCAGCAGGCCAAAAGTAGGGGGTGTTCATCGCGGCCGCCGACTGTCGGCTATCTGCTTGCGATGCAGGCGGAACAGATGCCTCTCCAAGGCTGCGGACAACGCTTCGCTGGGGTTGTGCAGGCGAAGCCACAACAGGCTGCCGGTGGTGTCGCTGGCTTCGGCCAGCACTTCAACAGGAAGTTCGATGCTGTCGGGCAACCATTCGGCCGGCTGCAGCCGCACCACGCCCTTGCTGCCGATGGCGGCGCCACTGGCGTTGGCAAGGTGCAGGCGCAGGCCATGACGGGACCAGCGCAGCGGCGTGGCGGGCAGCTGTGGCGAGGACTGCTGCAGCAGGCGGCCAAGCAGCACCAGGGTCAAGTCCAGGCGCGCTTCGAGCCGCTGCAGTTGCAGGCTGGCATCGCCGCGCTCATCAGCGTCGTCGTTGCCGCGCGCATCCTCCACCAGGGCCACACTGCGCAGCAGCATTTCGGAGCTGCCTGGGCGCTGTACCGTGGCATCGACCTGGAACTGGGCCGGCAGCAGCAGGGAGCAGCTCAGGGCGTCGTCGAACAGCGCGGCCTCGGCTGGATGGACGACGGCGTCATTCATGCCAGCGTCCCGGCCTGTACGTAGGCGCTGGCAGCGCGGTTGGATTGGCGTTCGCTGCGCAGCTGCGCGGCGGCCTGGTCACGCAGTTCGCGCATGCGCACGGTCACGGCCTGTTGCTGTGCCAGCAGCGCCTGCAGCGCATCGGCGGCAGCGCCAACACCATGCGTGTGGATGTAATGGCGCAGGCGCTGGTCGTGGCTGGCCACGATCTGCTCGGCAGTGTCGTGGTCTTCGGTTTCGATGGCGTTCTTCAGCAGGTCCAGATCGTCGTGCAGGGCCTGGAGCTGGAGGGTAGGGTCCTGCTGCATCAGCGCGCTCCCGCAGCGCCCGGGAAGGCGCGTTGACCGGCCGGGATCGCGTTCCAGGCCGACTCGATCTCTGCCACCAGCGCCAGCGACTCCTGCAGGGCCTCGGCGTCATTGTTGAGGTTTGCTTCGGTCAGGCGCTGCACGATGTACTCGTAAAGGGCGGCCAGGTTGCCGGCGATATCGCCGCCTGCAGCATGGTCCAGCGATCCATTGAGATGGCCGATGATGGCACAGGCTTCGCCGATGGCCTTGCCCTTGGTGGCCTGGTCGCCACGGGCCATGAAGGCCTCGGCGCGGCGGATGCGCTCGCTCGCGCCTTCCAGCAGCAAGGCCACCAGCTTGTGCGGGTCGGCGTCCACCACGCGGGTGGACACACCTACCTGGCGATACTGCTCGGCGTAGTGGCGGCTGGAACCATACATTGGGGTGGATCTCCTGATGATCGCGGCGCCGTGGGCGCCAGACGATGGAACTGCAATGGCCTGACTAGGCTATCGGCTCGAGGGGGCAGCAACTTGAGGTCGGGCAGATCAGCTGCTCGATGAGGTGAGCTGCTGAGTGAGGTAGTTGCTGGTGCTCTGCATCTGCGAAACCAGGGTGTCCATCGCGGTGAACTGCGCGGTATAGCGTGCCGATACCTTTTCCATGCGTGCGTCCAGGTCGTCAAGTTGCTTTTCCAGCTTCTTGATTTCCTTGTTCAGCGCATCGGTGCGCTGCACCAAGGTGCCGGTGCCGCTGTCCAGGTTGCTCTTGAGGATGCCGTTCATGCCCTCGTAGAGCTTGCCGCTTTTGCCCACCAGCTTCTCGGCCGCTGCCGGATTCTTGGCCATGGCCTTGTCGAAGGTGCTGGCATCCAACGCCAGGGTGCCATCCTTGCTGACGGTCAGGCCCAGTTCCTTGAGATCGATGATGTTGGCGCTGAGCTGGCCGCGCAGCTGTTGCTGCAAGCCGCGAACCATCGAGTCGCCGGTCAGCACCGAGGCGGTATCGGTATCGGCGTTGTAGGCGCTGGACGTCTTGAGCAGGCTCACCGAGGCGTTGTACGCGGTGACAAAGGCCTGCACGGTGGTCTTCAGTGGCGCGTTGTCCTGGGTGATGGTCAAGGTCTTGGTGGTACCTGCCTCGGCCTTGGTCAGATCCAGGGTCACGCCGGCAATGATGTCGCTGACCGAGTTGCTGGACGATTCGCGATCAAAGCCATCAACCTTGACGTGTGCATTGGTGGCCGCAGCGATCTCGCTCATGCCGCCACTGCTGCCGTCCCAGGTCAACGCCGCCAACCCGCCGTCGCCGCCGGTCGTGCTGACCTTCAGCGCACCTTCGGTGCCGGAATTGACGGCATTCAGTACCAGGTGCTGGCCATCGTTGGCGGTGATCACCGTGGCGTTTACACCCTTGCCGCCGGCGGCGCTGTTGATGGCTGCGGCAATGCTGGTCAGGTTGCTGGCCGAGGCGATATCCACGTCGATGGATTCCTCGCCCCAGGCGATGCTCAGCTTGCCACTGCCGACCGTTGCGTCCGCATCGAAAGCGGCCGAGCTCAGCTTCTGCGGCTGCGCCAGGCTGATCACCTCGATGTTGTAGGTACCTGCCGCGGCAAGGGTCTTGCCGGTGGACGGATCGGTGACGATGGAGGCGCTGAAACCACTGTTTTCCGGCACGGAGGTCTTGTAGGCGCGTACATCCGCTGCCTTGCCCATGGCGTCCATTGCGCTCTGCAGGCTGCTGAGCGAGCTCTTGATGCTGCCCAGCGCCGACAGTTTGGCGGTGGCGGTGGTCCCCTGGTTGTTGATGCGGTTTGCTGCCGGTGCGCGTTCAGCGGCAACCAGCTGCGACACGATGGTGGGGATGTCCAGGCCGGAGCCGACGGCGGACAGGGAAGACGTGGCCATGTGGATTCCTCTTGCGGCAAAGGGACAGCCTTGCTGGCTTCCCGGATATCGGCACCCGGTGCTCAAGCTTTAGCCGGGTATCCCTGATCCATAGGCAAGCACCGTGCCAGTGTGGGCAGGCGAGGGCGTGCGAACGTCAGAAACAGACAGGCCCTGCCACAAGGGCAGGGCCTGGCAAGCCCGGTGCGGACACCGGGTGATGCGGTCAGCGGTTACTGGATCAGCGCAGCAGGCTCAGCACGTTCTGGCTGGTCTGGTTGGCCTGGGCCAGCATGGCGGTACCGGCCTGCTGCAGGATCTGCGTGCGGGTCAGTTCGGCCGTTTCCTTGGCGTAGTCGGTGTCGCTGATGCGGCTGCGGGCAGCGGACATGTTTTCCGACGAGGTGTTCAGGTTGGCGACCACCGAGGTGAAGCGGTTCTGCACGGCACCCAGGTCGGCGCGGGCCGAGTTGATGGTGCTCAGGGCAGCGTCCATGGCGTTCAGTGCGTTGTCGGCACCAGCGGTGGTGGAGATGTCCAGGTCCGAGAAGCCGGTGGCGGAGGCACCCTTGGCGAAATTGCTCGTGGTGGCTGCAGTCAAGCCCGTCTGGGCGGCCAGGTCGCCAGTGCCTGCACCGATCGTGAAGTCTGCGTTGGCCGAGGTGAGCTGCAGCAGACCGTCCTTGTCGAGCGATGCGGACACGCCAGTATTGTAGCTTTGATTGTTGATTGCTTTGACCAGATCGCTTGCGCGCTGGGCCGAGCTGCCGGCCGCGCCAAAATTGATGGTCGCCTCGCCCTTTTCGGTCTTCAGCGTGAAGCTGCCGGCGCTGAAGGTGCCTGCTACTGCTGCGGTGCCGACTTGTTCCGTGCCGTTGCTATGGGTTGCAACAAATGCACCCGTAGCAAAGCTGCCGGCCGTACCCATGGTGCCCCCCAGCGCAACGACCAGGTCGGTACCATCGGCCTGCGAGAAGGCCAGCGTGCCTTCAACGGCAGAACCGGTGTAAGTGACGCCGGCAGGCATGTTGGTGGCCGACGCAAGTGCTGCATCGATGTCGGCAGCCGTAACCGTTTCAGCGTCGTCGCGGGTCAAGGAGACGACAGTCGTTCCACCAACCGAAAGCGAGAACGTCTGGCCGTCTGCGGTAGCTGCTGCAGGCGTCCAGTTACCCGAGGTGCCGGTGGTCGTCGCGACAGCGGGGGCGTAGTCAGCAGATGCAGCCTGGCCACCAGCGCCCAGCGCCTTCGCAGCGCTGGCGGTGGCCGCGGTATCAACCTTGTTCCAGTTGCCCAGGTCCTTGATGTTGGCATTGGCGATCTGGGCGATGTCGATGGTCTGGCCCTGGTTCGCGCCGATCTGGAAGGACTGCGCCTGGAAGCTGCCGTCCAGCAGCTTGGTGCCGTTGAAGTTGGTCTGCTCGGCAACGCGCTGGATTTCGGCCTTCAGCAGCTGCACTTCGGCATTCAGCGCTTCACGGTCGGAATCGGAGTTGGTGGCGTTGCGGGACTGCACGGCCAGTTCGCGGATGCGCTGCAGGTTGTTGCCGATTTCGGTCAGCGCGCCTTCGGCGGTCTGCGCCATCGAAATGCCGTCGTTGGCATTGCGGGCAGCCTGGTCCATGCCGCGGATCTGGGTGCTGAAGCGTTCGGAGATCGCCAGACCGGCGGCGTCGTCCTTGGCGCTGTTGATGCGCAGGCCCGAAGACAGGCGCTGGATCGAGGTGGCCAGGCTGGAGCCGCTGGTGTTCAGATTGCGCTGAGCATTGAGCGACATGATGTTGGTGTTGATGACTTGTGCCATGATTCGGGCTTCCTGTTTGGCGTTTGGTCCGGCACATCACCTGGCCGGTACTGGGTGCAGTGGGGCGGGGTGTAGGAGCCGTAGCACCGCTGCTGATACCAATAACGGCAGGTCCGCGGACAGCTTTAGGGCTGCCGTAAGTGCAAGCAGGCCAAAAGCAGGAATGCAGAACGCACAAGCCCCGGTCTCCCGGGGCTTGTGCGTCTGTAGTGCCGAGCCATGCTCGGCAAAGGGTATGGCGGTGGAACCTGTGCCGGGCAGGGTTCGGCACCACAGGGACAGGCAAATGGTGCTGTGTAAACTGCGAAACCCTGCGGCATGCCAGACCGTGAAACTCGCCTGATATGTCGGTAAGGCCTCTGCCGAGCATGGCTCGGCACTACCAGGGAGACCTGGGAGCCTGAGCGGAGCGCGCTCCGCTCAAGCCTGTGCCGCTGTTACTTCAACAGGCTCAGCACGTTCTGCGGCACCTGGTTGGCCTGCGCCAACATGGCCGTGCCTGCCTGCTGCAGGATCTGCGTGCGGGTCAGCTCGGCGGTTTCCTTGGCGTAGTCGGCATCGCGGATACGGCTGCGTGCGGCCGACAGGTTTTCCGAAGAGGTGTTCAGGTTGGCGATGGTGGAGGTGAAGCGGTTCTGGATCGCACCCAGGTCGGCGCGTGCCGAGTTGATGGCCTGCAGCGCGGCGTCCATCGCATTGAGTGCGTTGTCGGCGCCTTCGGAGGTGGTGATGTCCAGATCCTCGAAGCCGGTTTCCGGCGAACCGGTGACCCACGCGGTACCCACCGTGGTTGCCGGTGCCGGGGTGTCGCCAATCGCACCGGTCGCACCGGCGGCCAGGCCGGTGGCTGCCAGCAGGTCGGCGTTGGCAGTCGCACCCGTACCGGTGGCGGACACGGCGATGTTGCCGGTAGCCGAGGACAGCACCAGCTTGCCGTCTTCCAGCGACGCGGTGACGCCGGTGTTGTAGCTCTGGTTGTTGATGGCCTTGACCAGGTCACTGGCACGCTGCGCGCTGCCACCGGCGGCCGGGTAGTTGATGACGGCCTCGCCCTGGGTGCCGGTGATCTTGAAGCTGCCGGCGCCGAAGTCGGCGGCGACGAAGCCGGTGGCACTGGCCACGGCCACGGCCCCACCGATCACCGATGCGCCCGGGCCACCAATGGTGACGGCTGCGCCGTTGTTGGTGATGACACCACTGGTTGCATCCACCTGGATACCGGTGGCGCCACCGATGGAGGGGTCGCTGTTGATCGCGGTAGCGATGTTTGCCAGCAGCTTGTCCTGCGCATCAGCTGCGGTGGTGCCGTTGGTCACACCCGCCACCGATACGGTCTTGCCGTTGACGCTGAGGTTGAAGCTGTCATAGGTGAAAGGCGCGGCCGACCCGGTAGGGGTTGCGAACGATGCCTTGCTGATCGTACCTGCCGCGGTGTTGGGCGTACCTGCATCCGCGCCACCGGTAGCAGCAACAGACGGCAGCGAAGCAGCGGTGTTCACTCGGTTCCAGTTGCCCAGTTCCTGGATGTTGGCATTGGCGATCTGCGCGATGTTGATCACCTGGCCCTGGTCTGCGCCCACCTGGAAGGCCTGGTTCTGGAAGCTGCCATCCAGCAGCGCGGTGCCGTTGAAGTTGGTCTGCTCGGCAACGCGTTGGATCTCGGCCTTCAACAGCTGCACTTCAGCGTCCAGCGCGGCGCGGTCGGAGTCGGAATTGGTGGCGTTGCGCGACTGCACGGCCAGCTCGCGGATGCGCTGCAGGTTGTTGCTGATCTCACCCAGCGCGCCTTCGGCGGTCTGCGCCAGCGAGATGCCGTCGTTGGCATTGCGCGCGGCCTGGTCCATGCCGCGGATCTGGGTGGTGAAACGCTCGGAAATCGCCAGGCCAGCAGCATCGTCCTTGGCGCTGTTGATGCGCAGGCCGGAGGACAGGCGCTGGATCGTGGTGGCCAACGAGGTGCCGCTGGTATTGAGGTTGCGCTGAGCATTCAGCGACATGATGTTGGTGTTGATGATCTGTGCCATGGGGCTTCTCCGTTGTACTCAGGGCCTTGCGTTGTAGATGTGGCAGCGACGCTGCCGTCGATGTTGATCAGCGGATCATGTTGAACAGCGACATGGACTGCATCTGGGTGAAGATGGTCTGTGCCGCCTGCAGCGCCGCGCCTTCGAGCTTGTACTGCCCTATGGCATCGGCATAGTTGAGGTCGCGCATCTGCGAAAGTGAGGTTTTCAGGGTGACGGTGTTGGCTTCGCGCAGCGATGCCGCGTCGTCAGCCGCTGCAAGTTGTGCGCCACCGGCGGCGCGTGCATCGATCATCAGTTCCGACGCACGCCGCACGTCGCGGATGCTGCCTTGCAGGGCGTTCTGTTGGGCGGTGCGGCCGGCCTGGGTGGAGGTATCCATCTGCAGGGTCTGCACCAGCTGGTCGATGGTGGCGAACACGTCGCGAGTGCCGGCCTGGCCGGCATTGAAGGTATCGCCTGCTGCCGGCGTACCTTCAATGCGTACACGCAGGCCTTCGAAGGTGATGTCCTCGCCCGACGCGTAGGTACCGGTGCCAATCACCGCATTGCTGGCGTCGCGTACCTCATAGGTATCGGCGGCGGTGAAATGCAGGCTGTAGCTGCTGCCGTCCCAACTGCCTGAGCCGTCGCGGCTGATGTCGGTCAGTACGGCCTGGCCGGCATTGGCCGATGCGGCGCCACCGTCGACGGTGCCGTCACCGGTGCGCACCCGCATGAAGATCTCGCTGCCGGGCAGGGCATCCTTGATGAAGGTGCCGGGGGCGACTTCCACCTGGCGTTGGGTCTGGTCGCCGTTGTAGCTGACGGTGCCATTGCTGACGGTGAACGGCGCATTGGCGTCGGCGGCACCACCAAACAGGTAACGGCCGCTGCCATCGGTGGTGTTGGCCAGCGCCAGTAGCGAATCCTTGATGGCTTTCAGCTCGTTGGCCACGCCCTTGCGGTCTTCGTTCGACAGCGCGGGGTTGTTGGCCTGCACGGTGAGGTCGGACACCTGCTGCAGCAGCTCGCCGGCCTGCGACAGCACGTTTTCCTGCAGGCCCAGCCGGTTCTGCGCGGTGTTGGCGTTGCTGCCCAGCTTTTCCAGCTCGGCCAGCACGCGGTCCATGCCGACCGCCGTGCCCGAGCCCACCGGGTCATCCTTGGCGCTGACGATCTTCTTGCCGGTGGACAGCTGCTGCTCCAGATGGTTGAGCTTGCTTTGCTTGGACAGCATCAGCGCCACCGACTGGTCATACATCATGTTGCTGGAGATGCGATTCATCAGCCCACCGCCTTGAGGATTGTCTGGAACATGGTGTCGGCCGTGGAAATCAGCTGCGACGCTGCCTGGTAGGCCTGTTGCAGGCGCAACATGTCGGCCGCTTCCTCATCCAGGTTCACCCCGGAGATGGAGTCGCGGTTGGCCTTGGCGTTGTCGTTGATGACCTGTTGCGCTTGCAGCGAGTAGTCAGCGGCACGCGCTGCCGAACCCACCTGGGTGGTCAGGCTGCCAAGCGCACCGTTGAGGGTCACCGTGCCGGCGTTGAAGGCTTTGGCGTCTTCCACCGCGGCAAGGCGGGTGGCGTTGCCATTGTCGCTGGAGCCGGCGGCGGTTCTGCCCACGGAGAAGCTGTCGCCAGCAGCGGGTTTGCCATCCAGCACCACGCTCCAGCCATTGGCGGTGATGGTCTGTCCGGCGGTGTAGGTAAACGGGCCGGCACCATCGACGGTGTATTGGTTGGCATCGATGAACTCGATGCTGGCCGGGTTGAGCAGGGCGGCATTGCCGGCGTCGATGACGTCAAGCTTGCCCAGTACGCCGGTGCCGGTATTGGTCAGATCGGCCGCTGCCTTGATCGGGTTGGCAGCGGCAATGCGCGACGGATCGGTGACAGCCACGCCCAGGCCATTGATCGCCCCGGCGGTAGGTTGCAGCAGGAAGCGATCATTGGCTGCGGCGCTGCCGCTGACCACGAACTGCACACCGTTGACCACGAACGGGTCGGCGGCGGTGCCGGAACCGGTCATCGCCACGCCCACGCCGGTATCGGCGCGGCTGGCTTCCCAGCTGCTGCCGTTGAACTTGATCAGCAGCGCCTGGCCGTCCAGTGCGGTGGTATCGCCGTAGCTGGCGCTCAGTGCGGCGTTGCCAAGGTTGCCGGTATTGGCGGTGGTCTTGGGGGCGCCCAGGTTGAAGAAGTCACCGCCCATGTCCCCGTACAGGTCCATGCCTTCGGCGTGGGCCTGGTTGAACTGCAGGGCCATGCCCACGGCCAGCCGGCCCAGCTCGGCCTGGGCCGGCGTCAGTACGTCGTCGCGGAACTCCAGCAGGCCACCCATCTGCCCGCCGACCGACTTGTTGTCCACCGTGACGGTCACGCCCTGGGTCTTGATTGCCAGCTGCAGGCGCTCGGGCTGGTAGGGGTCCGGTGCGGTGGTGATTTCCGAGGCGGTGGTGCCGACCACCAGCGCCTGTCCACCGGCGGTGTAGACGTTCATGATGCCGCCGTCCTGGATCACCGCGTTGCCACCGGTGTATCCCACCAGCTGCGAGATCAGCTGGTCGCGGCGGTCCAGCAGATCGGGCGCGGCGGCATTGGCATTGTTGCCGATGGTGCCGTTGAGCTGGGCGATCTCCTTGGCCAGCCGGTTGACCTCGTTGGCGCCGGCGATCAGGCCGTTGTTGACCTCGGTGTTGAGCGCGTCAAGGTTGTTGTTGAGCTGCTTGTAGCGCGCCACCAACGTGTTGGCGTTGTCCAGTACATCGCGGCGATCCGCGGTGCCGGCAGCGTTGGCCGCCAGGCCGTTGATGGAGTCGAAGAAGTTGGACCACACGCCACTGACGTTGGTGGCCGAGTCGGAG
Organism: Stenotrophomonas sp.; assembly: GCA_032112995.1. GTDB lineage: Bacteria > Pseudomonadota > Gammaproteobacteria > Xanthomonadales > Xanthomonadaceae > Stenotrophomonas. Next base: position 203,229 of record DAMCTY010000001.1, on the reverse strand, counting down.
AACAAGGCATCCACGCGATCAGCCATCGAGGAAAGCTGTTGCAGCCGGGACAGTTCGCCGCTGCTGTCCAGCAGGCGCGAGATCGCCAGCTGGTCGGCCACGCGACGGATATCGGTGATTTTGGTGCCATTGCCGACATCGCCATATCCCAGGTCGGTGGGGCTGCGGGTGGCAAAGTCCACCCGCTGGCGGCTGTAGCCGTCGGTCTTGATGTTGGCCACGTTGTGGCTGACGGTCGACAGCGCCCGCTGGAAGGCGATCAGTGCGCTGGTACCGGTGGAAAGAACATTGGACATGGACGGCTATCTCAACGACGGGTAAGGCCGGTCACCCCGGCTGCACTTGCAAATGTCTGGCCAAGGCGCACACCGGCGTCACCAATGGCGGCAACGGCGCGCTCGATGGTGGGTCCGGCAGCGATGGCGGCGATCTTGTTGGCATAGGCGGGATCGGTGGCATAACCGGCCCGTTGCAAGCCCTGTGCAAAACCGCGGACATCGCCGCCGGCCTTGAGCGCGGACTGGTAGCGCGGGCTGTTCTTCAGCATGCGCACGTAATCGCTGAAGCTTTCGGCGACCGAGCCATAGGCGCGGAAACTGGCAACTTCATTGCGGCGCTGGCCATTGACGTACTCATGGGTGCCGGTGGTGGCGCGCTCGCCACTCCAGCCCGCGGCCTTGATGCCGAACAGGTTGTGGCTGCTGCTGCCGTTGTCGCGCTTGATGTGGCGCTTGCCCCAACCGGTTTCCAGTGCGGCCTGCGCCACCAGGGCGCGCGGGTCCACGCCCAGCTCGCGGGCGGCGCGTTCGGCGTGTGGCCAGACGCTGGCCACAAAGCCTTCCGGTGTATGTGCCCCCAGCTGGGCGGTAGCGGCGTCGGCACTGCGGGTGTCCACGCTATCGCCGCGCTCAGCGGCCGAGACATTGCTCCAGCGGTCATTGCTCAGGGCTGCCCAATCCGCAGCTGCCAGCGGTGCGCTCTCCTGGTAGGGATTGCTGCCTCCGAGTGCTGCATGCAGGTTGCTGCTTTCGCGACCGGCGATCAGGTTCAGGGCCTGAGCCTGCGGTTCCAGCAACGCGGAGCGCCCTTCGCCGGGCAGGCCCTGCAGGGGATCTATCAGCACCGGTTTGCTGTCGTGCAGGGGCAGCGCAGCGCCTTCGGGGCTGGCCAGGCGGTAGGCGCGGGCCGCGGCTTCGGGCTTGATTGCCGGGTCCAGCGCCTGCGTCGTGGTGTCGCCGCCGCCGAGCTGGCGGGCGATCATTGCGGACAAGCCCATGCCGCGCCCACGCGTCATCGCCTCTGCAATGCGCTGGTCGTACATTTCGCGGAACATCTGGTTCTCACCGGGGAACAGTGAGTCACCAAAGCTGGCCTCGCGCATGCTCTTGATCAGCATCTGCGCGAACTGGCCTTCAAGCTGGCGCGCGACCTTGTCGATCCGCGCCGGATCGTTGGCGGTGCTCTGGTTCAGCTCCAGCGGGGCGGCAGCAATGCGCATGTCAGATCACCTCAAGATCGGCGGTCAGTGCGCCGGCCTGCTTGAGTGCTTCCAGGATCGCGATCAGATCACCTGGTGCGGCACCAACCTCGTTGACCGCGCGTACGATCTCGTCCAGGGTCGCACCGCCATCAAAGCGGAACATGCGGCTGCCTTCGTTGCTGGCCGTGATGGTGGACTGCGGCGTGGCAACCGTCTGCCCACCTGCAAATGCGTTGGGCTGGCTGACCTGGGTCGATTCGCTGACGGTCACCGTCAAGGAACCGTGAGAGATGGCTGCGGGGCTGACCCGCACCTGCGCGCCGATGACCACGGTGCCGGTACGCGAGTTGACCACGATGCGCGCGGGTGCGGTGCCGGGGGAGAGTTCCACGTTCTCGATGCGTGCAAGCATGCCGATGCGTGCGCCCGGATCGGTCGGCGTCTGCACCGATACCGTGCCGCCGTCGACCGCCCGCGCTGCACCTTCGCCGAAGGTGGCGTTGAGCGCGCTGACCATTCGCGAGACGGTGGTGAAATCGTTCTGGTGCAGGTTCAAGGTGATGTCGCCGCCACCGGCGAAGACATCGGGCAGGGCGCGCTCAACGGTGGCGCCATTGGGAATGCGGCCAGCGCTGGGGATGTTCACCGACACGCGCGAGCCATCCTTGCCCTGCGCGCCAAAGCCGCCAACCACCAGGTTACCCTGTGCAATGGCGTAGACCTGACCGTCGGCACCTTTCAACGGTGCCATCAGCAGGGAGCCGCCACGCAGCGATACCGCATTGCCGATCGAGGACACGGTGATGTCGATGGTCTGGCCGGGTTTGGCGAACGGTGGCAGCTCGGCATGGATGGCGACGGCGGCAACATTCTTCAGCTGCGGATTGACGTTTGCCGGAACATTGACGCCCAGCTCGCCCAGCAGGTTTTTCAGGCTCTGCACGGTGAACGGGGCCTGGCTGGTGCGGTCGCCACTGCCATCCAGGCCAACCACCAGGCCATAACCCACCAGGGCATTGCCGCGCACGCCACCGACCTGGGCCAGGTCCTTGATGCGCTCGGCGTGTGCGGGCAGGACGACGCTGACGGCAAATGCCACCAGCGCGCAACGGAGCAGGGTAGGGATACGCATGGTCATGCTCAGAACAGCGCGAACGCCGAGTTGAAGAAACGCCCCAGCCAGCCCATCGCGTTGGACTGGGCAACCGCGCCGCGGCCGCCGTAGGCGATGCGGGCGTCGGCCACCTTGCTGGAGGGAATGGTGTTGTCCGCGCCGATGTCGGCGGAACGGACGATGCCCTGGATCTGCACCAGCTCATCGCCCTGGTTCAGGCGCAGGTTCTTCTGGCCCTGAACCACCAGGTTGCCATTGGGCAGGCGCTGGATGACGGTCACGGTCAGGCTGCCCTGCAGGCGGTTGCTCTGCGCGCTGTTGCCCTTGCCACTGAAGTCACGGTCCGATGCCGCCGAGGCACCCAGGATGTCCTTGCCACCCAGCGTCACCGGTGCCCCGAACAAGGTGGGCGTGCCCATCTCGATATCGGATTTCTTGCTGATGGCGGTGCTGGCGGTGGTGGTGGCCGTCGTGTTTTCGATCAGGGTGATGGTGAGCAGGTCGCCCACGTCACGCGCGCGCCGGTCACCATACAGGTTCAGGCCCGGGCCAGCGGCATAGATCGCGCCAGCGCTGGGGGCGGCGGCCGGCACGACCAGCGGCTGGATCGGCGCCATCGGCTGGTAGGGGCGGACGTCACCGGCCAGCGTGCAGCCGCCGGCGAGGGCCAGGCCGAGCGCGGCGCAGAGCAATGACAGGGAGCGGGTGGGGTGCATGACGTTGATCCTCTGGTGCCCGGTCAGACGTTGTTGTTGAGGTAGCCGAGCATCGAATCGGTGGTGGAGATCGCCTTGGCGTTCATCTCGTAGGCGCGCTGGGTTTCGATCATCGACACCAGCTCCTCGACCACGTTGACGTTGCTGCCTTCCAGTGCGCCCTGCACCACGTTGCCCAGGCCATTGAGACCGGGCGTGCCGTTCTGCGCAGGACCGGACGCGGTGGTTTCCAGGTACAGGTTCTCGCCCTTGGACTGCAGGCCGGCGGGATTGATGAAGTCGGTCAGGGTCAGCGAGCCGATTTCGACCGATGCGGCTTCACCGGCCATCTGCACGCTGATGGTGCCGTCGCTGCCGATGGTCATCGACTGCGCGCCCTCGGGCACCTGGATGCCGGGCTGCACCGGGTAACCGCTGTTGGTCACCAGCTCGCCCTGCGCATTGATCTGGAAGCTGCCGTCGCGCGTATAGGCGGAACTGCCGTCGGGCATCATCACCTCGAAGAAGCCGCGACCGTTGACCATCACGTCCAGCGCACGGCCGGTCTGCTGTTGGCTGCCCTGTTCGAAATGCTTGGACGTGGCGACCACACGCACGCCGGTGCCCAGCTGCAGGCCGGTCGGCAATTGGGTCTGTGCGGAGGAGGAACCACCCGGCTGGCGCACCTGCTGGTACAACAGGTCTTCAAAGCTGGCGCGGTCGCGCTTGAAGCCTGTGGTATTGGTGTTGGCGAGGTTGTTGGACACAACCGACATGCGCGTCTGCTGTGCATCCAGGCCGGTCTTGGCGACCCACAGTGCCTGATTCATGGTGTGCTTCCTCTGCTGCTGGTGCCGGCCATTTGGCCCTTGCCCGGATCAATGCATGCGCCGTGCCAGAAACGGGCGACGGGATGCTGACGGCATCGGAGGGGCAGTTGGTGGGCTGCGGCGCGGCTTCCAGCAGTACTGTGGAAACGAGGGGGTTGGTTGCTGCTCTGACGTGCGCAGGCTTCGTGCTTTTTGCGCAGGCGAGGCCAGGCTGCCAAGCAAGTGGCGGCCAGGAGTACGGGGTGCTCGACCTGTGTGCGGGGCTGCGCCGGCAGGCGGACGGTCCACGGAGCCTTGAAGCTGAGAGCACCCCTCTCCCCAACCCCTCTCCCGCAAGGGGAGAGGGGCTTTGAGCGGTGCGTTGATCAGTGGTTGATGATCTGGAACTGGTGGCTTCGGACGCCGAACTGCTTAACCATTCAGTCGCAACAGGCTGTTGGCACTGCGCGCATTTTCGTCGCCGTGCTTGATTACTTTGACCTGCATTTCAAACTGACGCTGCAGCTGGATCATCTGCACCAATGCGCCGGCGGCATCCACGTTGCTGGATTCCAGCATGCCGCTGTCCAAGGCTTTTCCCTGTGTCTGGGCGAACGCCTGCTGCGGGTCGGTGTTGCGCATCAAGCCATCCAGGCCACGCTGCAGCCGATCATCCGGTGCATCGACCACACGCAGGCGGCCGATCATGGCCATGGTCTGCGGACCTTCGCCCAGCGGGATGATCGACAGCGTACCGTCATGGCCGATTTCGATGGCCTGATGCGGCGGCACCGCGACCGGGTTGCCATTGTCGTCCAGCACGGCGTTGCCTTCGGCAGTGACCAGCTGGCCGTTGGGGGTGAGCGACAGCGCACCGCCACGCGTATAGGCCTCGCTGCCATCCGGCGATTGCACCGCCAACCAACTGCCCGGCTGCAGGGACAGGTCCAGCGCATTGCCGGTGATCTGCTGTGCGCCCACGCGGCGGTTGAAGCCGGCATCCACGTGCAGGGCATCCACCCGTGACGGATAGCCCTGGCCCTGGATGCGGAAGGCCTCGGTATTGGCCAGCGCTTCCTTGAACCCGGGCGTATCCGAGTTGGCGAGGTTGTGCGAGACGGTGGCCTGCGCCTGCAGCGAGGCGCGGGCGCCGGTCATGGCGACGTAGAGGGCTTTGTCCATGGGGCGGGGTTCGCAGGTTGGGATTCGGGTTTGGAAAGCGGAAGCAGGCCGGGCCGTTGTACTCGGTGCAGCACGCCCAGCAGGGTGTTACGTCCATCAGCAGAGTCGCGGAACGGCTGCAGTGGAACCGGGCCGGGAATCGACCAGATGCAGATCCATCCCCGGTCCAGACGCCACAAGGTCTCTCTTAGCGGATGTTGATGATGGTCTGGGTGATCTGGTCCTGCGTGGAAACCATCTGCGCATTGGCCTGGAAGTTGCGCTGGGCGACGATCATGTTCACCAGCTGCTCGGTCAGGTCGACGGTGGAGGCTTCCAGCGAGCCGGACTGGATCTGGCCGAGGTCGGAGCTGTCCGGCGCACCGGTGCGCGGGCTGCCCGAGGCATTGGTTTCGGACCACACGTTGTTGCCCAGGTTCTGCAGGCCCTGCGGGTTGTTGAAGTTGGTCAGCGCCACCTGGCCCAGGGCCTGGTCGTCGCCATTGGAGTAGCGTGCGTACACCACGCCGTCGTCGGCAATGCTGATCTCGGTGAGCTTGCCGGCGGCATAGCCGTCCTGGCGGGTATCACGCAGGGCGAACTTCTCGCCGTACTGGGTGGAGCCGGTCACGTCCAGGGTCATGTTGAGTACGCCGGCACCGGTGCTGGGCGTGAACGGATCCAGTGCGATGGTGCCGTTGGCCGGGCTGAGCAAGGCGCCGCTGTTGGAGAACTGCAGCAGGGTGGGGGCGCCGGCCGCCTGGCCATCGACGTAGTTGTGGACTTCCCATTCATTGGCATTGGCGGTCTTTACGAAGTACGAGGTCTGGGTGTGGCTGACACCCAACGAGTCGTACACGGTGACGCCGCCGGTGGAGTGGTTGTAGCTGTTGGCATTGGCCGGGTCCAACGGCGTGACCGTTGGCGCGGCAGCATTGGCCGGCAGGGTGAAGGTGCTGTTGACCCGGCTGGTCTGCTGCGGCGGGCTGTCGGTGGTGAGCAGTTGCAGGTCGGTCAGTGCGCCATCGAAACGGGTGCCATCTGCGTTGGGGGCAAACACCTGCAGACGGGCGCCCTGCGGGTTGACCACATAGCCATTGTTGTCGGTCTGGAAATTGCCGGCACGCGAATAGACACGGCTGCCGTTCATGCTCAGGGTGAAGAAGCCTTCGCCTTCCACGGCCAGGTCCAGGCTGCGCCCGGTCTGGTCGATGTTGCCCTGTGCGAACTGCTGGGCCACGTTGCTCTGGCGCACGCCTGCGCCGACCGCGTTACGGGCCAGGCCGTAGCTGGTGGAGTTGAACATGTCCGCGAACTCGGCACGCGACTCCTTGAAGCCGGTGGTGTTGACGTTGGCGATGTTGTTGGCGGTGACGTTCAGATCGGCGTTGGCGGCGTTGATGCCGGACAGCGAGACATTGAAGCCCATGGCGATACTCCTGGAAGATGGTTCGGGGCGGCTCAGCTGACGCGGAGCACGTAGTCGAGCGGGGCAGAGCCCAGGCCCTTGAGGTTGAGATACAGGCCGTCGGTGCCGACCGTCACGCTCTCCACCTCGGCCTGCACATAGGTGCTGAGCTTGGTGTTGGTGCCGCTGCTGTCGGTGTGCGAGGCGGTGATGCTGTAGCTGCCGGCCGGCATGCGCTTGCCATCGGCATCGGTGCCGTCCCACTCAAAGGAGACCTCACCCGCGGCGGCGGCATTCACGGTCACGCTCTTCACCTTGGCACCGTTGGCATCGGCGATGTCCACGGTGACCGTGCCGGCGGCTGGCGCGGCCACCGTGCCGCTGGTGCCGCCTTCGGCTTCCAGCGCAAGCTTGGCCGAGGGCACCAGCACGTCGTGGCCGACCAGACCGGCGCCCTTGAGGATCTGGTCGTTGGACATCGCGGTCTGGAAACTCTCGACCGTGCTGTTGAGGTCGCTGATGCCCTGCACGGTGGACAGCTGTGCCATCTGTGCGACCATCTGGCTGTTGTCCATCGGCTTGAGCGGGTCCTGGTGCTGCAACTGGGTGGTCATCAGCTTCAGGAAGTCCGCCTGGTCCAGACTGTCTTTCTTCTTGGTGGAGGCGCTGGCCTGGCCGGTAAGGCCGAGCGAGCTGTAGAGATCGTTGGAGACGCTGGTGGTCATGGGGGTATCCGGGGTTGTTGGCCTCAGCGGCCCATCGTCAACGTGGCCAGGGCCAGTTCCTTGGCGGTGCTGAGCATCTCCACGCCAGCCTGGTAGTTACGCGAGGTGGAAATCAGGTTGACCATCTGTGCCACCGGGTCCACGTCGGGCGAGTACACGTAGCCTTCGCCATCGGCCAGTGGATGGTTGGGCTCGTAGCGCTTGATCGGCGGGGCATCGCTCTGGGCGATTTCCTTGACCTGCACGCCAGTCAGGTTGGGGTCGTTGCGGCTGGTGACGGCCTGGAAGATCGGCTCCAGCGGCTTGTAGACCGCCTCGGGTGAGCCGGCGATGGAATCGGCATTGGACAGGTTGGAGGCAATGGTGCTCATGCGCACCGACTGCGCCTGCAGCGCCGAGCCGGCGATATCGAAGATGGGCAGGTTGCTCATGGGCGTTCCCTTACTGGCCAGTGATGGCGGTCAACATGGTCTTGACCTTGGATTCGACGAAGCTCAGCGAGGCGCGGTACTCCAGCGCGGCGCGGCCGTAGGCGGCGCGTTCGGTATCCGGGTCGACGGTGTTGCCGTCCAGGCTGGGCTGGACCCCGGCCCGCAATACCTGGAACGGGTTGAGGCCGTCAGGGCTGGCGATGGCGTAGTGCTGCTCGGCGGTGGCGGTCAGGGTGCCGCTGCCGGCCACGCCCTGGGCCTGGCGCAGGGCGGCGTCAAAGTCCAGGTCACGGGCCTTGTAGCCGGGGGTGTCGGCATTGCTCAGGTTGCTGGCAATCAGCTTCATGCGCTGCTCGCGTAGCGGCATTGCCTGGGCGTGGATGCCCAGATAGTCGGAAATCAGGTTGGCCATGCGCCACCTCCCACGGATTGTTGCCGTGAGCGGTGCAAGCCGCGTGCCAGAACAGCGCCGGCCCGAAAGGTAGTGCCGAGCCATGCTCGGCAGGGGCACTACAAGCGAACCGCCGGCCCCCGACCGATGGCCGCCAAGGGCGTTACAAGCGAACCCGCCAATCCCGACCCATGCGTGGCAGAGACCGCCCAGCAGCCAGCCCCGATGCGGCCCCAGCCCAAGACAGCGCTCGGGCATCCAGGCCCCCTGTCACGGAAACTCAGGCGTACTGCGCCTCGGCAACCTCGCGCAGGCGGTGCAGTACGAAATCGGCCAGCTCGTGCGGGCTGTACTTGGCCACGAAGGCGTTGGCGCCCACGCGCTCGACCATGGCGTTGTTGAATACGCCTGACAAGGAGGTGTGCAGCAGCACGAACAGCCCCGCCAGCCCCGGATGGCGGCGGATTTCCGTCGTCAGGGTGTAACCGTCCATCGCCGGCATCTCGATATCGGAGATCACCATGGCGTAGCGCTCGGCCGGGTTCTCCCCGGCCGCATGGATCTGCAGCAGGTGCTCCAGCGCCTGCTTGCCGTCGGACAGCAGGGTCGCATTGACCCCCAGCTGATCCAGCACGCTGCGGATCTGCTGCCGCGCCACCCGCGAATCATCCACCACCAGTACCTGCATGGGCGGGGCGTCGGCAGGCAGCGCCATCGACGGATCGAGCACGGCCTCGCTGCGCAGTTGGGCGATGTCGGCCAGCACGCTTTCCACGTCGATCACCTGGATCAGCTCGCCCTGGAAACGGGTCACGGCGGTGAGGTAGGTCGATTCGGCACCCAGCTCCGGCGGGGGGTGGATGTCCTCCACCGCGATGTTGACGATGCGCTCGACACCGCTGACCAGGAAGCCCTGCACCGAACGATTGAACTCGGTGACCACCAGGTAGCCGGGGGCGGTGTCGGCCTCCGGCTCGCGCTCCGGGTGGCCGATGGCCAGGCCCAGGTCCAGCACCGGCACCGAACGCCCGCGGACGTCGGCAACGCCGGCAAACTGCGCGGGCAGGCCGGGCACCTGGAACAGGGCGGGGCGGCGCAGCACTTCCTGCACCTTGAAGACATTTACGCCAAAAAGCTGACGGCCGCCGAGGCGGAACAACAGCAATGCCAGCCGATTGTGGCCGGCCAGGCGGGTGCGCTGGTCAATGCGGTTGAGCAGGTCTTGTGACATGCAGACGGTATCGGCGGCGGGGGGCGACAACTTGAGCGCCGTCGTGACGGGGGTTTGGCACAGCCCTTGCCTGTGTATCGGCAGATTCGAGCTGATCGGTTGCCATTGCCCATGCGCCTGTTCCTTCTCTTATGTTTGTTGATGCCGCTGACGGCGTTGGCCATGGCCTTCCAGCCGGTGGAGAGCATCCGTGCCGCAGCGCTCACCACGCTGGCCCCGGGCGAGGAGGGCGAGGCAGGCGTGGACGCTGGGTTGCGGTTGCCGGCCTGCCCGGTAGCGCTGCAGGCCAAGGCCACCGCCAACACCACCGTGGAGGTTGCCTGCCCGCAGGCAGGGGGCTGGCGCCTGTTTGTGCCGGTCAAGGTGCGCCGCGAGCAGGGTGTGCTGGTGCTCACCCGGGGTGTGGCCGCTGGAGAAACCCTGGGCCTGGCCGATATAAGTACGGTGAAGCGTGATACCGCCCGCATCGCTGGTGCCGTGCTGTCGCAGCCCGATGCTGCAGTCGGCCGGGTGGCCAGGCGTGCCCTTGCCGCCGGCAGCCTGTTGTCGGCCAATGATCTGGTCGCCCCGCGCATCGTCCGCCGGGGGGACAGCGTGGCACTGGTCGCCCGCCGTGGCGGGGTTGAGGTGCGCATGGCGGGCAAGGCCCTGGGCGACGCCGGTGAGGGCGAGCGGGTATCGGTGGAGAACCTTTCTTCACGGCGGGTGATGCAGGGTGTTACCACCTCGACCGGCGATGTGCTGGTCAGTCGCTGAAAGCTCTAAAGAACCCTTGGCCGCGGCCGTTATAGTTTTCGTACAGAATCAGGACTCCATCACATGAGCCAGAAAATCGACGGTGGTATTGCAGCCGCAGCCCAGTTGCGCAGCGTCGCGATCAACACCAAGGTGGCCGCTGCCGGTGAAGCCAAGGCCCAGGCCGTGGCATCGGCCGACAGCGTGCGCCTGACCGGCGAAGCCACCCAGTTGCAGGCGGTGCAGCGCGAATTGTCGGCGGCCCCGGCCATCGACCCGGCCCGGGTCCAGGCCGTGCGTGAGGCGCTGGAGAACGGCAGCTACAAGATCAACCCGGACGCAATCGCGTCGCGCATGCTGGATCTGGACCAGCAGCTGCAGGGATGAACCTGAGCATGGGCGATCCGCTGGAGCGGTTGAGCGACGCGCTGGATGGCGAGCAGCGGGCGCTGATTGAGCACGATGTGGCGGCGCTGGTCGCGGCCACCGGCAAAAAGCTCGAGGCCCTGCGCGAACTGGAGCGGCAACCGCCGCTGCACAATGCCGACCGCCTGAAGGAGCTGGCCGAACGCAACCACGCCAACGGCGTGCTGCTGGCCCGTCGCCGCCGCGAGGTCAACTGGGCCTTGCGCCAGCTTGGCCGCAGCGAGGCAGCGCCGGCCTATGACGCCAAGGGCCAGGCCCAGACCGTGCACGCCCGGCGACCGTTGGCAGTGGCCTGATCGGGCGCGGGCAACGCAGTCCGCATTCATCCCGCTATAGTGGCAGCCCCCACCTTTGCTGTGCCGGCTGCCCGTGAACGCATCAGATTATTCTTCGCTCGCCCCCATCCCTTCGGCCGCCACCCTGCGCGCCTTGGGCGAACGGGTGCAGCATGGCATGTTGGTGTTCAATGGCCGTTTCGAGGTCAGCATGGCCAATGGCCTGGCCCGCGAGCTGTTTGGCGCACAGGCTGCTACCGGTGCCAACCTGGCCCGCGAGCTGGAAACGCTGCTGCCACCTTTCGCCTTGCCGCAGGCCCGCGAGACCGGCAACTGGACCGGTAGCCTGCCGGTGGGCGAGCGGGTCATCACCGTGCACCTGCACCATCATGCCGACGCCGGTGGCGACGCCTATCTGGCGCTGTTCCAGCATGTCGACGGGCCGGAAGACTACGAACGCGAGCTGCAGCAACGCCATGCCGAACTTCGCCAGGCCTACCTGCGCTTGAACGGCGCGCAGGAAAAATTGCTGCAATCGGAAAAAATGGCCTCGATTGGGCAGTTGGCGGCAGGCGTGGCGCATGAGATCAACAACCCCATCGGCTACGTGCATTCCAACCTGGGCAGCCTGCAGGAATACCTGCGCAGCCTGTTCACGGTGATCGAAGCCTATGAGCGCGCCTTGCGTGCGCCCGACCCCAAGGCCTTGATCGCGGAAATCGACGACATCCGCAACCGCCTGGACATCGATTTCATCAGCCGGGACCTGCCGCAGCTGATGGCCGAATCGCGCGAAGGCATCGAGCGTGTCACCCGCATCGTGCGTGACCTGAAGGATTTCTCGTACTCCGGGCGCGACGAGTCGTGGAAGCTGGTGGACCTGCATGCAGGCCTGGAATCCACCATCAACATCATCTGGAACGAGCTCAAGTACAAGGTGACCCTGGAACGCCGTTATGGCGAGCTGCCGATGATCGAGTGCCTGCCGTCGGAGCTGAACCAGGTCTACATGAACCTGCTGCTTAATGCCGGCCACGCCATTGCCGACCGCGGCAACATCATTGTCAGCACCGGCGTCGACGGTGATGAGGTATGGGTGGAGTTCCAGGACAACGGTGCCGGTATTTCGCCGGAACTGCGCCAGCGCATCTTCGACCCGTTCTTCACCACCAAGCCGGTGGGCAGCGGCACCGGCCTGGGCCTGTCGATCTCCTACGGCATCATCAACAAGCACCATGGTCGCATCGATCTGGACAGTACCGTCGGCGAGGGCTCGCGCTTCCGCATTGTCCTGCCCATCCGCCAGCCCAAGTAATCCCGGCGGCAGGCCCGGCGCAAGCGGCCGAACGGCAGCGGATCTGACCTCTTTGGTCATTGCGGTGGCGGCCATCCCGCGTCCGCAGCTTGGGCAGCGGGGAGCCGCAGATCACCCTCTGCACAAGTGGGCTGTTGATGTCGCGGCCTACACCCGTGCGACAGGACGGTGCCTCCGCCGGCTTGCTCAGGCGGGGCTTACGCCCTGCTTTTCGTCGTGGGTGCGGAAGGCCTGGCGGATGTGTTCGCGCAGTTCGTCGTCGTTCCAGGGTTTGGTCAGGAAACGGTAGATGGCGCCGCGGTTGATTGCATCGGTGACGGTGTTCAGATCGGTGTAGCCGGACAGCACCAGGCGGATGGTGTCCGGGTAGAGCATCTTCACCCGGCCCAGGAACTCGGTGCCGCTCATGTCGCTCATGCGCTGGTCGGACAGGATCACCTGCACATCGTTGATGGCCAGCAGGTCAAAGGCATCGCGCACATTGCCCGCCGCCAGGATCCGGTAGCCGTCACGGCGGAACAGGCGTACCAGCGAGCGCAGTACGTTTTCCTCATCATCCAGCAGCAGCAAGGTGCGATCCGGGCGGGTTTCGGCAAACGCCTCCGGGCGCAGGTAGCGGCGGCGCAGGGTCATGCCGGCTGCATCCGCCGACATCGGCTCGCCGAACAGGTAGCCCTGGAAGACGTCGCAGTCATTGCGCCGCAAAAAGCCCAACTGGGCCTGCGACTCGACGCCGTTGGCGATGACGGTCATGCCCAGCTGGTGGCCCATGGCGATGATCGCGCGGCTGATCGCCGCCTCGCGGTTGGCGGCCGGCGCGCTCTTGATGAAGGTGCGGTCGATCTTGAGCTTGTCCACCGGATAGCGCACCAGCGCACTGAGGCTGGAATCGCCGGTGCCGAAGTTGTCCAGGCACAGGCTGATGCCCTCGTTGCGCAGGTTGGCCAGGGTTTCGTGGACGAAGTTGACGTTGTTGGTCAAGGCGCTCTCGTTGATCTCCAGGGTCAACATGCGCGCCGGTACGCCGATGGACTGCAGCATGGCCATCACCTCGGTGAAGAAGTTCGGCCGCAGCAGCTGCAGGGTGGAAACATTGACCGCGACGTTGAAATCCTCGAAACCCTGGTCACGCCAGGCCCTGGCCTGGCGCAAGGTCATCTCCAGCACCCAAGCGCCGATCTGCACGATGATGCCCAAGCGTTCGGCGGTACGCATGAAACGCTCGGGCACCAGCATGCCCAGCGTCGGTGATTGCCAGCGCAGCAGTGCTTCCATGCCGACCACATGGCCATCGCGGGCGCTGACCAGCGGTTGGTAGCGCAGGCGCAGCTCGCCGTTGTCGATCGCATCTACCAACTGGCGCGAGATGATGCTCTCGCTGTGGGCACTGCTGGGTTTGTGCAGCACATGGATATGCACGGCGTTGCCACCCTCGCGGCCGGCCTGGTGCAGGGCATCCTCGGCCAGGTCCAGCAGGGCCGTGGCGGTGCCGGCGTGCTCGGGGCACAGGCTGACCCCCAGCTTGCCGGTCAGGAACAGCGTGTACGGCAGCACCGACAGCGGCAACTCGATCTGCTGGCGGATCTGCTCGGCCAGCTCCTCAGGCGCTGCGACACCGCTGCCGCGCGGCACCGCGATCAAGAATTCGTCGCTGCCATGTCGCCACAGGCGGCCGCGGCCGCCGAGGAAGCCACGCAGCCGTTCGGCGATCAGCACCAGCGCCTGGTCGCCCACCTCGGCGCTCATGTTTTCGTTGACCGAGGCGAAGTGGTCAATGTCCAGATGCATCAGGATCAAGCCCGGGCCGCCACGGTAAGCGGCATCCACCAGCGCCAGCAATTCCGGATTGCCCGCGCCCAACCGCACGGGGCGGGCATCGGTGCGTTCTGCGGGGCTGGAGATGGTGCTGTTCCACATGTACGGACGGTCCTGGTGGGGTGGGTCAGTGTGCCGCATCGGCGTAAGGCAGGTGCAGGCTGATGCAGGTGCCTTCGCCCGGGGCGGTTTCAATGGACAGGCTGCCGCCTGCGCTCTGGGCGCGTTCGCGCATGACGATCATGCCCAGCCCGCGTGGGCCATCGGGGTCAAAACCCTCGCCATCATCCACTACCCGCAGCTGCAGGCCTGCCTCGCCAGCGGGGTGCAGCTGCAGCGACACCTGGCTGGCGCGGGCGTGACGCAATGCGTTGGTCAGGCTTTCCTGGGCGATACGGAAGCAGGCCTGCTCCACCTCGTTGCTGGGCCGGCGGGGCAGGGCGCCGACATCCAGCAGCAGCTCTACTGGAGTGGAGCGGAACAGCATGTTGGCCTGCCAGCGCAGTGCTGCTTCCAGGCCCAGTGCGTCCAACTGCGGCGGGCGCAGCAGCATCGACAGGTTGCGCAGTTTGGTGACCGTGCTGTCAGCCAGCTCGATGATCTGGTCGATATCGCCCTGGCGCCGGGGGGCATCGGCTTCGTCACGGGCAGCGCAGGCTGCCAGCTTGATCGCGGTGATGGCTTGGCCGATATCGTCATGCAGATCGCGCGAGATCGAGCGGCGTTCGTCCTCCTGCAGGGAGAAAAGGCGCCCGGCCATGGCCTGCAGCTCGGCGTTGCTGGTGGCCAGGGCGGCGCGCCCGCACTCGATCTCGCTCAGATCGTGGACAACAAACAGATGCCGGCCGTGACCGGCGGAGGGCATTGGCCTTGCCACTACCGAGCACTGCAATACCTGACCATCACGTCCGGGCAATGCGCATGGCACCGGGCCATCCTCGACAATCGAGGCCATGGCAGCAACGGCCATCAGATCCTTTGCATACGCAGTGGTATCCAGAGCCAGCAGACGTCGCGCTGCAGGATTGGCAAAATCCAGAGTATGGCCATCGCTGATCACCACCGCGTCGGGCATCGTTGTGGCCAGTTGCTGGAAGGAGGCATCGTTGCAGTCGGGGACGTGCTGCCTGCGTTGTCGTAGTAGCAGCCACAGCGATGTGCTCACTACCAATGCGATGGCCATCACGGTTTTCCAGCCAATCAGCTGCTGGAAAGCGGCAATCGCCACGCCACTGCTGATCACTGCCACCGCCAGCAAGGCAAGCACCAGTAACAGGGTATGGCGCCGGGTAGGGCTGCGTGAGGCAGTTGCAGGCGCGTGATGAGCGGGGGCCGGGCCGGCGTCCATGGGCAGGGGAGTTGCTGAGCGTCGCACCATCTTAACGACTTGTGTGCAGCTGGCACGACGGAGTGCTCAATTCTCTGCCCGGCTTGCCGCTAAGGATTAGGTCCCCGGATTGTCGGGCGTGGAGATCGAGCGCGTGGATCGCGGCCTTATTGCAACCCTGCTTCGCCACCCGTTGAATGCAGCCGTCGTGCTCATGGACCGGGAAGGGCAGCCATTGGCGGCCAACAGTGAAGCGCGCCAGTTGGGTTTGCCAGGCAGTTTGTCGCACTACAACGCGCAGCTGGAGGGCACCCGCCAGCGGGCACGCGGGCAGGACGTCGTGGCCTGCCTGTTGCCTACCGCCAGTGGCAGCCTGGAGGGGCAGCTGAGCGAGCTGCACGCAGCAGACGGTAGCGTGCAGGGCTACCTCTACACCTTTGCCAACAGCAGCGAGCAGCGCAGCAGCCGTTGGCTGCAGGCGATGCAATCGGCCGGCCACCGTTTGTGGGATTGGGACATTGGTGCTGATCAACTGGTGCATACCCGGGCCGACGCGCCACAACTGGATATACAGCCCGCACAGGGCGCCTTCCAGAATGTGCATCCGGACGATCTGCCGGCGCTGCGTGCCGCGGTCGATGCCCACCTGCGCGAGGGCGAGGGGCCGCTGTCCTGCGAGTTCCGCCTGCGGCAGACAGATGGACAATGGCGCTGGGTATTGAACCGCGGCCGTGTTGTGGCCCGCACCAGCGACGGTCAGCCACAGCGCATGGTGGGCACCTACACCGACATACAACCGCAGAAGGAACTCGAGAACGAACTGCGTGCGCAGCAGGCGTTGCTGCAGCGCGCCCAGCGTGTTGCCGGCATGGGCAGTTGGGCCTGGAATGCGCATGGCGGCAAGCTGGAGTGGTCCGTCGAGCTGGCTACCGCGCTTGGCTGGGAAGGCGAGGCGTTGCCGCAGGGGCGGCAGTGGCTGCGGCAGTTGCCCGGTGAGGCACGCCGCCAGCTTTTCAGCCAATGGCGACGCCTGCAGGACGAGGGGCAGGTGGGCAGCTTTGACCTTGCCTGGGGCCGCGACCCGTTGTATCAGCAGCATCTGCGGGTCTGGCTGGAGGCCGAAAATGACGGTGCAGGCCGGCTGCAGCGGGTGCTGGGGCAGGTGCAGAACATAAGCAACCAGCGCCGTACCGACGCACTGATCCGCTGGCGCACCGAACTGCTGAACCGGGTGTCCGCACTGGGCCGCATCGGTGGCTGTGAGATCGAGGTCGAAACCCGGCTCATGTTGTGGACCGAGGAGTGCTACCGCATCCACGGCCTGCGCAAGGCACCGGTGACGCTGGACGAGGCGCTTGCCCTTTACACCCAGGATTCCCGCGACAATTTTGAAGCTGCCCTGACCCGCATTGCCGCAGGTGGCCTGCCGGAGCAGCTGGACCTGTGCTTCTACCGCCCGTCCGGGCAGCGGATCTGGGTGCAGGTGCTGGTGGAACTGGACCGGCGCGAGGGGCTGCCAGAGCGCTACGTGGTGCTGTTCCGCGATACCACCCGTGAGCGCGAGGCGGACGAACGGCTAGAGCTGCTCGCTCATTACGATCTGCTGACCGGCCTGCCGAACCGCATGCTGCTGCGTGAGCAGGCCGGCGAGGCGATGATCGAGGCGCGTGAGCGGGGTGCCATCCTGGCCATGCTGTTCATCGACCTGGACGGCTTCAAGAGCATCAATGACACCTTTGGCCATGCCACCGGCGACATGCTGCTGAAGGCGGCGGCATCGCGCCTGCACCAGAACCTGCGTAATGCGGACCTGTTTGCCCGCTTCAACGGCGACGAGTTCATCGTGATCCTGCGCAACCTTGCCGAGCCGGACGACGCCGGCCATGTGGCGCGCAAGCTGATCGCGTCTCTGGCTGAACCGCTCTATCGCGACGACGTCACGCTGAAGGTGGGCGCCAGCGTGGGTATTGCGCTGCAGGACGAAACCCGCAATGACTTCGACAGCCTGCTGCGTGCGGCTGATGCTGCCATGCACGCTGCCAAGGAAGCCGGGCGCAATACCTACCAGTACTACAGCCAGGATGCGCTGGTGCGCACCCAGCGTCGCCTGGACATCGAGCATGCCCTGCATGGCGCAGTGGAGCGCGACGAATTCAGCCTGGTTTACCAGCCGCTGGTGGACTCGCGCGAAGGTCAGCCGCCGTCAATCGAGGCCTTGCTGCGCTGGAGCAACCCAAAGCTGGGCGCGTGCGCGCCGGCCGAATTCATTCCCATCGCCGAAAAGTGCGGCGAGATCGTGCGTATTGGCGACTGGGTGTTGGAAGAGGTCTGCCGCCAGGCACGTGTCTGGGAGCAGGCTGGCCTGCAGTTCGAGCGGATAGCGGTGAATGTATCGGCCATCCAGTTGCGCGAACGTGGTTTTGGCGAGCGGGTGGTGGCCATCTGCAAGCAGCAAGGCTGGCCGGCACATCGCCTGGAACTGGAACTCACCGAATCGGCGCTGATCCGCGACACCGATACCCTGCGGCAGTGCTTCGACATTTTCGAGCAGCACGACATACCGTTGGCGGTGGATGACTTCGGTACGGGCTTCTCGAACCTGCACTACCTCAACCGCTTCCCGGTCCAACGACTGAAGATAGACCGCAGTTTTGTCCAAGGCATGCTGCACGACGCCGGTACCGCCGAAGTCACCCAGGCCATCGTGCACCTGGGGCACGCCTTGGGGATGCGGGTGGTCGCCGAGGGCGTCGAAACCCAGGCCGAAGCCGCCATGCTGCAGCGTCAGGGCTGTGACGCGTTGCAGGGCTACCTGTTCGCCCGTCCGTTGCGGCCGCGCGACATGGTGCAGTGGCTGAAAAACGGACAGGTGCTGTCCGCCGCAGCGCACCCCGGCCAACTTGCCAACGAATACGTGCATGCCAGCCTCTAGGCTGTGGCATCTGTCCGCAGGGGCCGTGCACGACACGGGGGCCACTGATGCAGCCGATTGTCTGCCAGCCAATCCGGATGCGCTGCGCCTGCACAGGCTGGCAGGGGGCGATGTTCCGCAACTGATCGACGCATCCGCTTGATTGGAAAAGAACCGTTATTTGCCGCGGTGGTTGGGGGTGCCGGATTCACCTCCGGTTTCGATCGCTGAACAGGGGCGGTCACCGCGACGCGGCGAAAGACGCCGGTTTTTTCAGCTGACTGCGCTGTTTCCTTTCGATTGCGCGGACATTTCTGTTCTTCACGGCGCTTCTACGTGTTCCAACGCTGCCTGAAAGCGCAAGGCGGCGCTGTGGAGAAACGCCGCTATATTCCAGACTCCCCAGACGAAGGAGGGAGTGGAATGTTTCTGACCAAACAACAACTGGTAACGGCACGCACGCTTGGTGTGGCAGTGGTAGTCAGCATGGGCCTTGCTTCCTGTGCAACCTACAAAGACGAGTTTGCAGGGATCAACTCACGCCTGGATCAACTCGATACCCGCGTGCAGGGTGCAGCGCAGAGCGCCGAGTCCGCCAATCAATCCGCACAGCAGGCAAACCAACGACTGGATCAGATCGAAGGCCGTGTCCAGCAGCTGGAACGTGCGCCCCGCCGCACCCCGCGCGGCTGATCGCTGACCGAGGCCGGTAACCGGCCTCTGAAGGACCCGGTGGCCTTCGCGGGCCACTGGTCTCCTTGCCTCAGGGCAGTTTGTTTCCAAGGAGCCATCCCATCCGCACGTATATTTCTCCCGTGATACATGGCGCCCTTGCGGCAGCGCTGGTGTTTGCCTGCACGGAAGCGGTTGCTGCCGATGATGTGCCGGCGCAAACGGCCTCGGCCGACGATGAATTGCCGCCAGGCCAGGAGGTATCCGACACCGTGATTGAACTTGCCGGCTGGGTTGTCGCCAGCAAGGACAACCAGGGCTATCCGTTCGCGATCATGGACAAGGCGGCCGCACAGGTGCTTGTGTTTGGCGGCGACGGCCGGCTGCGCGGCGCGGCACCGGCCCTGTTTGGCTCGGCCGCGGGCGATCACACCGCTCCCGGCGTCGCCGGCCTTGCATTGCGCGAGATACCCGGGCGGGACCGCACCACGCCGGCAGGTCGTTTTGTAGGCGGCTACGGCCCCTCGATCGATGCTGGCCGCGTGTTGTGGGTGGATTACGAGTCCGCGGTCTCCATACATCCCACGGCCACCGGCGTGCCCTCCGAGCGACGTGCCGAGCGCCTTGCATCACCCCAGCCGGATGACAACCGCGTCACCCATGGCTGCATCAACGTCACCCCGGGGTTCTACAAACAGATCATCAGCACCACGTTCGAACGGGGTGGGGTGTTCTACATCCTGCCCGATACTGCGTCATTGGCGGAAACCTTTCCGGACTTCGCCAAGAGCCGGGAGGCTTCACAAGGTAAAGCCGGCAAGCGCCATCGCCAACGCTAGATTCGGCTTGAGCGCGTAGTTGGCTTGCGCGGGCGAGTGTCGTCGATCCAGAACTGTCGGCCAACAAGGATGATTCGCCGTAGTGCCGAGCATGCTCGGCTATGCGGCAAGGCCTTGGCTGTCACTGCATCAGCCAGCTGCATCACCGCTGTCAGCAACAGCCCCCAGGTCCCAATCAATGCTCGCGACCAGCCAATCACCGGCGCGCGATGCCGCAGGGCGTGCGGCAAGCAACTGCTGCCACTCCAGCTGGGCACTGTGTTCAAGCGACAACAATTGCTGCCAACGCGGCGCTGACTGCCCGGCTGGCGGGTCAGGGGGAGTGCATGACATGGTTCAAGCCAACGCCAAAGCCCCGGTCAAGGACCGGGGCTTGAGGCTGTAACAGTTGCAGGCGTGGCTCAGAACAACTCCACCGTGCCTGCACCCATGCTCTGCTGGGTCACCGGCTTGTGCGGCGGGCGCTCCCACTCACTGCGCATGTCACGCAGACGGCTGCCGGTGCGCTGCAGGGCGGTGACCAGTTCGCCGTCGAATACGCCACCGTTGCGGTGCAGAAGCTCCTGCAGCGCGACCGCTTCGCGGTTGATCGCGGTCAGGCGATCAAGATGGGTATGCACGCCGCCCAAGGCCTGGGTGGCGATGTCTTCGAACTGCAGGGCGCGCACGGCCTCGGCCACGCTGCCGTCGATGGCGCGGCCACATTCGGAGATCTCGCGCATGCCGTCGCCCAGCGAGGCGTTGATGGCAGCCACGTTGTCCAGCATCGCAGCTGCTTCCTGGCGCGCTTCGCGGGAACGGTCCATGTCGCGCGAGGCCATGTGCGAGACCGTCTCGCGGACCTTGGCGATGGCGTCCTTGGAGCTGTGGGCCAGCTTGCGGATCTGTTCGTTGAAGGTGGTCGAGCGCTCGGACAGGTTGCGCACCTCGTCGGCCACCACCGCAAAGCCGCGCCCGGCCTCACCGGCACGGGCGGCTTCGATGGCGGCATTGAGTGCCAGCAGGTTGGTCTGGTCGGCGATCGACTTGACGTCTTCCAGCAACGAGAAGATGCCATCCAGGTGCTGCGCCATCTGGTCGATGTGCTGCACGGTGTTGCTGCTCTGGCCGCTCACCTGCTCCAGCGCTTCCACCAGTTGTTCCATCTGGTGGCTGGCGTGCTGGGCAAAGCGCGCCACGTCCACGCCGCTGCCGCCGTCCTCGCTGGCGCGGTCCACCACACGGGCCAATGCCTGGCTCTGCTGGCGGGATTTGCGGCTCATCGCATCGAAGCTGCTGCCCAGGCCGGCGACGGCCTGGCGGATCAGTTCGCGGGCGCGCTCGATCTCGCTGCGCGAGCCATCGATCTCGTTGCTGACGAAGCTGCGCAGCTCATTGAGCAGTTGGTCCTGCTCCTTCAGCACCTTGGCGTGCTCGGGCGAGCGCTGGGCCTGCGCGTGCGCGCTCCAGTAGGCGAACACCAACCAGCTCAGCACCATGGTGGTCAGGAGTGCCCACACCGCGGCCGCAGGCCAGGACAGCGCGAAGGCCAGTGGAAGCAGCAGGGTCAAGGCAAGTGGGGCGGCCAGGCGGATTGCAATACGTGAATACATGGACGTTCTCGGGAGAGTCACGAATGCAGTATCGGCCGCAGTGGGTGGCTCTTTAGTCCCCAAGGACACAGGCCCTGGATTTTGCCGGCATTGCCCGCGATCACCGCGACGCGGGCATGCCAGCGCCTGGCACTCAGCGCAGGCGGCGGTTGATGGCCTCGACCATGGTCTTGCGCGAGAACAGGAAGTCCCAATAGCTGCCGCCCAGCTGCCGCCACAGCACCGCCGAACGCACGGCCGCCAGCAGCAGCGCACGGATCTCGGCAACCACCATGGCCTGACCAAGGTAGTGCGGGTTGCCCTGCACCATGATGCGCGGTTTCAGCTGGCTGATGGTGTCGGCGTACAGCGTACCCATGGCGCTGAGGATGTCCGGATGGTTGCTCTCACCCAGCTCCTGTACGCGGTCGTTGGCGCGACGGATGCCGGTATAGACCTTGTTGACCGTGGCGTCCTCGCGCACGAAGCGGCGCTCCAGCTGCATCACCGACAGCGCCAGGCGCGGCAGCAACTCATCCTTGCCCTGGTTGCTGAAGTAGTCGCGCAGCAGGCGCAGGCCGGGCTCTAGGGCTGCGGCACTGCCATAGACCGCCGCCGGGGACGGGGCGTCGATGCGCATCACGCTGTCCATCGCGGTGCGCACCACCGCTGCCTCGGAGTGGCCGGTTTCGGCGATGCGGCGCACCTGCTGCAGGGCCTGGGCAATGCCTGCCAGGGCCAGGACGCGGTCGTCGAAGGAAAAACTCATTGCTTACCTCTCAAGGAGAAACGGGTGCGCCAAGGCGGCGTTCCAGGGGGGCATCGGTGGCGGTGATGACGGCGCCGCCCAGGCACTCCATGCCGTCATACAGCACCAGGGATTGTCCGGGGGTCACGGCACGCTGCGGGCGAGCAAAGTGCACGTCCAGGGTGCCATCGTCGCGCACCTGTACCGTGCAGGGCTCGTCCGGCTGGCGGTAGCGGGTCTGTGCCGTGCATTCAAAACGGGCGGCGGGCGGCGCACCGGCGATCCAGTGCATGGGCTCGCTGCGCAACCAGCTCGATTGCAGCCAGGGGCTGTCGTGGCCCTGGTCGACATACAGAATGTTGCGGGCCACGTCCTTGCCGACCACGAACCAGGGGGCGGCAGGGCGGCCACGGACACCGCCGATGTTCAGACCTTCGCGCTGGCCCAATGTGAAATAGAACACGCCCGGATGGCGGGCGATGAGCTGGCCGTGCGGGTCGTGGATCTCGCCTTCGCGCGCCGGCAGGTACTGGCCAAGGAACTCGCGGAAGTCGCGCTCACCGATGAAGCAGATGCCGGTGGAGTCCTTCTTGGCATGGGTCGGCAGGCCAGCGTCGCGGGCGATGCGGCGCAGATCGCTCTTTTCCATGTGCCCGATAGGGAACAGGGTGGCGGCCAGCTGGGCCTGGCCCAGCTGGTGCAGGAAGTAGCTCTGGTCCTTGCCGCGATCGGCACCGCGCAGCAGACGCCAGCGGCCGCCGCTGTGCGCCACCTGGGCGTAATGGCCGGTGGCGATACGCTCGGCGCCCAGTTCGCGGGCGGCGTCCAGGAAGTGCTTGAACTTGACCTCGCGGTTGCACAACACGTCCGGGTTGGGGGTGCGGCCAGCCGCGTATTCGGCCAGGAAGTGCTCGAACACGCCCTGCCAGTACTCGGCCGAGAAGTCGCGGAAGTGGAAGGGGATGCCCAGCCGCCCGCAGACCGCCACGGCATCGCGGCGGTCTTCTTCGGCGCGGCAATGGCCACTGCCGTCATCGGCCCAGTTCTGCATGAACAGGCCGGCCACATCCAGGCCCTGTTGCACCAGGGCCAGGGCTGCTACGGAAGAATCAACGCCGCCGGATACACCGACGACGACACCGGGGTTACTCACGGTATGTGCCTCAACATCGACAACGGAAAACGCTGCCCGGCCAGCCAGTCGGACACCGTGTGCCAGACCAGCGGACTGCGCAGCCGCGCCATGTCGGCCTGCAGGGTAGTGGGCGTGAGCCACAGCGCCTGCACGATGCCGACATCCAGCGCCTGTTCGGGGTGGTGCTGCAGGGGTTCGGCTTCAAAGGCGAAGCGCAGGAACGGAGTGCCATCATCGGCAGTCCATTGGTAGCTGCCGATGAAGCCGGTCAGGCGCACGTCCCAACCGGTTTCCTCGCGGGTTTCACGCACCGCTGCCTGCAGCAGCGTCTCGCCCGGATCCAAGTGGCCGGCCGGCTGGTTCAGCACCCGCCGGCCGCCCTTGTCTTCCTCCACCAGCAGCAGTTGACCTGCGCGGGATACCACGGTGGCCACGGTCACATGTGGCGCCCAGCGCTGGGACTGCAGGGCATTCACGCTCAGTAGTCGTCCTTGGAGGTCAGCTCCTGCTCGATGCCGTCGGCGCTCTTGGCGGCCGCATCGATGGCGTCGGACAGCACCTCGGCGCTGGCATTGGCGTCAACCTTGACCACGAACATGGCCATGTCACCCTGCTTCACCCAGCTGCCGAGCTTGGAGTCGTTGGAATCCTCCAGCAGGCGGTTGGCGACCGGGGCCGGGAAGGCCGGGGTGGCCGAGCGGTAGCCCGGCGACCAGATTTCACGGATACGGTGGCTGCCATAGGTTTCGACATTGGAGCGCACGTACACCAGTTGGGTACGGTCGTCGTCCATTTCGAACACCAGCTGGTAGTCGCCGTCGCCGTCGATTTCGTACTTGTATTCCAGGCCGTCCAGCAGGCGGCCGATGGCACGGTCCGGTTCGCCGGCAATCGCGCTCCCCATGGCGCCTGCAAACAGGGCTGCCACGACGCCACCGGCAATAAGCTTCTTCATTTGGTCCCCAGGAGACAGTTGGATAGGTCCCTGAATTGTGCGGGGGCAAGGGGGGTGCCGTCCATTCGCACGCGGCCCCGGTGCGCCCGAGTCGCTATAATGGGCGGATGCCACAACAGCCCCAACACGAACAGGACCATGGCCTGCTGGTTGCCCCCGGCAAGCCCGAGATCGCGCCGCCGCCGCAGTACCAGGTGATGCTGCTCAACGATGACTACACGCCGATGGATTTCGTCATCACGGTGCTGCAGGACTTCTTCTCGATGGACCTGGACAAGGCCACCCAGGTGATGCTGCACGTCCACACCCGTGGCCGCGGCATCTGCGGCGTGTATACCCGCGAAGTGGCTGAAACCAAGGTGGCGCAGGTCAATGAGTTCTCGCGCATGAACCAGCACCCGCTGCTGTGCACGATGGAGCGCGCCTGACCGCCGTTCTTACGGCCTGTACCCCTGTAGGTGTGTCTGTACGCCCGTTGCCGGGAGGTCAATGCTGCCGCCGGCAGAACGCCGCGTTTCGCCCGGTGCATATCAGTTTGGGAGCAGGCCGTTGTTCCGCGTTGCGCGAAGGCACGACAAACTCCAATCACTGTGCGGACTTGTGACCCATGCCCTGTACTGCCACGAAACTGAATGCAGGATTCACAGGGTGCAGAATTTGCCCATATTGCTGACGCAGCCTCTACATCCGCGTCGCTAGGGTGCTGGAAAAGGCGCAGCAAGGCCGCATATTGTCTCCAACCGGAATCGGAGTGCCCCCATGTTCAGTAAAGACCTCGAGCAGACCATTGGTCAGTGCTACAAGCGCGCCCGAGAGGCCCGTCATGAATACATGACGGTTGAACATCTGTTGCTGGCACTGCTGGAGAACGCCTCGGCCCAGGCGGTGCTCAAGGCCTGTGGTGCCGACCTGGAGCGCCTGCGTGGCGAGCTGGAGAAGGCCATCAATGCCTCTGTCTCGCTGCTGGCCGAGGACGATGGCCGCGATACCCAGCCCACGCTGGGCTTCCAGCGGGTACTGCAGCGGGCCGTCTACCATGTGCAATCCTCGGGCAAGAAGGAGGTCACCGGTGCCAACGTGTTGGTGGCGATCTTCGGCGAGAAGGAGTCGCACGCGGTCTATTACCTCAACCAGCAGGATGTAACCCGGCTGGACGTGGTCAATTACCTGTCCCATGGCGTGGCCAAGGGCGGTGACGATGCCGACATGTCGGCGCCGCTGGATGGCGAGGGGCGTGCGGAAGGGGGCGAGGGCGAGGCCAAGGGCGACTCCCTGGCCGAATTTGCCAGCAACCTCAACGAAGCCGCCAAGGCAGGCCGCATCGATCCGCTGGTGGGGCGTCGCGATGAGATCGAACGCACCATCCAGGTGCTGTGCCGCCGTCGCAAGAACAACCCGCTGTACGTGGGCGAGGCCGGCGTGGGCAAGACCGCCATCGCCGAAGGCCTGGCCAAGCGCATCGTCGACGGCGAGGTGCCCGAGGTGCTGGCCGATGCGGTGATCTATTCGCTGGACCTGGGTGCCCTGGTGGCCGGGACCAAGTACCGCGGCGACTTCGAGAAGCGCCTGAAGGGGGTGATCACCTCGCTGAAGAAGATCCCCAATGCGGTGCTCTTCATCGATGAGATCCACACCATCATCGGCGCCGGGTCGGCGTCGGGTGGCACCATGGACGCCTCCAACCTGATCAAGCCGGCGTTGGCCTCCGGTGAGTTGCGCTGCATCGGCTCGACCACGTTCCAGGAGTACCGCGGCATCTTCGAGAAGGACCGTGCGCTGGCCCGCCGCTTCCAGAAGATCGACATCGTCGAGCCGACCGTGGGCGAAGCCTATGAAATCCTCAAGGGCCTGCGCTCCAAGTACGAGGCGCACCACAGTGTGACCTATGCGGATGACGCGCTGCGCGCGGCGGTGGACCTGTCGGTCAAGCACATCGGCGACCGCCTGCTGCCGGACAAGGCGATCGATGTGATCGACGAGGCCGGTGCCCGCCAGCGCCTGCTGCCGGAAGGTGAGCGTAAGCAGCGCATCGACATCGAGGAGATCGAGGCGATCATCGCCAAGATGGCGCGTATCCCGGCCAAGCAGGTCACCGCCACCGACAAGGACGTGCTCAAGCACCTGGAGCGCAACCTGAAGATGGTGATCTTTGGCCAGGACCCGGCGATCGAATCGCTGGCCTCGGCCATCAAGCTGTCGCGCTCTGGCCTGGGTAACCCGGAAAAGCCGATCGGCAACTTCCTGTTTGCCGGCCCCACCGGCGTCGGCAAGACCGAGGTCACCCGCCAGCTTGCGTTGCAGCTGGGCATCGAGCTGGTCCGTTTCGACATGTCCGAGTACATGGAGCCGCATTCGATCAGCCGTCTGATCGGTGCCCCTCCGGGCTATGTCGGTTTCGACCAGGGTGGCCTGCTGACCGAAAAGATCGTCAAGACCCCGCATTGCGTGCTGCTGCTGGACGAGGTGGAGAAGGCGCATCCGGACATCTTCAACATCCTGTTGCAGGTCATGGACCGCGGCATCCTCACCGACACCAACGGGCGCGAGGCCAACTTCAAGAACGTGGTGCTGGTGATGACCACCAATGCCGGTGCCACCCATGCGGCGCGCCGTTCCATTGGTTTCACCAAGCAGGACCATGCCACCGATGCGATGGAAGTGATCCGCAAGAGCTTCACCCCGGAGTTCCGCAACCGCCTGGACGCGGTGGTGCAGTTCCAGCCGCTGGGCTTCGACCACATCCTGCGCGTGGTCGACAAGTTCCTGATCGAGCTGGAGATGCTGTTGCAGGACAAGCACGTCTCGCTGTCGGCCACCCCGGCTGCCCGCGACTGGCTGGCCCAGCACGGTTTCGATCCGGACATGGGTGCGCGCCCGATGAGCCGCGTGATCCAGGACAAGATCAAGCGCCCGCTGGCCGACGAACTGCTGTTTGGCAAGCTGTTGAATGGCGGCAAGGTCAGCATCGACGTCCGCGACGGCGAGCTGATCGTGGAGACCGAGGCCGAGCCGGAGCACCTGCTGCCGGCAACGGTGTAATTCGCCAGGCGCGGATTATTCCAAAGCAACGCAGAACCCCGCATCCAACGATGCGGGGTTTCTTTTATGTAGTGCCGAGCCATGCTCGGCAGGGCGTTACCGGGAAAGCCCCTGCCGAGCATGGCTCGGCACTACAGGGCAGCCGCAGCCACGCGAAAAAGCCAGCGCGAAGGCTGGCTTTCGGCTAACGCACGACTTACCGCGTTACTTCATGCGGTAGGTGATACGGCCCTTGGTCAGGTCGTACGGCGTCATCTCGACCTTGACACGGTCGCCGGTCAGGATGCGGATGTAGTTCTTGCGCATGCGGCCGGAGATATGGGCAATGATTTCATGCCCATTTTCCAGGCGAACGCGGAAAGTGGTGTTCGGCAACGTCTCGCTGACGGTGCCTTCGAACTCGATGGAGTCGTCTTTCGACATGTAGTCCTGTGCGGTTCTGCGGACGGCCCTTGGGCCTAAGGGCGGGCATTTTACGCTGCCCAGCCGGATGTTGCAAAGTTTGCGTTAAGTCCTGCGTCAATCAGGCCAGCGCGGCGGCCGGCAACTCGCCAAATGCCCCGGTCCAGCTGCCAACCCGGCCGGGCTGCTCGACCAGGGAACGTACCTGCTGCAGGAACGCTGCCCGGGGCAGGTGTTCGGCCCCCATGCGCAGGAGGTGCGGATTTTCCACCTGCGCGTCGATCAATGGCCAGCCCCAGTGCGCCAGCGTCTGCGCCAGGGCTGCCAGTGCCACCTTGGAGCCGCCACTACGGCCACTGAACATGCTCTCGCCGAAAAACATCCGGCCAATGCTGACCCCATAGATGCCGCCGACCAGAGTCTCCTCATCATAGACCTCGACCGAGTGCGCGTAGCCCAGCTGATGCAGCTGTACATAAGCCTGGTGCATGCCGGCAGTGATCCAGGTGCCGTCCTGGCCGGGGCGCGGTGCCTGTGCGCAAGCCTGCATCACCTCCGCAAACGCGGTGTCGGCACGCACCCGCCAGCGGCTGCCGCGCAGGCTGCGCCGGAAACGCGTTGACAGGTGCACGCCGCCGCTGCGGAACACCATGCGTGGGTCCGGTGACCACCACAACAGGGGTTGCCCCTCCGAGAACCACGGGAACACCCCACCGGCATAGGCGTTGAGCAGGCGTACCGGTGCCAGGTCGCCCCCGATGGCGAGCAGGCCATCGGGCTCGCGTGCCGACAGCTCGGCGGGCGGGAAGGGAGCGTCGCTGGCTTCATCCAGCAGAAAGGGGCCCAGCGTACTCATGTGTTGTCGTCGATGGTCCTGAAAGGGCTGTGCTGCTGCAGCGCCCGTGCGTAGCGGGCCACATCCTCGCGCTCGCGGCTGCACCAGTCCTGCAGCGCCGCACGGAAGCGCGGGTCGGCAATCCAATGATGGCTGTGCACGGCCCGCGGCAGGAAGCCACGGGCCAGCTTGTGCTCGCCCTGTGCGCCGGGTTCGAAATGTTGCAGGCCTTCGCGCAGGCAATAGTCGATGCCCTGGTAGTAACAGGTCTCGAAATGCAGGCCGGGCATTGGCGCGCCGCCCCAGTAGCGGCCGTACAGTGTGCTGCCGCCACGCAGGCACAGTGCGCCGGCAATGGGTTGCTCATCCTGCATGGCCAGGAACAGCACCAGTTGGCGGGGCAGGGTGGCTGCCAGGTGGCGCAGGAAGCCCAGCGTCAACGCGGGCGCATTGCCGTACTCGGCAAAGGTGCGCAGGTAAAAGCCGTGCATGGCGCGCAGCTCGTCGGCGCTGGCTTCGTCACCGTGACGCGTCACAAAAGTGATGCCGGCCTTGGCGACCTTGCTGCGCTCCTGACGGATGTTCTTGCGTCGTTTGTGGTCCATCGCCGCAAGGAAATCGTCGAAGCTGTTCCAGTCCGGTTGCCGCTGCCACTGGAACTGCACGTCGTCGCGCTGCAGCCAGTCTGCATCGAACAAAGCCGTTTCGCCCGGCAGGTGGAAATTGATGTGCGCCGATGACAGGTTGTGCTGCTGCACGTGGCGAGTGATTGCGGCCAGCAAGGCACTGCGCGCTGCATCATCACCGGCAAGCAGGCGCGGGCCGGTGACCGGCGAGTAGGGCACACCGCCCAGCCATTTGGGGAAATAGTCCAGGCCATGGCGCGCATAGGCGTTGGCCCAGGCGTGGTCAAACACGAATTCGCCGTGCGAGTTCTGCTTCAGATAGCCTGGCGCAGCGGCTACCAGCTGCTCATCGCGCCACAGGCTCAGGTGCTGTGGCTGCCAGCCCCAGTCCGGCCGCAGGCAGCCGTGCTGCTCCAGGCCGGCAAGGAAGGCATGGCTGATGAAGGGATTACTGCCGTCGTGCAGGGCATCCCATTGCGCGGCGGGCACAGCCCCCAGATCGCCGAGTACGCGCAGTTCGAAGGCATCGCTCATGGGCGCAGCTGCAGCACGTCGATGGTGGGTGGGTTGAACAATCGCAACGGCAGGCCGATCTCGCCGATGCCACGGGTGGTGAACACGCGCACCGTGCCATGCGGGCCGGGCATGCGCTGCTCGCCACGATCAAAGCCGTAGCTGCTGGGGATGACCTTGCGGTACAGCCAGGGGATGCGGATCTGTCCGCCATGGGTATGCCCGGCAAGCACCAGCGTGGCGTCGCCCGGCCGCAGCTGCATGGCACTGTCGGGGTTGTGTGCAATCAGCACGGTTGGGCCCGGCAGCACGTCAGGCTGGCGCAGGAAGCCGGGATCATCGTGTCCCGCCCACATATCCCCCAGCCCCGCCCAGCGGACGCCGCGTGCGTCGGTAACCAGACGGCCTTCGATGATCTGCATGCCGTGGGCATTCAGCGCCTGCCGCAATGGTTTGTCCAGGTCCCTGCCAGGCGGTTGCTGGTCATGGTTGCCCAGCACCACGTAGGCGGGGGCTTTCAATTGCGCCAGGGGTGCGAACAGATCCTGCAGATCGTCCGGGCGTGGCTCGTAGGTCAGATCGCCGGCGATCACCACCGCATCGACGTCCAGCGCATTGATGCGCTCGACCACACGCTGCAGATAGCCGCGGCCTTTGTAGATGCCCAGGTGCACATCGCTGATCAGGGCAACACGTGTGTCGACGCCGGTGCCTGCAAGCGTCGTGCGATCAACCAGGATCAGCTGTGGCTCGATGAAGCGCGCCCAGACAAACACGCCACAGCCCAGCAGCAGGATCGCCAGCACGGCGCGCTGGCGACCCTGGCGCCAACGCCACAGCAGCCAGACGACGGCCGGAAACACCAACCAGCTGCCGTGGAACAGCAGCTGTTTGAGTATCACCTTGTCCATGCCGGGCTGCCAGGGCGCGCGGGATCAGGCGTTTTCGGCGTCCAGGAAGCGCTCGGCATCAAGCGCGGCCATGCAGCCGAAGCCCGCCGAGGTGATGGCCTGGCGGTAGTGCTGGTCGGCGACGTCGCCGGCGGCGAACACGCCTTCCACCGAGGTCATGGTGGCGTTGCCACCCAGGCCCGAGCGGATCTCCAGGTAGCCGTTGTTCATGGCCAGCTGCCCGGCGAACAGCTCGGTGTTGGGCTGGTGGCCGATGGCGACGAAGAAGCCGTGGGCCTCGATGTCGCGGGTGCTGCCGTCCAGGGTGGACTTGACGCGCACGCCGGTCACGCCCATTTCGTTGCCCAGCACTTCGTCCACCTGGTGGTGCCAGACGGTCTCGATCTTGCCGGCGGCAACCTTGGCGAACAGCTTGTCCTGCATGATTTTTTCCGCCTTCAAGGTGTCACGGCGGTGCACCAGGTAGACCTTGCGCGCAATGTTGGACAGGTACAGCGCCTCTTCCACCGCGGTGTTGCCGCCGCCAACCACCACCACGTCCTGGTCCTTGTAGAAGAAGCCATCGCAGGTGGCACAGGCCGACACGCCGCGGCCCTTGAAGGCTTCCTCGGACGGAATGCCCAGGTACTTGGCGGTGGCACCGGTGGCGATGATCAGCGCATCGGCGGTGTACTGGGCACTGTCACCGGTCAGGGTGAAGGGGCGCTTGGACAGGTCGGCGGTGTGGATGTGGTCGAACACCACTTCGGTGTCGAAACGCTCGGCATGCGCCTGCATGCGCGCCATCAGGTCCGGACCCATCAGGCCGTGGGCGTCGCCGGGCCAGTTGTCGACTTCGGTGGTGGTCATCAGCTGGCCGCCCTGTTGCAGGCCGGTGACCACCAGCGGCTTCAGGTTTGCGCGTGCGGCGTAGACGGCAGAGGTCCAGCCGGCGGGGCCGGAGCCGAGGATCAACAGACGGGTGTGCTTGGTCGGGAGGCTGGAAGTGCTCATGTATACTCGCGAAAGTCAGGATTGGCGGCCCGTTCGCGGCATCACGCAGACGTCCGGGCAAGCCAATAGAGTGGCGGTCGGGGCAGGGTGAATCAAGGCACGTGAATGGAACTGCGCGGCCCGTTGGTTAGAGTCCTCAACTTCAGGTAGCACCGCTTGCTGGGAATCGGCGGATTTTTGACGTTTTCTGTCTGCCGGCCTTACCGGCGCACGTCGCCGTGGGTGAAACCTGACGATCTGTCGTTTAATATCAATCACTAACCGTGCATTTCTAAGGTCTGGTCAAAGGTGGCGAAACAGGTCCCGGAACGTGGCAAGAACCCCAGCGCTGGCAATGCCGCGCGCAAGCCGCCTGCCGCAGCGGACAATCCCCGTCGCCAGAAGCTCTGGCGTGACCTGGCGCTGATCGCGATCGCGCCGGCATTGCTGTACCTGCTGGCCAGCCTGTTCACCTACTCGCCGACGGACCCGGGCTGGTCGCAGTCCGGATCGGTGGTGGCGCCGGTAAACAATATGGGCGGCCGCGTGGGCGCCTGGATTGCCGACGTGATGCGCCAGCTGTTCGGCTACGTGGCCTACCTGATACCGCTGATGTTGGCGGCGGTGGCGTGGATCGCCATGTTCGGCCTGAAGAAGAATGAAGAGCGCGGCCAGGATGACCTGGGCCCGGCGTTGCGCCTGGTGGGCATTGTCGGCTTCCTTATCGGTGCCACCGGCTTCCTCTATCTGCGCCTGCCGCCTGGCGACGTGGCGCGGGCCGGCGGCGGCCTGGGCGTGCTGGTGGGCAAGTCGCTGCAGAGCGGCTTTGGCCCGGTGGGCAGCAACCTGTTCCTGCTGGTACTGCTGCTGACCTCGATCACCCTGGCAACCGGCCTGTCCTGGTTCGTGGTGATGGAGAAGATTGGCCGTTGGGTGCTGGCCCTGGGGCCGATGCTCAACAAGAAGAAGGAGCAGGCCAACGAATGGCAGCAGACCCGCGCCCTGCGTGAGGAGCGCGAGGAAGTGCGCAAGGTCGACGCCGAGGTGCGGGCCAAGCGCGAGCCGGTGAAGATCGAGCCGCGACCTGCACCGATCATCGAGAAGAGCGACCGCGCCAAGCGCGAGACGCAGATCCCGATGTTCCAGGGCGTCAACGGCGATGGCTCGGACATCCCGCCGCTGGCGCTGTTGGACGACCCCAAGCCGCAGGCCAAGGGCTACGACGAACAGACGCTGGAAACCCTGTCGCGGCAGATCGAGTTCAAGCTCAAGGATTTCCGCATCGACGCACAGGTGGTGGGCGCCTATCCGGGCCCGGTGATCACCCGTTTCGAGATCGAGCCGGCGCCGGGTATCAAGGTCAGCCAGATCAGCTCGCTGGACAAGGACATCGCCCGCGGCCTGTCGGTCAAATCGGTGCGTGTGGTTGACGTGATTCCGGGCAAGTCGGTGATCGGCCTGGAGATCCCCAACGTCACCCGCGAGATGATCTTCCTGTCCGAGCTGCTGCGCTCGAAGGAATACGACAAGTCGGCCAGCGTGCTGACCCTGGCGCTGGGCAAGGACATCGCCGGCCGCCCGACCGTGGCCGACCTGGCGCGCATGCCGCACCTGCTGGTGGCCGGCACCACCGGCTCGGGCAAGTCGGTGGCGGTCAACGCCATGGTGCTGAGCCTGCTGTACAAGGCCAGCCCGAAAGACCTGCGCATGCTCATGATCGACCCGAAGATGCTGGAACTCAGCGTCTACCAGGGCATCCCGCACCTGCTCGCGCCGGTGGTCACCGACATGAAGGAGGCTGCCAACGGCCTGCGCTGGTGCGTGGCTGAAATGGAGCGCCGCTACAAGCTGATGAGCGCGGTGGGCGTGCGCAACCTGGCCGGCTTCAACAAGAAGGTGAAGGACGCCGAAGACGCCGGGCAGCCGCTGATGGATCCGCTGTTCAAGCCGAACCCGGAACTGGGCGAGGCGCCGCGTCCGCTGGAGCCGCTGCCGTTCATCGTCATCTTCATCGACGAATTCGCCGACATGATGATGATCGTCGGCAAGAAGGTCGAGGAACTGATCGCGCGCCTGGCGCAGAAGGCGCGCGCCGCCGGCATCCATCTGATCCTGGCCACCCAGCGTCCGTCGGTGGACGTGATCACCGGCCTGATCAAGGCCAACATCCCGACCCGCATCGCCTTCCAGGTCAGCTCCAAGATCGATTCGCGCACCATCCTCGATCAGTCCGGCGCGGAAGCGTTGCTGGGCAACGGCGACATGCTGTACCTGCCGCCGGGCACAGCCATGCCGGACCGCGTGCACGGCGCCTTCGTCTCCGACGAGGAAGTGCACCGCGTGGTCGAGCACCTCAAGGCCAGCGGCCCCACCGATTACATCGAGGGCGTGCTGGACGAAGTGCAGACCATGGGCGATGGCGTGGTGGTGGGGGCCAACGGCCTGCCGGAAGCCAGCGGCGGTGGCGGTGATGAATCCGACCCGCTGTACGACGAGGCGCTGCGTATCGTCACCGAAACCCGCCGCGCCTCGATTTCCGGCGTGCAGCGGCGCCTGAAGATCGGCTACAACCGCGCCGCGCGTCTGATCGAAGCGATGGAAGCGGCCGGTGTGGTGACCGCGCCCGAGCACAACGGCGACCGCACCGTGCTGGCACCTCCGCCGCCCAAACAATGAACGCAAGGGCGGCATTCAGCGACTGATTGCCGCCCATTCAGTTTGAAAGGGGCAGACTCTGCCTCACCAACGACACCACTATCCCAAGCCGCCATGACTGCATTCCTGCGCCACTCCGTTCTAGCTGTTGCCCTGGCTTGTGCCGGCCTTGCGGCGGATGCCCACGCCGGTGCCCGCGACGACCTGAAATCCTTCACCAGCGGGCTGCGTGGCCTGGACGGGCAGTTCTCGCAGCAGGTGGTGGACAGCCGCGGCCGCGTCAAGGAGTCCTCCAGCGGCCGTGTCGCGCTGTCGGCGCCGCGTCTGTTCCGCTGGGAATACACCCGTCCGCACCCGCAGCTGATCGTTGCCGACGGTAGCAAGGTATGGGTGTACGAGCCGGACCTGGAACAGGCCCGTGTGACCCCGCAGGGCAGCGAGGAGCAGAACAACCCGCTGACCGCGTTGATCAACCCCGCGCTGCTGGAACAGCAGTACGACATCAGCGAGGAGGCCGCGCCGCGTGACGGCATGCAGTGGCTGTCGCTGACCCCCAAGCGCGACACCGAAGCCAGCTTCGACTATGCCGCGCTGGGCTTCTCCAACGGCGGCCTGTCGCGGATGGAACTGGTGGACGCGGTCGGCCAGCGCACCGTCATCAGCTTCAGTGGCTGGAAGAAGAACCCCAGTTTCGCCGCCGGCACCTTCCGCTTCGTGCCGGGCAAGGACGTCGACGTCGTCGGCGAGCGCTGAACCCCGGCGCACGCCGCGCAGGGCAGGGCTGGCCACGCTGTTAGAATGCAGGCGTGGCCAGATCCCGAAATATCTTTCTTGATGATGCACCCGCCGACCTGCTGAGCGCGGACCGCGACAGCATGCGCCCGCTCGCCGAACGCATGCGCCCGCGCACGTTGGACGAGATGGTCGGGCAGAAGCGGTTGCTAGCCCCCAACACCGCATTGCGGCGCGCGGTTGAATCCGGGCGCGTGCATTCGATGATCCTGTGGGGCCCGCCGGGCTGCGGCAAGACCACGTTGGCCTTGTTGCTGGCCCAGTATGCCGATGCCGAGTTCCGTGCCATCTCGGCCGTGCTGTCCGGCCTGCCCGACGTGCGCCAGGTGCTGGCCGAGGCCGCCCAGCGCTTTGCCGAAGGGCGGCGCACGGTGCTGTTCGTCGACGAGGTGCACCGCTTCAACAAGGCCCAGCAGGACGCGTTCCTGCCGCATATCGAGCGCGGCACGATCATCTTTGTCGGCGCCACCACCGAGAACCCATCCTTCGAGTTGAACTCGGCACTGCTGTCACGCTGCCGCGTGCACGTGCTGGAGTCGGTATCGCCGGAGGACGTGGTGGAAGCATTGCAGCGTGCCTTGGACGACAAGGAACGCGGGCTGGGCGAGCAGGACATCACGGTCTCGGCCGAGTCACTGCTGGAGATCGCCCGCGCCGCCGACGGCGACGTCCGCCGCGCCCTGACCCTGCTGGAAATCGCCGCTGAGCTGGCAGCGGGCGAGGGCGGCGAAATCACCCCCGAAACCCTGCTGCAGGTATTGGCCGACCGCACCCGCCGCTTCGACAAGAACGGCGAGCAGTTCTACGACCAGATCTCGGCGCTGCACAAATCGGTGCGCAGCTCCAACCCGGACGGCGCCATCTACTGGCTGGCGCGCATGCTCGATGGCGGCTGTGATCCGTCCTATCTGTTGCGCCGGCTGACCATCATGGCGGTGGAAGACGTGGGCCTGGCCGATCCGCGGGCGCTGGAGATGGCGATCAATGTCTGGAACGCCTACGACCGCATCGGCGCGCCAGAAGGCGACATCGCCCTGTCCAACCTGGTCGTCTACCTGGCCAGTACCGCCAAATCCAACGCGGCCTATATGTCGCTGCATGCGGCCCGCGCCGACATCGCCAAGTACGGCACCCAGCCGGTACCGATGCACCTGCGCAACGCGCCCACGCGTTTGATGAAGACCCTGGGTTACGGCCAGGGCTACCAGTACGACCACGATGTCGAAGGCGGCATCGCGTTGGACCAGACCGCGTTTCCGGACGACATGGGCGAGCAGGTCTATTACCAGCCGGTCGAGCGTGGGCTGGAGATCAAGCTCAAGGAAAAGCTCGATCGCCTGCGCATTGCCCGCGAACAGGCCCGCGCGCAACGCAAATGATCACCGTCGCCAACCCTGTTCCAGGAGTCTGAACCCATGTGGCAAACCTTTCTGGCCATCGGCACAGGCGCGGCACTGGGAGCTTGGCTGCGCTATGGGCTGAGCCTGTGGCTGAACCCGCTGCACAACACCGTGCCCTTGGGCACGCTGACCGCCAATCTGCTCGGTGGCTACGTGATCGGCCTGGCGCTGGCGTTCTTCGCCACCCGGCCGGAGCTTTCGCCGCAATGGCGACTGTTCGTGGTCACCGGCCTGCTCGGCGGCTTGACCACATTCTCGACCTTCTCGGCCGAGGTGGTTTACCTGCTGCAGCGCCAGCAACTGGGCTGGGGCCTGCTTACCATCGGCCTGCACCTGGGCGGTTCGCTGTCGATGACGGCGCTGGGCTGGTGGACCTGGCGCAGCCTGCGTTTGCTGACTTGAACGCGCTTTCAAAGCATGGGGCGATGCCGCATCATGCGCGCACCACGATTTGAGTACGCCGGACACATGCAGCAACTGCGGGCACAAGGATGAACAGGCCAGCGTCGGACGGCGCAGCCCATTTCCAGCCAGAAACAAGCACTGCCAAGGCCATACTCGGCGCCGATGTAGGTGGTACCTATGCCCGTCTGGGCTGGGCCTTGCTACAGCCCGGTGGCGACCTGCAGGTGCAGGGGTTCCGCAAATACGCCTGTGCCGAGCATCCCAGCCTCGCCGCCATTCTGCGTGACTACGCCGATTGGCTGGCCAGCAACACCGATGCACCGGCCATCAGCCATGCGGTGGTGGCCATTGCCGGTGTGCTCGATGGCGATACGCTGCTCAATACCAATCTGGCCTGGCCGGTATCACTGGCGGCTACCCGCGCCGAATCCGGCATTGCCTCGCTGGAGCTGATCAATGATTTCGTTGCGGTGGCCCAAGCCATGCCGCACGCCGATGCCGAGGCCCTGCATCTGATCTGCGGCGAACCGGCCCACGGCCAGCGCGGCCCGGCCCTGGTGCTGGGCCCCGGCACCGGCCTGGGCGTTGCGCTGTACCTGCCAGGCGGCAATCCGCCGGTACTGGCCAGCGAGGCCGGCCACGCTGCATTGGCGGCCACCACCCCGTTGGAGCAGGACGTGCTGCGCCTGCTGGCGCGCCGCTATCCGCACGTGGACAACGAACGCGTGCTGTCCGGGCCGGGCCTGATGAATCTTTACAGCTGCCTGTGCGAACTGCAGGGCAGTGAGCCCCATTGGCAAACCCCTGCGGCACTGGTCGAAGCGGCACATGCACAGCGCGACGCCATCGCGGTGCAGAGCGTAGAGGTGTTCTGCGCCTGGTTGGGCAGCCTGGCCGGCGACCTGGCACTCACCTTTGGTGCGCGCTCGGTCTATCTCACCGGCGGCATCACCGGCCACCTGGCCGTGCCATTGCACGCAGGCAGCTTCCAGCAGCGCTTCCTGGCCAAGGGTGCGTTGGGCGCTGCCTTGCGGCAGGTGCCGGTGTGGCGCGTGGAGCACGGTGAACTGGGCGTGCTGGGCGCGCTGGCCTGGCACCTCGATAATCTGCCCACCCCCTGATTTTGATCGCGGAGAACCCCCTGACATGAGCACCCGCAGACAATTCCTGCAGTCATCGGCAATGTTGGGGGTGCTCGGCAGTGCGGCCCCGTCGCTGCTGGCCTCACCGGCCAGCGCCAGCGGCGCGCGCGTGGTCTCCACCTGGGATTTCGGCGTGGGCGCCAACCAGGCCGCCTGGAAGGTGCTGGCCGCCGGTGGCTCGGCATTGGATGCGGTGGAGGCCGGCGCACGCTGGGCCGAGAGCGAGCTGTGCAATCCCACTGTCGGCCATTGCGGCAACCCTGATCGCGACGGCGTGCTCAGCCTGGATGCCAGCATCATGTCCGGTGACGGCCGTTGTGGCTCGGTGGCAGCCATCGTCGACATCCTGCACCCGATCTCGGTGGCCCGTGCGGTGATGGAAAAGACCCCGCATGTGATGCTGGTAGGGGAGGGCGCCCAGCAGTTTGCCGTGCAGCAGGGGCATGAACGCCGCAACCTGCTGACGCCGGAAGCAGAGCAAGCCTGGCGCGAGTGGTTGAAGACCGAGCACTACGCGCCGCAGATCAACGCCGAGCGCCGCGGTATTCCCGGTGACAAGGACAACCACGACACGCTGGGCATGATTGCCATCGATGCCAAGGGCGAGATGGCCGGTGCCTGCACCACCAGTGGCATGGCCTTCAAGATGCATGGGCGGGTCGGCGACAGCCCGATCATCGGTGCCGGCCTGTACGTGGACAACGAAGTCGGCGCGGCCACCGCCTCGGGCATGGGCGAAGAGATGATCCGCAATGCGGCCTCCTTCCTGGTGGTGGAATTGATGCGGCAGGGCCGTTCGCCAGCCGAAGCCTGCCGTGAGGCCATCAGCCGTGTGGTACGCAAGCGCCCCGAGGCCAGCCGCACGTTGCAGGTCTGCTTCCTGGCGATGAACCGCGCCGGCGAAGTGGGCGCGTATGCGCTGCACCGCGGTTTTGTCTACGCTGTCTGCGACAAGGACAGGCAGGATGCATTGCTGGATTCGGCCTCGGTGTATACGAGCGAGCAGAAGTGAGCACGGCTTACCTGCTTGAGATTGCCAGCAACTCGGCCCTGTCCGCGGTTGCCGCACAGCAGGGCGGTGCCGACCGCATCGAATTGTTCGAGAACCTGGAGCAGGGTGGCACCACGCCGTCGGCCGGCACCATCGCGGTCGCCCGCGATGCGCTGCGCATTCCGCTGTATGTGTTGATCCGGCCACGGCCGGGCGATTTCCATTACGGGCCGATGGAAGCCGACATCATGTTGCGTGACATCGCGCAATGCCGGCAGCTGGGCTGCGACGGGGTGGTGATTGGTGCCCTGACTCAGGACGGTGAGATCGATGTGGCCCTGTGCCGCGAACTGGTTGCGGCAGCAGGGCCATTGGGAATCACTTTCCATCGTGCCTTCGATGCCGCCCGTGACCTGGCATCGGCGCTGGAGCAGGTGATCGGCCTGGGCTGCGAGCGGGTACTCAGTTCCGGTGGCCATGCCGATGCCCATGCCGGCAGAGAGATGCTGGCCGCGCTGGTACAGCAGGGCAAGGACCGCATCGCGGTGATGGCCGGAGCGGGCTTGAGTGCGCACAATATTCACCAGGTTGCGCTTGCCAGTGGCTGCCGGGAATTGCATGCCTCGGCTAAACAGGTGCAGCACTCACGCATGCGCCACCACAATCCGGCCCTGCTTGGGCTGGAAAGCGACTGGCTGCAATCGGACGCTAGCCAGGTGGCCGCGTTGCGCGCTGCTTTGGTAGCTTGCTGACTGCGAAAGCGGCGCAGACCTCACGCGCTCCAGGGCATTGGTTATCACCGCATTGCCCGCGCCGATTCGCACTTCAGCGAACAGTGTGCTGCGATCGGTGAGCCTGCCATCGCCATCCCTCCCGTGGATGGAGATGGCATAAATCCGGCTGGCAATGGTGACGACTATGCCGCTGCCATTGCCACGGATCAACACGCCGTAAGCATCCGCATTGAGCGAGTACACCTTCCGCTCGCAAGATCTTGAAAGTACCGACAACAAGTGTGTCCATACGTCAGTTCGGGCGTGAAACTGCACGGAAAACGCTGATGCCTGCGCCCTGGTTGCACAGATTGATCAGCGCTGCCACCACCGCCTGACTTCTTTGGGATTTGTCTGATGTACCTGAATTCATTGGGTACGGACAATGCTGCCTCCCAATGCTGAGTCCAGGAGTACAACGAAATGAAGCGTGAACTGAGCAGCGTTCTGGTATCTCTGGTAGCCGTGCTGGCAGCTTCTGCATCGGCCAATGCAACCAACACCATCACGTTCAACGGCGAAGTGACCGACCAGACCTGTTCTGCCGTCGTCAACGGTGGCACCGATCCGACCGTGATCCTGAAAAGCGTGCCGCTCTCCGACCTGGACGGTGCCGTTGGCAACACCGCGGGCGAGGGCACCTTCACCCTGACCCTGACCGGCTGCGCCGCCTCTGGCACCGATGAGGCGTTCACCACGCTGTTCCAGGCGACCAACCCCACCGCCACCGGCAATCTGACCAATACCGCCAATGCCGGCGCCGAAGGCGTGGCCCTGCAGTTGCTGGACGCACCCGGCGGCACGCCGGTGAACCTGGCCGGCGGTGCGGCCGTGGCGGCAGGTGAAATCGTGCTGACGGCGGGCGAAACCACCGCCACCCACGACTACGCCGTGCGCTATATCGCCGAGAGCGCGACCGTCACCCCCGGCCCGGTACTGGGCTCGGTGACCTATACCGTTCGCTACGAGTAATCGAACGCCGGGGGCGGCCGCACCGGCCGCCTCCACACATGCAGGCAACGCCGCCAGCCATTGGAGAACCGCCCATGTCCGGAGTTCGATCCCACTGCAACGTGTACTGCACCGCCATGGTGGGCGTGCTTGCGTTGTTCAATAGCGCGGAAGCTGCGGCGAGTGTTGTCGTTTCAGGCACCCGTGTCATCTACCCCGGCAATGCGCCGCACGTCACCGTGCAGCTCACCAACCAGGACGCGTTTCCCAATGCCGTACAGGCCTGGGTGGACGTCGCAGACCCCGAATCGACCCCGGCCGATGCCGATGCTCCCTTTGTCGTCACGCCTGCCGTGTCCCGCGTGGCCGCCGGCGCCGGGCAACAGATCCGCGTGATGTTCGCCGGCAAGGACCTGCCGCAGGACCGCGAATCGCTGTTCCATCTCAACGTGCTGCAGATTCCGCCGATGAACACCGCACATGCCGAGCAGAACAAGGTGATGGTGTTGATGCGCAATCGCCTGAAGATGTTCTACCGGCCAACAGGTATTGCCGGCACGCCTGCGCGGATCTCCGAGCAGTTGCGCTTCAGCGTCCAGCAAAGCAGTAACGGCTGGCATGTGCAGGTTGAGAACCCCACCGGTTACCACGCTTCATTCGGGGGCGCCACGCTGCACGTTGCCGATTCACAGTGGAAGCTCAGTCCGGTAATGGTGCCCCCCATGGGCTCAGCGCAGTGGCTGCCGCAGACGCCCTCCGCATTGCCCGAGGGCACGGTGGAGGTAAGCGCACACCTGATCAACGACTACGGCGCCAGGATTGCCATCCGTCATGCTGCGGCCCGCTAAGGGTACGCGCGCCGCCCCCAGTGCGATAGCGCTTGGCGGTGCGTTGCTGGCGGTTGGCAACGTGGCCAGTGCCGACGACTCGCTGTACGAATTCGATGACCGTTTGCTGATGGGCTCAACCCTGTCCACCGGTAACCTGCAGCGTTTCAATCGCAGCGACCAGGCCGACCCAGGGGTCTACCTGGTGGATGTCTACGTGAACGATGCCTATGTGGAACGCGCCGAGCTGCAGTTCCACGCCGTGGCTGACAACACACAGCCGTGCCTGGACGAAACCTTCCTGCGCGAAAAGCTGCGTGCGTGGCCAACCGAAAGCGTGGGTACGGAAGCGACGGTGGACCAGGCCAGCGCAGCCCATTGCGTGGATCTGGCAAGGCGCCTGCCGGGCAGCGCCGCGACGCTGGACGTCGGCCGTCTGCGCCTGGATCTTTCGGTGCCGCAGGCGCTGTTGATCCGCACACCCCGCGACCATGTCAGCCGCGATATGTGGGACGCCGGCAGGACCATGGCGTTCGCCAACTATGACCTCAACGCCAGTCGCACGTCCGCAAACGGGATGGCATCCAGCTATGCCGCCATGGCGGTGAATGCGGGCGCCAATATGGGTATGTGGCGGCTGCGCCACCAGTCGAACCTGAGCTACGCAAGCCGTCCGCGCTGGCGACGCAGTGACTGGAACAGCATCCGCACCTATGCACAGCGCTCTTTGCCCGGTATTGCCAGCGACATGACCATCGGTAGCAGCTACACCGACGGCAATCTATTCGGAAACCTAAGCTACCGCGGCATTCGCATCGCCACCGACGAACGGATGGTTCCGGATTCGCAGCGCCGCTATGCGCCCGTTGTACGCGGCAGTGCGCACAGCAGATCGCGGGTGGTGATACGCCAGAATGGGCGCAAGCTCCGCGAGGAGGTGATATCACCGGGCCCATTCCTGATCGATGACATCAGTGGCGCGGCCTATGGCGGTGACCTGGACGTGGAGGTGATCGCCGACGATGGCAGCACCAGTCGCTTCAGCGTGCCGTTTTCAGCGGTACCGGAATCCATACGCCCCGGCCACTCCAAGTACAGCGCCACACTGGGGCAGGCAGGTAGCAACGGCCAGAAGCGTTTGCCGTTTGCCGAATTCACCTACCAGCGTGGCCTCAGCAACCGGCTGACGATCAATGCAGGCGCCCGCCTGGCCGAAGACTATGTAGGCGTGCTGGCAGGCGGCGTTGTGGCCACGCGGTACGGCGCGTTCGGGGGAACCTCGGTGTTCTCGCGCCTGCAGGAACGGGGGGCAGGCACGACAACCGGTTACCGCCTGGAACTGAACTACAGCAAGACGTTCCAGGTCACGGATACCACCGTGACACTGGCCGGCTACCGCTATTCGTCCAGCGGCTTTCGTGATTTTTCCGATGCACTTGGACGGCCGTGGGAACAGGAAACGCTGGATGATGCGTTCAAGCCAGTGGTCCGCGAACGCAACCAGCGCAATCAGTTCAACGTGGTGATGAACCAGCGACTGGGCAGGTCTGGTGCGCTGTACCTGACTGGCTCGGCAGCGGATTACTTCCATGGCGCCAAGCGCGATGTGCAGTTCCAGTTCGGCTATTCCAATGCATGGCGGAAGTTGAGCTATAGCGTATCCCTGTCGCAGCAACGTAACTGCGCAGTGCAGTACTGGAGCACGAACACGGCATCCGAATGCGTGCAGGGCCGTTCGTTGGGGCTTACCTTGTCCATGCCGCTGGGCGGGGCGCCCACGGCGCCTGTGCTCAGCACAATGGCGGC
The DNA here is from genome assembly GCA_032112995.1 of Stenotrophomonas sp. GTDB lineage: Bacteria > Pseudomonadota > Gammaproteobacteria > Xanthomonadales > Xanthomonadaceae > Stenotrophomonas. The sequence continues at coordinate 160,020 of DAMCTY010000001.1, read as the reverse complement.
ACGGGACCGGGGAATTGGCGGCTCCAGCTACCAGTCCGTGCTCAGCGGTACGCTGGGGGAACAACGCAGCACCCAGTACGCGGTGTCCGCTGGCCATGGCGGCAGCAGCAGCGGCGGCCAATGGAGTGGCAACGTGCAGACCCAGAGCGCTGTTGGCAGCATCAGCGCCGGCGCCTCGGGCGGCGGCGGTGCGCGTCAGATCACCGCTGGCGTGCGCGGCGCAGTGGTGCTGCACGGCAATGGTGTGACCGCTGGCCCCTACGTGGGCGACACGTTCGCCTTGGTGAAGGCCGACGGCGCGCATGGATCACGTGTCAGGGGAGGGCAGGGCGCCCGCATCAACCGCAACGGCTACGCGCTGGTGCCTTCGCTGTCGCCCTATCGGCTCAATCGCATCGGTCTGGACCCGCAGGACATGACCGCCGATGCAGAACTGCTGGAGACCGAACGCACGTTGGTGCCGTCAGCGGGAGCCGCATTGTGGGTGGCGTTCGAGACCATGAAAGGCACACCATTGATCCTGCGCGCCCGCCGCAGCAATGGCAAGGTGGTGCCACTGGGAGCGAGCGTCAACAACGAAGCTGGCGCGACGATCGGTATGGTCGGGCAGGCAGGTTTGATCTACGCACGTTCCCAAAGAACGGCCGGGCAGCTGTCCGTACGCTGGGCTGACGCGGCAGATGGCAGCTGCACGGTGTCCTATGACCTGGGGACGCAGCCTTATAGCGACGTTGCGACGCCCACCATCGTCGAGGCCATCTGCCAGGACCTCCCCGCTTTCCAGGTGCAAACGCCATGACACGCAATCTTCGCCTGCTGTCGTTCGTTCTTCTGGCCGTTGCCCCCGCTGCGTGGGCAACCTGTTACAAGGTGGTCAGTGTTGGCACCGCCACGACTACCTCACAGACAGCAATCCGGCCAGGGGAGGGCAGTGCTTCGTCCTGGGCTGGCGCCTGTGATACCTGCAATGGCTCGTTGGGGCTGCCCAGCGTAGTCAACGTCAGCGATCCGGCGTTCCAGCCCTATCCGACCCTGCTTGCCAGTGCAGTTGCGCCTGCCACGGTATACGGCGCCACCGGTGGCTACGACCCGGAACGCGTGTTCTTCCGCTGTGCGCCGGAAGACCCGGTGTACGAGATGTTTTCCACCAACGCGGACAACCTGTACAGCGGTTGGTACAACGGCGGCGATGCCGTGGGCAATTCGATCGGTCTGCAGGCCGCCTACCGGACAGCATGGCGGAACGTGCTGCTGCGTCTGACCCATATGGAAACCGGGCAGTATTTCACCGACGTATGGGCCGAACGCCTGCTGGAAGGCCTGGACGTGGACTCCCGCGGCTACCGGCTGGTCAAAGCCAAGAACCTGAGCGCGGTTCGATCAGAGTTGTTCAGCGCGCCCCTGGAATCGACCTACTACTACGCGGTTACGCCGTCGCGGCTCTATAGCTACACCCAGCCTGCGGCGTACATCGCAATCAAGGGTCCCGGGTTGGTGTATCCCGAGGTAGGGAAGTCGCACAATGCCAACTACGCGGGTTGGCACTACAACTGGCCCGGTGCGATAGGGCTCTATAACGGGGTGACACTCAAGCGTTATCCCACCTGTGCTGTGCTCAACGTGACCCCGCAGGTTACTTTCCCAAGGCTTTCCATCAGCGAGATCAATGCAGGCGGCAGCCACGAGGTGCCTTTCCAGGTGAGTTTCAAATGCCAGAGTGGGTTCACCAACAGCACTGCCAGCAACGGCACGGCGCTGGGTATCAAGGTGTCACCCGGTGCGGCCGCAGCAGCCAATGCATTGGGCCTGGCTAACGCGAGCGGCGGACTGTCCTATCTGGTATCTGATCGCTATAGCGAGGCCGGCATGGCCAAGGGGGTAGGGATACGCCTGTTACGCGATGGGCAGGTGATGAACCTGCTGGTGAAGGAAAACTCTGCCGGCGGAATCAACGCACAGGCCCAGGGTTGGTACCCGGTTGTTGGGGCTGCTACCCACATTGGCGGCAGCGTCGACGGCGTCACCGAGTACGATGAAACCTTCACCGCGCGCATCGAAAAACTGTCTGAAGGCACCCAACCGGAGGTCACGGCTGGCCGTGTGCAGGCAACCGCACAGATCATCATCAGGGTGCAGTGATGTCATTCCTGCGCCTGCTGGCCGCTTCGCTGCTGCTTGTCTGTGAGCCCGCGCTTGCCGGGGTGACGGCCGAGCGCACACGGGTGATCGTTCACCAGGGGCAGCGTGAGGTATCGCTGGTGCTGGCCAATCAGAACGACTACCCGGTGATGGTGCAGGCCTGGGTGGATGATGGCTCACCCGATGGTGGGCCCGACGAAGCAGATGCACCGATCATCCCGCTACCTGCAATGTTTCAACTGGCTGCCGGACAACGTCAAAGCCTGCGTCTGCTCTATGTGGGACCCGCGCCCAGCAATGATCGCGAGTCGCTCTATTGGTTGAACCTGCTGGAGATTCCACCGGACCGGCTGGCCGGCGAGGCGCCTGGTTCAACCCGTCTCACGGTGACCATGCGAACGCAGATGAAAGTGTTCTATCGCCCGGCAGCACTCAAAACCGGCGTTGAAAAGGCAACTGCGAGACTCGCATTCCAACTCAAGCATGGGCAGTTGTTTGCAACCAACGCTTCGTCGTTCCATATCACGCTTGCAGGACTTGTCGTTTGTGGCGGAGAGGCCATGAAAGTGGAGGGCGATGGTTTGATACCACCGCTGGCGACCGCGCGGATCGCGGCTTCAATTCCGGCATGCCTGCGCGATGAAACCCTGGTTCAGTTCAACTGGATCGACGATGAAGGCAACATCCAAATTGGGCGCAGCAGGCTTGTTGAGGGATAGAAGCCTGTCAGGCGCAGCAAGTGACGGCAGTGCGATCGTTGACGCTCATTCGGCATAAATAAAGTGATTAGTCACAAAATAAAAGGTCTCTACGCAACAAGCGCGGCCCCAATGGCGCAGAGGAAATGTCGTAGTGAAGCCTCTTTTGTCCGCCTGATCAGCCGGGAGCGCGGCTGCTTGAATTAATTAAGTGATGAGTCACTTAATTAACAGGGCGACTTCGGAAGATCTCGCCATCCGCCTTCAATACGTTCAAAGCGCCGGCCCTGGATGCAGCGCTGGCCAGACCGCAAGGGCTCAACCGTCGGCCACCGATTCTGCGGTTCCGGAAGCACATGCCTGCGGACTTCCTCAAGCACCTTTGCTTCCTCCAAGGCCGAACGCCTGATCTCAGCGTCAAAGCTTGCTTTCTGTTCGGGCGTCATTGTCATTGCGCGCTCCAACGCCGCAATTTGACGACGAGCGTTCCACTCGATGAGCCCCATGGCGACAACAATGGCTACGACGGCCAGGATGATTGCGCGCGACCAGAACTGAAGAGAGTCATTGGTGGCGTGGGGACTTCCTTGGCTATGCCAGTCGTGCCGCCGCCGAGGCCGGAACTCCAGGTCACCTGGATCAGATCTGCCAAGCGTGGGTTCCTGTCGTTTTCGTTCCATGAAACTCCCCAGATTTCGTCCTGTGTGGATTGTAGCTGGGAGGTGGAGAGCTGAATCAGCAAGCACCAGGCAGCTTAGGGGTCGGGATTCCGGGATAAGAACACTGAAAGCTGGCGATATGGCTTTTTACATAATATACATTATGCGAAATGGCGTATCGCAGGATCCGGTGGCTCTGCCGCTGGATCACCTCTTGTCAGTTTTTGTCAGTTTTTTTAGTTCGTGTCTGTCTGCCGCATAAGAGATGACCAGTTTGCCGCGTTTAATCGCCCGAAATGCGCCACTTAAACGGCCGCTCTTCCGAGAAATACACCAAAACTGTCCGTTATTTCGGTGTGACTCACATGAATCGCACAATGAAGTTGTTCATCGCACACATATCTAGGCCGCCATTGCAGAGATTTCAGCTTTTGAGGCAGAAAATTTCAGTGCAAGAAGAACCATTGCAGGAAATTTCGACTCGCGGCTGTCCAGTGCAGAACTTATTTGACTCGCGGATGACGCAACCACTCAGTTCTAGCTCAGGCTTCCGTTCTCATGTGGGCTAAGGCGATGTTGATGCACATTGGTCCTCAGAAAGAACTAGTGGCCGCAATCCACCGCGAACACCTCGATCAATCTGCAGAACTATTCTTTGTCCTGGACTAAGGAGCCTTAGGCCCAGGTACTCGGGTAGCCCCTTGCGTGTATGACGCTGGAATCCAACGACTTGCACTAGCGAGCCAGTATCGAGGGTTAGTAGCGCCATCAAGCATGGCTTGCGTTTCGACCACACTAGTGCATCCAGCCTACCGTGAAACCGTCCCTCACCTAACGAATCAAGAGCGTCACTCCGGTACGAAATTGGGTCAATTCCAGCATCGAGTGCATCGGCGTACGACATCAGTGGTGGCACCGAAGGGCCGCGTGTATCAGACCTTGCCGTGAAGCAATGTCTGACCCTCGGGATCAAGTGGATAGACAGACATCGCGACGATCCCCTAGGCAGTGGCCCGGCTTGCAAAAGCACCGCATCTGGATTAAAACCGGCATCGCGCACACGTGAGTGATCAGCGCAATCTAGTGCCTTCATATTAAAAGGATCTTTTTTATGAAATCGCATCTACTCGTGTTCTTGGCCACATCAGTACTCGGCTTCTTGTCGAATAGCACGGCATTGGCGAACGACCAGCCGGACCGCGGAGCCAATGAAGCAATTGCTATGCAACTGGCCAGCTCTTACGTTGAGCAGCAGCAGCTATTGCGTAGAAATGCGCCTGTACATTCTGCTGCGCAGCTGGCGGATTTTCTGGCGAAGACCCGAATCACTGGATCTCCAATTAATGCGCTATCCCCGGCCGCGAAGGCCCGTTTTGTGAATTCGCTACGATTCAATGAGACCGGCGTAACTTCATTTTACTACGCCGACATAGAGTCGGAGTTGTCCAGTAGTCAGGCTTATGAGCTTCTTTCGATTTTTGGCCTGCAAAGCACGCTATCCATCATGTCGAAGCTTCGAGCAAGTACGCCAGAAGATAAGCAGATCATGTCTGCATTCGGCAATGAAACAACCTACAGAATCATGGCGGACCACGAGAACTACTGGTGCTCGGGCCGTGCAACTTGCTCTAGAGACGTCGGTTCCATCTGCATGAGCGGTTGTTGATGCAGGTCTGTGGACCAATTCGCACCGCCATCCTTTGGATGGCGGTGCTTCCGATCTTCGGATTGATGGCAAGTCCGCCAGTCAAGGAAGTTCATCCGCTATACAACCGCCTCATTGAACTGAATGTCCAATTACGCGGCGAAAGTGGAGAACGACGCTCAGAAGCCGTCATTTCCAGGTATCGAGAGCTCGCCGCCGGCATCTCTGCTTGCTCGCACCCAATTGGTGACGCAGACGTTGCCGACGACCTCTTTAGGGCCACCGCGTTCGCCGAGTTCTATTCGCTGGCGGAAGCTGATGTGGCTACTTTAGGCTGCCTGTACCGGGAACTAATTACGAACGGTAGGGTCGCCGACTGGCACACCCGCACCTATGCAGGGGCGCTTGTGACTGTCGCCCGGTTCGACGACGCCAACCGTCTTTTGGAACAATTGGAAGATGGACGGGCCGCCTTGCTACCGCATATCTCCACAGCTGCCAGCCTGGAGCCGGGCGGACCATGGAGGTACCTGTCACTGGATGACAGCCATACAGCAGCTACTCGAGCATGGACCCCAGTGGCTGGGCATCTGCAGGTCATCGCAGTTGTCCATCCCGCATGTGCCTTCTCGACACGCGCTCTGGCCGACATCGAGTCAAATGAGGATTTGCGCTGGCTGCGTGAACGCCTGCTCTTGCTTGTCCCTCCAGACCCCTCGCTACCCACAAAAGGAATTCTTGACTGGAATGATGCGCACCCGGGCCTGGCTATGCAGCGGATGTATACGTGGGATGATTGGCGGCCGATCACCCGTCTCGACACCCCGACGTTCTATCTGATGCAAGGCGATCGTGTTGTGCAGACATTCGAAGGATGGCCGAATGTCGCGGGCGTGGCGCGGATGCGTGCCGCTCTTGCCCGCTGAAGTGGGATTCAAGCGGCACCCCTTCTACGAGCACAAGATCGCTGCCTGACGCCTCACTGAGGCTTGCGCCGACTGTGTCGGAGCCCTGGGGTTGAGATCCTTTCCCGGCAGGGCACTCCCCTGTGGCTGATCAGGTCGCGCCATGGACGGTGCTGCCGCCGGCTTCTTGTCGGCGGCCCTGCTACTTCATGCTGCCAGAAAGGTCGGCCGGTCGGTCCTACACTCCAGGATCGGCGCGGAGCCGGAGCCGGAGCCGGCCGCGGGGCTGCCATAGCCGTGACGCAGAGCGATGCTTGATTCAACGGATGAGGCCGCTATCGGCCAGAAGCGGATATCCGCCCTACCCCCGATAAACATCCCTTATCAACGAAAGCCCCATCGCCAAAGAAGCGCAGATAGCGGGCGAAACCATAATAACGTGACGCGTCACGCAAGAAGCTCACTTACTCCGCTGCTTTGGCGACGTCGATCTTCGCGATGTACTGCGCTTCCCAATGCTGCCGAAGAGCCCGCTCCCGAATACGTCTTTCCAATCCTTCATTGGCTGAGGAACCAGCCACGGTTGCATTCTCTGGATCTTGAGGAAATTCTGGTGCGCCCCGCCGAGGTCGAAAGCGTGATTCAGTGACTTGATAGCAGCTACGCCAAGCAACAATCCCGAGAGTGCCATCAAAACAATCAGATAGCCTGAAGTCGCGCCAAAGCTTCGGACGCTCGCAAGCAGCAGCGCTAGCGAAAACATCGCCAATACGAAATAAAGCCCAGAACCCAGGATCACCGCAAATGCCACGTACAGAGGATTCGCATGTCGCTTGTTCCTCCAGTGCAGAAGGCCATCATCCAGGCGGTAAAGCCGCACCGAATAGCTCAAGGCCCACAAGGTATCGGCTGCCTGCGACCTCGAGGCCACATTGACCACAAGCTTGGCTGGCAGGAACTGGCGGCAATAGTGTCGAACCAACACCTCGCACCAAAGCGGGTCTCGCTTGGCGCGCTCGAAATCCCAAAGCTGAAGAAATTCCTGCCGTGCTTTGGCACGGTCAAGGTTCAGCGAATAAAGGCCTTTGAACAACAGAAAAAGCAACACGGACAGGACAACTGCAATCTGGCCCATCACCCCATAGCCAAAGCTTTCCGCCAATTTGAGTACAAGCTCCTGCACCGACTCCCCCTCGCCTTCACTGGCTGGATACCGAAAGGATCATAGTCAGCTCCGGCCGCCGGTGTAATATCCAGCAACGCGCTCGTCGCGACCACTGCGATTGCTGCGACCCGCCGCCGCCGCAGTCCAGGGCGCTGGCGATTACGAGCGCACCGCGGCGAGGTCGGCCCTCGGCCGCCACTCTGATGCCTCAGCCGACGTCCCTCTCTACGCGCTGCTGCTCGGCCCAATCCCAACTCAGTTCGAATGCAAGACTCAAACGCTCGCCCGGCGCAAGCCGATACGGTGCAAGCGTGAAAGCATCCGGTGGGCCGGTCTGGGGCTCCACGCAAGTGGCGTGGGTGGCGCCATCGTAGATCACCCAGTGATCGGCATCGGAGCGCAGGCTCAAGCGTTGGCCTGCACGTTCCAGCGTTATCGCACCGCTGGCGACGAAGCAGTCGTCCCAGGGGCCTGGCGTGGCTTTGATCAGGGGCAATGTAGCTATCCCGTCGGCATCACGCTGGTACATCGCCTCAGGGGAAAACAGCATGCGATCGGGCTTGCGGAACCACGGGTGCCAACCCAGCACCGCAGGCATTGCCCGTGCGCCCGCCTGCACCGCCAATTGCAGGTGCAGGCGATTGTCCTGCACACGAATGGTTTGGCTCGCCCTGCCGCCGAAAGGCCAGTACGCATCCTGCGGCAGCGTAAATGCCAGGCCAATGGCAGCCGCCTCCAAACTTTCAACACGCCATGCGCGCGAGAAGCCAACGCCGTGGATGGCGTGGGCACCAAAGTTCAAGGGCAGTGTGTATGCCCTGCCATCGAATCTGAACGTTCCGCCACGCACGCGTCCGGCCCAGGGAACCATCGGATAGCATCCCCAGCCGATGCACGCCGCGTCGGCATCGCGGTCGGCCACCAGCCAATCCACGCCGTCAAAGCGCAATTGGGCAATGCGCCCTCCCGCCTCGGGCGCGATGGCGAGCGCCAGCTTGCCCGCGCGCAGCCAGTGCAGTTGACCTGTTGGAATAAGCGCCTGCGCGTCGTCGATGGGCTGCGGCCGGTCAGCCACCATACGGGTCGATGGTCTTGATTCGGCCGTCTGCGTCCATCTGCAATGCCGTGCATTTGACCGAGCGCAGGTGGGTGACGCCGCCGGACTGCAAGGCATCGTGATAGAACAGATACCACCGGCCGTCGAACTCGCAGATGGAGTGATGCGTGGTCCACCCCACCACCGGCTTGAGGATCACACCGGCGTAGGTGAACGGACCATACGGGCTATCGCCCACCGCGTAGCACAGAAGATGCGTATTGCCGGTCGAGTAAGACAGGTAATACCGCCCCTTGTACTTGTGCAGCCACGGCCCTTCGAAAAAGCGGCGGGCGTGGTCGTCGGCCCGCAGTGGCTCCCCGTCTTCGTCCAGGATCAGCACTTCCCGCGTAGGCTCGGCAAGCCGGGTCATTGCGCTATCCAGGCGAGCCACGCGTGGGCCCAGTGCTGGCGCGTCGCCCAGCGGCTCTTCGTGTTCGGCGGCATACCTATTATCACGGTACTTCTGCAGCTGCCCGCCCCATATGCCGCCGAAATACAGGTAGTGACTGCCGTCGTCATCGGCATAGACCGCCGGGTCGATGGAATACGTCCCCTCCATTGGCTCGGGCGCTGCCGTGAACGGACCTTCCGGTCCGTCGGCTACCGCTACACCAAGACGAAACAGGCCGCTCGCGTCTTTGGCAGGGAAATACAGGTAGTAGCGCCCATCCCGCCGTGCGGCATCGGGCGCCCACATCTGCTGCGTCGCCCAGGGCACATCGCGTACATGCAACACCATGCCGCAGTCGGTGGCCTCCCCGTCGGGGCTATCCATGCGCAGCACGTGGTAGTCCTGCATGCCGAAATGGCCGCCTTCATCGTCGAACGCATTGCCGCCGTCGATGTCATGCGAGGGATAGATGTAGATGCGCCCGTCAAACACATGCGCCGAAGGATCGGCGGTGTAGATATGGGTCACCAGCGGTTTGGAAATGGCGTGAGCGGTGAACCATTCCAGCTCTGTCTGGCTGGGCGTTGGATCGGAAGCGGTGTCGTTCATGGTCAAGGTTCCGGGATCAAGCCGCGCCCATCGCGCGGCGTCGCAGCTGGAGTTCGTGTTCTATGCGCGCTTCGGCGCGGCGGTCGATTTCGTAGACAAACAGCAGCGCTACCGCGATGAGGAACGGTATGGCGCAATAGATGCTCACGGTCAGCCTGATGCCGTTGACCACGGCGTCAGACTGCTGGGCCGCGCCCGCCTGGTAGCCGTAGTGCGCGAGAATGCCGGCCACCATCGCCCCGCCAACGCTCAGGCCTATCTTCAGCCCACACAACATCGCCGAGAAAATGATGGCGGTGGCGCGGCGGTTGTTCTTCCACTCCGAATAGTCAGCGACATCGGCTGTCATCGCCCACAGCAGCGGGATGGTGATGCCGTAGCAGAAGCCGTGCAGCATGAAAGTGACAAATGCCAGGGCCACTGCCGTTGGTGGGAACAGGTAGAACACCAGCAGGAACAGGGTGGATACAAACAGCGCCACCCCGAAAACATCACGTTTGCCAAAGCGGTCGGCCAGGCGGCGCGAGACGCCGATGCCCAGGATCATGCAGACGATGCCGCAGGAATTGAACAGGCTGAACGCCGAGGTCGCCGGGTCTTCCGGCCAGCTGAACCCGGCCAGTCCCATCCCGTCGAGGGCACCATTCAACGCATGGATAAAGCTATTGAAGCCAGAGGTATCCAGGAACCCCGCCAGCGCCGGCGCGCTCATGTAGTACTGGAAGTAATAGATGTATGTGCCGCCCTTCAGCGCCAAATTTATGAATACCAGCACTGTCAGTGCCAACATCACCTGCCAGGGGCGATTGCGCAGCAGGTCCGACAGATCCTGCAGCACACCGCCGGTCTGCTCGCGGGTCGGCACGATGCGCTCGCGCGTGGTGGCGAAGGTGATGAGGAAAAACAGGGTGCCAACCACCGCGAAGATCGTCATCACCCGCTCGAAGCCCTGCACCCGATCACCCTCGCCCAGGATCAATACCAGCGGCATCAGCAGCACCTGGATGATGAACTGCGCGATCATCACCGCCACGAACCGGTAGGCCGACAGGCTGTTGCGCTGGGCCATGCTGCCGGTCAACACGCCACTGAGTGCGGAATACGGCAGGTTGTTTGCCGCGTATACAAGCATCAGCAGGCCATACGTGCCCAGGGCATAGATCACCTTGCCGCGCGGCCCCAGGTCCGGGGTGCTGAAGGCAAGCAGCGACAGCACGCCGAACGGTACCGCCGTCCACAGCAGCCAGGGCCGGAACCGCCCCCAGCGGCTGGTGGTACGGTCGGCCACGATGCCAACCAGCGGCGTGAATACAAACGCCCCAAGCAGGCCGATCACGAAGATGATGGTCGCCGCGGTTGCCGGCGGCAGCCGGTACACATCGGTATAGAAGAACGCCAGATAGGTGATCAGCGTCTGGAAGATCAGGTTCGCCGCCAGGTCGCCCAGGCTATAGCCCAGTTTCTCCCGGACCGACAAGATGTGTTCAGAGCTTTGCATGCAGCACTTGTCCTGGAAATTGGATTTGAGTTGAATGCCGCGCACGGCGATGACGCAGCTCAGTCACGCCGCGCCTTTACATCAAAGCGCCCTACCACTCGCGCATCGGCGCTGGAGCCGCCCAGCCGTACTTCGTACCGCCCTGCCGGCACCGCATAGCCCTGGCCTGCCTCGTCGTAGCGGCGGAGTGCTTGCGCCGCCTGCAGGTCAAACACCAGGGTGCGTTTCTCACCGGGGCCCAAATGGACACGCTGGAAGCCGCGCAGCTCCTGCTGGGCGTCGCCCGGGCTGCCCTGCAGTGGTCGCAGATACAGCTGCACCACCTCATCCCCGGCGCGCTGGCCGGCGTTGGCCACATCCACCGAGACCCGCAGGCGGCCGTCCGCAGCGATGCGGCGCTTATGGCGCAGATTGCGGTACTCAAAGCGGGTATATGACAGGCCATGACCAAACGGATACAGCGGCGTGCCACGGAAGTAGCGGTAGGTGCGGCCTTCCATCGTGTAGTCGTCGAACGCCGGCATGGCCTGATCCGCCTTGTAGAACGTCACCGGCAAGCGCCCGGCCGGGTTGATGTCGCCAAACAAGGCCTGGCCCACCGCGGTGCCGCCGCGCTGGCCCGGGTACCAGCTCATGAGGATGGCTGGCAGGTACTGCTGGGCCCAATCCACGGCCAGTGCCGATCCACCGGTGAGCACCATCACCACCGGCTTGCCGGTTTGCTGCAAAGCCTCCAGCAGGGCGCGCTGCGGTGCCGGCAAGCGCAGGTCGGTGCGGTCCCCGCCAGCGAAGCCGGGATAGTTGACCGTCATCTCCTCGCCTTCCACGTCACCGGTCAGGCCGCCGACAAACACCACCACATCGGCATTGCGCGCGGCATCCAGGGCTTCCTCGAATGGCGGCTTCGCCCCTGGCATGCGCCAACCCAGTCGTACCCCGGCATCGCGCTCTGCATCGTAGTACTCGAGCTTGAGGTCATAGGCACGACCGGCCTGCAGCTCCAGCTCCACCCCATCGCCCCGCAGGCGGTCACTATTGTGCCAATGGTCCAGCACCTGCTTGCCATCAACGAATAGACGGAAGCCATCGTCGGCCGCGGCTTCAATGCGGTAGCGTCCCGATACCGGCGGCAGCAGCTGGCCGCTCCAGCGGATGCTGAAGCCATCGCTGGGGATGCCCTGCCCGGGCGCCGCTTCGCCCCGCGCCAGCAGATTGTCGGTGGGCGATCCGCGCTCCCAACTGAAGCCGATCTGGGCATCGGTGCGCACCAACGCCGGCGTGCCGGACAGGTCCGGCGTGCGGAAGTACTCGCCACGCAGGCCGCGCTCCGGCGCGTTGGCAGAGGGCCGCAGGTAGGCGGCCTCGATCAGCGGCGTGGCGGCAGGATCATCGCGCCCCTCCACCAGGTCCACCCCGCGCGCATAGCGCACCTCGATGCCCCTGGCGGCATCGCGTATGCCCTGCAGCACCGTTACCGGTGCGGCCGGGGTACCAAAATAATTGCCCAGCAAGGCCATGGTGTCGTCGGCGGTCGGGCCCACCACCGCAATGCGTTTGAGCCCGCGAGACAATGGCAGGATCCCGTCGTTCTTCAGCAGCACCAGCGACTCCTGCGCGGCCTTCAACGCCAGCGCATCATGTGCCGGTGCCTGGTTGACGGAGGCAGGAATCTGCGCCCAGCGCACGCGTTCGGGCGGATCAAACATGCCCAGGCGCATCCGCGCGGTGAACAAGCGGGTGACCGCATCATCGATCTCCGCCTCACTGATCAGCCCCTGGCGTACTGCCTCGGGCAGCGTGGCGTATTCCTGGCCACACTCAAGCTCGGTACCGTTCCTGACCGCCAGTGCTGCGGCCTGTTCGCGGCTGGCGACGATCTGATGATGCTTCCACACATCCACGATGGCCCAGCAATCGGACACCACGTAACCCTTGAAACCCCAGTCACGGCGCAACAGGTCGCGGAGCAGGAACCGGCTGGCACTGGCAGATTCACCATAGACGCGGTTGTACGCTCCCATCACCGCATCTACCTCGCCCTCCTTTACCAAGGCCTCGAACGCTGGCAGGTAGGTGTCGTACAGGTCGCGTTTGCTGGGGCGGACATCGAAGTGATGACGGTCGGCCTCGGGCCCGCTATGCACGGCAAGGTGCTTGGCGGTGGCGTCCAGCTTGCGGTAAACCGGGTCGTCCCCCTGCAGGCCACGCACGAAGGCGACGCCCATGCGACTGGTGAGGTAGGGGTCCTCGCCGTAAGTCTCCTGGCCACGCCCCCAGCGCGGGTCGCGGAAGATGTTGACGTTGGGCGACCAGTAGGTCAGTCCCTGATAGCGGGCATGCGAGCCTTCGCGCAGAAACTGATGATGTTTGGCACGCGCTTCGTCACTGATGGTGCTCGCAACCTGTTCCATCAGCGGGACATCAAAGGTGGCCGCCAGGCCGATGGCCTGCGGGAAGACAGTAGCCTGCCCTGCCCGTGCAACGCCGTGCAGGCCTTCATTCCACCAGTCATAGGCCGGCACTCCCAGGCGCTCGATCGCGGGGGCGGCGTTCTGCATCTGCGCAGCCTTTTCCTCCAGCGTCATCCGCGCCACCAGCGCGGCGGCCCGGGTCTCGAAGCTGCTGCCTGTGTCCAGCCACGGGCGGTCTTCGGCGCTGCATAGCACGGGCATTACGCAGATGGCGGCGCGCAAGGCCACAGCGCACAGGCGCCAGCCCCGCCGGCCAATGGAGAAAGGTGGCTTCGACGTCATCATTTGCTCCTCAGTGCACGCTCATCGCGCGCGAATGGTCCCAGCAGTGCGCCAACAAAGCCGCCCGCACGATCAGTGCTTAGTACCGTTCCGTCCACGTCCTCGGCCAGGGTTCGCAGGCCCTGGCCATCGCCGCTATCGAACGCGAACGTGTAATTCCCCTCGTCGCCGGCAATCTGCAGACGCAGCGTGGAGCGCGCATCCAGCTCGCGGCTGACCAGCGTGCGCGGCTGCCCGGTGCCGTCATTGACCTCCAGGAACACCGCGACGCGTTCGCCGCCGAGGCTGCGCACACCAAGGAAGTACCAGAATGCCTCGCTCTGGAACGCCGCCAGGCCGGCCGCCACTCCGGCTGCCGGACGACCCATCGCCGTGCTCGCCTGGAAACGCAGGTGCTGCTGGCGGCGGCCAAGGAATGCGGGGTTGCGCAGCGTGTCCAGGTTCTCTGCCAGCGGGTGCAGCGCCAACGCGCCTGGGCGTTGCTCCAGATCCGCCCACGCCTGTCGCGGCACCCGCACGCGCAGCCATCCGCGGCCCAATGTCGGCCCGTCGAACTCATCGCGATCGATGAAGTTGCCGGTGGAGGTGCCCTGCCTTGCCTCGCCCTGCATCCAGCCAGGTGCCTTCACTGCATAGGGGATGGGCTGGTCCGGCGGCAAAATCAGCGGCCAACCGTCCCGCCATTGGACCGGCAGCAGATAGGTCTCGCGGCCGGTGTTGTAATGGCGCTGCTGATAGTTGCGGCTGGCCAGGAACACCGCCCACCACGAGCCATCCGGCCCTTCAACCAGATCCGCATGGCCGGCATTGGTCACCGGCAATGGCCGCGCATCGGGCAGCCCGCGCTGGGTCAGTATGGGATTGCCCGGATACGCTGCATACGGCCCCCATACATCGCGACTGCGCAGCACGACCTGGGAGTGTTGCGGCCCGGTGCCACCTTCAGCATCGGACAGGTAGTACCAGCCGTCGCGATGATAGAGATGTGGCCCTTCGATCCAGATCGGATTCTGTGCAGGTTCCACCCCGCCGTCGATCAACACCTTGCGCGGACCTACCGGTTTGAAATCGCGCAGGTCGATCTGCTGCATCCAGATCGCGCGATGGCCCTCGTAGCGCGCGGGCCCGGGTGGCGCGTCGTTGTTGAGCAGATACACGCGGCCATCGTGGTCGAAGAACAGCGATGGATCGATGCCATCAATGCCCTTCAGCCAATGCGGGTCGGACCACGGACCCGCCGGGTCGCGCGCCGTGGCGATGAAATTGCCGCCGTTATCTACCGCTGTGCTCACCACGTAGAAGGTGCCTGCGTGCCAGGCAATGGAGGCGGCGAAGACGCCACGCGAAACCCCGAGGCCATCGAAGTCCAACTGGGTCGGGCGATCGATGACGTTGCCGATCTGCTTCCAGTGCACAAGGTCGGCGCTCTCGAACACCGGAATGCCGGGATAGAAGGTAAAACTGGAATTCACCAGATAGAACCGGCCATTGGCACTGACGATGCTTGGGTCGGCATGGAAGCCGGCAAGAATGGGGTTGCGGTAATAGCCGGCAGGCAAAGCGGGCTCAAACGCTGCATCGTGGCCGTTGTACTCGAACCATTCGTAATAGACCGGTTCGGCCGGGGCAGCGCCCTGCCCGCTTGCCACCGTGGACACCGCCAGCAGCAATGCCGATACAAGCAGGTGGCTGCGCAGGCCAGCGCGTACAGCATAGGACAGGATGCCGCAGTGCAGATGCAAGCGACCCCACAGTGACGACCGCTTCATCGTTGCACCTCGCCAGCGGTGACGGAAATCTCGAACGGTCCGGCTGGCGCACCACTGCTGTCGCGCAGCGTGCATACCGGGCCATCAGCCCAGCAGTAGCGGACCCTTGCCCCGCACCCGGCGGCCGGGCAGCGCAGCACGACATCGGCGGCACCCAGCGTCGCCTCGGCATATTGGCAATGCCCGACGTCGGCATCGCATAGCTCGAAACCGATGGGGCCGTTGGCGCCGGTGGTGAGCAACTGGCCGGCAACGTTGTCGAACACGACCTTCAGCCCGCCGGCGGTGGAAGACGCCGACACCGGCGTTGGCCCGGACGTCGCCAGCCCGGGCGCTCCGTAAACAACGCGGCGGGCGACCCGCGCCAGGCGCCGTCCCAGTTCCTGCTTGTTGGGCGGATGGATGTCGTAGGCATCGCCGATATCAATGGCTACCACCAGCCCGGCGTGCGGATCCTCCTTCACCACCTGGCGCTGCGCCTCGCGCAGCTGCGCCCAATCGCTTTCCGTTGGTGCCTGCGGGGGCGGGCCGTAACCGGCCAGCTGCATCACCAGCAGTGGCAGCTGCCGGCCAAACTGCGAACGCCAGTCATCGCGCAGGCCGCGCAACTTTGCGGCATAGGCCCTGCCATCAGCGGTGTTGGACTCGCCCTGATACCAGACCATGCCGCGCAGACCGTAATCGCCCAGCGGCGCGATCATGCCGTTGTACAAGGTTGCCAAGCCGGTGGCCGCATGCCACGGGGCCAGTGGCGGGGCCTGGCTGCTGCCGACGACACGGTAATGCCAGGCCGCATCCAGCGGCACGCGGCTGCCGTCGTCGAAACGCAATGCATGCGCCGTGGCCGGGCCAGACAGCCCACCATCGCCGTAGGTATCCAGCACATTCACCACGACGGTATTGATGCCGGCTTTCAGCAATCCTGGGGAGAGTGGGTAGCGTCGCGGTTCGCCAGCACCATACTGGCTGCCCACCGCCACGCCATTGACCCAGGTGATGTCGGTTTCATCGGCCGGTGCCAGTTCCAAGCTTGCTGCGCGCGCCGCCTGCGCAGCGCTCAAGCTGACCTGCGTGCGGTACCAGACCATGCCGTTGTAGTCGGCCAGTGCCGGATCTCCCCAGCGCTCCCAGGCCCCGAGCTGCGTTGGCGCTGCCTGCCAATCGGTGGTGGGCAACGACGCCTGCCACGGCATGTCTGCTTCGACGCCATCCTGACGTGAGCGCCACCATTGCTGCCAATGCGCACCCCATTGCGCGGCGGCCTTCTCAGGATCACGGTCATACAGCGCCAGCACCTGCAGCGGGAAGTCCATGCCGGGTTGCGTACGTAGCGCTCCGGCACTGGTCCAGCTTTCGATCCGTGACCCGCCCCAAGCGGCATGTATCAGGCCAATCGGCACGTTCACTGTCTTCTGCAGCTCGCGGGCGAAATAGAAGCAGGCAGCGGAGAAGTCCCGCACCGTGTCCGGCGACGCCGGTTTCCAGGCAACATCCTGCTGAAAGCCGGTTCTGGAAGTCACCGCAGCCGCCGCCGGCACGGTGAACAAGCGAATGGCAGGATGCGTGGCCGCGGCAATCTCGCTGCTGGCGTTGAGCGTGCGCCAGACCGGCAGCTCCATGTTGGACTGCCCCGCGCACAACCACACATCGCCCATCTGCAGGTCGCGCACACTTTGCAGTCGCTGCCCCGCGCGGACCACCAGCGTATGTGGACCGCCTGCCGGCATCGCCCGCAGGTGCAGCTGCCAGCGTCCTCGGGGGGCGGCATGCGTACTGCGGGTCTGGTCCGCAAACCGCACCGACACACGCTCACCGGCCGCCGCCTGGCCCCAGACCGATACGGGCTCGTCGCGCTGCAGTACGGCGTGATCCTGGAACAGCGGATGCAGTAGCCCTCCAGCCTCCTCCTGCGCCCAGCACGGTAACGCCCACAGCAACACAGTCATCAAGCACACCAAGAGCACCGGACGCAGGCATGCGCTCATCGGCCATCCCCCGGCGCGAATGGAAACTGCAACGCCTGGTAGTAGGCAAGCGGATGCGGGGGCGGCGCTTCACCTGCCGGTAGCGGCCTACCATTCAAGGACTGGAAATACGCCACGCTGGCGTCGCGCCACCATTGCGCTTCCTCGTGCTGGATGCGCAGGAAGGCGCTCACCTGCTGGTGGCGCTGCGGATCGATCCTGTCGTGCAGGCTGGCCCAGCTGTCCTGCATGGCCTGCACCTGGCGCACGCCCTGCGAATAGTGCCCGACCAACGCCTCCCACAATGAACGGCCCGAGCGCATGCGGTGTTCCCACGGCAGATGATGGAACCACAACAGCAAGGACTCCGGCACGCGTGCAGGGTCGCCGTAGCGCGCCGCCAGCGCCGGCGCGTACTGGGACACCGCATTGCTGCCGCGCGTTGTGCGGTCGAAGCCGATCCCGGCATGGTCGGCGCGGTGGTAGTAGACCGACGTCCAATCCGCCCTGGGGCCGCCATCGACCCAGGGGCCGGGACCATAGTGGTGACCACGCGCCATCAGGTGATGCAGGCCCAACGGACTCATGTAATTCACCGCGGCCTCGCGCGAGCCCATCATCATTCCAACAATCGGCTCAACCACCGCGGGATCGGGCGAAAAGGTCATCGCCGCCCAGTCCGTGGCAATGGCACGCGCACGTTGCTGCGGGTTCCATGCCATACGGCCGAAGGCATACCAGTTGGCCTGATCGAAATGCGAGCCGCTCCAATTGCGGTCGGTGCCGATATTGGCAACCCCTGCCATGCCGCTCAGCGCATGACCATCGGCCACACTGCTGACCACTCTTGCCACGTTCGGGCCATCGCCCCGCCCGCGCGTATCGGTCTGCAATACCTCTTCAAACAAGCTGCCCAGGTACACCAGATGGGTGGCAAAGCCGAGATACTCCTTGGTGATCTGCAACTCCAGCATCAGCGGGGTGCGCGGCATCGCCCCGAACAGCGGATGGAAGGGCTCCCTGGGCTGGAAGTCGATGGGACCGTTCTTGACCTGCACGATCACGTTGGGACGAAATTGCCCATCCAGGCCTGCAAACTCGCTATAGGCCTGCTTGGCGCGGTCGTCCGGTACGTCATGCGCGTAGACGAAGGCCCGCCACATCACCACACCGTCATACGGGGCAAGCGCATCTGCCAGCAGGTTGGCCCCGTCGGCATGCGAGCGACCGTAGTCCTGCGGGCCGGGCTGGCCTTCGGAGTTCGCCTTGACAAGAAAGCCACCAAAATCAGGGATCAACGCGTGGATCTGCGCGACCTTGTCACGCCACCAGGCCTGTACCCCGGGGTCCAGCGGATCGGCGGTGGGTAGACCTCCCAGTTCGATCGGTGCACTGAAACGTGCACTCAGGTAGACGCGGATGCCGTAGGGACGGAACAGGTCCGCCAGCGCCGCGGCCTTCTCCAGATAGGCCGGGGTCAGGCTGATGGCGCTGGCATTGACGTTGTTCAGAACCGTGCCATTGATGCCCAACGAGGCGTTCGCGCGCGCATAGTCGGTGTAGCGCGGGTCGCGCCATTCCGGCAGGGTCTGCCAATCCCAGAGCGAGCTGCCTGCATAGCCCCGCTCTACGTAGCGGTCCAGATTGTCCCAGTGATTGAGCACGCGCAGCCGCACCTGGGGAACCTCGCGCAAGGCCAGGCCATCCAGCGACGCCCCGGTCTGCAGCAAGCGCAGCAGGTGGAAAACCCCGTACAGCGCGCCGATATCCTGTTGCGCCGCAACCATCACCACGTTGCGCCCATCGACCTGGACGTTCCGGATCAGATAGCCCTCATCGCCCAAGCCGGAAAGCGCTTGCCGCAGCCGCGCCACCGCTGGCGAGGAACGCGGCGTGCCGACGACCAAACCGGTCGTCGCCGTCACACTGGCAGCCATCGGCGGTGCCCTGCCAAGCAGCCCGCCCAGACCGCGCGCCAGCTCCGCGCTCGCGGCCTGTTGCGCAGGTGTCTGCTCTGCGATGGCGACCGTACCCAGACGCGCCCGGTAGCTGCTGGCCGCTGCGTCCGCCAGCGGCACATAGCGCATCCACAACGCATAGCCGTCCTCGGCCTGTACCCCGCCGCTGCACGCCAGCAGCACCAGAACCAGGCCTGCCCGGGCCCAGCGGCCGGCGCGCAGCAACGGCGTTAACATTCGCCTTTGTAAGCTATGACTCGGGAATGGGTGATCCATCATCCAACCTCGCCGCTACGCGCGGGGGGCATGTGAATGAAAGGGAACAGGTATTGGAAAAGCCGAAGAAATCGGTCCGCCGCAAGGCCAGCGGCGTAACAATCGACGATGTGGCGGCGCTTGCCGGGGTGTCGCCGATGACCGTGTCGCGGGTGATCAACCAGGGCAAGGTGCGCGATATCACCCGTGAGCGGGTCCTGCAAGCGGTGCGCGAGCTCGGCTATACCCCCAATCTGGCCGCCAGTTCGCTGGCCGCCGCGCAGAACACGCGCATCGCACTGATCTACACCAACCCCAGCGGGGCCTACCTGCGTGAGCTTCTGGTGGGCCTGTTGCAGGCCGCTTCCAGCTCCGCGCTGCAGTTGGCCGTCGAGTACTGGGACAACCTGGATGCCGACGCCGAGCGCAAGGCGGCGCGGGCACTGGCCGGCCGCGTCGACGGGGTGATCCTGCCGCCACCACTGTGCGAATCGCAGATTGCGGTTACCGAGCTGGTGAAGGCCGGCATCCCGGTGGTCGCCATCGCCTCGGGCCATCTCAGCGATGACATCTCCTGCGTGCGCATCGACGATTTCCACGCCGGCAAGGAGATGGCCACCTACCTGATCCAGCAGGGGCACACCCGCATCGGATTCATCCGCGGGCGCCGGGACCTCAGCGCCAGTAGCCGCCGCTATGAGGGTTTCGTCACCGCACTCAACGAGGCCGGGCTGAAGGTCGAACCCAGCCTGGTGCTGCAAGGCGATTACACCTACCGCTCGGGGCTCAGCGCCGCCGAGAAGCTGCTCTCCCACCGGCGCCCACCGACGGCCATCTTCGCCAGCAACGACGACATGGCGGCGGCGGTTGTGTCGGTGGCACATCGGCGTGGAATGGAGGTGCCTCGCGATCTTTCGGTCGTGGGCTTCGATGACACCTCCGCGGCCACAACCGTGTGGCCGGAGCTGACCACCATCCACCAGCCAATCACCGCAATGGCCAATGCCGCCATCGAAATCCTGTTGCGCAGCATCCGCCGCAGGAACGAGGACACCAAGGTGCTGATGGATCACGTGGTGGCGCACCGCTTGGTGATTCGCGCCTCGGCTGCCGCCCCACCGTCCTCGCGCTGAGTGATCAGGGCGCGGCGGCGGCCGGCACACCGTGCCGCCGGGCAATCGCCCTTGCTGCAAGGCCAGCGTGGCCCGGCCTGCCCGCAAGCGCAGCCGGGCGCGGCCCAAGCAATGGTGGCTGCGCATGCCACTCATCCCTGCATCTGCTCCAGCTCCCTGCCCTTGGTTTCCTGCACATAGCGCAGCACGAAGAACACCGAGATCACCGCAGCGACCAGATAGATGCTGTACGTCGCCGCCAAACCGGCGGCGGCCAGCAGTATGGGGAAAGTGACGGTGACGCCGAAGTTGGCCGTCCACTGCGCGGCACCGGCAACCGCCAGCGCCGAGCCGCGGATCTGGTTGGGGAACATCTCCCCCAGCATCACCCACATCACCGGCCCCCAGGACAGGTTGAAGAACACCACATAGGCATTCGCCGCCACCAGCGCCAGCGTGCCCATATGACCGGGCAACTGCAGATGGCCCTCACTGAGCGTGCCACTGGCAAATGCAGCCACCACCAGCGCCAAGGACACCGCCATGCCAGCGGAGCCCACCCACAACAGCGGCTTGCGACCGATGCGGTCGATCAACATCACCGTGACCAGGCAGGCGCCAATGCTCAGTGCGCCGGACAGCACATTGATCAACAGGGCGTCGTTCTCGGAGAACCCAACCGCCTGCCACAGCACCGCGCCGTAATAGAACACCACGTTGATGCCAACCAACTGCTGGAAGGTGGCCAGGCCAATACCCACCCAGACGATGGAGCGGATACGCCCGGTGGCCGCGTTGCGCAGGTCGGACAGGCGCGGGCGGTGAGGATCTGCCGACAACGAGCCATCGATCTCGGCGAGTTTGGTTTGCGCCTGGTCCTGGCCATAAAGCCGCGCCAGTACCTGAAGTGCCTGCGCCTTGCGGCGCTTGACCACCAGGTAGCGCGGGCTTTCAGGGATGGTAAGCAGCAGGCCGAGGAACACCAGCGAAGGCACGGCCTGCATCCAGAACATCCAGCGCCAGGCAGCATGCCCGCCCCACAGCGGCTGGGTGGATGCCCCGGCCGTCGCCGCCAGCAGGTAGTTGGACAGGAACGCAGCGGTGAGCCCGCTGATGATCGCGATCTGCTGGATCGTGGCCAGACGACCGCGGTAACGCGCCGGTGCCACCTCCGCGATATAGGCCGGGGAAATCACACTGGCGGCACCTACCGCAAAGCCCCCCACCACACGCGCCACGATGAACCACGCCGAGGAAGGCGCGCCGCCCGCACCCAGCGCCGACAACAGGAACATCAATGCCGAGATGATCAGCACATTGCGGCGCCCCAGCGTGTCGGACAGGCGGCCGGCGCTGAACGCCCCGACCGCACAGCCCAGCAGCATCGAGGCGATCTCGAAGCCCTGCATCCATTCGCCGGATCGAAACGTCTGGTGCAGGCCATCCTGGGTGCCATTGATGACCCCGCTGTCAAAGCCGAACAGAAAGCCACCAATCGTCGCCACCATGCTGATCAACACGATCAGCCGGGTGTTCTCGCCCGCCCCCATTGCCTGCTGCATCATCGCCCTTCCCCGTTGTCTGTCTTGTTGCCGCTGCGCTGCGATCAGCGCAGCAGATAGTGATTGAGCAGGTTTTCGTAGCGTTCCTGCTTGCCGCTGGTCTGCACCGGCTCACCGAGCTTCACCGCCAACCCGGCCAGTTCGGAAAGACTCAGCCCGCCGTTCTCGAAATCGCGGCCGGCACCGCTGTCGAAACTGGCATAGCGCTGCTTGCGCCACTGCTCCCACGGCGAGTCGGTCAGCAGCGCGTGTGCGACTTCCAGGCCACGGGCGAACGCGTCCATGCCGCCGATATGGGCAATGAACAGGTCTTCCAGGTCGGTGGATTCGCGCCGCACCTTCGCATCGAAGTTCAGCCCCCCCTCCAGTCCCCCCTGGCGCAGCACCACCAGCATCGCGCCCACGGTGTCGTACAGATCGGTGGGGAACTGGTCGGTATCCCAGCCGTTCTGGGCATTGCCGCGGTTGGCATCGATGCTGCCAAGCAGGCCGTGGTCGGAGGCCACCTGCAGGTCGTGCTCGAAGGTATGGCCGGACAACGTTGCGTGGTTGGCCTCGATGTTGAGCTTGAAGTCCTTGTCCAGCCCGTGCTCTTTCAGGAAGCCGGCGACGGTGGCACTGTCGAAGTCGTACTGGTGCTTCATCGGCTCCATCGGCTTGGGCTCGATCAGGAAATTGCCCTTCAAGCCGATGCTGCGTCCATAGTCGCGCGCCATCGTCAGGAAGCGGGCAAAGTGGTCGACCTCGCGCTTCATCTGGGTGTTCATCAGCGACGCATAGCCTTCGCGGCCACCCCAGAACACATAGTGTTCGCCGCCCAGTTCGACCGTCGCCTCCAGCGCGGCCTTGACCTGCACGGCGGCACGCGCGACCACGGCGAAATCAGGATTGGTGGACGCACCATTCATGTAGCGCGGGTGCGAGAACAGGTTGGCCGTGCCCCACAGCAGCTTGATGCCGGTGGCCTCCTGGCGCGCCTTGGCCAGCGCCACCATGTGCTTGAGGTTGGCTTCGTACTGGCCAATATCGTCGGCATCCGGCGCCAGGTCGACATCATGGAAGCACCAGTACGGCACTCCCAGTTTGGTGAAGAACTCGAACGCCGCATCCACCTTGGCCTCGGCCGTTGCCATCGGCGCGCCGGACTCCCACGGGAAGTGGCGGGTACCCGGCCCGAACGGATCGTGGCCGGCGTTGCAGAACGTATGCCAATAGCACACGGCAAAGCGCAGATGCTCCTGCATGGTCTTGCCGCCGATCACCTTGCCGGCGTCGTAGACCTTGAACGCCAGTGGGTTATCCGAACCGCGTCCCTCGAACGGGATGCGGCCGATACCCGGGAAGTATTCCTTTGCACCGATGAAAGGCTGCGTGCTCATGCTGCTAGTTCCTGTTGTTGTGCGAGGTGTCGCGGAGAGGACATCAGCCGCGCTGCAGCGGCGTGATGGTGTCGAGATGACGCAGGAAACGGCTGTACGCGCCGGCATAGGCCTGGTGGCGCTGGGCATCGGGCTGCGTGGACAGCACCGGATCGACGCGGACATGCGCGCGGGCAAGCTCGGCGATGCTGCTGTCATCGCCCTGGGAGCGTCGCACTGCCCAAAGCGCCTGCAAGGCCGCGCCAAAGGCGGCACCTTCGGCTTGAACGGGGACATCCACCGGCAGCCCGAACACATCGGCCACCAACTGGCGCCAGGCCGCGCTGTTGCTGCCGCCGCCGGTGAGCACAATCCGTTCAAAGTGCATGCCCGCGCGTACGAAGGCGTCATAGCCGTACTTCAGGCTGTAGGTCGCGCCTTCCATTGCAGCCCGATAGAGGTGCGCGGCGGTCAGGTTGTTCCGGTCCAGCCCCGCCAGCACGCCCTTGGCCATGGGCAGGTCGGGCGTACGCTCGCCATTGAGGAAAGGCAGCATCACCAGCCCGTCCGCACCTGGCGGCGTGGACAGGACGTAGGCGTCGCCATCGCGCGAACTGAAGCCAAAGGCCGCTGCCACCTGCTCCGTCGCCACGGTGCAGTTCATCGTGCAGATCAACGGCAACCACCCCCCGGTGGATGAGCAGAACGCCGCCCAGGCGCCGGCCGGGTCAATCACCGGGATATCCGAGTAGGCAAACAAGGTCCCCGAGGTGCCGAGACTCATCGCCAGCCGGCCCGGTTCGACGCAGCCGGTGCCGATGGCCGCCATCATGTTGTCGCCACCGCCCACGGCAACCTTCACAGCCGCCGACAGCCCCAACGCGGTGGCGGTTTCCGGATCAATATCGAACAGCGCGTCAGGCGCGGCAATCGGCGGCAGGCACGCCGCAAGATCACGTTGTGGATCGGTGGCACGCAGCAGCTCGGCACACCAGCTGCGCGTACGCACGTCCAGCCAACCGGTGCCCGAGGCGTCGCCGTACTCGCAGAAACGTTGCCCGGTAAGCACGTAGTTCAGATAGTCGTGTGGCAGCAGGATGGTGGCCAGCTGCGCGTAGGCATCCGCGCGATGCGTCCTGGTCCAGGGCAGCTTGGACGCGGTGTAACCACTGAGTATCGGGTTGCCTGCCAGCGCAATGCAGTTGGCAGCGCCGCCCACCGCGTCCATGATCTGCGCGCACTCGGCCGTGGTGCTGGTATCACACCACAGCTTGGCCGGTGCCAGTACCTGCCCCTGCGCATCGACGGCGACAAAACCGTGCTGCTGGCCCGATACCGCCACTGCGACGATGCGCGCGCGTAGCGCGGGATCAAGGTCACGGAAGCAGGCGTGCAGCGCCGACACCCAATCAGCCGGCAATTGCTCACGGCTGCCGTCAGGCGCGCTGATCAGCGCCAACGGCATGCTGCTGCTGGCAACGACGATGCGTTCGGCAGGGTCATAGACCACCACCTTCAGACTCTGCGTACCCGCATCGATTCCAGCCACCAGATCCATCAAACCCGCCTCCGCCTTTCAATAAAAGGTAGCGCTACCATCAATGACTCTGAAAAAAGGGAGCGGTGCCCTACTCCCTTTTTCACGAGCGACAAGCCGCCCGATGTGATGTCGCACTCTAACCAGCTCTTGCAGAAAATGCCTGCTGCAACGCAAAACCTTTTGCTGCAGAAAGTGCCTGTCGCTACGCCATGGCCGGCTTGGGCAGCCAGACATCCCCGGCTGCCTTGCAGTAGCGTTCGATAAAACCGGCCTGCGATGGCATCTGCGCAGCCGCGTGCTGTGCCGGCTTGCGTATCCCGTCCAACAGGGTGCGCATATCGGCATCGCCAAGAGCGCGCGCTAGCGGATGCGGGCTGCCGGGCTGGATGCCCTGGCCCAACAAGACACTGGTCCACGACTCGACGCGAAACAGCTCGCCGGGATCCTGCCAGGCATGCGCACGCTCGCGCCATGCACGCAGGCGTATCGCCAACGATTCGGGCAGCGGCATCTCCCTGCAGGCCTTCCACATGGGCTCATCGCGCTGCGTGGCGTGGTAGTGCAGGATGATGAAGTCACGTACATGCTCCATCTCCTGCCGGCTTACGTCGTTGTACAAGGCCACCAGCGACGGACTGATACCGTCGAACGGGAACAGCTGGATCAAACGCACCACGGCACTGATGGTCAAGTGGATGCTGGTTGACTCCAACGGCTCGATGAAGCCACTGGCCAGCCCCAGCGCCACCACGTTCTTGTTCCATGCCTTCAATCGCCGGCCGCTGCGGAAAGGCACCAGCCATGGATCGCGCAGCGGCGGCGCACCGACGTCGCGCAGCAGTTTGGCGCGCGCTTCATCGTCGGACATGTGGCGGCTGGAGAACACCAGCCCACAGCCCACCCGGTGCTGCAGGGCGATATGCCAGCGCCAGCCGGCCTCGTGCGCAATGGCGCGCGTATAGGGCACCGGCGGCCCCACCGACTCGGTCTGCACCGCAACCGCGCGGTCGCTGGGCAACCACTCGTTCCAGTCCTCGTAGCCGGTGTGCAAGGTCTGTTCTGTCAGCAGGCCGCGGAAACCGGTGCAGTCCAGGAACAGATCCCCTTCGATGACCTGGTCATCCTCCAGCACCAATGCCTGTACCGAACCATCATCGGCGTGCTGCCGGACTTCGCGGATCTTTCCTTCGACCCGGCGCAAACCGTGCCCTTCCGCCTTGCGGCGCAGGAACCGCGCGTACAGACCGGCGTCGAAGTGATAGGCGTAGCTGGCCTGTGGCTGGGTATGCAGCGAGAACCGATCCTCGCGCGAAGCGAGGGTTTCCACGCAATAGTCGCCCAGGTCCGACGGCATGCCGCGACGCAGGCTGTCCAGCCAGAAGTGATGGAATGGCGTTGCCCAGGTGCCCTGCCCGATCGTGCCGAAGGGATGGAAGAAACGCTCGCCCGGGCGACGCCAGTTCTCGAACGAAATGGAAAGCTTGAAGGTGCCGGCGACCTCACGCAGGAACTCCTGTTCGTCGATCTGCAGAAAGCGATGGAAGGTGCGGATCGGTGGCACGGTCGATTCGCCGACGCCCACGGTGCCGATCTGTTCGGACTCCACCAGCGTGATTTCCAGCTGGTCACGGAACTGGTGCGCCAAAGCGCATCCGGCCAACCAGCCCGCCGTGCCGCCGCCCGCGATGACGACTTTGCGGATTCGCCCTTGTGCTGTGTCTGCAACGTTCAAAGCAATGCTCCCCTTAACGGTTGAGTCGTCCCAGCAACATCGCACGCATACGCCGTGCCTGCGTTTCGTCAAACGGCGCCAGCATGCCCCGTGCAGGTGCCGGTAGATGCTCCCCGGCCTGCGCGGCCGGACCAAACACGTAGTACTCGAAGATCCTGGCCCAGGCCTGCTTCTCCCGCGGCGGCAGATCGCGCACCGTCCACAGCGCGTGCTGCAACGCCGCCAACGGCGAAGAAAGATATGCCGGAGAGCTGCGCCACCAGTAGTTCACCAGCACGTTGAACGGCTCCAGGCTGCGTACGTGGTGCCACCACATGCTGGGGATGAAGATGACATCGCCAGGTTCCAGCACCGCGCTCTGCGCACTGGCCAGCGCCGTGCGGAAGCGCGGATGGCGTTGGAAGTCCGGGTTGTCGAAGTCCACAACGCTGACCACCTGCCCACCCGGTGTAGGCTCCAGCGGGCCCGGATACAGGTTGTCGATCTGTTCCGGCGCAAACAAGGTGAAATGGCGCCGGCCTACCGCGCAGCAGGCCAGGTTGTCGGGGCTGTCGTAATGGCAGGATGCAGTGACACGATTGCCGATCCAGATGCTGGCGGACGCATCGATGCCCTGGCCGGACAGGCCAAGGTCATTGGCCTGGGCGAATCCGGGCAGTGCGCGCTCGATCAAGAGTGAGGCGACGTAATACGTGGCCGGCGTAGCGCTGTGCAGCGCATCCTCCAGCGCATCCAGCACCTGTGTCAGCAGGCCGCGGCGGACTTCAAAATTGAGTTGGGTGAAGTCTTCGTTGTAGAACGGTCGCCCGCCCATCTCGGCCGGCACATGTGAATACTGCAGCGGCACACCGGCATCGAACCTGCGCAGATAGGCCATGGCCTGCGCGGAAGACCCAAGGCCTTCCTGGACCAGCGCCCAATCGCGTGCGATGCCTTTGAGCACCACCGGCTCCCCATCAGCCAGCAACGCGGCAAGTGGCAGTTCACCCGGAGCGAGGTCGTGCAGCGTGCGCACTGGCCTGGGCTGCGTCATGACTCAGTTCCTGGCAGCCACGAAGTCGTCGTCGGCTGCGCGCAGCCGGCGCTGTTTTTCGGCAATCAGGCGGCGCATGTTGTGCAACGATGCCAGCATCAGGAAGGCCGCCTCCAGGTAGCCTGCCTGGTTGAGCGCATGCAGCTGGCTGGCATCGAGTGCCGCCAGCCGGTCGCGGTCGATGCCGTACAGACCGTTGACTGCTACCCGGTTGTGCTCATCGAGCTGTACATCCAACGTAACGGCCTGGATCAGGCCGGCCGCATCCAGGGCTGCATACAGCGCTGCGCCATAGCTGCTGCCATCATGTATGCCACGCAGCACATTGATGATGTGATCAAGATAGGGGCTGTTGCCACCCTGCGGCAGGAACACCGGCTCACCGTCCTGCTTATTGACACGGGGGTGGTCCAGGTCGACGTGGATCACCGCTTCCTGCGCCAGCTCTCCGCCGCTGTAGTGTTCCTGGAAGCCGATCAGGAATGGCCCCTTGGCGGCTGCGCCCGGGAGATAGGCGGCGTTCCAGCGGCCGTCCTGCAGGAACAGGTTCTCGCCTTGCTCAAAGCCCAGAAGCGCAACGGCCTGCCAGCTGCCCTCGGCGGTGTCCTTGCGGAGAAAAATCGGATACTCGCGTTGCAACTCGCCGAACTCGCTGGGGAACGCTGGCAGCATCCCGACGGCGTCCCCGAACTGGGCGCCGAAGCCCAGCACAACGCGCAGGTCATGGTGTGCGATGTTGTTGAGCAGTTCGTAGCGGGCCATGCGTTATCCAGTAGGGAGAATGCGATCCGGCGGCTTGCCGCTGCAGCCGGTGCCTGTTTGTCGGCCAGACCCTCGCGGGCCCGACCGGCGATGCTTGCACGGTCCCGCCGCCCGTGGGCAGCGGGACCGATGTCACCTGGGGTAACAGGTGACGCTGATCACACTCAGAACTTGTAACGCACGCCCAGCATGTAGCGCGGGCTCTGGTCGGCCAGCTTCACGATCATCTGCGAGGTGCGGGAGCTCCAGCGTACATCCTCGCCAGTCAGGTTGATGGCCTCCAGACCGAACGACCAGTGGTCATCAAGCGCGTAGTTCACGCTCAGGTCCCACTGGTGATACGGCTCGACATAGTACGGATTGCGGCTGGAACCCTGGTTGGCCAGGATCAGGTACTCATCGCGCCAGTTCCATGCCAGGCGCACCGACCAGCCATACTTTTCATACATCAGCATGGCATTGGCGGTATCGCTCAGGCCGGTAAGCGAGAACTGGTCGATGCTCGGGTCGCCGCCCTTGTTGTAGCCGACATCACCCCGCACCACGGTGTAGTTGGCCAGCACGCCAAAGCCGGTATCACCGAAGAAGTACTGCCCGCCCAGCTCCCAGCCGTGCAACTTGGACTGGTTCTGGTTGATCGGCCGGTTGACGTTGAACATGTACAACGGATCGGCGGAGGTCCCGTGCAGGTCGTAGGCCGCCTCGGTGGCAAGCACCTGTGCATCGGTGCCGTTGTATGCCCCCAGCCCGGCAGCATCGTTGCGCAGCAGCGCAAGTGCGGTGAACAGCGAGGTATCGTTGGCCGAGCACGCCGCCGCGTTGGCTGCACCCACCTGTGCCACACAGGCGGCGCTGGTCAGGAACGCCAGTGCGGTCTGCGCATCCGGGCCGGAGGTGGGGTCGGTCAAGCCATACAGACTTTCCTGCACCACCGTGTTGCCGATGAAGTTATCGACCGATTTGTGCCAGAACGTCAAGGACACGTAGCTGGCATCGGCGAAATACCACTCCAGGCCAAGATCCAGGTTGTCCGATTCCAGCGGCTTCAGGCTTGGGTTCTGCGCGTTGCCGCTGGCGCGCGAGGACGGATCGATCAGCACCGAACCGAACGGCTGCTGCGCGCCGGGGCCGGCGTAGAGGTTTCCGTAGGGCGCCCGGGCAATGCTCTTGCCGAACGATGCCCGGCCCTTCAGCTCATCGGTGAAATCAATGCTGAAGTCCAGGTTGGGCAGGATGTAGCTGTACGACGCCTTCTCACTGAAGGGCTGCTGTTCGTCGGACAGCACCACGCGGAAGTCATTGTTTGCCTGCCACTCGATGGACTCGGGAATGGCGATGACCGAGGTCGACACCACGTCCGTCTTTTCATAGCGCACGCCGAGGCGTGTATTGGTGCGCATGCTGCCCAGCTGGCCGTCCAGTTCCACCTGGAAATAGGCGGCATTGGTCTTTTCTTCCACCAGGTTGTCAGCCGACCGCTGCGGGCTCACGCCCAGGCCGATGCCATACTGCGAAGCCGCCCACTGCGCGAGCGTGCCGGCATTACCACGCCATGCCGACCAGCTGTTGACGTTGTAATCATCAAACAAGCCGGCGATGTTGACCTGCTGCATCAGGTCCATCAGGCCACCGGCGGTGTCCTTGTCCACATTGGCCACGCCCCAGTCGCCAAGCGTGGAATACGCTTCGGCCGCCTGGATGCGATGGGTGCTGGACTTGTTGCTGTCCACGCCAAACTGGAAGCGG
Organism: Stenotrophomonas sp.; assembly: GCA_032112995.1. Lineage (GTDB taxonomy): Bacteria > Pseudomonadota > Gammaproteobacteria > Xanthomonadales > Xanthomonadaceae > Stenotrophomonas. Next base: position 129,668 of record DAMCTY010000001.1, on the reverse strand, counting down.
CCCTGGTCGAAGCTCCACTCACCGTCAATCCGCCCCTGCTTGATCTCGCTGACCTGGGTCTGCGAGTTCACGCGCAGTACCTGGGTACCTACCTCACCCTCCTGGAACCCCGGGTTGACCACGCCATTGGTCTTGGCCAGCGCGTCGGCGGTGCTCGGATACCACACCTGGGTGCCCACCGGCAGCCCGTTGTTGAAGTTCAGCTCCTGCACCCAGGAACCACCGCAGTGCGGACCGGTGGTGCAGTTGTTGGTACCGGCGATACTCACATAGAGCGCGCCACCGCCGGTAAGCGGATCGTTCGGCCGGCTCTCGTTCTTTGAATTGTGTGCATCAAAACTCAGCTTGAAACGGTCACTGACGTCCCATACCGCGTTCAAGCCCAGCGAGCCCAGCTTGTACTTCTGCGCATTGCGCTGCTGCTCGATGCCGAAATCCTTGGTTCCGGCGATCTCGCGGATATACACCGGGGTGGCCACCGCGCCACTGGTGTTGAACTCCACGTCGGTGTAGTTGCTGTTCTGCAGCCACATGCTCGACTCACCGCGGTTCTCGGTGATCTCGTTGGTGGAGTATGTGTAGTCCATGGTCAGCGTCAGGCTGTCGGTCGGCGCGAACTGCAGCACCGCCTGGCCATTGACACGCTCACGCTCGAACTCCGAGAACGCATAACGCAAGTCATTCGGACGTGCATACAGCTGGCCGATGGCCGGTGCATTGACCACGGTCGGGTTGCCCGGCATCGAGCCGGTCCACGGCTGCACGTTCCAGTAGTTCTCGGTGGCCTGCACCGAGCCGCCCTTGCGCTTCTGCTGGCTGGCACTGAGGCTGACGCCGAACGTCCTTTCCGGGTTGCTATAGCTGAAGATGCCCGAAAGCTCGGGGGTCAGGTCATTGTCAAACGGCTGGCTCTGGTCCGAAACCAGCTTTGCCCCGGCATTGGCAACAATGCCTTCATGGTCCAGCGGCCGCGCGGTCAGGATATTGATGGTTGCGCCGATGCCTCCGCTGGCCACCTGTGCCTGGCTGGTCTTGTAGACCTCGATGCCGTTGATGGCTTCGGACGCCAACTGGGCGAAGTTGAAAGCACGGGTGCCGCCATCAACGCCGCCGATGGCCACCTGCCCTGCCGCGCCGAACGCATCGGCACCGGGCATCTGCCGGCCGTTGAGCGTCACCATGTTGAACTGCGGCCCAAAGCCACGTGCAGTGACCTGTGCACCCTCACCATCACGGCGTTCGATCGAGATGCCGGTGATGCGCTGCAATGACTCTGCCAGGTTGGTATCCGGGAACTTGCCGATGTCCTCGGCGCTGATTGCATCGACCACACCGGCCGAATCGCGTTTGATGTCCATCGCCTGGCTGAGGCTGTTGCGCATGCCGGTTACCTGCACGGTATCCAGCTGCGTTGCCTTGGCCGCGCTCTGTTCCTGTTGCGCCCCCGGCGCCGGGGCCTCCTGCGCGAAGGCGGGATTGATGACCAGAACACCTCCAACAAAGGTGAACATGGCTCGGGATCGAAGTTTGCCCAACCTGCGGCTCATGTATGTGTCCTCAGGCGTGTCTGGCCATGGAAAATGCAAGCGCTCATGAATGTCCCCTCTCTGACATACGATCGAATGGATGTACCGCCCCTCCCAGGGGCACCTACGGGCGAGGCCCGTCTTCCAAAACGAACATCGCGGCGCCTTGAAGGCATCGCGACTGCAACTGACTGTCGAGCTTGCTGGAACGACGACGAGGTAAAGAAGTAGCCTTGAGCGCTGCCCCCCTGTTGTTTTGGTAGCGCTACCATCGCGTCGGAGCGCAGACTAATCACCCGCGTTCTCGCTTGTCACCATGCAGTGCAGCAAACAGCGCCAATCCACTCGTCTAGAATCCGCCGACCAGCAAAGCAAACATCTGAAATTTCGATGTTTGTGAGCGCTGATGCAGCGATCACCTTCAGTCAGGGGCATCCCATTGAATCTGCCGGAAGCAGCAGCGTGAGCAAGGTCATCCGATCGGTAAGGCGCAAGGCCAGTGCAGTCACCATTGATGAAGTGGCGGCGCACGCAGGGGTTTCGCCGATGACTGTTTCACGTGTTATCAATGGCAACGCAGGCGTACGTGAGGCCACCCGCGAGAAGGTCGCGCGCAGCGTCAATGCATTGGGCTACCGGCCCAATCTGGCCGCCAGCGCCCTGGCGGCTGCCCAGCAAACAAGCATCGCCCTGATCTATACCAACCCCAGCGCCAGCTACCTGGCCGAGCTGCTCGTCGGCACGATGCGTGGCTCGGCGCGCGCCGCCGCGCAATTGATGATTGCCAGCTGGGACAGCCTGGACGGCAAAGGCCGTCGCAATGCGGCACGGCAACTGGCCGCTACGGTGTCCGGGGTGATCCTGCCGTCGCCGCTGTGCGAATCCAAAGCCATCGTGTCGGAGTTCGCCAACGCTGGCGTTGCGGTGTTGTCGATCGGCTCGGGGCGTTTCAGCGACATCGTCTCCTGCGTGCGCATCGACGAGCACCGCGCCAGCTATGAGATGGTCCGCCACCTGATCGCAAAGGGTCATACACGCATCGGCTATATCAAGGGCGATCCCAGCCACGCCGCTACGTCCCTGCGTTGGCAAGGCTACCGCGACGCGCTGCACGATGCTGGCATCAGCTACGATGAGAAACTCGTGCAGCCGGGCTATTTCACCTACCGTTCCGGCCTGGGTGCGGCCGAGAACCTGCTTACCGCGCGGCGCCCCCCCACTGCGATCTTTGCCAGCAACGACGACATGGCAGCGGCCGTGGTCTCGGTGGCACATCGGCGCGGCCTGGACGTGCCAGGCGATCTGTCGGTGGTGGGATTCGATGACACCTCAGCCGCCACCATGGTCTGGCCGGAACTGACCACCATCCATCAGCCCGTGGCGGCAATGGCCGACGCCGCCATCGACATCCTGCTGCGCGAGATACGTCGCCCCCAACATGCGACTCGCGTCATCGTCAACCATGTCGTACCCCATCAGCTCATCCAGCGTTCCTCGGTTGCGAACGCAGTTGTCACCTAACGCTGCAAACATTGCCCAGGACCATCTGCTTGCCCGCTGTTATGGATCAACCGCGCCGCAGGCTTCAACCAACGCGGCGGCCCCGGCACAGTCAGCTCATCCTCGGCGGCGGAACCGATTTCGTAATCAGCCAGACACGCGCCGCCCCCGTCATGTCGCTGAGCTTACCGCCGCAAAGCCCAAAGGGGCTTGTCCACCTGCTGCCCGCCTTCGTCGCAAGCGGTATCAGTTCCGGAACGCGGCCCACCGCATACCTTCGCCGGTGGCGTGGTGGACGCGTGCGGCATCATCGTCCGCAACGGCCGCTTCTGCGCACCTGGCACCGTGCAGCAGGCCACGTAGATCACTGCCGACGCCGAACATTGCGAACTGCACATAGGCGACAAGGTTCCTGACTGCTGCACCTTCGACGTGAGGATCACTGGAAAAGGCGACTGCGGTGCGGTCCGTGTCTCGTTTGGGCTTGGCTCCAACTTCGCCGATGCCTATCGGCTCTCCTTTTCGCGCAGTGCCTGCTCGACATCGAGAGCCCTGGGCTGCAGGAAGCGGTATCGTCGATGGCCGCGTCCCGGCAACTGGTTTGTCTTCACCAGGATCGAGCTGATTCCTGCGCGCCCATGGGTGCTGCAGCTTCCGACGCTGCTACGGCAGATCCAGCGAGCGCTGGTATTACCCCACCTGGTTATGCTCCCGAACGCGTCGCATACTGCTCACAGCTGCGACTTCATCGGCAGGATGAACTTCTCCACCAGCTTCTCCTTGAGCGGGCGCTGCTGCCACATGGCGTAGGTGTACTGCACCGTAGGTTTCAGGTCCGCTTCGAACACCTCGGTCATGCGCGTGGCAAACGCCGCGTCGTAGATGTTCAGGCTGGCTTCGTCATTGAGCCGGAAACTGCGCACGTCGAAGTTGGTCGAGCCCACCGACGTCATCAACCGGTCAACGATCAACAGTTTGTTGTGCATCATCGTTGGCTGGTACTCGTAGATCTCGATACCCGCGGCCAGCAGCTCACCCCAATGCGCCTTGGAGGCCAGGCGTACGGTTTCCGAGTCGATGTGCTTGCCCGGCACGGTGATGCGCACGCGCACACCGCGCTGGCGGGCGGTGATCAGTGCCTTGATGATCAGGTCGTCAGGCACGAAGTATGCGGCTTGCAGATCGATGCTGTGCTCCGCTGCCGCGATAGCCATCAGGTACATCAAATGCATGCTTTCGCTGCCGCCCGATGGCGAAGCAACGAACATATGGGCATCCATCTCCCCTGCGGGTGCAACGGCCGGAAAGTACTCCGGCCCATTGAGGACAACCCCCACCGTCTTGATCCAGTTGTCGTTGAAAGCCGCCTGTATCTGCGCCACCACCGGGCCTTCGATCCTGAAGTGCAGGTCGCGCCAGTGCTCTCCGTCCTGGGCATGGCCGTTCCATTGGTCGGCGACGCCGACACCCCCGGTGAAACCCAGCTTGCCGTCCACCACCAGCAGCTTGCGGTGCGTTCGGTTGTTCAGCCGGCCAAGGTTGTACCACTTCAGCGGCCGATACTGATGTACCTCCACGCCAGCGTCCTGGATCTGTTGCAGCAGGCTGTTATCCATCTTCAGGCTGCCCATCCAGTCCACCATCACCTTCACCTTCACCCCGGCCCGGGCGCGCTCGGCCAAGGCATCGGCGAACGCCTGACCGATCGTGCCGGACCAGTAGATATAGGTCTCGAAGGTGATGGTGGAGCGCGCTGAACGGATTGCGTCCAGCATCGCCGGGAATATCTCGTCGCCGTTCTCCAGATCGGTTACTTTGTTGCCCGGCACCAGCCCCGGCCCGAGCAGCACGCCCATTTCCCGGCGAAACTGGGGGCTGTCGGTCGCGTAGAGATGCTCGATCTTACGTTCGAGCTTTTTCTCCGAGGTTTTGAAGTTCATTGCCATCACCGCCGCCAGCAGGGTGACAATGATGATCGCCAGGATCGTCCAGGCCATTCGCTTGCGACTCCAGCCGGAGGACATGGGGGTATTCCCGCAAGGGGCGGAGTAGGAAGCTAACGACCATGGTGGTCACTGCAATGTGAAAGCGGCCGACGGCCGCAGCTTTGCAGCGCCCCCGGCTGGGCCAATGCAGCGCTATAAAGATGAAGCGGGGAACGCCGATATTCCTCCCTGATGTGGTTCACGGGAGCTGCATCACGGAACGTTGGGGATCGATTCACTACCGTTCATGGGTCTGCGATGACTTAAGGGTCGCCGCACCTGATCGAGGAGCCGGGCCAGCAGCCCAACACAACGCAGGAGCAAGCCAGGGTCGTGAAGAACACCAACCAGCTCCAGTCCGAACCTGTACTTCCCTTGTCGCCACCACGTCGCGGCGTCTCCCCGCTCATCTGGGCGCTCTGCGGTTTGTTGTTCGGGCTTGCCTGTACCGTGCTGCTGGGCGTGCGCGAGTGGCGGGATCTGCATCAGCGCAGCAAGGAGGCCGAGCGCAATCTGGCCGATGCCGGCATATCACAACTGCACATGCCGTTGCAGCGGGCAGCCTCCATATTGCGGGCCATGCAGACACTGTTCCTGGCCAACGACGACATGGACCAGGCGCAGTTTGAGCAATACTACGAGCGCCTTCTCAGCACGCGTGAGCCGGGCCCGTATACCTCGCTTGCATTTGCAAGCCGCCATGCAATCGGCGGTTCAGCAAGCCCAACGCTGGCTTATCGCTATGCGATGGTATCGCCCTATCAGACCAATACATCCCTGCTGGGTTTTGACATGGTCACCCAGAAGGCCAACCTGGTCGCTTTGCTGAGCGCGCGTGACAGTGATTCGGTGGTGATGTCCGCGCCGTTCGTACTACGCCAAAGCGCTCAGCCCGGACAGAGCCCGCTCGGCGTCACCCTGCGCCTGCCGGTGTACTCCAACGGTCCAACACCGACCACCATCGAGCAGCGCCGACTGCGCGAGATCGGCGCATTGGCTGTGGGCATCCGCCTGCAACCCTTGGTGGAAGCAGCCCTTTCGCCATCGGTGATGGACGGCTTTCGTATCCGTATCAGTGACGATGCAGCCGGCGCTGCTCCGTTCTACGACTCGAACACCGACACAAGCCCTGACCAGCCCGCCCTCGTGCGGACGCTCGACTTTGGTGGCCGCCAGTGGCGTGTGGAAATGCTGCCGCGGCCGCAGCCGATGGAGTGGGGAAGTCTGCCATCCATCCTCATCGGCGGCGGCATCATAAGCCTGCTTCTGTCGGCCCTGCTCTGGTCACTGGCCGTCACCCGCCGCAAAGCACTGGCGCTCGGCGCGCAGATGAGCGCGCGCTATCGCGAGAGTGAACGCCGGTTCCGCACGCTCAACGAACTGTTGCCTGCGCTGGTGCTGCTGGCAGATGTCCGCGATTGGCATATCGTCTACGCCAACCAGGCCGCCCGTCTGCGGTTGGGCGATGCCACCGGCCTGCAGTTGTCGGCACTTTTCGCCGACCAGAGGCTGCAGGCCGGCATCCGCGATGCCAGCGACAACCACACCGGCTGGAACCACCTGGAGGCCGAGCTGCTGGCACTGGATGGCAGCAGCTTCTGGGCGAATGCCTCGGTTGCCGAGGTCGATATGGATGGGGTCCCGCATCTATTGATGGTGGCCACCGACATATCCGAGCAGCGCGAACTGACTGACCGGCTGAGCTACCAGGCCGCCCACGACGCGCTCACCGGCCTGTACAACCGGCGCGAGTTCGAGCGCCGGGTGGAGGACGCGTTGCGCGAACACAGGGCCGGCCGTACCTGCGGCTCCTGCGCCATGCTGTACATCGACCTGGACCAGTTCAAACTGATCAACGACGTATCCGGGCATATGGCCGGTGACCAGTTGCTTGAACAGATTGCGCTGACCATGCAGCAGCAGCTGCGCGGTGGCGATGTGCTGGCGCGCCTGGGTGGTGACGAATTCGGGCTGCTGACCTTCCATGCAGACGCCGACGGTGCGCTGGAACTTGGCGAGCGCCTGCGCCGTTGCATCGAGGCTCTGATGTTCTCCTGGCAGGGCCGCAGCTACAAAGTTACCTGCAGCATCGGCATGGTGCTGATCGATCAACAGGTGCCCACCTTGAAGGATCTGCTGGCATGGGCCGATACGGCCTGCTACCTGGCCAAGGAGAACGGCCGCAACCGCATCCACGTGTATCGCGAGGATGATGAAACCAGCCAGCGCCAGGGCGAGATGGAATGGGCCAACCGCCTGCGCTGGGCCATGGAGCAGGACCGCCTGCTGCTGGACTACCAGCAGATCATCTCGCTGGATGGCAACGACAGCACCACCAACATCGAACTGCTGCTACGGCTGCGCGACGAAGATGGCGACATCGTACTGCCGGGTGCTTTCCTGCCCGCTGCCGAGCGTTATGGGTTGATGCCGGCAATTGATCGCTGGGTAATACGCACCGCGCTGTCCAACTTCACCCGCCTGCACCCCACGGTGACCAACCTGGGCAGCTGTGCCATCAATCTGTCCGGGGCCAGCATCGAAGATGAAGGTCTGGCCGACTTCATTCTTGCCTGCATCGACCTGCACGGGGTACCGGCGCAGGCGTTGTGCTTCGAGATCACGGAGACAGTAGCGGTACGCAACCTGCTGAAGGTGGTTGCCGTGGTCGAGCGCTTGCGCCAGGCAGGGTGCAGTATCGCGCTGGACGATTTTGGCGCCGGCATGTCCTCGTTCGGCTACCTGAAAAACCTGCCATTGGACATGATCAAGATCGATCGCAGCTTCATCCGCGACCTTGACGACGATCCCATCAGCCACACCATCATCAGTGCGATTGCCCAGATCGGCCACCAAAGGGGCTTGAAGGTCATCGCCGAGGGCGTGAGCAATGCCCACCTGTGCGACGCCGCCCGCTCACTCGGGGTGGATTATGGCCAGGGTTTTGGCCTGCACCGGCCGGAACGGGTGTTGTTCCAGCGCTAAGGCGCCGGCATGCACGCTTGCGTAGCCATGCGCCGCAGGCAGCGCCTTGGCGTAAGGTGTAGGCAGCTGGCAGGCACAAGGTGGATCACCGTGGATGTATCGATTGCAGGGTTTGAAGTATTGCCGCGTGCGTTCTATCGCCGTCACCCTGCCTTGGTTGCCCCCGAGCTTCTGAACAAACTGCTGGTACGGGCGGATGGTCGCTGCGCCCGCATCGTCGAAGTCGAAGCCTATGCCGGCAGCGAAGATCCAGCAGCGCACTCCTACCGTGGCAAGACCGCGCGCAACGCCACGATGTTCGGCCCGCCTGGCCATCTGTATGTCTACTTCACCTACGGCATGCATTGGGGCAGCAATGCCGTTTGCGGGGAGGTGGGTGAAGGAGTTGGCGTGCTGCTGCGGGCGGCCGAGCCCCTGCACCATCTCGACCTGATGTACGCGGCACGGCCCGCGGCCAAGCGCCCCGCCGACCTGGCCAGTGGGCCAGGCAAGCTGTCGCAGGCCTTTGGAATCAACCGCTCCTTCGACGGCGCGGACCTGGTGCGTGGCGACACTGGCATCCTCATCGCATCCGATGCAACAGCCCCGCCCTCGAAGCCCTTGATCGGCCCGCGGGTCGGGATATCCAAGGCGATGGACTTTCCCTGGCGCTGGTCCGTGCCAAACAATCCCTGCGTATCACGCGGCCCTTTGAGGTCAAAGCGTGAACCGCTGTAAATCACAATGCGTGTTCCTTCACATATCTCCCCAGCAACAAGGGAGACCATCGTCAAGCCTCTGGCATCTCTCTCCAGCAGGGCTTGCTCAGCGGGACGTCATGGGATCATTCCCAATCAATGGTCCGTTGCCCAAGGCCTTGTTCAAGGCAATGAACTGGGTGCGCAGCGCCGCGTCGCCATCCACCAGCTCGCGCCGTGTCTGCAGATAGCTGCGGCGCGCATCCAGTACGCTGAGAAAATCGATCAACCCTGCGTCGCTGCGCGCCTGCGCGATGCGATAGGCATCCAGCGTTGCCTGCTCGCGTACACGCAGCTGCGCACGCTGGTGCTGTGCGGCGGCATAGGCGTTGAGCGCATTGTCGATCTCCTGCCAGGCCTGCAGCACGGTCTTCTGATAGGTCACGGCGGCCTCCTGCTGTTCCAGCTGGCGAAGCTGCACCACGCTCTTGCGCCGGCCATGATCGAACAGTGGCAGGTTCAACACTGGCCCCACTGACCAGGTGCGGCTGCCCCAATCGGAAAACTCACCCGACAGGTACGATTCGTAACCGAATTTGGCGCCCAAGCGGATGCTGGGATACAGGTCGGCCTTGGCCACCCCGATACTGGCCGTGGCCTGGTGCAGGCGTGCCTCTGCCGCGCGGATGTCTGGCCGCCGCTTTGCCAGTTCCGACGGCAGGCCCAATGCCAGGTCCGGCAAGTTGTCATCGGCTGCCGGGACCGCCGCCAAACGCTGTCGCAGTGCACCCGGGCGTTGTCCCAACAGCAGTGCCAGCTGATTGCCGGCCGCTGCTTCCTCGGCCAACAGCAGCGGCAGGCGTGCACGGATGGCGGCAACGTCGGCCTGCTGGCGATCCAGATCCAGGTGATCGTCGAGGCCGCCATCCACCCGCGCCTGCAGCAACTGCAGCCGCTCCTCCAGCGCACCGATATCCTCACGTGCCAATGCGATCTGCTGCTGCGTGCCGCGCAGCTGCACATAGTTGCGCGCCACCTCACTGGTAACGCTCTGCCGGGCCAGATCAAGCAAGGCTGCCTGTTGGGCCACGCCGGCGTCCGCGGCTTCGACCGAGCGACGCACCCTGCCCCACAGATCCAACTCCCAGGATGCATCAAACCCTGCCTGGTAAAGATTGAAAGGCTCGGCCAGCAACTGCTTCAACGTGCTGCTGTCGCTACTGAGAATATCCAGCATGCGGGTGCCGGCGCCGTTCTCGCTTTGCCGCTGGCGCGCCGCAGAGCCCGACACGGAGGCTGTCACCCCACGTTGCGCCGCCACCGTGCTGCGTTGCGCGCGTGCCTGGGCGAAGTGCAGCGCGGCGGTGCGCAGGTCGGGGCTGGCGGACAGCGCGTCGCGTTGCAGTTGGTCCAGCACCGGATCGGACAACTGCGTCCACCACTGGGGCTGCAGTGCCGCGCCATCCAACGCCGGCTGCAACAGCGCGTCGCCGTCTCGCCACTGCGACCAATCGTCGGGGGCGAGGCTGTCGGGACGAACGAAATCCGGACCAACCGCACATCCGCCCAGCACCCCTGCCAGCAGTGCCGGCATCAGGAACACGCCACGTGGCAGGAATGAAGACATGGGGCACATCCTAGGTAAGCCGATTGCGGAACAGCCATGCCGCCAGCGGCAGCGTGATCGCTGCCACTACCAGCATGGGGACGAAGTTGAAGCCGATCTCATGCAGACCAGCACCCTCCAGGTACACCCGGCGGACCAGGTCGATGCCGAACCGCAACGGATTGGCATAGGTTGCCAGCTGCAGCACCTTTGGCATGTTGGCCACCGGCGTCATCAGGCCGGACAACAGCATCAAGGGCATGATCAACAGGAAGGTATAGAGCATGGCCTGCTGCATGTTGGCTGCAACGGCCGAGATCGACAGGCCAATGCCCACCGATGCGATGGTGAACACCAGCAGCGCCAGATACAGCAGGCCCACCGACCCGGCCATCGGTATATGGAACCAGAACCGGATCACCAGCAGGATGAGGGTGGACTGCACCAGTCCGACCAGGATCGACGGCACCGCCTTGCCGACTAGAATCTGCATCGGCGTCAGCGGCGTGACCAGCAACTGGTCGAATGTGCCCTGCTCGCGTTCGCGCGCCACCGACAAGGCGGCGATCAGCAGGGTCTGCAGCATGCTGAGTGCCGCGATCAGGGCAGGCATCAACTGCCAGCGCGACTCCAGGTTGGGGTTGTACCAGCTGCGGGTAACCAGCTGCACTCCTTGCGCGGTGCCGGACCGCTGCTGGTTGAAGCTGCTGACGATGGCGGCGATATGCCCCGCTGCCGCGCCCGCCGTAGTCGAGTTGCGCCCGTCCATGATCAATTGCAGCGGCGCCTGCTGGCCCGCCGCCAGCCGTTGCTCGAAGTCGGCCGGGAAACTGATCACCAGCAACACCTCGTTGGCATCGATCAAACCGGCTATCTGGCTGGACGAGCGCAACACCGCCTGTCGCTCGAAGATACCTGCGCCATCCAGGCGCGCCAGCAGCTCGGTTGAACTTGCGCCGGCCCCCGGGTCCAGCACCGCATACGGCACGTGACGCAGATCGAAAGTGGCACCGTAACCGAACAACAGCGCCTGCATCAGCGCCGGCGCAAACAACATGGCCCGACTGGAGGGCTCCTTCAGGAGCGTGATCAGCTCCTTCCTGCACAGGAAGGCGATGCGCCGCAGATAGTCGACCATGGCCCCCATCTCAGCGCAGCCTCTTGCGCAGCAGGTGGCGCGTCGCGGCGAACAGCACCAGGGCGTAGGCAACAAGGACCAACGACTTGTGCACGAACAATGTCCAGTTGTCGCCGGTCAGGAACAGCGACTTGATCAAGCCCATGAAATGGGTCGCCGGCAGCAGCTGGCTGATCACCTGCACCACCATCGGCATGTTGCGCACATCGAACACAAATCCGGACAACATCATCGCCGGCATGAAGCTGGTCAGCAGCGCCACCTGGCTGGCCTGGAACTGGTTGCGGGTGGCAGCCGAGATGAACAAGCCCATCAGCAGGGAAACCATCAGGTACAACAGGGCACTGATGATGATGGCTGCCAGCGAGCCTCGCATTGGCACGTGGAACAGGTAACGCGCGGTAAGCAGGCAGATGGCCAGGTTGAAGACACCGATACCCAGATAGGGCAGCAGTTTGGCCAGCACCAGCTCGGTGGGTCTTACCGGTGTGACAAACAAGGCCTCCAGCGTGCCGCGCTCCCACTCGCGTGCCACCAGCAGCGAGGTCAGGAAGGCGCCGATAAGCGTCATCACCAGCACGATCAGCCCGGGCACCAGGTACCAGGTGCTGGTGCTGGCCTCGTTGAACCACATCCGCTGCACCACGCTGACGCCGCCACCGGCCGAGGGCGTGCCCTGCCGGTCCAATTCGCCCTGGAGTTGGCTGGCCAGCGCCCCACCGATGTAGCCCTCCAGCGTACGAGCGGTATTGGCGTCGACACCGTTGAGTATCAGTTGCACCTGTGCCTGGCCGGCAGCGCGGCTGCGGCTGAAGTCCACCGGCACGTGCACAATGCCCCCAACCTTGCCTTCACGCATCAGACGCACGGCGGCATCCATGTCCTGCACCTGCACCGGTGCCAGATAGGGCGAGCCCTGCAGGCCCGCGACCAACGACAACGTGTCAGGCGAACGTTCGTCCAGCACCACGGCCACGGGTGCGTGGTCCACATCGAAGGACAGGCCATAGCCAAACAGCAGGATCAACGCCGCGGGCAGCAGCAGGCCCACCGCCATGCTGCTGCGCTCGCGCAGCATCTGCCGTGTTTCCTTGCGCAGCAAGGCCCACAGGCGGTTGAGGAAGCCAGACATCAGGCCACAGCCTTGTCGTGTCCGGCAGCGCGCTGTGCGCGGCCCTGCTCAACGATGGCAATGAAGGCGGCATTCATGTCGATGCCCTCGCCGCCCGCCTGCGCCCGCACCTGGTCCGGCGTACCCAATGCCAGCAACTGGCCGGCATCCTGGATCGCAATGCGGTCACAGTACTCGGCCTCCTCCATGAAGTGGGTGGTGATGATGATGGTCACCCCCTGCTGTGCCAGCCCGGTAATGGTGCGCCAGAACGCGCGCCGCGCCAGCGGGTCGATGCCGCTGGTGGGCTCATCCAGGAACAGTATCTCGGGGGCGTGCAACAGGCCCACCGCCATCGCCAGGCGCTGTTTGTAACCGGCCGGCAGTTCAGCGCTGCGGGCTGCACCTTGCAGCGCGAAGCGTTGCAGGGCGTCGGCGACCCGCTGCCGCAAGACGGCACCGGCCAGGCCGTAGGCACCACCGAAGAACTCCAGGTTCTCGCGCACGCTCAGGTTGCCGTACAGCGCAAACTTCTGTGACACGTAGCCGATGCGGCCCCGCGCCTGGGCACGGGCGGTGCGCAGGTTGAGTCCGGCCACTTCCAGATGCCCACTGCTGGCCGGCAGCAATCCACACAGCATGCGGAAGGTAGTGGTCTTGCCTGCGCCATTGGGGCCCAGCAAGCCGAAGATCTCGCCGCGCTTGACCTCAAAGCTGGTGCTGGCCACGGCGGTGAAGTCGCCGAACCTGCGCACCAGGTCGCGTACCACGATCACCGGCCCGTCGTTGCCTGCGCTGGCTGGCTGCGGCGCGGGACGCACCACTGCCGCCGAGGCCTGCTCGCGGGCGCGCAACAGCATCATGAATGCATCCTCCAGCTCTGCAGGGCGCGGGCTTGGCTGCAGGCCTTGCAGCTGCGCTGAAAGCTGCGCGATGTGGGCGGACGGCTGCAGAATGAAGCGCACGCCACCCGCGCGCGGCACTGCATCCAGCACATGCGTGCTGTCATCGATCAATCTGGCCTGCAGGTCACGCGGTTGCAGCTCATCGCTGGGCCGTACGCTCCAGGTCAGCCCCTGCGCCTTGGCTGCAAGCCCGGCCGGGTCGCCTTCGGCCAGCAATTGCCCCTGGTGCAGCACGAAGATCTGCTCGCAATGCTCGGCTTCATCCATGTAGGCGGTACTGACCAGCACACTGAGCTGCTCTTCCTGCACCAGCTGTTGGATGATCTTCCACAGTTCGCGACGCGAGAGTGGATCCACGCCCACACTGGGCTCGTCCAACAACAACAGGTCCGGTGAACGCACCAGCGTGCAGGCCAGCCCCAGTTTCTGTTTCATGCCCCCGGACAGCTTGCCGGCCGGGCGTTGTGTGAACGCAGCCAGATCGGTCATCCGCAACAGCCGTTCGAAGCGCTGCTGCCGTTGGTCGGGCGCCACCCCATGCAGATCGGCGTACAGATCCAGGTTCTCCTGCACGCTCAGGTCTTCGTAAAGGCCAAACCGTTGCGGCATGTAGCCAATCCGGTCCTGCACCTGCTGCGGTTGTGCTGCCACATCCAGCCCCAGCACCTGCAGGCTGCCGCCGTCGGCTGGCAACAACCCGGCGACCATGCGCAGGAAAGTGGTCTTGCCTGCACCATCAGGGCCCACCAGGGCGGTCAGCTGCCCGGCCCGCACACTCAGGCTGATGCCCGCAAGCGCATCCAGATGACCACCACCTGGCGCCGTGAAATGTTTGCGCAGATCGCGCGCAACCACGGTCACCTGCGGCGCACCGCTCATCAGTGCACCTCGTCCAGCAACCGCACGCTCACCGGCTGCCCAAGTCGCAGCTGGTCACGCGGGTCGTCAACCACTACCCGCACCTCGTAGACAAGGCTGGTGCGCAGTTCTTCGGTCTGCACGGTCTTGGGAGTGAACTCGGCCACCGACGAAATGAAACCCACCTTGCCGTTGATCACCGTGTCCGGGTGGCTGTCGCTGCTGACCGCCGCGACCTGGCCGGCGCGCACCCGGCCCAGTTCCGTCTCGCTCACGAACACTCTTACCCATTTGGGCTGGGTCAATGCCAGGGTGAAAGCAGGCCGCTGCGGCCCGGCCATGTCGCCGACCTCGACCAGGCGCGAACGCACCACCGCCGCCACCGGTGCCTTCAATGTGCCTTGTGCCACCTGGTGCTGCAGCAGGGCCAACTGCGCCTGCGCACCTTCAAGCTGCGCCTGCGCTGCGGCGATGTCCTCCTTCCGCGGGCCCTGCTCGACCATTGCCAGCGCTTGCCCCTGCAATTGCGCATTGGCCTGGGCAACCTTGGCCGCGCTGCGGGCGCGGTCCAGCTCCTGGGCACTCACGCCACGCCCGTTGGTGGCGGCAGCAACGCCCTGCAAGCGTTGCAGGTCCTGGCTTGCGCGCGCCGCATCCGCCTCCGCGGCGGCCAGCTGGCTGCGTGCCTGCACCACTTCCTGCGGTCGCGCGCCGTTGCGCAACCGGGCAACGTTCTGCCGTTGGCTCTCGATCTGCGCCTTGGCCTGCGCGGCCTGCAGCTGCAATGTCTGCGTATCCAGCACGGCAAGTACCTGACCGGGCGCGACGTTGTCGCCTTCCTCCACGTTCACCGCCTCGACCCGCCCACTGCCATCAAAGGCCAACGACACCTGACGGATGTCCACGTTGCCCTGCAGCCTCAGCGCGGCGTCGTCGGCTTGACGACGGCCAGCCCACCACCACAGCAACAGCGCTGCCAGCACGGCGGCAACGGCCACAACAAGGATCACAGGCTTTTTCATGACGACGATTCGCACGCTGGGCGGGGTACGGCGCCAGCCTAATTCAAATTAAATTTAATTTAAAGTAGAATCCGAAACGGCCAGAAACCCACCGCCCATCGGATTGCATGCCGCAATGAGCAAGACCAAGCAGACCACCCGCAGCCCACGTACCGATGGCGAGGCCACCCGCGCGCGCCTGCTGGAAGCCGCAGGTCGCCTGTTCTCCGAGCAGGGGTTTGCCGAAACCACCGGCAAGGCCATCGCCCAGCAAGCAGGGGCCGATCTGGCCTCGATCAACTACCACTTCGGCAATCGCAACGGTCTGTACCAGGCGGTATTGCTGGAAGCACACCGGCAGATACTGGACCTGGACGACCTGCAGCGCATTGCCACCAGCGAGCAGAGTCCGGAGCAACGTCTGTATGCCCTGCTCGACGGCCTGGTGCAGCGGGCGAGCCAACCCGACGCCTGGGCCCCGCGCGTGCTGGCCAGGGAATTGATGGCCCCCTCCTCACACCTGCAGGTACTGCTGGAAGAAGCGGTGCCACCAAAGATCATCACGGTCGCCGGCATCCTCAGCGCCATCTCCGGCATCCCCGTCAATGATCCGGCGCTGCTGCGCTGCCTGCTGAGCATCGCTGCGCCGTGCATGATGTTGATCGTGGTCGGCCGTGATCTGCCCGGCCCGCTGCGCCCCATCATGCAAGAGTCGCAGCAGTCGCTGGTCGCCCACCTGCACCGCTTCGCGCTGGCCGGTTTGCAGGCCAGCGGAGCCCACTACCGCGAGACGCGCAAGATCCAATAGCCGTCGCCACACGGCGGATAGCTGTCGCAGCAGATTGGCACCGGTCTTGCATCCAGCAGGCCATGAGTCCCGAACTTGCCCTTACCGAACTGCGCGGCGGCCTGGTGACCACCCTCTGGGTGGCCGGCCCACTGCTGCTTGTTGTCCTGATCGTTGGCGTAGTGGTTGGCATCATCCAGGCCGCCACCCAGCTCAACGAGCCCACCATCGCCTTTGTCGCCAAGGCCGGCGCCTTGACCGCGGCGCTGTTCGCGCTTGGCAGCCTGCTGCTGGGCCACCTGGTGGAGTTCACCATCCTGCTGTTCCAGCGCATACCGCACCTTATCGGCTAGCCGGATGGACGCTGTCACCCGCATGGCCATCGATGGCCAGCAGGCCTTCGCCATCATCAGCACCACCTTGTGGGTGATGCTGCGGATCGGCGCGATGCTGATGGCCATGCCGATGATCGGCACCCGCGCAGTCCCGGCCAGGGTACGGGTCATGCTGGCGGTGGCGCTGTCCGTTGCGCTGGCGCCAGTGTTGCCGGCGGTGCCGTTGTTCGATGGCCTGAGCTCCACGACGGTACTCACCGTCCTGCGCGAGGTGGCAGTCGGGGTCAGCATCGGCTTCCTGTTGCGGCTGATCTTCGAGGCGGGCGCCATGGCCGGCGAAATGATCGCCCAGAGCACCGGCCTGGCCTTCGCGCAGATGGCCGACCCCATGCGCGGCGGCAGTTCCGGCGTGATCGGGCAATGGTTCTACCTGATGTTCGGCCTGCTCTTCTTTACCAGCAACGGCCATCTGGCCCTGATTTCACTGCTGGTGGACAGTTACAAGGCGTTGCCCATCGGCACCGCCCTGCCTGATCCCCATGCCCTGGCCGCCCTGGCGCCGACGCTGGCAGTGCAGATATTCCGCGGCGCCATGTCACTGGCATTGCCGCTGGTGGTGGCCATGCTGGCCATCAACCTCGCCTTTGGCGTACTTGCGCGTGCCGCGCCCGCCCTGAACCCGATGCAGCTCGGCCTGCCGGTAGCGCTGCTGCTGGGCCTGGTACTGCTGACCCTGCTGGCGGGGGAAATGGGACCGCCGGTGCAGCGCCTGTTCGACACCGCATTTGATGCCGCTCGCCAGGTAACAATGTGACATCAGCCACAGCTCGGCACTCGGGCTGTTGCATTCGTCAGCCACCCTCTTGCTGGCTCGCTGTTACCCGAGGATAGTCCTACAGTAGCCATGGGCGGCAGGGGACAGAAAGCCGCGCGGCCCCCGTTATCGCGTTCGCGATACGGACACCAAAAGGAGGGGTTTGATGCTAGAAGGCAGCTACAACCCGCTGTTCGTGGTGCTGTCCATCCTGGTTGCCATCCTTGCCTCGTTCACGGCACTGGACATGGCCTCGCGGGTTACCGCCACGCAACCGCGACGCACCGCCGCACGTTGGCTGTTGGCTGGCGGTGTGGCCATGGGCTGCGGCATCTGGTCCATGCATTTCGTGGGCATGCTTGCCTTCCGCCTGCCCATCCCCCTGGGTTACGACCTGTGGCTGACCCTGGAGTCGCTGCTGGTCGCCATTGCAGCATCGATTTTCGCCCTGTGGCTGGTGTCCCGCCCCACCCTGCCGCACCTGCGTCTGGCGCTGGGCGCCTTGCTGATGGGCCTGGGCATTGCCTGGATGCACTACGTGGGCATGGCCGCCCTGCGCATGCAGCCGGATATCCAGTACGACCGCCTTTGGTTCGTGCTGTCCATCGTGATTGCGGTGGCCGCCTCCTGGAGCGCGCTGTATATCGCCTTCCGCCTGCGCACCGCCGAGTACGCGCTGCCGCCGCGCCTGGTCGCGGCGGCGGTCATGGGCCTGGCGATCGTAGGCATGCACTACACCGGCATGGCCGCCGCGCAGTTTCCGGAAGGGGCCGTATGTGGCGCCGCCGGCGAAGGCGGCGTACCCACCGAATGGCTGGCTGCCTGCGTGGTACTGCTGACCGTGGGCGTGATGGCCGTGGTGCTGACGATCTCGCTGTTCGAGCAGCGCATGCAGGCACGCCTGCTGCACCTGCGCAACTCGATGCTGGCGGCGTCGCTGGACGACGCCCGCAAGGAGCTGTTCCACGCCAGCCAGCACGATGCCCTGACCCGCCTGCCCAACCGGCAGCTGGTGCACGAACGTATCGAGCAGATGATCGAAGGCGACACCCCGTTCGTGGTGATGTCGATCGACATGGACGGGTTCCGTCACATCAACGGCACCTTTGGCGCACAGACCGGCGACGCGGCGCTGGTCGATATATCCGAGCGCCTGCGTCAGTTGCTGCCGGCCGAGGACCTGGTGGGTCGCATGGGTGGCGACCAGTTCGTGATTGCCAGTGCACTTTCAATCCCGGCCGATATCGATGCGCAGTGCGAGCGCATCATCCTGGCCGTCAATTCGGTGCGGGTGGCTGGCCGTGACCTGCGCATGACCGGCAGCCTGGGCGTGGTCGCCCACAGCGGCGGCGGCGTGACCGCACCGCAGTTGGTGGCCATGGCGGAAACCGCCATGCGCTGTGCCAAGCAGTCCGGGCGCAACAGTCATGTCATGTTCGCCGACTGGATGAACGATACCGCCGAGCAGGATGCACGCCTGTTGGAGGATCTGCGCAAGGCCATCGGCACGTCGCAGCTGTTCCTGCACTACCAGCCACGCGTGCACGCCAACAGTGGCCGCATCAGCGGCGCCGAGGCCCTGATCCGCTGGCGTCACCCCGAGCATGGCTATATACCCGCCGAGCGCATCATCCGTCTGGGCGAACAGGATGGCCTGATCGAAACCCTCGGCGCCTGGGTCCTGGAAGAGGCCTGCCGTCAGATGCGCAGCTGGCAGGACGCAGGGCACGACAACTGGCGCATATCGGTCAACCTGTCGGGTCGTCAGCTGGGCTCGCAGAAGCTGCTGGAGGACGTCCGCCATGCATTGCAGCACAGCGAGCTGGCCCCCGCGCGGCTGATCCTGGAGATCAGCGAAGGCGCAGTGATGCGCGATACCGAGAACGCCATCAGTGTGCTGCGCAGCCTGGCCGGACTGGGCGTGGGTATCTCCATCGACGATTTCGGCACCGGACACTCCAGCCTGCTGCACCTCAAGCGGCTGCCAGCCACCGAGATCAAGATCGACCCTGCTTTCGTCGTCTCGCTGGAGGAAAGCGACGAGGACGTGGTGATCGTGTCGGCCATTGTCGCCCTGGCCCACGCCCTCAACCTGCAGGTGGTTGCCGAAGGTATCGAGACACCGGGGCAGCGCGCCTATGTGGAACGGCTGGGCTGTGATCACCTGCAGGGCTACCTGCTGGGCCGCCCGGTGAGTGCCGAGAACTTCATGCGTCTGCACAGCGGCGATGCCCGCCAGGCAGCGTTGGATGCCCGGCTGGCCTCGCTGCAAGGTGCCCCCGACCCACTCTGACCCACGGTAACGTCGGCGCGGGCTGCGAAGCTGGTAATGCCGACTCCCCTGCAAACCGGCCGCCGCTGCCGTATCGGCTCGGCGGCCGGCACCGCGCCCACCCGGCATGGGCCAAGTGGAATGGTTCTTGCACGGCTTCGATGACACCCTCATCCAAGCCGTGCAATGTCCGAGAACGAACAGGCCGGGGAAAAGACCGAACTTCCCACCGAAAAACGCCTGCGCGAGGCCCGCGAGCAAGGCAACATCCCCCGCTCCCGTGAGCTGGCGACCGCCGCCGTTTTCGTCGCCGCGGTGGTAGGGCTGTATGCCCTGTCCGGCAGCATGGGCGGCTCGGCCCGGGAGTGGATGAAGGCCGCGCTTTCCCCTGACCCTGCCCTGCTCGACACCCCCAACGCACTGTTCGGCCACGCCGGCTGGATGCTGCTCAAGCTGATGCTGGCTTTCAGCCCGTTGTTGCTGATCTGCGTGGGCGCCGGCTTCATCGCCCCGGTGCTGATGGGCGGCCTGCGCTTTTCCAACAAGGCGCTGATGCCCGACTTCAACCGGCTGAACCCGATGAACGGGATCAAGCGTCTCGTCGGCCCGGAAGCCCTGGCCGAGCTGGTCAAGTCGCTGTTGCGGGTGGCCTTTGTTGGCACCGCCGCCGGCCTGTGCCTGTGGCAAGGCGCGCAGTCCCTGCGTGGCCTGCTGCACCAGCCACTGCAATCGGCCATCGGCCACGGCCTGGGTTTCACCCTCAAGTTACTGCTGGCCACCGCCGGCGCCATGGCGCTGCTGGCCGCCATCGACGCGCCCTACCAGAAGTGGAACTGGCTGCGGAAACTGAAAATGACCCGCGAGGAGCTGCGCCGCGAACTGAAGGAAAGCGAAGGCAGCCCTGAAGTGAAGGGCCGCATCCGGCAGATGCAGATGCAGCTGTCGCAGCGGCGGATGATGGAAGCGGTGCCCAGCGCCGACGTGGTGCTGGTCAACCCCACCCACTACGCGGTTGCCCTGAAGTACGAAAGCGGGCGCATGAATGCCCCCACCGTGGTGGCCCGCGGCGTGGACGAACTGGCCCTGCGCATCCGCCAGGTGG
This sequence comes from Stenotrophomonas sp., assembly GCA_032112995.1. Lineage (GTDB taxonomy): Bacteria > Pseudomonadota > Gammaproteobacteria > Xanthomonadales > Xanthomonadaceae > Stenotrophomonas. The sequence goes on along the minus strand of DAMCTY010000001.1, from coordinate 109,066 downwards.
CCGACGGCAACAAGGTCGCCATCGTCTCTGCCCCGCCTTTGGCACGCGCCTTGTATCGGGAAGGTCAACTCGGAAAGGAAATCCCCGTGAGACTGTATTCGGCCGTCGCCCAGGTCCTGTCCTACGTCTACCAGCTACGCCAGTGGCGTACCGGCCCGATGCCCCAGCTGCCTTCCCTCGATGTTGAGGAATTCGCCAAGGGGGCACAGCCATGAGCAACGCCGCCAACGGCATGTCCGCCCGCCGCCTGCTGGAAATGCTGCGCCAGGGCATCGGCGCCCCGCTGATCGTGCTGGCCCTGCTGGCCATGGTGGTGGTGCCGCTGGCCCCGCCGGTGCTGGATGCCTTGTTCAGCCTCAACATCGCCATCTCGCTGATGGTGCTGCTGGCCGTGGTGTACGTGAAGCGGCCACTGGATTTCACCATCTTCCCGATCGTGCTGCTGGTCACCACCATGCTGCGGTTGGCACTGAACGTGGCCTCCACCCGCGTCATCCTGCTCAACGGCCAGGACGGCCATGAGGCTGCAGGCAAGGTGATTGCCGCCTTCGGCGAGTTTGTCATCGGCGGCAACTACGCGGTCGGCATCGTGGTGTTCGCCATCCTGACCATCATCAACTTCGTGGTGATCACCAAGGGTGCCGGCCGCGTGTCGGAAGTGACTGCCCGCTTCATCCTGGATGCCATGCCCGGCAAGCAGATGGCGATCGACGCCGACCTCAACGCCGGTTTGCTGACGCGCGAGGAAGCCAAGCTGCGCCGCGAGGAAGTCCGCGAGGAAGCCGACTTCTACGGTGCGATGGACGGTGCCAGCAAGTTCATCCGCGGCGACGCCATTGCCGGCATCCTGATCCTCTTCATCAACATGCTGGGCGGCCTGGCCGTGGGCGTGATGCAGCACGGCATGCCGTTCGGTGATGCCGCCGCCACCTATACCCTGCTTTCCATCGGTGACGGCCTGGTGGCACAGCTGCCGGCCCTGCTGGTGTCCAGTGCCGTGGCGATGCTGGTCACGCGTGCCTCGCGCTCGCAGGACATGAGCCAGGCCATGATGGGCCAGGTGTTCGGTCAGTACCGCGCCCTGGCCATCGCCGCCGGCATCATCGGCCTGGTCGGCCTGGTGCCGGGCATGCCCAACCTGGCGTTCCTGAGCCTGGCCGCCGTGCTCGGCTTCCTGGCCTGGAAGTTCTGGAAGCGTGACCTTGCCGAAACCGCCAGCAAGGCTGCGGCAGCCAATACTGCCAGCGAGGGCACGCTCAATGCCCTGGGCCAGCCGCAGCCTGCCCCGACCGCCGAACTGAGCTGGGATGAACTGCGCCCGGTTGATCCCTTGGGCCTGGAGGTCGGTTATCGGCTGATCCCGCTGGTCGACAAGGCCCAGGGCGGTGAGTTGATGGCCCGTATCAAGGGGGTGAGGCGCAAGCTCACCCAGGACCTGGGCTTCCTGATCCCGCCGGTGCACATCCGCGACAACCTTGAGCTGCAGGCCAGCAGCTACCGTCTGCTGGTGCACGGGGTACCGGTAGCTACCGCCGACATCCATCCCGACCGCGAGCTGGCACTGGACCCGGGCAGCGCCATGGGCAAGCTGGACGGCATCGCCGGCAAGGATCCGGCGTTCGGTCTGGACGCCACCTGGATCCAGCCCCATCAGCGCGCCCAGGCCGAATCGCTGGGCTATACGGTGGTTGATCCGGCCACCGTCATTGCCACCCATCTGTCGCACCTGATCCGCGAACACGCGCCGGAACTGCTGGGCCACGAAGAGGTGCAACAGTTGCTGGCCACCCTGGCCAAGAGTGCGCCCAAGCTGGCAGAGGATCTCTCGCCCAAGGCCTTGCCGCTGTCCACCGTGGCGCGCGTGCTGCAGAACCTGCTGGTGGAGCGCATCCCGGTACGCCAGCTGCGCAAGATCGCCGAAGCACTGGTGGAAACCGCACCGGTCACCCAGGACCCGACCGCGCTTACCGCCGCCGTGCGCAATGCGCTGGGCCGCTTCATCGTGCAGGAGATCGCCGGGATGTCGCCGGAGCTGCCGGTGTTCACGCTCAACCCGCAATTGGAACGGGTCTTGCAGGAGTCCACGCAAGGCAATGGTGCCGCACTGGAACCCGGTCTCGCCGAACGCCTCCATCAGAGTCTTGCCGACTGCGTCGGCAAGCAGGAGGCCCGCAACGAGCCCGCGGTCGTGCTGGTACCGGCGCCGGTCCGCGCCGCGCTGGCGCGCCTGGTCCGACATAGCGTGCCGTCGCTGTCGGTCCTGGCCTACAGCGAGGTGCCGGAGGACAAGCGCCTGAAACTGGTCGGCACGATCAGCTGAGGCGTGGCCCACCGGCAACGCGACAGAAAACAGACACCTGACCCGATTCCGCAACAACCGCGCACGAAGGAGCCCGCCACGCCATGTTCCACATCGCCAACGCCACGCCTTCGCCGCAGCCCCACTCCCGGTACCAGAACATGAAGATCAAACGTTTCGTCGCCGCCGACATGCGCACCGCCATGAACCTGGTCCGCAAGGAACATGGGCCTGACGCCGTGATCCTGTCCAACCGTCGGATCGAGGAAGGCGTCGAGATCGTGGCGGCCGCGCACTACGACGAAACCGCGGTGCAGCAAGCGCTGGAGGCCACCCGCCCGGCACCGCCGGCACCGGCCAAGCCGCGCAGCGCTGCCGAGGCCATCATGGCGGCGGTAACCCGTCGCAAGGCGCCGGCACAGGAACCGGTCGTGGCCACCGCGTCGGCCGTGGCCGCGCTGGCGCGCTCTGCAGTGGGGGCCACTGGCCGCTCCATCGACAACAGCATCGAGCTGGCCCCGGGCAGCCGCTTTGCGGCGTTGCTCAAGGCACCTGCCGCCGAACCCGCAGCCAGCGCACGACAGGTGTTTGCCACCTTGCCGGCCAGCGCCGACGAGCCGCCGGTGGTACCGGTCTTCCGCCCCGCCGGCAGCGCCGTCAAAACCCCAGCGCTGAGGGAAGACAGCGTCAGCTTCTCGGCCCATGCCGCTGCTGCCACGGCTCACCCGGAACGTCCGCAGGGTCGCGCCCAGTTCCAGATCGACCCGCCGCTGCCCGTACAGGCACAGGCACCGCAATTCACCGCACCCGTGCCTGCATCGACCGCAATGGAGCCGGTTGTGGCTGCTGCAGTTACCGCCGCCATGCCGCCGCTGGTTGCTGTCAGCGCGCCCGCTGCCCCGCTTGCCATTGCACCGGCCCCTGTCGCTGCCCCTTCCCCTTGCCCCGCTCCCGTTCCCGCCCCGGTAGCAGTTGCCGCCGCGCCGCGCGACGACGAACAGCTGCTGCAGCTGCGCCAGGAAGTAGCCGGCATGCGCCATCTGATCGAGCGCGAGATGAACCGCTTCACCGACGAACGCCTGCGCGGCAGTGCGGTGCGCGCCAATGCACTGGACCTGATGGACGAGTATGGCTTCGATGCCGGGCTGGCCCGCGACGTCGCCATCCAGATCCCGGCCGACACCGATCCCACCCGTGCCCGCGGCCTGATGCTGGGGCTGATCTCCAGGAAGCTGCCGATCGCCCCGGTCGACCCGATGGAGACCGGTGGTGTCATCGCCCTGGTCGGCCCCACCGGCGCCGGCAAGACCACCACCATTGCCAAACTGGCCTCGCGCTTTGCCGAAGCCCACGCCGCCCGCGACGTCGCCCTGGTCACCACCGACACCCAGCGCATCGGCGCCCGCGAACAGTTGTATGGCTTTGGACGCCAGCTCGGCATCGCCGTGCACGAGGCCAACAGCGGCACCGATCTCAACCAGCTGCTGCACAAGCTGGCCGACTACAAGCTGGTGCTTATCGACACCGCCGGCCTGGGCCAGCGCGACCGTGCCCTCACCGCCCAGCTGCAGTGGCTGCGTGCCGCCGGCCAGATCCGCACCCTGCTGGTGCTGCCGGCCAACACCAGCTTCCAGGACATGGATGAAGTGGTGCGCCGCTTCAGCGCCGCCAACCCGCAAGGGGTAGTGCTGACCAAGCTGGACGAGACCGGCCGCTTCGGATCGGCCCTGTCGGTGGCCGTGGACCACCGCCTGCCGATCACCTGGGTGACCGACGGCCAGGACGTGCCGGAAGACCTGTACCGGGCCTCGGCCGCAAATCTTGTACTTCGCCTTGAAGATTTGCGCCGCGCGGCCGATATGCCCTGCAACCCGGAGTTGAACAATGCAGTCGCGTGAGTACGCCAAGCTGACCAATACCTTCCCGTTGTCGGCCACCCGCCGCGAGCCAGCCGGCCCGGTGCGCACCATCGCGGTGACCGGCGGCAAGGGCGGTGTGGGCAAAACGAACGTCTCGGCCAACCTGGCCGTGGCGCTTGCCGGCATGGGCAAACGCACCCTGCTGCTGGACGCCGACCTGGGCCTGGCCAACATCGACGTGGTGCTCGGCCTGCAGCCCAAGCACACCCTGGCCGACCTGGTCGCCGGGCGCGCCAGCCTGGAAGACGTCATCATCGAAGGCCCCAACGGCGTGCTGGTGGTGCCGGCGGCTTCCGGTCGCCGCCACATGGCCGAGCTGCAGCCGGCCGAGCACGTGGGCCTGGTCAACGTGTTCTCCGAGCTGGAGCGCGACCTCGATGTGATGATCATCGATACTGCCGCCGGCATCACCGACAGCGTGCTGACTTTCTGCCAGGCCGCGCAGGACACCGTGGTGGTGGTCTGCGACGAGCCCGCCTCCATCACCGACGCCTACGCACTGATCAAGGTGCTCTCGCGCGAGCGCGGCGTGGACCGCGTGCAGGTGGTGGCCAATATGGCCCGCGACCCCAACGAGGGCCGTGCCCTGTACGAAAAGCTGGTGCGTGTCTGCGAGAAGTTCCTCATCGATGTCTCGCTGAACTACCTGGGCTGCGTGCCGCAGGACGACTGGCTGCGCCTGTCGGTGCAACGCCAGCAGCCGGTGGTGAAGCTGTACCCGTCCGCGCCTGCGGCGCTGGCCATCCAGGAGATCGCACGCCGCACCTCCCGTTGGCAGGCACCGACCGCACCGCGCGGTGGCGTCGAATTCTTCCTGGAACGCATCCTCCAGCAGAAGGTGAGCGCATGAACAACGCCGCAGCCCAGTACCGTGAGGTCCAGCGCAACGCGGCCAATGACTGCATTGCACGCCACGCCGACCTGGTACGCCGCATCGCCCATCACCTGGCTGCGCGCCTGCCCGCCAGCGTCGAGGTCGACGACCTGATCCAGGCCGGCATGATGGGTCTGATCGAAGCCTCGCGCAGCTACGACGCCGAGCAGGGCGCCTCGTTCGAGACCTATGCGTCCATCCGCATCCGTGGCTCGATGATCGACGAAATCCGCCGTGGCGACTGGGTGCCGCGTTCGGTGCACCGTCGTGCCCGCGATGCCGCCGCCACCATCCGCCGCCTGGAGCAGGCCTCCGGCCGTGCTGCCAGCGCCACCGAAGTGGCCCAGGCCATGGACATGCCGCTGCCCGAATACATGCGCCTGGTCGAAGACGCCTCGCGCGGCCAGGTGCTGAGCCTGGAGTCGCGCATCGAGGACCAAGGCGAGCTGGATACCCCTACCACTGGCGGCCCCACCCCGCAGCAGATGCTTGAACGCAGCCAGTTCGGTGCCGAGCTGGGCAAGGCCATCGGCCTGCTGCCCGAGCGCGAGCAGCTGGTGCTGTCGCTGTACTACGAGCAGGAACTGAACCTGAAAGAGATCGGCGCGGTGCTCGGTGTGAGCGAGTCGCGGGTTTGCCAGATCCACGGCCAGGCGATGCTGCGCCTGCGTGGGCGGCTGAAGATTTTCGAGTCGGCCGACGCCGGGCTCGAGGAACACTAAGAGGAATATCTTTTGAACAAGAACATGCGCATCCTGATCGTCGACGATTTCTCGACCATGCGTCGCATCGTCAAGAACCTGCTCGGCGACCTGGGCTTCACCAATACCGCCGAAGCCGAGGACGGGCATGCCGCGCTGGCCCTGCTGCAGAGCCAGCCGTTCGATTTCGTGGTCACCGACTGGAACATGCCGGTGATGACCGGCATCGAGCTGCTCAAGGCGATCCGCGCCGACGCCAAGCTGAAGACCCTGCCGGTGTTGATGGTCACCGCCGAAGCCAAGCGCGAGCAGATCATCGAAGCCGCCCAGAGCGGCGTCAACGGCTACATCATCAAGCCGTTCACCGCGCAGACCCTGGAAGAAAAGCTGGGCAAGATCTTCGAACGCCTGGCAGCGAGCGCCTGATGGACGATCTGGCGCAATCGCTGAGCGACAAATCGGCCCTGGTGCAACGCCTGCAGGATGCGCTTGCCGCGCTGGAAAGCGGTGACGAAGCGGCTTGGCGCCAGGAAATCGACGCGCTCGCCGCGCTGCGTACCCAGCCGATGATGGCCGGCTTGGGCCGGCTGGCCCGCGAGCTCGGCCAGGCCCTGGGCGAACTGCCCAGCGTGCCCAGCGAAGCCGGCGAGCTGGACGACGCCTGCGCGCGCCTGGACCACGTGGTGGAGATGACCGAACAGGCCACCCACCGCACCCTGGACCTGGCCGAGGAGTGCCGGGCGCTGACCGAGCGCCTGCGTGCCGACGGGCTCAATGCCGACCAGGACGAGATCCTGGACCGCATCCGCCACAACCTCACCGAGGTGGCCCTCACCCAGAGCTACCAGGACCTGACCGGGCAGATCATCCGTCGCGTTGTCGGCATCGTCCGCCGCGTGCACGAAGGCTTTGGCGCACTTGGCCTGCCACCACCGGAAGACCCGGCCCGCAACAGCGGGCTGGCCGGCCCTGCGGTGGACGGCCTGGACCGCCACGCCGTGTCCCAGCATGACGCCGACGACCTGCTGTCGGACCTGGGGCTGTAAGCCATGACCACGTTCGCCGACGACATCGCCGCCGATTTCATCCTCGAAGCGCAGGAGATCCTCGATCGACTCGGCGAGCAGCTGGTGACGCTGGAGCAGGCACCGGAAGATGCCGACCAGCTCAATGCCGTGTTCCGCGGTTTTCACACGCTCAAGGGCGGCGCCGGTTTTTTGTCGATCACGCCGATGGTCGAACTGTGCCATGCCGCCGAGGAAGCCCTGGGAATGGCCCGCTCTGGCAAGAGCCAGTTGCTGGCGCACCATTTCGACGCCGCCCAGCAATCACTGGATTGGCTGCAGGCCATGCTCGACGCAGTGTCCTCCGGTACCGAGCCCGGGCATGCACCTGCCGCACTGATCGCCCAGTTCGACATGGGCAACGCGCCTTCGCCGGCACCGGTCAAAGCCGCAGCCGCGCCTGCCGACAGTGATCTGATCAGCGAGGATGAGTTCGAAGCCCTCCTCGACCAGTTGCACGGCACGGCCGCGCCGAGCGCTGTGGCCACAACCGTCGCCGATGACCTGATCAGCGAGGACGAGTTCGAAGCCTTGCTGGACAAGCTGCATGCCGGTGCGGCACCCGGCGCAGCCACGCCGGCTGC
>DAMCTY010000001.1:65871-101615 GCA_032112995.1 Stenotrophomonas sp. | reverse complement strand
GCCGTTACACCTGCCGCCGCGCCGGCGGCCGCCAAGCCCGCACCCAGACCCAACGCCGCCGCAGCACCGGCGGCGGCCAAACCCGCCACTGCAAAGGCCGCCGAGCCCGAGCACACGGTGCGCGTGGATACCAAACGTCTGGACGCGATCGTCAACCTGATCGGCGAGCTGGTGCTGTCGCGCAACCGTCTGAAAACATTGCGCACACGGCTCAAGGACGAAGAGCTGGACCGCGCCGTATCCACCCTGGACATCGCCACTGCACGCCTGCAGTCGGCAGTGATGCGCACCCGCATGCAACCGGTGGGCAAGGTGTTTTCGCGCTTCCCCAAGGTGGCGCGTGACGTCGCCCGCTCCTTGCAGAAGGAAGTGGACCTGGAGTTGATCGGCGCCGACACCGAGCTGGACCGCAACCTGGTGGAAGCCTTGGCTGACCCCCTGGTCCACCTGGTCCGCAACGCCATCGATCACGGCGTGGAAGGCCCCGACCTGCGCGAAGCGCAGGGCAAGCCACGGATGGGCCGTGTACGCCTGTCTGCCCAGCAGGAAGGCGACTACGTCAGTATCGAAGTACAGGATGACGGTGCCGGCATCGATCCCGAGCGCCTGCGCAACAAGGCACGCGAGAAAGGCCTGATCGACCCGGAAGCTGCCGCCCGCCTGAGCAGCGAGGAATGCCTGCACCTGGTGTTCCTGCCCGGTTTCTCGACCAAGCAGCAGGTGACCGACATCTCCGGCCGGGGTGTTGGCATGGATGTGGTGCAATCGCGCATCCGCGAGCTCAGCGGCCAGATCCAGATCCAGTCGGAACTGGGCCGTGGCAGCCGCTTCCTGATCCGCGTACCGCTGACCCTGGCCATCCTGCCGACCCTGCTGGTGCAGGCCGGCGACGATGTCTACGCCCTGCCCCTGGCGCGGGTGATGGAGGTATTGCACGCCCCCGCCACCTCACTGGGCTGGTTCGATGGCCGCGCCGTGCTGGACCGCAAAAGCCATACCCTGGCACTGGTGGATCTACGCGACTGGCTGGGCGTTCCGCCTACCCCGTCCACCCTGCTGACCATCGTGGTGCTGCAGATGGGCGAAACCCGTTTTGGCCTGGTCGTCGACCAGGTGCGCGGCCGCGAGGAAGTGGTGATCAAGCCCCTGCCCCGCGCCCTGCGCGGCCTCAAGGGCTATGCCGGCGCCACCCTGATTGGCGATGGCCGCATGGCGCTGATCCTGGATGTGGATGGGTTGCGTGGAGGACAGGGGTGAGCAATCTCCTGATTGCGCCGGCACCGTTCGCGATCCCGCCAGTCCCCTCTCCCGCCTGCGGAAGAGGGCGCCCCGCGAAGACGGGGCGGGTGAGGGGTGCTTTCAGCTTGTAACGCAGAAAGCTGCCCTCACCCCAACCCCGCTCCTGCACGCGGGAGAGGGGCTCAAGCAACGCCCTGATTCAAGACCGCTCCAACCAGGCCGATATACGCACCATGGACCGACTCAGCATCATTGGACTCTTCCTCGCCCTCGCCTCGCTGGTGGGTGGCAGCATCCTCAAGGGCGCCGGCCTGTCCTCGCTGTGGTCACCGGCTGCGTTCGTGATCGTGATCGTCGGCACCGTCGCCGCCATCCTGCTGCATACCTCGCCTGCCGTGTTCAAGCACGCGTTCAAGATCGTGCGCTGGGTGATCCGCCCGCCGGCCAGCGACCGCCAGGCACTGGTGCAGCAGATCGTGGACTGGAGCAACATCGCGCGCCGCCAGGGCCTGCTCGGGCTGGAACCGCAGGTGGACCTGCAGGACGACCCCTTCATCCGCAAAGGCCTGCAGCTGGTGGTGGACGGCGTAGAGCCGGAAACCATCCGCCACATGATGGAAATCGAACTGGGCAGCCAGGAGCAGCAGGACCTGGCCGCCACCAAGGTATTCGAAGGCATGGGCATCTATGCACCCACCCTGGGCATCATCGGCGCTGTGCTGGGCCTGATCGCGGTGATGAAGAACCTTGCCGACCCCAGCAAGCTTGGCCACGGCATCGCCGCGGCATTCACTGCCACCATCTATGGCATCGCCTCGGCCAACCTGTTGTTCCTGCCGGTCTCGGCCAAACTCAAGGGCGTTATCGCCAATAGCAGCCGCGAGCGCGAGATGGTCATCGAAGGCCTGATCGCCATTGCCCAAGGCGAGAACCCGCGCAATATCGAAAACAGCCTGGCCGGCTTCGTGAACTGAACCATGGCCCGCCGCAAGCAGCACGAAGAGCACGCCAACCACGAAGCATGGGCCATCCCCTATGCCGACCTGATGACCCTGCTGCTCGCCTTCTTCGTGGTCATGTATGCCATTTCCTCATTGAACGAGGGCAAGTACCGGGTCATGGCCGATGCCCTGACCACGGCCTTCGGCGGCGCGCCGCGTACCATCACCCAGGTACAGGTAGGCAACATGCAGATCCAGGGGGGCGGCCACGACACTCCGTCCGTGATCCGCTCACCCAGCATGACCGGCGGTGCCATGGCCGATCCTACCCAGCTGCCATCGATGGCATCGAATATGCGCATGCCGGTCTCGGCCCATAACCGCGAGCAACTGGAACGCGCCGAGCGCCAGCTGGGGCAGATCGCCAACCGCCTGAGCGAAGCGCTGGCACCGCTGGTGAAGCAGGGCGTGATCACCGTGCGCCGCACCGAACTGTGGATCGAAGTGGAGATCAACAGCGACATCCTGTTCGGCACCGGTTCGGCCGCCCTCGGCGCCGACGCCCGTGAAACCCTGGGCAAACTGGCCGATGTGTTGCTGGACGCACCCAATGGGGTGCGCGTGGAAGGCCATACCGACAACCTGCCCATCGCCACCGCGCAGTTCCCGTCCAACTGGGAATTGTCCGCAGCCCGCGCCGCCAGCGTCGTGCATCTGTTCGCCGACCACGGCGTGCAACCGCAGCGTCTGGCGATGGTGGGCTATGGCGAATTCCGCCCCCGCGAAAGCAATGACGCGGCGGCCGGGCGCAACCGCAACCGCCGGGTGATGGTCATCATCCTGGCCGACCAGGCCGGCGCCGCAAGCCTGCCTGCCAGTACCACCGCCAGTGCGGAAGAACCGGCGCCGAGCGGCGGCGGCAGCACGGCAGGCACTGCCAATGCCGGCGTACCGGCTGTAATTGAAGGAGTTCACTGATGCGTACCTGGGCCATTGCCAATCAGAAGGGTGGCGTCGGCAAGACCACCACCACGCTGTCGCTGGGCCGCGGCCTGGCCGCGCGCGGCTACAAGGTATTGCTGATCGACCTGGACCCGCACGCCTCGCTGACCCGCGCCTTTGGTGTGGCGGTAGAGCCGGTGCCGCAGGGCGTCCAGGAGCTGTTCGCCACCCCGCCCCACGCCATCGCCGAACTCAGCCGCAGCAGCGCCATCCCCGGTCTGGATTACCTCTGCGCGCAAGCCTCGCTGGCGACGCTGGAGCGCCGTAGCGCCAACCAGCCGGGCCTTGGCCTGGCCCTGCAGCAGGCCTTGGCACGCCACGGCGAGCACCACGACTACATCCTGCTCGACTGCGCTCCCACGTTGGGCCTGCTGATGATCAACGCGCTGGCTGCTGCCGATCGCCTGATCATCCCCACCCAGGCCGAACCACTGGCGCTGCATGGCCTGGATGGCATGGTCCGCACCGGCGAAATGGTTGAGCGCTCGCGCAAGCGCCCGCTGCCGATCTCGGTGCTGCCAACCCTGTTCGACCGCCGCACCCGCGCTGGCAACGAGACCCTCAAGCTGATGCAGGACACCCACGGCCAACGCGTCTGGGAAGATGCCATCCCGGTGGACACCCGCATCTGCAACCCCGCCGCGCTCACCGTACCGCTGCTGGGCGACGATTATCCGGGACGCGGCATGGCCGCCTACCGCCGTGCCCTGGATTGGTTGCTGGCCGATGAGGCCGCGCAGCTGGAGCGCGCGGCATGAGCAGCAACGATGTGCTGGATGACTACCTGGGCGAGCTGCTGCTTGAAGCGGTTCCTGCGGCCGCAGCACCGACGCCGGTAGCAGCTGCCGTACCTGGTGATACCCCGGAGCTGGAAGCCGCCTTCGAAGCGGCGCTGGCCGAAATTGAGGCAGCCAAGGCCTCCGCTCCCGCCGCACAAACGGTCCCGGGCGACACGCCCGAGCTGGAAGCCGCGTTTGAGGCCGCGCTGGCCGAGGCGGACGCCACCGCCAGCCAACCCGTTGCCGTACCTGCTGACAGTGATGCATTGCAGGCCGCATTCGACGACGCGCAAGCTGCGGCGCTTGCCGCCAAGCAGGGCCGCGAACCCACCTGGGACGATCTTCCCGACGAGGTGATCTACGAGGCCAGCGCCGCCGAAAGCAGCCGCATGGCGCACAGCGACACGCCCAGCCTGCAGGCAGCCTTCGAGGTTGCCGCAGGGCGGCCGGCCCCGCCAGTGGCGCCGCGCCCCCAACCAACGCTTGCCGCGCGCCCCACCAGTTGGCAGGAACTGCAGACACAGGCCCAACGCCCACCCACACCGACCGCACACCAACGTCGCGCCAGCGAGCGCGCCTCGCGCTGGCTGCGCCTGCGCTGTGGCCAGCAGACCTATGCGCTGGAATTGCTGAAGGTGCAGGAAGTGGTATTGCCGGTGCCGTTGCTGGCGTTGCGCGGCACCAGTGCTTCGATGCTGGGCATCATGAACCTGCGCGGCCAGGTCGTGCCGGTGATGGACCTGTGCACCCACCTGGGCATGGCCAGCTCCGCCGAGGACGGCCAGACCCGAATCGTGGTGCTGGAGGAGAACGGCGAAACCCTGGGCCTGCGCGTGTCGGCGGTCGAAGACGTGGCCAGCCTCACGGACTCACAGATCGAGCCCCCGGACACCGCACGCATCTGCCAGATATCCAATGAACTGTTCCGCGGCGTCGCCCGCCTGGGCGCACAACCGATGATCCTGCTCGACGCCACCCGCCTGCTGCAGTGATCGCAAGCGCCGCCTGCACAGACCCGGCGTCCTGCCCTCCCGCCTGCAGCGCGAGCGATGCGCAGTCTCCTGCAGGGCGGGCGTTCCAGCGCTCGGTTTGACACAGCCCGGGGGAAGGCGGCGAAGGCTGCTCTTGATTCGCGGCACGCAGCAGGAATGTGCCGTGGTTAACACTATCAATCGTCTCCCTAAAGTTACCCGCCTGAGCGCCGCTATCCCTCCCAGTAACGTTTGTCCGGAGCAACGATGAGCACTGTGGCCCTGTCGCAGGATCTCGGTATCGAGTCCACCAGCGACCTGAAGCAACAACTGGCCCCGCACCTGGCCCAGGCCGGGGAACTTCGGCTGGACGCAGGCCAGGTCAGCCGCGTGCACACCGCCGCCATGCAGGTGCTGTGCGCCTTCGTGCTGGCGCGCCGCCAGGCCGGCCATAACACCGTCTTCGACAATGTTACCGACACCTTCCGTGACGCCGCGCGCCTGCTCGGCGTCCTCCAGGCCCTTGGCCTGGAAGCAACCCCTGACACACTGAAATCTGTGGAGAACGCTGCATGAGCGCACGAATCCTGGTGGTGGATGACTCGGCGTCGATGCGCCAGATGGTCGCATTCGCCCTCACCTCGGCCGGCTTTTCGGTTGAAGAAGCCGAAGATGGCGCCGTTGCCCTGGGCCGCGCCAAGGGCCAGCGCTTCAATGCGGTGGTCACCGACGTCAACATGCCGAACATGGACGGCATCTCGCTGATCCGCGAACTGCGCCAGCTGCCGGACTACAAGTTCACCCCGATGCTGATGCTCACCACCGAGTCCGCCGCAGATAAGAAGTCCGAGGGCAAGGCTGCCGGTGCCACCGGTTGGCTGGTCAAGCCGTTCAACCCGGAACAGCTGGTCGCCACCGTACAGAAAGTCCTGGGCTGATACGCCCACCTGCCCCACCCGATCGGATACCGCGCCATGAGCATGGACCTGCAACGTTTCCACGCCACCTTCTTCGAGGAAAGCCGCGAAGGGCTGGATGCGATGGAAGCTGGGCTGCTGGCGCTGGAAGACGGCGTGCAGGACCCGGAAGTCATCAACTCGGTGTTCCGTGCCGCGCACTCGATCAAGGGCGGTGCTGGCACGTTCGGCTTCGAGGCAATCGCCGCACTGACCCATGTGCTGGAAACCCTGCTGGACGAGCTGCGCGCCGGCAAGCGCGCCCTGGAAAGCACGGCGGTCGATGCCATGCTCGCATCGGTGGACGTGCTGCGCGCCCTGCTGCGCGAGGCCGAGCACGGCCAGGCAGCCGACCCGGCGGCCGTCAAGGCCGTCACCGACCGTCTGCAGGCGGTGCTGGCAGGCACTGCCCCCGTCGCCGCGGCAGCGGCCAGGCAGGACGAAACACCGGACGCCTGGCAGATCGGCTTTGTACCTGCACCTTCACTGTTCATGAGCGGTAATGATCCGCTGCGCATCATCCGTGAACTGGAAACCCTGGGTGCGCTGCACGTGGAGCCGCGCATGGAGCGGCTGCCGGGCTTCGAGCAGTTGGATCCGCTGGAAGCCTACCTCGCCTGGGATCTGGGCCTGGTTGGCAAGGTGCCGCGCAGCCGCATCGAAGACACGTTTGCCTGGGTGGTCGACGACTGCGAGCTCGACATCCGCCCGGCCGCCCCGCCCAGCCTGGCGGTGAAGGCCCCTGAGCCGGCAGCCGCTCCTGTCACCGCGACCACCGCCGAGCCCGCGAAACCGGCGGCAGGCAACAATCACGACGCCGAAACCTCCATCCGCGTCAGCGTTGACAAGGTGGACGCACTGATCAACCTGGTCGGTGAGCTGGTCATTACCCAGGCCATGCTCAAGCAGGTGTCCGGTGGTCTGGACCCGGTGCATGCCGAGCGCCTGTTCGCGGGCCTGGACCTGCTGGAACGCAATACCCGCGATCTGCAGGAAGCCGTCATCGGCGTGCGCATGCTGCCGGTGGACGCGGTGTTCCGTCGCTTCCCACGCCTGGTCCGCGATCTGTCCAGCCGCCTCGGCAAGCATGTGCGTCTGCGCACCATCGGCGAAGGCACCGAGCTGGACAAGGGTCTGATCGAAAAAATCGCCGACCCGCTGGTCCACCTGGTGCGCAACTCCATCGATCACGGGCTGGAGATGCCCGATGTCCGCCGCGATGCCGGCAAGGACGAAACCGGCACCATCACCCTGGCTGCGTCACACCAGGGCGGCCATATCGTGATCGAGGTCAGCGATGACGGCCGCGGCCTCAACCGCGACAAGATCCTGGCCAAGGCCAGCGAGCGCGGCATCAGCATTCCCGACAACCCGACCGACGCGCAGGTCTGGGACCTGATTTTCCAGCCGGGCTTCTCCACCGCCGACGCAGTCACCGATCTGTCCGGTCGTGGCGTTGGCATGGACGTGGTACGTCGCAATATCCAGGCCCTGGGCGGCGAAGTGCAGCTGGAAAGCCGCACCGGTGCTGGCACCCGCGTATTGATCCGGCTGCCACTCACCCTGGCCATCCTTGATGGCATGACGGTATCGGTGGCCGGTGAAACCCTGATCCTGCCATTGGCCTACGTGCTGGAAGCACTGCAGCCGCAGGCCGACGACATCCGCACCATGGCCGGCGAAGGCCGCGTATTGCGGGTCCGCGGGGAGTACCTGCCAATCCTGTCGCTGGGCGACTACTACGGCTACCCCGGCAATGCCACTTCCGATCCGTTGGTGGTCGTGGTGGAAGGCGATGGCCAGAAGATCGCCCTGGAAGTGGACGAACTACTGGGCCAGCAGCAGGTCGTGGTCAAGAACATCGAGAACAACTACCGCCGCATCAGTGGCGTGTCCGGTGCCACCATCCTGGGTGACGGCCGGGTCGCCTTGATCGTCGACATCGGCGGTCTGGTGCGTTCGCTGCGCGCCCCACAGGCCGCCTGACCTGCCCGTGGCATAAGCGGCGCAAGCCGTGTTGCCCCTGTCCAAGCCCGCTACGCCCTGCCCTGTACCAACAGCGCAGGGCGCAGATGCGTGAGCGCGCCCGCGCTGCAGGCACTCAACACGCCAGCCTGAAGTCGCAGAGCAGCGCGCTTGGCACAAACACCTTACCCAAGCCTGCAATAAACGCTTAAGAACCAACGCCATCGCGCCGATACCGCTGACCAAGCCGGTACCGAAGACTTCGCCACGGCTCGTTTCGATCTTTCTCAATCCCGCCCGTGACCTGCGGTTGCGGTACTACCTGCACGCCATCGGAGGCGTTCGCAATGAACTGGTTCAGAAATCTATCCATCACGCGCAAGCTGGTTTTCGCCTTCTGCATCACCGGCTTGTTCACGTTGCTGCTGGGCGTGTTCGCCCTTTGGCGCATGAGCCTGGCCAGCAGCCAGATCGAAGCCGTCGACCACAACTGGATGCCAGCCGTGCAGGCGCTGGGGGAGATGCGCGCACAGCTCGGCGAATACCGCACCTACGAGCAGGCCCAGCTGAGCTATCAGGGTGACGCTGCACAGCTCGCGGACTACGACAAGCGCCTGCGCGACACCCATGCCCTGATCACTGCTGCGGAAAAAGCCTACGACGACATCGAAGTCGCAAGCAGCGCCGAGGAGCTGGCGATGTATGAGAAGGTGAAGCAGTACCGCGCCGCCTACTTCAGCGCGCATGAGCGCATCGCGGCAGCGATCGCCAGCGACGATTTTGATACCGCCCGCACCATTTCCAGCGATGAGTCGCGCAAGGCACGCCGTGCCCTGTTCGACCAGCTCAAGCAGTTGTCGCAGTACAACCAGGCCCAACTGGCCAGGCAGACCGCCGCCTCGCAGCACGCACAGTCGCGTTCCATGCTGGCGATCATCATCGGCATCGCGCTGGCGCTGCTGGCTGCTGCGGGCCTGGCCTGGGCCATCATCCGCGCCATCATGGTGCCCTTGGAAGAGGCAGTGCGGGTGGCCGATGACGTGGCCGCCGGCAAGCTCGACCGCCGCATCGATACATCCCGGAAGGATGAGGTTGGCAAATTGCTGTCATCGATGCAGCGCATGCAGACGCAGCTGCAGGCGGTGATCGCTGCCCAGCGCGAGATGGCGCAGCAACATGATGCGGGATACATCAGCCATCGCATGGACGAGCTCGCGTTCCCGGGCGACTACGGCGTGATGGTCAAGGAAAGCAACGCCCTGGTAGCTTCGCACGTCCAGCTGATACTGCAGGTATTAGGCATCATCCGACAGTATGCAAACGGCGACCTGTCGCATGACATCGAGCGCCTGCCCGCTGAAAAGGCCGCCATGACCGATACCGTAGATGCAGTCAAGGTCAGCCTGTCGGCGATCAACAGCGAGATCAAACGCTTGGCCACCGCTGCCGCCCACGGCGATTTCACCCTGCGGGGCGACACCGAGGCCTACCAGCATGACTTCCGCGACATGGTCGGCGGCCTGAACCAGTTGATGGAAACCACCGATGGCAACCTGCGCGAAGTGTCCACG
This sequence comes from Stenotrophomonas sp., assembly GCA_032112995.1. GTDB lineage: Bacteria > Pseudomonadota > Gammaproteobacteria > Xanthomonadales > Xanthomonadaceae > Stenotrophomonas. The sequence goes on along the minus strand of DAMCTY010000001.1, from coordinate 92,191 downwards.
GTGTTGCAGGCCATTGCCCGCGGCGATCTGACCGTACGCATGCAGGGTGAATTCCACGGCGTATTTGCCCGCATGCGCGATGATGCCGACGCCACGGTGGACCAGCTCACCGGCATCGTTGGCCGCATCCAGCACGCGGCCTCGGCGATCAATCTGGCCGCCAGCGAGATAGCCACGGGCAACAACGACCTGTCACGGCGTACCGAGCAGCAGGCCGCCAATCTGGAAGAAACCGCTGCTTCGATGGAGGAGCTGACCTCCACGGTGCGCCAGAACGCAGAACACGCACGTCAGGCCAACCAGTTGGCCAGCGGTGCACATGACGTTGCCAGTCGCGGTGGCGCCGTGGTCGAACAGGTGGTCACCACCATGGGTGACATCGAAGCCTCGTCGAAGAAGATAGCCGACATCATCAGTGTCATCGATGGCATCGCGTTCCAGACCAACATCCTGGCCTTGAACGCCGCCGTGGAGGCCGCCCGTGCCGGTGAGCAGGGTCGCGGCTTCGCGGTGGTCGCCAGCGAAGTCCGTACCCTGGCCCAGCGCTCGGCGTCAGCCGCCAAGGAAATCAAGGACCTGATCCAGGACTCGGTCGGCAAGGTAGGCGAAGGCTCGGCGCTGGTCCATCAGGCTGGTAGCACGATGGGCGAGATCGTTGGCTCGGTGCAACGCGTCAACGACATCATGGCCGAGATCTCCGCCGCCTCACAGGAACAATCCGCCGGCATCGAGCAGGTCAACCAGACCGTGATGCAGATGGACGAAACCACCCAGCAGAACGCCGCCCTGGTGGAGGAAGCCACGGCTGCCGCCCGTGCCATGGAAGAACAGGCCGCACAATTGACCGCGGCGGTAGCCGCCTTCCAACTGGAGCAACAGTTGGCTACTGCCCCAACCCAACCGGTGCCCGCGAGGACTGCCGCCGCCATGACTGTCCATCGTGTCCGCCCTGCACCTGCAAAGCCAGCAGTTCAGCCGGTTGCGCGCCTGGTCAATGGCGGTGATTGGCACGAGTTCTAAGCTCATCGCCAGCGCTCGCTGCAGAAAGATAGCCCCCGCCCCACCCGCGGGGGCTACTTTTTTTCGTAACCCGAGCGCGCGTCGGCTCCACGAAAAAAAAGCGGACCGTCACCGCTGAAGGATTGAACCGGGCGTTCACGCACACCCTCTTACGGGCACCGGTCGCGTTTCCTTTCTGACTAACTTGAAGTCCTCAGCAAGGTGAAAGTTACGTGACGATTTGCGCTGAATCCTTAAGAAAACAAGGACCCGTGGCTCTCTACAGCCTTCATTGCCAGCGCCGCTATCCGCTCTAACACCACCGCAATGCGGTGCTGCAGACCCGCCGCGCGGGGGCCATCACCAGGAACGTGGGCCCGCACGGTACAGCCGCTGATGATCTGGAGAGAGAGAGATGGAGTTCTTCCGCAACCTGAGCATTGCCCGCAAGCTCGCGATCGCGTTCACCTTGACCACGCTCACCACCCTCGCCCTGGGCGGCTTTGCCGTCGTGCGCCTGAAGCAGGCCACCGCCCAACTGGATGAGGTCACCAGCCGCTACATGCCAGCCGTCCAGTACCTGGAACGGATCCGCGCCGATCTGGCAGAAATCCGCATCGCCGAGCTGTCGCAGCTCTCGCATCTGGACGAGCCGCAGTTCGTGGCCGAATACAACCAGCGCATCAGCGCCCAGCGGCAGAAGCTGGCCGAGCACCGCAAGCAGTACGAAGCCCTGACGGCCAGTGCCGAGCAACAACGCCTGTACGCACAGATGCAGACCACCATGGACAGCTACTTCAGCGCCCATGCCCTGATGGAAAAGGCCATCAGCGACGGCCAGCATGAACTGGCTCAGACCATTTCCAACGACCAGTCGCGGGTCAGCCGCCGCGAACTGTTCGATGCCGTCGAGCAGCTATCGGTCTATGTGGTCTCCGCGCTGGACCGCGAGGTGGAGCTCGCCAATGCTACCCAGGCACGCAGCACCACCGTCATCTTCCTTTGCATGGCGCTGCTGGGTCTGCTGTCCGCGGCGCTGGGCGTGGTGATCGTGCGCTCCATCGTTGGCCCGGTGGGGGCCGCCCTGCGGGTTGCCGACGACGTCGCCAACGGCCGCCTGGACGGCAGCATCGACAGCAGCCGCAAGGATGAGATCGGTAGCCTGTTGTCGTCGATGCAGCGCATGCAGAACCAGCTGAAGTCCGTCATCGCCGCACAGCTGGACATGGCCCGCGAGCACGACGAGGGCCAGATCAGCTACCGCATGGACGCGAGTCGCTTCCCCGGAGACTTCGGGCGCATGGTGGGCGGCGTCAACGCCCTGGTTGCACAGCACATCGCCGTGAAGATGAAGGCGGTCGACGTCATGCGCCACTATGCCCGCGGCGACCTGTCGGTGGACATGGACCGCCTGCCCGGCGAGAAAGCCGTCATCACCGACGCCATGGATGGCACCAAGGCCAGCCTGTCGGCAATCAATGCCGAGATCAAGCGCCTGGCCTCGGCCGCTGCTGCTGGAGATTTCAGCCAGCGTGGCGATGCCGAGCGCTTCGAATACGATTTCCGCGACATGATTGGCAGTCTGAATGCCTTGATGCACAGCACCGAGGACAATCTGGGTCACCTGTCCCGCCTGCTGCAGGCCATTGCCCAAGGCGACCTGACCGCGCGCATGGACGGCGACTTCCACGGCGTGTTCGCGCGCATGCGTGACGACGGCAACAGCAGCATTGACCAGCTGGCAGCCATCGTCACCCGCATCCAGGCCAGCAGCGGCAGCATCAGCCTGGCGGCCATCGAAATCGCTACTGGCAACAACGACCTGTCGCGCCGTACCGAGCAGCAGGCCGCCAACCTGGAGGAGACCGCCGCCTCGATGGAGGAACTGACCTCCACCGTACGCCAGAACGCCGAGCATGCTCGACAGGCCGACCAGCTTGCCCGCGGCGCGGCCACTGTGGCAGCCCAGGGGGGCGAGGTCGTGGGACAGGTCGTCAATACCATGACCTCGATCGAACAGTCCTCGCAACGCATTGCCGACATCATCAGCGTGATCGATGGCCTTGCCTTCCAGACCAACATCCTTGCCCTGAACGCCGCCGTGGAAGCCGCGCGCGCCGGTGACCAGGGCCGTGGCTTCGCCGTGGTGGCGTCGGAGGTGCGCACGCTTGCACAACGCTCGGCCGCTGCCGCCAAGGAAATCAAATCGCTGATCGATGACTCGGTCGGCAAGGTCAGTGAAGGCTCGCAGCTGGTGCGCCGCGCCGGCACCACCATGGACGAGATCGTCGCCTCCGTGCAGCGGGTGACCACCATCATGGCCGATATCGCCGCCGCCTCGCACGAACAGACCGCCGGCATCGAGCAGGTCAACCAGACGGTCATGCAGATGGACGAGACCACCCAGCAGAACGCGGCGCTGGTGGAGGAAGCCACTGCGGCGGCACGCTCGATGGAGGACCAGGCCCGCCAGCTGACCGATGCGGTCGCACAGTTCCAGTTGGCCGACAGTGTGAGCGTATCGCTGGCCCGTGTAGCCGCCAGCGTGCCACCGCCGCAAGCACGGGCGCGGCCGACGTTGCGCGCCATTCCGAAAGCGCCTTCGCGTTCGCCAGTGACCGGCGCTGAGGACTGGCAGGAGTTCTGAGCCACCGCCTTGGGCGGCGGGCGGGAGACTCTCCGGCCTGCCTGCCGCCGCTTTCCTGGGCTTGAAACAAGAAACTTCTGATAGCGGCCGTCTGCACGCTGGCCCGCGCCATGCTCTGTCGTTTGTCGTGGCATCGGCACTCATCAGCGTCAGAATCCCGACGCACAGGAAGTGGATGCAAGCAACAGAGCCAGCAGAACCGACATCTGCTTCGCGCGCTTTACCTGCCTGCGCCGATTTGACCGCAAACCGTAACAGCCGGCACTAAAGATGCTAAAAAGGCGGCCGATATCACATTTCGCAGCACCCGCACTTGCGGGCTGCTGTCCAACGCCGCTACGCACAAGTGTCCATGCCCGACCACGCATCGCCAGCACCTACGGCCTCTCCCCACGCCGGCAACCTGTACGCCGATGAACGCTTCATGGTGCGCAACCGCCATCAGATCAGGCATCTGCTGCAGGCCATGATCGACCAGCGCTCCATGGTCACAGTGCATCCGGATGGTCGTGATCAATCCTTCCCGTCTGCGGTGCTTGAGGTGGACGGGGACGGCATGGTGCTGGATGCCAGCCCGGTGCCGTCGGTGAACAACACCGCCGAAGCCGCTGCCGGCCTGCTCTGTTTCGGCCAGGTGGACAAGGTAACAGTACGTTTCCAGCTGCACGGCCATCGCCGCATCAACCGCGAGGGTCATGTCGCCTTCGAGGCGGAGCTTCCCGACGAGGTGTACCACCTGCAGCGCCGCGAGTTCTATCGACTGGAAACCCCGGTGGGGGACTCGCCCTACTTCGAGCTGCCCGACCCGGAGGGCGGTGCGGCGATCCGCCTGCGGGTCCTCGACATCAGCGCAGGCGGCATCGCCCTGCTGCTGCCCCCCGAGCAGACCCTGCTGAATCTGCAGTCACGTTATACCGGTGTGCTCGACATACCGGAAAGCACGCCCTTCACCACCGCCCTGGTGGTATGCAACCTGCGCCAGCAGAAGCAGCCCAACGGTGTGGAGATGACCCGGGCCGGGCTGCGTTTCAGCGACCTGCCACGCGGCGCCGACAACACGATCCAGCGCTACATCTTCCGCATCGACCGCCTGCGCAAGGCCCGCAGCAACGGCGACTGACGCGCCCGCCCTGCGGTTGCCCGCCCGTCGGCACCGACGGGGCCAGGGCACCCGCCGACAAGCAGGCAAGCAACAGAACCGCATCGCTAAAGTCCCCGTCCCTGGCGCCGATACCGGTGCAACAGCCGCACGCACCGGCACCCGCCAGGACCAGGACCCGCCATGAACGATACCCGCAACCCCACCGCCGAAGGCACCGGCGGCGAGTACCTCAGCTTCACCCTCGGCAACGAGCACTACGGCGTGGACATCCTCAAGGTCCAGGAGATCCGTGGTTACGACTCGGTAACACGCGTCCCCGACGCACCGGACTACATCAAGGGCGTCATCAACCTGCGCGGCACCATCGTGCCGGTGATCGACCTGCGCCTGAAGCTGCGCTTGGATGAAGCCCGCTACGATGCGTTCACCGTGATGATCGTCCTCAATGTGGAAGACCGCGTGGTCGGCATCGTCGTCGACAGCGTCTCCGATGTGATCCCGCTCGCCGCCGAGCAGATACGTCCTACGCCGGAATTCGGCGCAGCAGTCGACACCCGCTTCATCTCCGGCATCGGTACCCAGGACGACCGCATGTTGATCCTGCTGGATATCGAGACCTTGCTCGACACCGCCGACCTTGGCCAACCAGCCAGTGCCGAAGAAGCCGTGGCCTGACCCATCAAACCATGAGCGCTGTCACAAATCAGGACACAGGACTTCAGCCCGCCTGAGTACGGCCGATAGCGCTTGCATGCCCGCCCTCCCCGACGGGCCCAACGTCATCCCGGAGATATCGATGTACAAGCACCTGCTTCCGCTGTTCTCGGCTGCCGTACTGGCAACCGCCTCGTTCGCCGCCGCTGCCGATACGGCTGAAATGATCGCCCCGGAAACCGCTGCCCGCTTCGCAGGCAAGGACGGCATGGTCTGTGGCAAGGTCGAGAAGGCCCGCTATGCCGAAGGCTCCGAAGGCCAGCCCACCTTCCTGCACATGGGCGGCGCGTTCCCGCGCCACACCTTCTCGGCCCGCATTGCCGGCGCCAACCGCAGCAAGTTCGGCTTCCCGCTGGAAACGCTGGAAGGCAAGACCGTCTGCGTGATCGGCCGCATCCAGCGCGATGCGTCGCGCGCTGAAATCGAAGTCAGCTCGCCGGCCGGCCTGAAGCTGGCCAACATCAAGTAATCATGCCTGTGTGCACGCCGGCGCTGCCGGCGTGGTCCTCCGCGCTGTAAGGGCGCGGTGCTGTTTCCGGAGAAAGCGCAAGATGCATTGGATCAACTCGCTGAAACTCAAGCCGAAGCTGATGCTTACCTTTGGCGTCGTGCTGTTCGTCATGCTGCTGCAGGGCATCGTGGCCTACCGTGGCCTGCACTCGCTCAACAACGTCACCACCGATCTCGCCGACAACCGCATGCCCAGCCTGCGCACCACCGGCGAACTGAGCGGCATGGTCAGCGAGTATCGCAATGCCTCCTACCAGAGCCTGGTACGTGCCAGTGACGAGGTGAAAGCAGACGCCAAGGCGCGAGCAGGCGAGCTGCGCAAGGAGATCGATGCAACCATCGCCGCATATCCCAGGCTGATCGACAATCCGGAGCAGAAGAAGCTTTTTGATGCCTTCGTCACTGACTGGAAGGCCGCGGAAGGTTCCTATGACGCGGTCACCGAGATGCTGGAGCTGGAACTCCCGGATGACGCCATCGACACCTTCGTCGGCGAAACCCGCAACATGCACCGCAAGGCCTATACGTCGCTGCAGGCACTGGCCACCAACGACAACGCCCGCGCCCAGGCCGCTGCCAAACAGGCCTCCGAGACCTATACCGCATCCGCAGTATTGATCGTGGTCGCCGTACTGGTCGGCGTCATTGCCGGGCTGGTGCTGGTATGGCTGTTTGCCCGCTCGCTGGTTGGCTCCATGCGCGGTGCGGTCGACGTGGCCAACGAGGTTGCCAGCGGCAAGCTGGATGGCCATATCGATGTTGCGCGCAGTGATGAAGTCGGCGACCTGCTCCGCGCCATGCAGCGCATGCAACGCGATCTGCGCGAGCGCATCGAGCGTGACCAGGTCATTGCCAACGAGAACCTGCGCATCCGCACCGCACTGGACTACTCCTCCACCGGCGTATACCTGACCAACACCGACCTGGAAATCGTTTACGCCAACCGCGCCCTGCAGGACAAGCTTGCCGAATACAGCGAGGACATCGCCACCGAGCTCACCCATTACGATGCCAGCAAACCGCTGATCGGCCAGCATGTCACCGCGCTGGAGTACCGCGGCGAAGTGGACGGCAAGGTCATCGACGTGCTGGAGAAGACGGGCGTGTTCAAACGCGAGATGCGCTTCGGCAGCGCCGAGTTCGCACAGACCATCTCGGTGATCCGTGACGAGTCCGGGGCGCCGGTGGGCAATGTTGTTGAATGGCGTGACCGCACCACCGAGGCACTGGTGGAGAAGGAAGTGGCACGCGTGATCGCCGCCGCTGCCGCCGGCGACCTCAGCGGCCGCGTCGACACCGTCGGCAAGGACGGCTTCTTCCTGCAGCTGGCAGAGCAGATCAACAGCCTGCTCGACGCCAACGCCAGCAGCCTGGAGCAGATCTCGGCGTTGCTGTCGGCCCTGTCGCGCGGCGACCTCACCGTCCGCATGCACGGCGACTACCAGGGCGTGTTTGCCACCATGCGTGACGACGCCAATGCCACGGCCGACCAGCTGACCGGCATCGTCGGCCGCATCAAGCAGTCCTCGGTCTCAATCAACTCGGCCGCCACCGAGATCGCCTCGGGCAACAACGACCTGTCGCGCCGTACCGAGCAGCAGGCCGCCAACCTGGAAGAAACCGCTGCCTCGATGGAGGAACTGACCTCCACCGTGCGCCAGAACGCCGAATCTGCACGCCAGGCCAATCAGCTGGCCATCGGCGCCGCATCGGTGGCATCGCAGGGTGGCGAAGTGGTCAGCCAGGTGGTCAGCACCATGACCCAGATCGAGCAGTCCTCGCGCAAGATCGCCGAGATCATCTCGGTGATCGATGGCATCGCCTTCCAGACCAACATCCTGGCACTGAATGCGGCAGTGGAAGCCGCCCGCGCAGGCGAACAGGGCCGCGGTTTTGCAGTGGTTGCCTCGGAAGTACGCACCCTTGCCCAGCGCTCCGCAGGCGCAGCCAAGGAAATCAAGGGCCTGATCGACGACTCCGTGGGCAAGGTGGCCGATGGCTCGGCCCTGGTCAGGAAGGCGGGCACCACCATGGGCGAGATTGTCGCCTCGGTGCAGCGCGTCACCGACATCATGGCCGAGATCTCCGCCGCCTCGCAGGAGCAGTCCGCCGGCATCGAACAGGTCAACCAGACCGTGGTGCAGATGGACGAGACCACCCAGCAGAATGCCGCATTGGTGGAAGAAGCCACTGCCGCTGCGCGGTCGATGGAAGAACAGGCAGCCCATCTGGCCAACGTGGTCTCTGTCTTCCAGCTGGAAGAAGGTAGCGCCGATACCAGCAGCGCAGCGGCGCAGCGTGAACCGGCAGCCCGCCCTGCCCCACAGGCACCTGCAACCATGCCGACACCGCGCCGTCGGGCGCCGGCCCGCACGGCCGTAGCCGAGCTGGCAGAGTCGGACTGGCAGGAATTCTAAACCCACCCCGAACAACCCCGGCCCTGGCCGGGGTTGTTCGTTGAGGGCACTCAACTCGGCCGTGTTGCGGCCGATAACCCCGGTATCCCCTTACGCAGCGCCGGTACCGCAAGGTCAGCGGCGGATCCCATGATCATCTCCTCGCTCTGGACAAATTACATCTCCAACATCTCCGTCAGGCGCAAACTGAACCTGCTGACGGCCCTGATCGTCGTCGGTGTCATCGCACTGTCGATGATCGCCGCGCGCATGCAGTACCTGGATCTGTACGAAACACGCAAGGCCGCACTGCGTGCCCAGGTGGAGATGAGCTACGGCGTGCTTGAGCACTACGTCAAGGAAGCACAGACCGGCGCCATGCCGCTGGAGGACGCCCAGAAGTACGCACTGGCAGCACTGCAGAAGATGCGTTCCGATGGCGACGTCAACTATTTCAACGTCTACAACACGCAGTACGTGATGCTGATGCATCCCTTCCGCGCCGATCTCGTCAACAAGGACATGAAGGATTTCCGCGGCGAAGATGGCGTGCGTCTTTACTATGAACAGGTCGAAGCAGCGCGCAAGGGTGGTGGCTATGTCGCCTATAGCTGGGCCAAGCCCGGCCAGGACGGCGTCGTCGGCAAGCTGGCCTATGCCGGGCTGTACAAACCCTGGGACTGGGTGGTTTCCAGCGGCGTTTACATGGACGACCTGCAGGCACAGGCGCTGAAGTTCACCGCGGTGATGACTGTCGCCGGTGGAGTGCTGGTACTGCTGGTGGTGGCATTGAGCTGGATCATCGGCAACCGCATCGTCCTGCCGTTGCGCAATGCCACCGCGGTGGCCACCGCCATCGCCCAGGGCCGCATGGACAACCCCATCGCAGCCCCCAGCAAGGACGAAACCGGCCAGTTGCTGGGCAGCATGGCGCACATGCAGGATCAGCTGCGTGCGGTGATTGGTGCCCAGGCGGAGATGGCCCGCCAGCACGACGCCGGCATGATCGCCTATCGGATCGATGCCAGTCGCTTCCCCGGCGACTACGGCGTGATGGTGGAAGAAACCAATGTGCTGGTTGCCAGCCATATCGACGTCAAGATGCAGGTCATCGCCCTGGCCCAACGCTATGCGGTCGGCGACCTGAGCCAGGATATGCCGGTGCTGCCGGGCGACAAGCGCGTCATCACCGACACCATGGCCGCCATCAAGAACAACCTGGCCGCCATCAACGGCGAGATCAAGCGTTTGGGCAGTGCAGCCGCTGCGGGCGACTTCAGCCAACGTGGTGACGAAGACCGCTTCGAGCACGATTTCCGCGCCATGGTGCGCGCCCTGAACAGCATGGTGCAGGTCAGCGACGACAACCTGGGCGAAGTCTCGCGTCTGCTGCGGGCGCTGGCTGACGGTGACCTCACCATTAGCTTGAGCGGGGACGCCCAGGGCGTGTTCGCGCAGATGCGCGAGGATGCCAACAGCACCATCAACCAGTTGGCGGAGATTGTCTCCGGCATCCAGCAATCGGCCGACAGCATCAATCTGGCGGCCGGCGAGATCGCCACCGGCAATGCCGACCTTTCGCGCCGTACCGAAATGCAGGCGGCCAACCTGGAAGAAACCGCCGCCTCGATGGAGGAACTGACCTCCACCGTGCGCCAGAATGCCGAGTCCGCGCGCCAGGCCAACCAGCTGGCGATGGGAGCGGCCGGGGTCGCCTCACGCGGCGGACAGGTGGTGGAGGACGTGGTCACCACGATGGGGCAGATCCAGCAATCCTCGCGCCGCATCGCCGACATCATCAGCGTGATCGACGGCATCGCCTTCCAGACCAACATCCTGGCATTGAACGCCGCAGTAGAAGCCGCGCGTGCTGGCGAACAGGGCCGTGGCTTTGCCGTGGTTGCCGCGGAAGTGCGCACGCTTGCCCAGCGTTCGGCTGCCGCCGCCAAGGAGATCAAGACCCTGATCGAGGACTCGGTTGGCCGCGTCGATGAAGGCTCGCAGCTGGTACAGCAGGCCGGCAGCACCATGGGTGAGATCGTCGCCTCGGTGCAGCGGGTGACCGACATCATGGCCGAAATTTCAGCCGCATCGCAGGAGCAGTCGGCAGGCATCGAGCAGGTCAACCAGACGGTGATGCAGATGGATGAAACCACCCAGCAGAACGCTGCACTGGTGGAAGAAGCCACCGCCGCCGCCCGCGCCATGGAAGAACAGGCCGCCCTGCTGGACCAGGCTGTCGCGGTGTTCCAGCTGTGCCGCCAGGCCGCTGCCCCGGCCACGCCGGCAACGCTGGCCCTGGCCAGCTGAACGGCCCCCGCCCATGGCCAATCTCGACAGCAACGAACGTGATTTCGAGTTCAACGACCGCGACTTCCGTCGCGTCTGCGAGCTGATCCATGCCCGAGCCGGCATCGCGCTTGCCCCGGCCAAGCGCGACATGGTCTATGGCCGGCTGTCGCGCCGCCTGCGCAACCTGGGCCTGCGCTCGTTCAAGGACTACCTGGACCAGCTTGAACAGCACGGCGGCGAAGAGTGGCAGGCGTTCACCAACGCCCTGACCACCAACCTCACCTCGTTCTTCCGCGAACCGCACCACTTCGACAAACTGCGTGCGGAGCTGCAGCAGCGCGCCAGCCAGGCCCCGCTCAAACTGTGGTCCTGCGCGGCCTCCACCGGCGAAGAGCCTTACTCCATGGCGATCACCGCCTGCGAGACCTTCGGCACGCTGACCCCGCCTGTGCGGATCCTGGCAACCGATGTCGACACCCAGGTACTGGCTACCGCCAGCCAGGGGGTCTACGCCATCGATCGCATCGCCGGTCTGGACCCGGAACTCAAGCGTCGCTATTTCCAACGTGGCAGCGGCCCGAACGAAGGCAAGTGTCGGATCAATCCTGCCCTGCGCTCGCTGGTCGAGTTCCGCCAGCTCAACCTGCTGGCACCGCGCTACGACGTGGGCGGTCCGTTCGACGCCCTGTTCTGCCGCAACGTGATGATCTATTTCGACAAGCCTACCCAGCGCGCCATCCTGTCGCGTCTGGTCGAGCACATGGGCGACGATGGCCTGCTGTACACCGGCCATTCCGAAAACTACCTGCACGCCGCCGACCTGATCCAGCCGTGTGGCCGCACGCTCTACCGTCGCACCCGAAGGACTGGCGCATGAAGCCCACCCACCAGCATCCCGATGAGGTGATGCGCTACCGCGACAGCCGTTTCCAGACCATTGCCGCCAAGCTGCTGCCCACCCAGTATCTGGTGGTGGACGATGACACGGCTTTGACCACCACCCTGGGCTCCTGCGTGGCGGCCTGCATCCGCGACCCGATCCTCGGGATCGGCGGCATGAATCATTTCCTGTTGCCGGAGGGCAATGTGGGCGACGGTGCACCCGCCCGTTACGGCAGCTACGCCATGGAGCTGCTGATCAACGACCTGCTCAAGCGTGGTGCGCATCGCAAGCGTCTGGAGGCCAAGGTGTTTGGCGGTGCCAATGTGCTCAAGGGCTTCACCAGCAACCCTGTCGGCACCCGCAACGCAGAATTCGTGCGCCACTATCTGCACGCCGAACATATCCCGATCATCGCCGAGGACCTGTGCGGCATCCATCCGCGCAAGATCTGGTTCTTCCCGACCACCGGACGCGTGGTGGTGCAGCGCCTGCCGCATGCGCATGACGCCGAAGTGGCCGCCACCGAATCAGCGGTGCGCGCGCAGCTTTCGCGCACTCCGGTCAGCGGTGGCGTGGAGCTGTTCCAGTGACGCTCGCCCCGCCCTGCCGCGTATTGGTGATCGACGACTCAGCGCTGGTACGCCAGGTACTGAGCGAAATACTTGCCGCCGACCCCGGCATCGAAGTGGTCGGCACTGCCGCCGACCCCTTGCTGGCGCGCGAGAAGATCAAGCGCCTCAACCCCGACGTGCTGACCCTGGACGTGGAAATGCCGCGCATGGATGGGTTGGCGTTTCTTGAAAATCTCATGCGCTTGCACCCCTTGCCGGTGGTGATGGTGTCCTCGCTCACCGAGCGCGGTGCCGATACCACCTTGCAGGCGCTGGCGTTGGGCGCTGTCGACTTCGTGGCCAAACCCAAGCTTGATGTTGCCAGGGGACTGGAGGCCTATGCGGAGGAATTGCGTGGCAAGGTGAAGATGGCCGCACGTTCACGGGTGCGCGCAAGCGCCTCGCCGTTGCGCCGGCCAGCAAGCAGCCCCGCAGCCGCCAACATCGGCTTCCGCACCACCGACCGGCTGATTGCCATCGGCGCCTCCGCTGGCGGCACCGAAGCCTTGCGGGTGGTACTGGAAGGCATGCCGGCAGACGCGCCCGCCATCGTCATGACCCAACACCTGCCCGCCAGCTTCAGCACGGCCTTCGCCGAACGCCTGGACCGGCACTCGGCCATGTCCGTGCGCGAAGCCAGCGACGGCGAAGCGATCCTCCCCGGTCACGCGTATCTGCCTGCCGGGGGACGCCATCTGCGGGTGATCCGCGATGGCGCACGCTGGCGTTGCCGTGTCGACGACACCGCGCCGGTCAACCTGCATAAACCGGCCGTCGACGTGCTGTTCCACTCGGTGGCACAGAGTGCTGGCGCCAACGCCATCGGCGCGATACTCACCGGCATGGGCGAGGATGGCGCGCGCGGCCTGCTGGCGATGAAGCAGGCCGGCGCCGCCACCCTGGCGCAGGACGAGGCCAGCAGCGTGGTCTGGGGCATGCCAGGCAGCGCGGTCAAACTAGGCGGCGTGGACGAAGTACTGCCATTGGAAAAGATCGCCGAACGCCTGCTGGCACTTTCGCGCGGTTGAGGAAGCGGCACGCTGTCTCACCCCCACTACCCACAGTTCACCCCGCTTCCACCAGTTGTCCGTAGCCGGGCAGGTGCGCCAGCAGGATTTCCAGCTCCTCCGCCACCCGCTCCGCTGCCACAACGGCAGCATCGCGTTGGAATGGCTGCTGCTTGCACAGTGCTTCCGCCAGGTCACAGGCGTCCACCACCGGCAGGGCATTGAAGATGCGTGCTCCGCCCTTGATGCGGTGGAACAGGTTGCCCAAGCTCAGCGGATCGCCCTCGGCGGCCAACCTGCCCAACTCTCGAAGGTCATTCTGATAACTGCGATGGGCTTCTGCGATAAGCGCCTGGCGGACGTCCGCGTCGCCCCCCGTCAGTTCCATCAGGATGCTTTCGACGTCACTTTCATAGACCGAAATCTGTGCATCCTTCTGTTGTTGGGCTACCGGTACACCCAGCAGCAATTGCGACAAGCTTGCCAGGCTGACCGGTTTGAACAGGCAGTCATCCATCCCCGCTGCACGGCAGCGATCGCGCTCATCCGGTTGGGCATTGGCAGTAAAGCCGATGATCACACTGCGCAGCAAACCGCGCCGTTGCTCCTCACGGCGGATTGCACGTGCCATGTCATAGCCATTCATCATGGGCATGCTGCAGTCGGTGATGACCACGTCAACCCCGCCTTGACGCCACTCGAACAGGCCCTCCTCGCCGTTGCTGGCACACACCACCTCCTGCTCGAGGAAGCGCAGCTGTTGTTCCAGCAATACCCGGTTCGCCGGTTGGTCGTCCACCACCAGTATCTTCAGACGCGGATGCTGCCGCGCCTTCTGTACGGTTGCAGCCTTGCTTTGTGGCAAATCCGGCAACATGCTGAAAGGCAACTCTAGACACACCACCGTCCCCTGCCCCGGCACGCTGCTTACGGCGATCTCACCGCCCATCAGCTCACACAGGAACTTGCAGATGGGTAGGCCAAGCCCGGTGCCACCACGGCTGCTACGTTCGTGATCCACCTGCATGAACGGCTCAAACAAGCGATCGATCTCGCTGGACTGAATTCCAATGCCGGTATCGGCCACCTTCATCTTCAACCGAAGATGCGCGCCATCGGAGACATCGCCCTCCACATCGATTCGTATGGAACCATTGTCGGTGAACTTGATCGCATTGCCGACGAGATTGGACAGGACCTGCTTGAAGCGCATGGGATCAACCAGCACATCGCGATTCACTATCGAATCCAGCCGCAAATCCAGTGAAAGGGACTTCTGCCGCGCCAGTCCGTCAAATACCTGCGCAACCGATTCGACCAGCTCGCGGATATTTGCCCGCCTTGGGCTGAGACTGACGTGCCCGGATTCGATCCGGACCACGTCAAGAATGTCACCTATCAGATCAAGCAGTCCCTGTGCCGAATCGTAGGCAACCTCGATTGCCGCGCGGTCCAGCCTACCCTGGTCGGCATTCTTCAATGCCAGCTCCAGCATGCCGATGACCGCGCTCATGGGCGTGCGTATCTCATGGCTCATGGTCGCCAGGAAGGTGGTTTTGGCGCGACTGGATTGATCCGCCGCGTCCAACGCCGCCCGCAGTTCTTCGTTGAGCTGCCGGCGGTCGCTGACGTCGATCCAGCCGCAGATGACACCGCGCACCTGACCCTGCGCATCGCGATAGGGATGTATCCAGTGATAGATGCTCAGCGTGCGTCCCGGCACATGCAAGGTCCGATCAACCTCAAGCGGCTTTCCATGCTCCATTACCCAAAGATAGTCATCGTGGAAGCCCGCTCCTTCGCCGCGGTCGATCTTGACGCCTTCCAGCGCGGTCTTTCCGGTTACAGCGTCCAGGGTTGTACCAAATGCATCCAGGTAGTTGGCGTTGCAGGTCAGCAAACGCCCCGCGCGGTCACGAACATAGATGGGATGCGGGGTGCCGTTGATCAATGACTCCATGAAGGTCAGCTGGTCGCCCAGCGCCTCTTCGGCTTCGCGGCGCCGTCGGTTCTGCGAACGCACGTGCAGGTTCCAGCCGGCCAGCAGGAACAGGATCACCAGCCCTGCTGCCGCAAAGCGATAAATCAGGCTGCGATAGTCGGTCCAGGTGGCCGAGCCCACGTCGGCTCGCGGGCGCCATCGGTTCTGGAAGATGTCCACCTCATCCGGCGGAATCTGTCGCAGGGCCTTCTCAACGATGCCGGCCAGCTCTGCGTCCTCGCGACGGGTGGCGAACGCCAGCCGTGCAGGCAGGTTTTCCAACATGCCGGAAACTTTGAGCTTCCCATCATGCAACGTAGCAACGTAGTACTGCGCCATGGGCAACAGCGCCACGGTGGCATCGGCCTTGCCTGCGGCGACCATCTCCATCGCGGCAGCAATGGTCTCGGCATCCACGAACTCGTAGTCACCCACGGGCAGCATCAACTCCCGCAGCGCATGATCCACCGGCAGCGCGATGCGTTTTCCCCGCAGCTGCTCGGCGCCAGTGAACCCCAGTGTGCCCTCCCTGCTGACGATGCCGAACGCGGTCTGGGTCAACGGACCGGAAAAACGCAGCAGCCGCTCACGCTGCTCGGTGGGAACCAACATCGATATATCGGCATCACCCTCCTGCAGCGCCTTGATCTGCCCTTCCAAGCGTGCCACCCGCACCGGCTCGAAAATCAACCCGGTGCGGGCCGTCACCGCCTTCAGCAGGTCGGCGGTGGTACCACTGAAACGACCATCGGCGTCGAAATATGAGAGTGGGGCGGTGTCATTGCTGACAACGAAGCGCACAGTGGGATGGTTCTGCAACCAACGTTGCTCGGCCGGCGACAGATTCACCCTCGACACGGATACGGATGCCCCCCCACCCGACCAGCGTTTCAGTAGCTCGGCTTCATGGCGCTCGCGCACCTGTCTCAATGCAGTATCAATGATCGTCTGCAACCGGGCAGCGTCCGGACGCAAAGCAAATGAGAACCCCACACCGTCATCAGGAAAGCGAGCATGCAGGCTTACGTAGCTGAAATAACTCAGGTTGACCAGGTAATTGCTTGATACGGCGTCTCCCAGATAGATATCTGCGTCGCCAAACGCCAGCTCGGCCATCGCCTGCTCGGCGGAGGCGAAGGTCATCACTCTTGCCCGGGGATAGCGCTGCCTGACCAGGTCGATCGGCAGATAGTCCTGTGCCATGGCAATACGCATGTCGGCCAATTGCGCAGGCATGCGGCGCTTGTCCGAGCTGCGCACATAGAGCACAGGGACAGAATCGATGTAGCGTTCACTCAGGCGCACGCCCCGCGCCTGCTGCTCGAAGATGTTGGCACTTCCCACCAGATCGACGCGCCCGTCGGTCAACGCTGCCAGCGCTGCTGCACGATCGGTATAGCGCACTACCTTGACGGAGATATGCAGCTGGCGGCCGAGTGCCCCCAATACGTCAGCAGTAATGCCTTCATAGCAATCCTCGCCGCAGAGGATCTCCATCGGCGTATTGCTCGGCATGGCCACACCCAGCACGAGCTCTCCCTTGTCACGCAGCCACTGCCAGTCCTCACTTGCCAGCGCTGGCGCCTGCTGAATGGGACTGGACCGATCATATAGCTGCAGCGTCACCTCTTCGGCCAGTACCGGGCGCGCACTGAAATGCAAAGCCATCAGCAGCGCGCCCACCCAACCTGCGCTGCGCTTCCAGTCCCGCAATAACCTGAAGCACTTCATGGGGCTACGGCTCGATCAGGCTGTGCTGCAGCTTGAACAACTCGGCATCGGAGCGAACACCCAGCTTCCGGAATGCCGATTGTTTCTGCCCGCTGATGGTTTTCATGCTACGCATGAACTTTCTGGATATCTCCGATACCGACATGCCTTCCAGGCAGCAGCGCAGAACCTCCCGCTCCTTGGGCGACAATGCAGGTTCGTCCAGCAGGCGCTGTCCACCACCCAGTTGTTCCAGGGGACGACGCAACGCGCCCGGTATCGTACCCAGGCGATAGGACAGCTGTGGCGAAACGTAGGTATGCCCCTGCGCCACCCGCCGGATGGCTTCCACCAGCAACTCGGCATCTTCCGACTTCCCGAAGAATCCGTTGGCACCCGCAGCCAGAGACAAGTTGACCACGGACGGCGTTTCTGCCGACGACGCTACCAGTATCCGCATCATGGGAAACCTGCGGCGTATCAACCCAATGAGGTGAAGACCATCCAGCTCCGCTGCACCCAACGCATAGTCCAGCACCAGCAGGTCCACCGGCAGTCTTGCCAAGGCAGCAATCAGCTCCCGGCTGCTGGAAAAGGCACCCACAACACGAAAGTCAGGCTCCCGGGAAAGCCGCAGCTGCAACGCCATCTGGATCAATGAATGATCATCCAGCACGGCAATCCGCAGCGGAAAAGCAACCGATGATCTCATTTCCGCTCTCCAGCAGGCTGCCGAACAGCATCCCTGTCCGGAACGACAACATGGCGATCGACAGGCAGGGCTACCATTGCAGCAGCAACACGAGTGCTCCAGAAGTAACTGTTCACGGTGACTCAACCATTGTTGTCTCAACCTGGACGACCACGCGGCGATTGGGCGCATTGCAGGTGCGCTGCTGTTGCTTGTCGCCATAGCATCCGCGCTCCAGCAGCATGCGACTGCCCATGCTCTCGGCTGACACGATGGCTTGAGGAACACCTTGGGCAATCAGGCCGAAACGGGTTGCGTTCGCCCAGCGCTGCGCCAGGTTCTGGTTGTGCGCCACGCTGCCGAGCGGGTCTGAATGCCCTTCGACGGAAACCTTGACGACCTGCGCACCCTTTGCACGCAGATCCTCGACCAGCGTAGCCAGCGCATGGCGTCCGGACACACTCAAGCTTCCGGTTTCGCTGAAGCTTTCATCCGCCTGCAGCACCAGCGTCTGGCTACCCTTGGCAGGCCTGTCGTGGAACCCGTAGTGGCGGCAACGTTCGGCACTTTCCGCGCGCGAAAGCAGGTGCACCTGTTGGCGGCTGCCTTCCAACTCCAAACGCGCCTGCTCCTTCCCGACCGGGAGCGGCTCGTTGCCCCCCTGCTCACGTACCTTCATGTAATACGTCTTCCCGCCGGAGAAGCCTGCCTGGTACAACTCTTCGTTCTTCCCCTCATAACGGGGCGCATCGTCCATATATGCCCCCAGCAGGTGGCTTCCGGCGGCCACGCAGAAACTTGCATGACCACCGGGACGCAGCGCCGTGACAAACTGCTTGTCCAGATAAATGCTGGCAATGCTCCTGCCGTCAGCTTGTTTGTCGCGATAGTAGACAACCTGGGCTTGGTCTGCGCCCACGCGCTGCAGCTCGGAAAAACTGGCGCCCAATGTGCGGTCCTGCGGCTGCGCTGGCAATGCTGAGGAAAGCATGCAGAGACAGATCAACCCTGCCAGTACACAGACCCGTCTGTAGCGAACTGGATTGGCCGCCGCCTGGATGGATGCTGCGCGTTGTTTCACTATTTCATTCTTCATGATGTCTCCGTAGATCTTCTTTAGTCAGCCACGACCCAATGCCGTGACTCCTGCTTTTTTGTTGTCTTTTGAAATGGAAATGGCTGCGTTGAGGACACACCTGCAGCCCAACCCCTAACCCACAGTGACTACGGCACTGTTCGGGCTTTGCTTTCATCCCCTCAGGGTTCAGGACGATGTTGGCGGCTATTCCATCGCCCGCAACAACTCCGGTTGCGGACGAACTACGCGGTGCGACTGCATCGACGATCTGAACCAGGCCCGCCAGCCCACAGCAAACGGGCAAAGTGACTTGGCTTCGTTCCGCTTGCAGTAGACAGCCCCACAGTTCTGCACCGTGGGGCAGCCGGCCCGAAAGTTGCTATCGCCCTGCAGCAGCATCGGAAAAACTCTGATAGAGAACCAGGAGATAGCCACAGTCCGTAACCGTAGCAAGCTGTCCATCCAATCCACTCTCGGTGAACGGCTGGAAACTTCCTGAAACTCATTTGATCGCCATTCCATGCGCACTAGTATTTCAACCGGAGCGCCTTGGCGCTCCGTTTTGATACCGAATTGGGAATAGTCTCAAGCGCTTCCCATCAACGCCGGATCAGTCCGTTCAGCTCATATGGAGCCTTGCCTCTTCTTGCTGAAGCGACAGCCAAGCCAAACTTCCGTCAACCGTAGTGAAGTTGTCGCTGGCATGCGTCAACAAGGCATCCGCTGCTTCCAGCCCGCCCTCACGCAGATCGCCACCGCTGATGCGCAATCCTGACGCGCCGTGAGTCCCGCTTTCCGCTGCCACCGCACTGGTGACCCCAGGGATATCTTCGAAGGGAATGGTCAACGCATCGGACAGCACATCTGCGCCAAGGGTATCCACGCCAGTAGTGGAGCGGCCTGCTGGGCCCTCTGTGTTGCTGAGGGTAACGACCACTCCACTCTGGACCAACAGCTCCACCGCCAGGCCCGAGTGTTGGTAACTGACATAGGCGCTGCCGTTCACTACCACGCTGCCGGTCTGCATCCAATCGCCCATATCAATTCCGCCCCCAAGAACGTCACTCAGCATGACTGCATCGCCCGGGTTGCCCTTGATCATCATCTGCACGCGGCTCTGGTCGCCTTGGTAGAACAGGTCCACACCGCCGTTGTCGATCACGTTTCTCAAATTCAGTGTCAGGGTGTTGTTGCCGGTGCCGGTAAGATTGATGATCTCCATCGAGCTGATCTTTCCAATCGCAGTTGTCATGTCCAGCGGATAGCCACCACCGGCGATCCTCAGCTCGTCGACACCCCCACCTCCATGGATGGCCGCCGAATCCTGTGCAAAGTACGTTGTCGGCCAGAGGGCAAGCGACACTATGTCGTCGCCATCACTGCCGTAGTAGGTTTCAGACATGTACTCAATCTGATCTGCAGGTCGCGCATCAACAATGTGCTTCGGCGACGTCATGTTCAGCCCGGACAGGGTGATGGAAGGGCCAAATGAAGTGACCTTGAACGACCCAACCTCGATGACACCCGGGCCTCCCACTACTTCCATCACCTTGAATGAGAACAACTTTGTATGGTGAGCATCAGTACCGCCCACAAAACTCTCGGAATGAACGAGGTTCCCTTCCACATCGAACACCTCGATCATCGCGCCCAGCTCATTGTCTATACCCGTGAGGGTCAATGAGAACGTATCGCGCGGACCATCCATTGCAAAGGTAGCTGTGGCACTGCCTTCACCACTGATCTTCATACCGGCCAGGTGGGTGGCCGAACTGCCAACCATGGCCATCGTCCCGTCAGTGCTGGCGGCAAAGCCTGACCCGGCGTAAGCATTGTCAACGACCGCACCTTGCAGCGAATCGTAGGACTCCGTCTTCTTGTAGTTCCCAACCACTTCGTAGGGATCCGAGACGGGGCCAATCGCCCCGCCCTTCCCAACAACCTGTGCGGTGACGGAGAAGTCATAAGCCGCCGTCTGGACATTGGAAGTGATATTGGAAGGTATGTTCACTGTGGCGAAGCCCGCAGCGATATCTGCATCGCCCAACGTGTAGTCCACGCTGATCACCCCCCATTGAACGTGGACCGTATCACCGGACTGCGCTCCGGTACCGGCAATGGATACCACCACCTCCGAACCATCCGCAGCCTCGGCAGTTTTGTAGATGCCGTCCGCATCCGGGATGCTTGCAATGCTGGCCTTGCCCAGCGGCGCCATATACTCGACGTGCTGCGACACGATCTTCGTGCCATGTGCGGTTCCATCAGTAACGCGCACCTGCACGTCCCAGCTACTGGTGTGCGTGGTCATGTCCATGAACACCCATTTGCGTCCGGCGATCTGCGCGTCACCCCAGGTTTGGCCGCCATCAACAGATACCTGAAGCTGCATCCCTTCACCCAGCGGCATCCTGATGGCACCCGACACTTCACGCCCGGCATCGCCGTTTGCGGTCATGAAGTCGCCCAGTGAAACACTGTCCTTGCCTATGTTGGAGATCTCGATCAACTCCGTGACGTCCGGCTGAGCGATCGCTATATGCAGGTTTGCAGCCTGGCTTCTTCCATCGGGCCCGACTGCGGTATATCCAAATACCTCTGCAACCTGCTGCTCGCCCACGTACTGCTGCGAAAGCCGCGCAGAATAGGTATAGCTGCCCGCAGCCGCGCCCCCCTCTCCATGCACGTAGATCCGTAACCAACCAGCTGTGGTTTCAATCGTCAGAAGACCGCTGTCCGGCTTGTAGTCAAAGGATTCGACGTTGGAACTGACGTTCTCATGCACAAGAATGTTGTCCGCTCCGATACGGAACACTCCGCCATCGAACCTGACCTCGGTCAAGCGCTCGTTCCCATCCACCTCGATCTTCGAATCGTTAAGCAGAACGTTCCCACCCACGCTGTCAGCCACGGTGTTACCCAGGAATATGCCAGGCAACTTCCCCGCCGAGGGCATGTCGATCGCCTCGCCACCGGTTGCAATGCCGTCGAACGAGAACCTCGTCGATGATTGCAAAGGGGCGAACGAAATGGGCGTACATTGGATCGCTGGGATTATCAGCTGGCTCCCAGTCGGGTTCTCCAACATCTGCTGCCACCTGTCCGCCGCCCCCACTGTCAGTGGATTTTGACCGTCCCCCAGCACAAATATCTGGCTCGGTCCGTTGCCCCCTTCATAGGCGGACTGGATGCTATCCATCGCCTTGTTGATCATCGTCTCGTAGTTGTAGGCCCCGGAGCCGCTCAGTTTGTTCAGGGCATTGAGGTAACTCGCATACCCCGCGTCCTGCACTGAGGCGAACGTATAGGTGACCGGGCTGACCGTACTCATGTCGATCAATGTCAGGGTCACCACCTCGCCCTTGGCCGCGTTCAGATACTCATCAGCCAAGGTTCTCAAGGACAGCTTCACATTCGCAAGCGGAACACCATTCATGCTGCCGGAGGTATCAATTGCCACCATGGCATTGAACCTTGGTGCGCCATCCATCAATTCGTCCGGGTAGTCGTCACCGTTTACGTAGTACGACATGTCAAAAGCATCGGACGGGACGCTGGTGTTTCCTGCGAGATCCACCGCCTCCACCGTGAACTGGTGCTGGCCCTCCGATAGTTCTTCCACAGGGGTGAAGCGCCACTCACCCTCGGCATTCGCCGTTACGCGACCAATCTCCACGCCGTTGTCGCGGATGATGACGGTACTACCTGCTTCTGCACGTCCGTAGATATCAGGCTGTGCGTCATCGACTTCACTACCGTTTTCAATCGCTCCCGTTTCGCTGCCAACATCGTCAACGACAATCTCGATGGAGGGCTTTCCCGGTGCCACCGTATCGATGGTGATCGCATGCGGATCCGATGCCGGGCTGAGGTTGCCGGCGCTGTCCTGTGCGGTGACCGTGAAGCTGTGCGTGCCGTTGTTGAGCGGCGTGCCGGGGGTGTAACTCCAGTTGCCACTGGCATCGGCAGTGACGCTGCCCAGCAGGCTGCCATTGTCATGGATGCGCACGATGCTGCCGGCCTCGGCCCTGCCGGCCAGGGTCGGGGTGGTGTCATCGGTATCGGCACCCTGGGCCAGCAGGCCCTGGATGCTGCCCACATCGTCGCTGATGCTGTCGATGCTGGGCGTGACCGGTGCACTGACGTCGATGCGGAAATCGAAGCCGGTACTGGCGGCGCTCTCGCCGCTTGCGGGCGTGGTGACCGTGGCGGTCAGGGTATGGTGGCCCTCGCTCAGCGCCGTGTCCGGCGTGAACCGCCAGCTGCCATCACTGTCGGCCAGCACCGTGCCCAGCACGGTGCTGCCTTCATAGATCGTCACCGTGCCACCGGCTGTGGCCTTGCCATGCAGGGTCGGGGTGGTGTCATCGGTGACACCGCCCTTGCTGATCGGCCCGGTGATACTGCCGGCATCGTCACTGGCGCCGTCGATGCTGACCACGATGCTGGAGGTGTCCACGGTGAAGTCGATGGCATCTGCCGGCGGGCTGACATTGCCAGCCTGGTCGATCACGGTATAGCTCAGGCTGTGCGCTCCCTCGGCCAGCGGCGGTGCCGGGGTGAAGTGCCAGTTGCCGTCCGCGTCGCTGCCAACGCGGCCGATCTCCTTGCCTCTGTCGTAGATGACGACAGTGCTGTTGGGCTCGGCACGCCCCGTGAAGGTCGGCGTATTGTCATCAGTGGTGCTGCCACTGGTGATCGCACCGGTGATCGGGCCGGCATCGTCCAGCAGCTGCGCATCGCCCTGCCCGGGCTTGCCCGGTGCCTGGGTATCGACACGGATCGGATAGGCGCCGGTCTCCGGGCTGATGTTGCCTACCGCGTTGGTGGCGGTGGCGGTGATGGCATGCAGGCCATCGGCCAGATCGGCTCCGGGCGTGAAACTCCACTCGCCCTTGGCACTGGCGACAGTGGTACCGACCAGTATGTTGTCGATATAGACCGTCACCGTCATGCCGGCCTGTGCCGTGCCCTGGATCTCGGGACGGGCATCGTCGGTGATGCCGTTCTTCTGGATGGTGCCGGTGAGGCTGCCCACGTCATCCACCACCGCGGTGATGGCCGGGGCCGCCGGCGGCTCGTCATTGACCAGCACCAGCTCGAAGCGCTCCGAGGGCACGCTGGTATTGCCTGCGGCATCCACCGCTTCGACGGTGAAGCCGTGCGGCCCCTTGCCCAGCGGCAGCGTGGGCTCGAAGCTCCAGTTGCCCTGGGCATCCACCGGTGCACGGCCGATCTCCACGCCGTTGTCGCGGACGATGACGGTGCTGTTGGCTTCGGCAGTACCGCTCAGGGTCGGCTTGCTGTCGTCGGTGGCGTCGCCCGAGCTCAGGTTGCCGGTGACATCGCCCTGATCGTCGTAGACCTGGGTGATGGCGGGCTGGGTGGGCACCACCGTATCGATGGTGATCGCATACGGATCCGATGCCGGGCTGAGGTTGCCGGCGCTGTCCTGTGCGGTGACCGTGAAGCTGTGCGTGCCGTTGTTGAGCGGCGTGCCGGGGGTGTAACTCCAGTTGCCACTGGCATCGGCAGTGACGCTGCCCAGCAGGCTGCCATTGTCATGGATGCGCACGATGCTGCCGGCCTCGGCCCTGCCGGCCAGGGTCGGGGTGGTGTCATCGGTATCGGCACCCTGGGCCAGCAGGCCCTGGATGCTGCCCACATCGTCGCTGATGCTGTCGATGCTGGGCGTGACCGGTGCACTGACGTCGATGCGGAAATCGAAGCCGGTACTGGCGGCGCTCTCGCCGCTTGCGGGCGTGGTGACCGTGGCGGTCAGGGTATGGTGGCCCTCGCTCAGCGCCGTGTCCGGCGTGAACCGCCAGCTGCCATCACTGTCGGCCAGCACCGTGCCCAGCACGGTGCTGCCTTCATAGATCGTCACCGTGCCACCGGCTGTGGCCTTGCCATGCAGGGTCGGGGTGGTGTCATCGGTGACACCGCCCTTGCTGATCGGCCCGGTGATACTGCCGGCATCGTCACTGGCGCCGTCGATGCTGACCACGATGCTGGAGGTGTCCACGGTGAAGTCGATGGCATCTGCCGGCGGGCTGACATTGCCAGCCTGGTCGATCACGGTATAGCTCAGGCTGTGCGCTCCCTCGGCCAGCGGCGGTGCCGGGGTGAAGTGCCAGTTGCCGTCCGCGTCGCTGCCAACGCGGCCGATCTCCTTGCCTCTGTCGTAGATGACGACAGTGCTGTTGGGCTCGGCACGCCCCGTGAAGGTCGGCGTATTGTCATCAGTGGTGCTGCCACTGGTGATCGCACCGGTGATCGGGCCGGCATCGTCCAGCAGCTGCGCATCGCCCTGCCCGGGCTTGCCCGGTGCCTGGGTATCGACACGGATCGGATAGGCGCCGGTCTCCGGGCTGATGTTGCCTACCGCGTTGGTGGCGGTGGCGGTGATGGCATGCAGGCCATCGGCCAGATCGGCTCCGGGCGTGAAACTCCACTCGCCCTTGGCACTGGCGACAGTGGTACCGACCAGTATGTTGTCGATATAGACCGTCACCGTCATGCCGGCCTGTGCCGTGCCCTGGATCTCGGGACGGGCATCGTCGGTGATGCCGTTCTTCTGGATGGTGCCGGTGAGGCTGCCCACGTCATCCACCACCGCGGTGATGGCCGGGGCCGCCGGCGGCTCGTCATTGACCAGCACCAGCTCGAAGCGCTCCGAGGGCACGCTGGTATTGCCTGCGGCATCCACCGCTTCGACGGTGAAGCCGTGCGGCCCCTTGCCCAGCGGCAGCGTGGGCTCGAAGCTCCAGTTGCCCTGGGCATCCACCGGTGCACGGCCGATCTCCACGCCGTTGTCGCGGACGATGACGGTGCTGTTGGCTTCGGCAGTACCGCTCAGGGTCGGCTTGCTGTCGTCGGTGGCGTCGCCCGAGCTCAGGTTGCCGGTGACATCGCCCTGGTCGTCATACACCTGGGTAATGGCAGGTTTCTCGGGAGGAGTCGCATCGATGATGACAAGATGCGGCTCCGACAGACCCGAACTGTTCCCCGCCTGGTCGGTGACCACGATACTGAATGCATGGTCGCCATCCTGCAGCGGCATATTGGGCGTAAAAGCCCAAGTACCATCACTGCCGACCTCGACCTCACCAATATTCTGACCATTGTCGAAAATGGCCACCGTGTCACCGACGTCCCCCTTCCCGGAAAGAGTTGGCTGGGCATCGTCAGTCAAGCCGCCGTTGGCGATCGGACCTAGCACACGTCCTTCATCATCGATGATCTGTTCGATGGCTGCATTGGGTGGCGTTGTGTCAATGCTCACCACAAACTCTTCCGATGGATCGGAACTGTTGCCTGCCGGATCGGTCGCCACCACTTCAAATACATGCTCACCTTCGGCCAACGGCTGTTCCGGGGTGAAGGTCCAGGATCCTTCCTCATCCACCACCACCTCACCGATGACCTCGCCATTGTCGATGATGCTGATCGTGTCGCCCGGCGTGCCCACACCGGACAAGGTCGGCTGGTCGTCGTCAGTGACGCCACCGTTGCCGATGGGCCCGGTGATCGCGCCCTTGTTGTCCTCGATACTTCCTACCGCACCGGCGCTGGGCGGTGTGGTATCGATAACCACCACAAACTCTTCCGATGGATCGGAACTGTTGCCTGCCGGATCGGTCACCACCACTTCAAATACATGCTCACCTTCGGCCAACGGCTGTTCCGGGGTGAAGGT
>DAMCTY010000001.1:59824-65771 GCA_032112995.1 Stenotrophomonas sp. | reverse complement strand
CACCGGACAAGGTCGGCTGGTCGTCGTCAGTGACGCCACCGTTGCCGATGGGCCCCGTTATCGTGCCCTTGTTGTCCACCGCGCCAGACACACCCCCGCTAGCGGGAGCAGTGGTATCAACGGTCACTACAAAGCCTTCGGATTCAGGCGAATGCGTGCCATTCTGGTCGATCACCACCGTGCTAAGAATGTGCTCACCTTCCCGTAATGGCTTGTCCGGGGTAAATGACCAGTTGCCGCTAGCGTCGACAATGGCATCACCAATGACAGAATCACCGTCGCGAATCACAACTTTCTCGCCAGGGCGCTGCCCGCCACCAGAGAACGTCGGCCGGGCATCGTCAGTAACGTCGCCGCTGGCCAAAGGACCAACGACCGGCCCTTGATCATCAACCACAGATCCAATTCCGTTGTTGGCGGGCATCGGCACTTCCGGAACCCGACCGCCACTGTCGCGGTTGTGATCGATAAGCGCTCCACCTACCAGCGCCCCCATGCCCAGCAACGCGCCAGGCAGAACAGATGCGGCGGCAACCAGCTCGTCGCCGAAGCCAACAACTGACGGGTAACCCAATGCCAATGGCGAAGACATCTCTTCCAGAAGAAATGCCGCCTCATGATCAGCCTCACCGTCGACCGCGATATACCCGTAGTACGCCCCGTCCTCGGCAAGGCCAATCAACTGCCCGGGCAGATCGAAGAAGCCCTCGATGATCAGTTCCGGCTGATCAGGTTCAGTACCTTGCAGTGCCACATGCAGGTCGCTGCCAACGCGTTTGACAGTGATGTTCTCTGGTCCAACGCCCGTATCCTGCTCCGTCAGCAGGTACTGCCCTTCCGCTATCGCCTCTATGCGGACAACCTTGCCATCCCTCGCGCCTGGAAGCTTCCTGCTCGATTGAATGGATTTCCCACGGACTACGGACACGCTGACGGTCATTGCTGGATACCTGTTTGAATGCTGGGACGTGTCGGAGCGCAAACACCGACGACCATTCGGGGCAACGCAGCCACTGTGATGGCTGTCCCCGAATGGCTCGAAGTATCCTTTTTGATCCCAGTCTCAATGAATAGGACAAGTCCCAAACACCAAGACCCGTCCTATCCCGACCTCAGCAATGCAGCCTCTTCAGTCAGTGAAGAGGCCTCACCGTGCTCTCAGCGCCTCAAGCATCTGCCACCAGAACCGCAAACATCCCTCTCCCGCGGCCTTCAACCTTCTGCTGAAACCCGCATCAACGCCTCCCATTCACTTCGATGACAACGCGTCGATTAGGCGCATTGCATGCAATTCTCTCCTGCAGGTTGCCCGAACAATGGGCGAGCAGCGGCTCCCTGCTGCCACGCGACTGGGCCGAAACCAGCGACGGAGACACACCGCTGTCAATCAGCACCTGACGTACTGTCTGCGCGCGCAACAGACCCAACCTGTCGTTGGACGCATCATCACCAATGGAGTCCGCATGCCCAATAACTTCAACATGATCCAAGGTCACGCGGTCGTCCCTCAACTGGTGCGCGATATCAGCAATTGCTTTGCGCCCTTCGTCGTGCATGTCGGCATACGCATGCTTATCGAACGAAAAAAGCACGTCCCCTGAGAGGGCGAACACATGCCCTTGAGGGAGTGCGTCGTGGCGGCAGTCAACGACAGAAGATGCACGTGACACCAGATGCACCTGCGCCCTGGCTGCAAGGAGCTGCCGTTCTGCCTCCGCGCGAACAACCTCCACCGGGGTGGCGCCCTGCGCTTCGTCGTAGCGATAGAAATAGGTCTGCCCGCCATTGAACATGGCGCCCTGCGCCATGTCCTTGCCTGCATAGTGGGGGGCATCGTTCTGTACAGCGACAAGATCATGAGTACCTGCAGCCAGACAGAACACAGTAAATCCATTTTGCAACAGGCTCGCGTGGAACTCACCATCAATATAGACATTGGCTCCGCCAGATGCGGACGACTGCGCGCCGCCTCGGTAGTACACCACCTGGGCCATCCTGCCGTTCACACCTTCCGGTGCCACGAACTCACGACCAAATGCAGTACTGGGAACAGCTGCAAAAGCATGATTGAACGCAAATACCCCTGCAAACCAAAGAAGCAAACCATGAAGCCGCATGGATCCAACATATTTCCTGATCATAAATAGCTCATCCGGAGCGCGCAGCGCTCGCCAGTAATCAAATTAAGTTTCGCCCTGGACAGACACGCCGCAGTGCGGGCTACCCCGTCACCGCGACGTGCCGATCGCACATCAATAGACTTCGTAGGCAACGTGCTGGAGTGAATACAGCTCAATGTTCCCATGGTGATAGCCCGTCGCCGAAACCGCAGAGCCACCAAAAGAACCTACGCCGGAAGGGTCATGAACTGCACTACCGAGTGGCAGGTCGTCATGGCTTGCAATAACTACCGCCGCCTCCAGGCTCACCGCCAGCTTATCCATGCCAGAAACGCCTACACCCTGAGCAGTCCTTACATTGTCCAGGTTGACCAGTATGTCCTGCGACACCAGCAATTCAGCCCCAAGTGACGAATGCTGATACGAGACGTACTTCGCACCTGCGATGGTGACAACCCCAGCCTTTGCCCAATCACCGTAATCCTGCCCACCACTGAGCAGATCACGCAGATTGACGACATCACCCGCGCTGCCCTTTACCATCATCTGCACACGAGCCATGTCGCCGGCGTAGAACTGGTTGGACGCGCCGTTATTGAGCACATCCGACAGGCCAAGCGACAGTGTGTTGTTGCCAGTACCATCGATGTCGATGATCTCAACGGAACTCATGGCACCCTTTGCCACAGCCAGATCGAGAGCACTGCCCTTTCCTGTCAACTTCAGCGTGTCAACACCGCTCCCACCGTGAATGACCAGCCCTGCCACATCGAAATTATTGGCATCCGCAAGTTCAAAAATGTTGTCATTTTTGCCGCCGTGATAGGCCACTGCATCTCCAACAATACTTTGAACCAGCGCAGGCGGCGTAAGTCCACCAGGGACGCCATTGCGGTCGATGACAAGGTCATCAATCAAGGTCCCGTTACCGTCAACACCAGGAGTTGCATAGACGAAACTCGAAATAAACTTGCCTTCCGGCGCCTTGAAACTGACAACTCCGCCCTGCTCATACCCCGTCGACGGGAAATTCACGCGACCAATCTCCTCCCCATTCGCGTCAAAGAAAGCAAAGTAGATATCCTTCTTCGAACTTTCCGCGTAGAAGTTCAGGCTTATGCCAACTGCAGGTTGCGACAGATCGAACTCGCTCAGGACGTGACCCGGCGCCTGCCTGCCAATCCACAATGAGGGCGTTCCGTTACCAGAACTGATGTAGTCATAGATCTCGATGTTCCGCTCACAGGTTACCGTCAGCGTTCCCGAGCTGAAAACGGTTCCAAAGCTCTGAGCTTCCTTGTAACTATTGAAATCAAAAGTCTCGCTGCCCGTGAGCGAAGCCCCCCGGTAGTCCGACATATTGCCAGCAGCGTCGACCACACCAACGTGCAGATTCGTGGTCATTGCCGCGGGGACCGTAACAACGACGACACCTGCGGATACTTCTTCGGCGGTCAGCGTATGCTGGTAACGCTTGCCATTGGAGACAAAGTCCAACTGATCACCGGCACTCACCCCGTTTGACAGCCCGACCGAAACCGTTGTCCCGCTTACCTTCACCGATACAGGTGCATCTGGCGGCACCTGGTCAAGAACAACCGTCTGTGACGTTACAGGCCCCTTGCGTCCGTCGTTGTCGATCACGCGCGTCTGAATTTCCCAACCCGTGTCGTGGCTGAGTGCATCCACTGCAGCCCAGCTCTTTCCATCAACCGATGCATCCTTCCAGGTAACACCGCCATCGGTGGAGACCTGCAGTCTTTCATGCGAACCCAGCTCGGAACTCAAGCTGCCCTGCATTATTCGGCCAGCACCCGCATCACAGGTGAGCCAATCGCTGTTGCTGGCACCCGAGTCCTTACCCATCGACAGGATGGTGGCAACCGCACTGGGCGGATCGAAATTGATGTTAACGGTGTACGCATTGGACGCACCGCTGCGATTTCCAGCCTCGTCGACACTGATAGCGGTGAAGCCGTGCTCGCCCTTGATCAGCGCACCTTCCGGCGTACAGACCCAATTGCCCAGGCTATCCGCTATCGCCTCACCGATCTTGTTGCCATTGCTCATGATGATGACGGTGCTACCCGCCTCTGCCGTACCCCGGAGGGTGGGCGTCGTGTCGTCAGTCGTCCCGCCGTTGGCGACATCGCCCGTGATTGCACCAGCATCGTCGTGAACGCTTTCAATCGTTGGCTTTGCAGGCGGAATGGTATCGACCACGATCACAAACGGATCGGAGGCTTCACTCAGATTGCCCGCCTTGTCCTTGGCCTTGACCTCGAAGCTGTGGGTGTCGTTGAGCAACGGCGTGGTCGGGGTGAAGCTCCAGTTGCCATTGGCATCGGCCACGACGTCGCCCAGCAGGCTGCCGTTGTCATAGATCAGTACCGTGCTGCCCTTCTCTGCCTTGCCCGACAGCGTCGGGGTCGTGTCGTCGGTGCTCTGGCCCTGGGACAGCGCACCCGACGGCATGCCCACGTCGTCGTAGACCTGCTCGATCGTCGGCTTGCCCGGCGCGGTCAGGTCGATCTCGAAGTCGAATGCCCCGCTCTTCTTGCTCTCGCCATTGGCAACGGTGGTGACCGTGGCGGTCAGGCTGTGCTGGCCTTCGCCCAGGGCCGTGCCCGGGGTGATGCTCCAATTGCCCTTGGCGTCGGCCACGGTGCTACCCAGCAGCGTGCTGCCTTCGTAGAGTTTGACCGTGCCACCGGCAGTAGCCGTGCCATGCACGGTCGGGGTGGTGTCGTCGGTGACGCCACCGGCGCTGATCGGGCCGGTCACGCCGCCGGCGTTGTCGTCGGCACCGTCGATCTTCACTGCCACGTCCTTGGTATTCACCTCGAAGGTGATGCCGTCGGACTTCAAGCCCACATTGCCTGCCGTGTCGATCACTTCGTACTGCAGGGTGTGCTCGCCATCCTTCAGCCCCGGCGTCGGGGTGAAGCTCCAGTTGCCATCGGCGTCGGTCGGCACGCGGCCGATCTCGTCGGGACCGTCATAGATCACCACGGTGCCGTTCTTCTCGTCCGACTTGCCGGTGAAGGTCGGTGTGTTGTCGTCGGTGACAGTGCCGTTGACGATCGGACCGGTGACCTGGCCTTCGTTGTCGCTCAGCACCGCACTGCCCACGCCCGGCGGTACGGTATCCACCACGATCGGGTAGTCGCCGGTCGGCTTGCTCACGTTGCCCAGGCCATTGGTGGCCGTGGCGGTGATGGTGTGCAGACCATCGACCAGGTTGCTGCCCGGGGTGTAGTTCCAGTCGCCGTTGGCCTGGGCCACGGCGGTACCGACCGGTTTGCCATCGATGTAGATCGTGACGGTCACGCCCGGCTCGGCCGTGCCCTTGATGGTCGGACGGGCGTCGTCGGTGATCTCGTTCTTCTGCACGTTCCCCGTCTTGCTGCCCACATCGTCGATCACCGCGGTGATCGCCGGTGCGGCCGGCGGGTTCGGGTTCAGTATGGTCAGGTCAAACGCATTGGAAGCTGCGCCGATATTGCCGGCGGCATCCACGGCATGTGCGGTGAGCTTGTGGTCGGCCAGACCCAACGGCAGGGTCGGCTCGAACGTCCACACGCCCTCGGCATTCACCGGTGCACGGCCGATCTCCACACCGTTGTCCTTGATGATCACGGTGCTGTTGGGCTCGGCCTTGCCGGTGATCACCGGCTTGCTGTCATCGGTGGTGTCACCCGAGTTCAGGTAACCGGTCTGGTTGCCCTGGTCGTCGAACACCGTCTCGATCACCGGCTTGCCCGGCGGCACAGTATCGACCACGATCACAAACGGATCGGAGGCTTCACTCAGATTGCCCGCCTTGT
>DAMCTY010000001.1:39911-59724 GCA_032112995.1 Stenotrophomonas sp. | reverse complement strand
TGACAGTGCCGTTGACGATCGGACCGGTGACCTGGCCTTCGTTGTCGCTCAGCACGGCTTCGCCCGCGCCAGGCTTGGCCGGGGGCGTGAGGTCGATTACCACCACGTACTCATCTGATGATTCGGAGCTGTTGCCAGCCGGATCAGTGATCACCACGTCGAACGCATGCTCACCCTCGTCCAACGGAAGTTCCGGGGTGAACGACCAGTTGCCGTCCTTGCCAACGGGCACTTCGCCGATAACCTTGCCATTATCGATGATGGTAACCGTGTCACCTGCGTCGCCCTTGCCGGACAGGGTTGGCTGACGGTCGTCGGTGCTACCGCCATTGTCGACCGGACCGGTGATGGAACCCTCATTGTCGTCAACACTACCGATGCTCGGCTTGCCTGGCGGAGTGGTGTCAATGACGATCTCGACCTTGTCAGACGGTCCGGAGCTGTTGCCTTCCGGATTGACCACGATGACGTCAAATACATGCTTGCCATCGGGAAGCGCGGCATCGGGAGTGAACGTCCACTCTCCCTTTTCATTGACCACGGCGTCGCCTATGACTTTGCCGTTGTCGCTTATCACGATCTTGTCACCCGGACGCTGTCCACTACCGCTCAGCGTCGGCTGGTTGTCGTCGGTAAGACCGCCATTATCGACCACACCTTTATGCGGCCCCTTGTCATCAACGATGGAATCAATCCCGTTGTTATCCGGCACAGGCTTGGGCACCACTTTCCCGCCACCACGGTTATGGTCGACGATCGCCCCACCCACCAGCGCCCCAAGGCCTGCCAACGCAGCCGGCAGCAGCCCACCCGCGACGACAAGGCCTTCACCGAAGCCGACCAAAGCGGGGAATCCAAGTGCCAGGGGTGAAGACACACCGTCCAGCAAGAACGCGGCTGCGCTGTCGGTATCGCCATCAACCGCCACATAGGCGTAATAGGCACCATCTTCGGCTTGGCCTATCAACTCACCGGGATGATCGAAGAAGCCCTCGATGATCAGCTCCGCCTGATCCGGGTCGGTCCCTTCCAGCGCTACATGCAGGTTCTTGCCAATGCGCTTTACGGTGATGTTCTCTGGTGCAGCGCCGCCATCCTCGGACAGCAGGTACTTGCCGCCGGAAATCGCCTTGATGCGCACAGCCTTGCCGCCGTCAACGGCGCGCAAATCCTTGTTCAACTTTATGGTTTTGTCACTGATGACGGACACGCTTACGGACATTGCCTGATACCTGCCTGATGTTTTCTGAAGGCCCGACGGATCGCAGGCCAGTTGATAAGGGGCGGCCAATGGATCAGCCACTTTCTGATGGCGGCAAGTATGTTTTTGGAGCAAAGGGTGGTGAATAAGGAAAGTCCTAAAACGGCACCCTTCTAATCTCAAAATCCTTTATTAACAGACACTTCGACTCGAAAAAACGACACCTGAAACCGACCGTTGATTACCCCCAGTAAAGTTCAAAGGCGCGTGCCATTTCGGAAAAAAACAGAACCCGAGATTGAAACGCCAGGAGTGACCTTGCGGGTATCGCTAGCCAACTACTGTCCGGACTGCTGACATACAGGCAAAAAAAAGCCCTCTCGCGAGGGCTTCGAAGGCAACATTGCCGATCATTGTGAGGTCTACGCATCATCGAGCCGAAGGAAGGTCCGACGGCTGGAGCGAATGAGCCTACTGTTGTTCTGCGGTTAGCCAGCGCATCAGCGCTCCCGCACTTGCATACTGGCGCAGCACTGCCTGATAGCCATCAAACCGATTACTGACTTCGCCCACCTGGTTGCTGTAATGCTCGGTTTCAGAGCTCAGTACGTCAAGCAGCGTGCGACGCCCAAGGTGATACCACTGCTCATAGAAGGCCTCGCGAACCTTGTTGGACTCTATGGACAAACCGCGATACAGATCCGCCCGGTCGGCAAGCGCGCGCGCATCCTGATTGCCCGCACGGATGCGGTACTCAAGATCCTGCACCTGCTGCTCGGCATTCATCCAACCTGCCTCTGCACGCATGCGCGCCGCACGCTCCGCGGCTCGGCCTGACCCCCCGCGAAAAGCACTCCACGAGAGCGTCAAACCGGTGTGCCATGCCGATTCACGCCCATAAGCGTCGTCCGCGGTGCTCTTGCTCACCACCCAGTTGACCTGGGGCAGCAACGACGAACGCACCGCGTCGGCCTGTGTGTCGGCAGAGCGCGCCTGCGCCCTCGCCTGTTGCACGACAGGATGGTTTGTCGATTCCGCCAACAACCACTGCAGATCGGGCGAACCAAGATGCCACTGATTGGACTCCGGCAACGATGGCAATGGCCTCTCGCCCACCAGCTTGCGCAGATTGATCTCGATGTCGCGCGCCTTCGCTTCTGCGGTACTACGCGCAGCCTCGGCCTGCAGTAAGCGTGCCCGGGCCTGGGTGAGTTCACTGACACGTCCAGCGTCGACGGCAACGATGCCTTCAAGCATCTTCACCAGTTCACTCATCCGATCAACATAGCGCTGTCCAAGGCTGACAATTATCCGCTGCTTTCCCAACTCGACGAGATTGGCACTTACATCGTACGCCGCAGTTTCCAGCTCGGCAGTCAACGCCGACTCAGCAGCATTGACCATATGCCGCCGGCTCTCCACCGTGCGGCGAATGCGGCCCCAGTCGAACACCGGAGTGGTTACATCCAGCGCCAGTGACGCGCCATTGTCTCGATTGCCGCCGCCACTCTGCCAGGACGCACCCTGCGCCCCCAACTGGACCTGCGGATAACGCTGGCCCTTGGCTTCGCTCACCTCTGCCTCAGACGCTGCGCGCTCGGCCAGCGCTCGCTTCACCGCCGGACTACGAACGGCCGCCGCCTCCACCAGGGTCAGGAAAAGGTCCCGCAGCTCGCCTTCTGACGGACTGGCAGGCACTTCGGCCACCGCGCCAGCTGCCGGCAGTGCCAATGCAGCCCAATCCACCTGCAGCGGCGCCGGCGCCGGCGCTGCCGTAGCGGGCTTTTCCGCTCCGTCGACGCCGACTGACTGGAGCGGCTCCGATGCCGGAAGCATGGAACCAGGCAACCGCGAGAACTCCAGCACCGGCTCCGGCTGCCGCGGCGACGGAGCGGCCGGTGCCAGACTCTCACGAACCGCCTGCAGCACCTGTGCTGAGCTGCTGAGGGCTCCTGCCGGCGCTTCCCCTGCCACCTGCCCCCCACCTGCTTCGGCAGCCTGTACCTGTCGTTGCGCAACCACCCGCTCAAAGCGCAGCAATTCTTCATCGGCCCTTGCCGCCCCCGTCAGCCCCGCCATGCATGCCAGCGCGAGCACAGAAATTCCCCTGGCTGGTTTCCGGATCACAGATTTGCCTGGACGAGCGACTTTGTGGCTGAACTTACCCATGATGACCTCTGAATGCCGCTGTCAGAGCGGCGACGTGCAACGGAATGGCCCGGCCGCGCACAGCGCTGCATTCAGCTGCTACGAACGCGCGGGGTTTGGCGGAGTGGGGAAAACGCTGCTGGCAAAAGAGTCAAGGATTAACTTGGGCAACGCTCGCGCCCTTGTTGGCAGACGGCCGCGCCATCCAGCGGACGCAATCCTAGAAAGCAGCCCCGGTCCAGTACATGAGACACGTCTGAATCTGCGCACGCCTTGGATGCAGGCAGCCTGGGTATCTCGCTGCCATGCAGCGCTGATGCCAGCAGGTAAACCAACGCTTACGCACACCTCGAGACGCGGAACGTGGCCCATTCATGAAAACTAGGACCAATCCTATTCATCGCTTTCCGTGACGGCACCAGACTCTCTGTCGTGCCGAGGACAGGCAAGGTTGATTGCTTGCCCATGGCCTCTCTCACAAATCCCCATCACTCACGGGACCGCCATGAATACCCACCCGACCCAAGTTGCCGGGCAGGACCCCTGCTTGCCCCCAACGCAGACGCGCATTGGTGACACGCTGCTCGACAGCGTTTCCTGGATCTGTGCGCACTACGACCTGCAGCGTAGCCACGAAGCGCTGTTGGCCGGATTGGCACATGGCGCTGCGCTATCGCCATCGCTGGCTCTGCAGGCATTGGACAACGCCGGCCTCACCGGTGGTCTTGTGAAACGTGACGTGCGCGAGCTGCCAACCCTGGTGATGCCCATGGTGTTGATTCGTGCTGGCCAGGGAGGCTGCATCCTGTTGGCGCGCAACACCGTGCGTAATGGCGACAACAAGCAGGAATTGCGCTATGACGTGGTCATGCCGGAGATATCGAATGAACCGGTGACCCTGTCCCAACAGGAGATGGATGACCTGTACTCCGGCTATGCCATCCTGGTAAAGCCGCGGGCGCAGAAGGAAGACCGCAACGATGAGGTCCTACCACCTGCCAAGGGACACTGGCTGTTCAGCACCCTCTGGCGGTACCGGCGCTACTACCGGAGCGCTGCAGTGGCATCGGTTGTGGCCAATGTACTGGCGCTCGCCAGCATCTTTTTCACCATGAATGTCTATGACCGCGTGGTGCCCAACCAGGCCTTCGTCACGTTGTGGTCATTGGGTATCGGCGTCACCATCGCCATGTTGTTCGAGGCCGTCATCCGCTTTGTGCGCGCCCACCTGTTGGACGTGGCGGCAAAGAAGGCCGACCTGGTGCTGGGCAGCATGTTGTTCCGCCAAGCGCTTTCGGTACGAATGGAACACAAACCAGCGTCATCAGGCAGCTTTGCGAACCAGCTGCGCGAGTTTGAATCGGTACGCGATTTCGCCACTTCCGCAACGCTGGCCGCACTGGCAGACCTGCCATTCGTACTGCTGTTCGTCGCGGTGATCTTTTTCATTGGCGGCCCACTGGGTTGGATCCCGCTGCTGGTGCTGCCACTGATCCTGATCATCTCCATCTGCATACAATGGCCCTTGGCCCGCACCATGCAGGAAAACCTGCGCGAATCCTCCCTCAAGCAAGGGGTGCTGATCGAATCCATTGAGGGCATGGAAACCCTGAAGGCCACGGGTGGTGAAGCCAGCATGCAGCGCCGCTGGCAACATTTCAGCGCTATGCAATCGGTCACTTCCATGAAGTCACGGCGCCTGTCCAGCGCGGCAACCGGTACGGTGGCGCTGCTGCAGCAGCTGCAGACCGTGGCGCTGGTCATCACCGGTGTCTACCTGATCAGCGCCGGAAACCTGAGCATGGGTGCGCTGATCGGAACGGTGATGCTGGCCGGGCGCGCGACCGCGCCGCTTGGTCAGGTAATAGGCTTGGCGGTGCGCTTCCAGCAGGCGAAGGTCGCGCTGGTGTCGCTGAACAAGCTCATGGCCTTGCCCGTGGACCGCGATGCCCGCCAGGACTACCTGTCCGTACCGGCGCTCAGCGGCCAGTTATCGCTGAGGAACGTTGGCTTTGCCTACCCCGCCCCACCCATGCAGCCGAATCCTCCTGTGCTGGAGGGCATCAACCTGCAGATCGCACCAGGCGAACGCGTTGCGATCCTCGGCCGCATCGGCAGTGGAAAATCCACTTTGCTAAGAGTGATGTCGCGGCTGTACGCGCCCACGGCAGGCCGCATTTCAACCGATGGGCTGGATGTCAACCAGATTGACCCGGCTGATTGGCGCGCGGCCGTCGGCTATGTCGGCCAGGACGCACGTCTGTTCCAAGGCACCCTGCGCGACAACGTGATGCTCGGTCGCCCCGATGCCAGTGCGGAAGAGTTGCTGCGCGTCCTGCGGCTGACCGGCCTGGACCATATGGCCGCCGCGCACCCACGCGGCATCAACCTGCCAATTGGTGAGATGGGTGACGGTGTGTCCGGTGGCCAGCGCCAGCTCATCGCCTTGGCGCGCACCCTGCTCGCACGTCCTCGACTGCTGCTGATGGATGAACCCACCAGCGCCATGGATACGCAGACCGAGGCCGTTTTCCTCAACCACCTCAAGCGTGCAATGCACAACCAGAGCCTGGTGGTGGTGACGCACCGACCATCGGTGCTGGACCTGGTAGAGCGCGTGATCGTTGTCGAAGGCGGGCGGATCATGGCCGACGGCCCCAAGGCCAACGTGCTTGCCGCCCTTGGTGGCAAGTCAACCGCAGCTACGCCGGCAACCGTGTCCACCGCGTTGACCGCAAGCGCCCCCGCGCAGGAGGTATCCTGATGCTTGGCCTGAACAAAAGCCGCGGTGCGGGTGCACGCATCAGTGCAGCCGATGCTGCTTTCATGAACGATGTGCAGGAATCGCTGCTTTCCCAGACCACCCCCGGTTCACGATTGGTCAGCTACATCGTGGCGGCCATCATCGTAGTGGGCATAATCTGGGCATCGATGGCCCGGGTCGAAGAAATCACCCAAGGTGAGGCCAAGGTGATTTCACGAAGTCGTGAGCAGGTCATCCAGAGTCTTGAGGGCGGCATTCTGGCGGAGATGTCGGTACGTGAAGGTGATGTCGTCGAATCCGGCCAGGTGCTGCTCAAGATCGATCCGACCCGTGCCAATGCCAGTTACCGCGAAGCACTCACCAAGGTTGTGGGCTTGAAGGCAACCCTGGCGCGACTGCGCGCAGAAGCGTACGGTCAGGCACTGGTTTTCGACGAGCAGGTACAGCAGTTCCCGGAAGAAGTGGAGAACGAGACCCGCGCGTTCAACGCGCGACGGCGAGCGCTGGAGGAAAGTGTTTCCGCACTTGATCGCAGCTACGCACTGGCCATGCGCGAAATCAACCTTGCCGAGCCGCTGGCTGCGAAAGGCCTGTTGTCGGATGTGGAACTGCTGCGCATGCGCCGACAGGCCAATGACATCCGCTCCCAGGTGGTTGAACGACGCAATCGCTACCGGGCTGATGCCAACTCGGAGTTGGTGAAACTGGAAATGGAGCTGTCGCAGACCAGTGAAAGCCTGGTTGGGCGCGCCGACGTGGTGGAGCGCACCACAGTAACCGCCCCCGTGCGTGGCACGGTCAAGAATGTGCGGGTCAATACCATTGGCGGCGTGATCCAGCCAGGCGAGCATATTCTTGAGATCGTGCCGTTGGAGGAACAACTGCTGGTTGAAGGCAAGATTCGTCCCAAAGACGTGGCATTCCTGCGCCCTGGCCTGCCGGCGACTGTCAAAATAACCGCGTACGACTATGCCATCTACGGCGGCCTGACCGGCACCGTGGAGCACATCAGCCCTGACACCCTGAAGGATGACGAGAAAGCCTCGGCCGGTCGCCCGGACACCACCTACTACCGCGTTGTGGTGCTGACCAACAAAAGCGCGCTGCATGCTGGCGACAAGGACCTGCCTATCATTCCCGGCATGGTCGCCACGGTGGAGATCCGTACCGGCGAAAAAACCGTTCTGGACTATCTGCTGAAACCCGTATTGAAGGCACGCGAAGCGTTCCGCGAACGTTGAGGTGGCACCGCCAGAAAAGTGAATCGCTTGCGGGAAGCAAGGTTTCGGCAAGCACAGCGCGGCAGATCCCCCATGGGCACTCTCCCGCCAAGAACGGTGTCCACCGGTCGCGCTGTGCTTGCCACCTCCCCGCTCGACCGTAGAGACGGCAGCAGCCACGGAGCATCCCGCTCCACAGCAACACGCCCCTTAGAAGCGCCCAAAGCTGCATTGCGGCATACACAGCAACTATCGGCAGCTTCCGCTATTCGGCTTACGCCGTGCCTACCTCTGTATACCAGACCGCTACTGGACCAGGCGCGGCGAACGCTGCGCCCTACGTGGACATACAGCAGCAGGCTTTTTCAAAACCCACGCGCCCGGGTTGCGGCTGAGCCCGTTACTACTGGGAGCTTCCGCTTCGCGGCCCCAGCCACTGCAAGCTGCAAAGAAAAACCCCGGCTTGCGCCGGGGTTCTCTTTCACGCGTTACCGCTCAACTAGCACTCAGGCGTTGACCGAATCGGCCACGTCCTTGTAATCGCTGATCTGGTCGAAGTTCATGTAACGGTAGATGGTCTCGCCATTGGCGTTGATCACGCCGATGTCCGCCATGTACTCCTCCTTGGTCGGGATGCGACCCAGACGCGAGCAGATCGCGGCCAGCTCGGCCGAACCCAGGTACACGTTGGTGTTGCGGCCCAGACGGTTGGGGAAGTTGCGGGTCGAGGTCGACATCGCGGTGGAACCTTCGCGGATCTGCGCCTGGTTGCCCATGCACAGCGAGCAGCCCGGCATTTCCATGCGTGCGCCAGCGGCGCCGAAGGTGCCGTACACGCCTTCCTTGGTCAGCTCCGAGGCGTCCATCTTGGTCGGCGGGGCCACCCACAGACGGGTCGGGATGTCGCGCTTGCCTTCCAGCAGCTTGGCAGCAGCACGGAAGTGACCGATGTTGGTCATGCACGAACCGATGAACACTTCGTCGATCTTGGCACCGGCCACGTCGGACAGGGTCTTCACGTCGTCCGGGTCGTTCGGGCAAGCCACGATCGGCTCGTGGATATCGGCCAGGTCGATCTCGATGACGGCGGCGTACTCGGCGTCGGCATCCGGCTCCAGCAGCTGCGGGTCGGCCAACCAGGCTTCCATCTTCTCGACGCGGCGGGCCAGCGAACGGGCGTCCTGGTAACCCTCGGCAATCATCCACTTCAGCAGCGTGATGTTGCTGTTGAGGTACTCGATGATCGGCTCCTTGTTCAGGCGCACCGAGCAACCGGCAGCCGAACGTTCGGCCGAGGCGTCGGACAGTTCGAACGCCTGCTCCACCTTCAGGTCCGGCAGACCTTCGATTTCCAGGATGCGGCCGGAGAAGATGTTCTTCTTGCCTGCCTTGGCCACGGTCAGCAGACCGGACTTGATGGCGTAAAGCGGGATGGCGTTGACCAGGTCACGCAGGGTCACGCCCGGCTGCATCTTGCCCTTGAAGCGCACCAGCACCGACTCCGGCATGTCCAGCGGCATCACGCCGGTGGCAGCGGCGAAGGCGACCAGGCCCGAACCGGCCGGGAACGAAATGCCCACCGGGAAACGGGTGTGCGAGTCACCACCGGTACCGACGGTGTCCGGCAGCAGCATGCGGTTGAGCCAGCTGTGGATCACGCCGTCGCCCGGGCGCAGCGAGACGCCGCCGCGGGTGGAGATGAACTCCGGCAGGGTGTGGTGGGTCTTCACGTCCACCGGCTTCGGATAGGCGGCGGTGTGGCAGAACGACTGCATCACCAGGTCGGCCGAGAAGCCCAGGCAGGCCAGGTCCTTCAGCTCGTCACGGGTCATCGGACCGGTGGTGTCCTGCGAGCCCACCGAGGTCATCTTCGGCTCGCAATAGGTGCCCGGGCGCATGCCCTTGCCTTCCGGCAGGCCACAGGCGCGGCCAACCATCTTCTGTGCCAGCGAGTAGCCCTTGCCGGTATCGGCCGGCTGCACCGGCAGGCGGAACAGATCGGTGACCGGCAGGCCCAGCGCTTCACGTGCCTTGGCGGTCAGGCCACGGCCGATGATCAGCGGAATGCGGCCACCGGCACGCACTTCGTCGAACAGCACTTCGCTCTTGACCTGGAATTCGGCGATGACTTCGCCGTTCTTCAGGGCCTTGCCATCGTACGGACGCAGCTCGACGACATCGCCGTGCTCCATCTGCGACACGTCCAGCTCGATCGGCAGTGCGCCGGCGTCTTCCATGGTGTTGTAGAAGATCGGGGCGATCTTTGAACCCAGGCACACGCCGCCGAAGCGCTTGTTCGGGATGAAGGGGATGTCTTCACCGGTGAACCACAGCACCGAATTGGTGGCGGACTTGCGGCTGGAACCGGTGCCGACCACGTCGCCGACGTAGGCAACCAGGTTGCCCTTTTCCTTCAGCGACAGGATTTCCTGGATCGGGCCGCGCTTGCCGTCTTCTTCCGGCACGAACGGCGCGTCCGGGCGCTTGTTCTTCAGCATCGCCAGGGCGTGCATCGGGATGTCCGGGCGGGTGGTGGCGTCGGGCGCCGGCGACAGGTCGTCGGTGTTGGTCTCGCCCGGCACCTTGAACACGGTGATGGTCAGGCTCTGCGGCACTTCCGGCTTGCTGGTGAACCATTCTGCATCGGCCCAGCTCTGCAGCACGCCCTGTGCATTGGCGTTGCCGGCCTTGGCCTTTTCCTGCACGTCGTGGAAGGCATCGAACACCAGCAGGGTGTGCTTCAGGCCTTCAGCGGCGATGGCGCCCACTTCGGCGTCGTCCAGCAGCTGGATCAGCGGCGCGACGTTGTAGCCGCCCAGCATGGTGCCCAGCAGCTCGGTGGCGCGCGCACGGCTGATCAGCGCGTTCTTCTCGCTGCCGAAGGCAATGGCGGCCAGGTACGAGGCCTTGACCTTGGCGGCGTCATCGACACCGGCCGGCACGCGGTTGGTGATCAGGTCGAGCAGGAACTCGGCCTCACCTGCCGGCGGGTTCTTCAGCAGCTCGATGACGTCGGCCGTCTGCTGTGCAGTCAGCGGCAACGGCGGGATGCCAAGCGCGGCGCGCTCGGCTACGTGGTGGCGATAGGCTTCCAACATGACAACTCCCGGGTGTAACGGTTAAAGAATGGATGGGCTCTCAGGCTTGCGGCACGATCAGCTTCAGGCCCTTGAAGTAGTCGCGATAAAACGTGTCGTTCCAGGTGATCAGGCCATCGCACTGCAGCAGTGCATGCGCGCCCACCATGAAATCGTCGATGCGGCGGGTATCGCCGCTGCGCTGCCGGTGGCGGCGATGCATCTCGCCGGCCCGCAACGCGGATTTGGCTTCCAGCGGATTGAAATGGACGCCCATTTCTTCCAGCGCTTCCTGCACCTCGGCGCCGCCGCGCAGCGAGGCGCAGATCTCCGCCAGGGTGGTGCCGCACACGACTACCCGCCCGCCGACCAGCGCCTGCCGCAGGCAGGCCTCCACCGCGTCGGCGCGGGGGCCATCGCTGAGCAGTTCGATCAGGACCGGGGAGTCGACCGCGATCATGCCGGGTCGGCCTCGTCACGGACGGTGCGCACGGCCTGCTCGGCCGAGTCGAAACCGTCCAGCGCGAACTTGCCGCGGGCACGGGAAATGGCGTCGTCCACGCTTTTGCGCAGGATGATGCGGCTGCCGTCCAGCTCCACCTTGAGCTGGGTGCCCTTGGTCAGGCCCAGGGCGTCGCGTACGGCCTTGGGCAGGGTGATCTGCCCGCGTTCAGCTACGGTGGCTTCCATGGGACCTCCAATGAAGTATGTACGAATTATACATACTTCGACGGGCATACCCTAGCCGAACCCTGTGCAGCCGGCCCACGGTAGGCTGCGCTTCACCTGTAGAGCCGAGCCATGCTCGGCTGGGGCTTTACAGGGAAGGCCTCAGCCGAGCATGGCTCGGCACTACGCCCCCTCCCTTTGGCGCAGCCAAGGGGAGGGTTGGGGAGGGGTGGCTTTTGACTGGCTGAAGCAGTCGCGGCTTCGCGGCTTACGCCGTTCCCACAAAACCCGTTCGATTGGTCGGCTGAAGCAATACCGGCACCGCCCCTGCCGAGCATGGCTCGGCACTACAGGGGGTGTGCTTGGAAGGCCCCTGCCGAGCATGGCTCGGCACTACATGGGGTGTGCTTAGAAAGGCCCTGCCGAGCATGGCTCGGCACTACCTGTTGGCGGCCACCGTTACATGCGCGCAACAAGCCGTTGCCTAAACTGGCGCCCGCAACCATGCGCCCTGGGGCCGGTGCTTCGTCCATACTCGGACTGGCATTCACCTGACAGGGCCCATGGCTCTGGAAAGCCCGCGCGGTGCCCCTGGCGCCGCCGCAAGCCATCTGCACTAAGAGGAGTCAGCTGTATGAGCGATACATTCTCCACCCGTAGCCAACTGGAGGTTGGCGGCCAGCAGTACACCTACTGCAGCCTTCCCAAGCTCGGCCAGAAGTTCGATATCTCCCACCTCCCCTACTCGATGAAGATCCTGCTGGAGAACCTGCTCCGGCACGAGGACGGTGGCCAGACCGTCGGCCCGGAACACATCGAAGCCGTCGCCCGCTGGAACCCCAAGGCCGATCCCGATACCGAAATCGCCTTCATGCCCGCGCGTGTGGTGCTGCAGGATTTCACCGGCGTGCCCTGCGTGGTCGACCTGGCCGCCATGCGCGATGCAGTCACCAAGCTCGGCGGCAATGCCGAGCAGATCAACCCGCTGATCCCCTCCGAGCTGGTCATCGACCACTCGGTGCAGGTCGACGTGTTCGGCCGCCCGGACGCGCTGGACCTGAACGGCAAGATCGAATTCGAGCGCAACCGCGAGCGCTACAGCTTCCTGCGCTGGGGCCAGAAGGCATTCGAGAACTTCAAGGTGGTGCCGCCGAACACCGGCATCGTCCACCAGGTGAACCTGGAAAACCTCGCCCGTGTGGTGATGGAACGGCAGATCGACGGCAGCAACTGGGCCTTCCCGGACACCGTGTTCGGCACGGACTCGCACACCACCATGATCAACGGCATCGGCGTGCTGGGCTGGGGCGTGGGCGGCATCGAGGCCGAGGCCGCCATGCTGGGCCAGCCCTCCTCGATGCTGATCCCGCAGGTGGTCGGCTTCAAGCTGACCGGCAAGCTGCCCGAGGGCACCACCGCCACCGACCTGGTGCTCACCGTCACCCAGATGCTGCGCAAGCTCGGCGTGGTCGGCAAGTTCGTCGAGTTCTACGGCGATGGCCTGCAAC
Organism: Stenotrophomonas sp.; assembly: GCA_032112995.1. GTDB lineage: Bacteria > Pseudomonadota > Gammaproteobacteria > Xanthomonadales > Xanthomonadaceae > Stenotrophomonas. The sequence goes on along the minus strand of DAMCTY010000001.1, from coordinate 47,137 downwards.
ACCTGCCGCTGGCCGACCGCGCCACCATTGCCAACATGGCCCCGGAATACGGCGCCACCTGCGGCATTTTCCCGATCGATGCCGAGTCGCTGAACTACCTGCGCCTGTCCGGCCGCAGTGATGCGCAGATCGCCCTGGTCGAGGCCTATGCCAAGGCGCAGGGCCTGTGGCACGACGCCAACAGCGCGCATGCGCAGTACAGCGCCACGCTGGAACTGGACATGGGCGACGTCAAGCCGTCGATGGCCGGCCCCAAGCGCCCGCAGGACCGCGTGCTGCTGCAGGACGTGCACAGCAACTTTGCCGACGCCCTGACCACCCTCACCGCCAATCGCAAGCCCAAGGTGGGCTGCGCGGTGCAGGAGTTCGACGAGGAAGGCGGCGACCAGCCGCAGGCCAAGCGGCTGGCGGCCAAGCCCATTTCCAGGATCCGCATCAACGACGAGGACACCGAGCTGTCCGACGGCTCGGTGGTCATCGCCGCCATCACCTCCTGCACCAACACCTCCAACCCGGCGGTGATGCTGGGCGCCGGCCTGCTGGCGCGCAACGCGGCACGCATCGGCCTGAAGGCCAAGCCGTGGGTGAAAACCTCGCTCGGCCCGGGTTCTCGCGTGGTGACCGACTATCTGGAAAAGGCCGGCGTGCTGACCGATCTGGAAAAGCTGGGCTTCTTCGTGGTCGGCTATGGCTGCACCACCTGTATCGGCAACTCCGGTCCGCTGCCGGAAGCCGTATCCGCCGGCATCGCCGAGAACGAACTGGTGGTGGCCTCGGTGCTGTCCGGCAACCGCAACTTCGAAGGCCGCGTGCACCCGGAAGTCAAGGCCAACTACCTGGCCTCGCCGCCACTGGTGGTGGCCTACGCCATTGCCGGTACCGTCAACATCGACCTGACCAAGGAACCGATCGGCAAGGGCAGCGATGGCAAGGAGGTGTACCTGCGCGACATCTGGCCGAGCAACAAGGAGATCGGCGACATGATCGCCGCTACCGTTGGCCCGGAAATGTTCAAGCAGAACTATGCCGACGTGTTCAAGGGCGATACCCGCTGGGCGCAGATCGAGTCGCCCGAAGGCCAGGCCTACGAATGGAACAGCGACTCCACCTACATCAAGAACCCGCCCTACTTCGACGGCATGACCATGCAGGTGGGCAACATCAGCGACATCCATGGCGCGCGGGTGATGGGCCTGTTTGGGGACTCCATCACCACCGACCATATCTCCCCGGCCGGCAACATCAAGAAGGACTCGCCGGCAGGCCGCTTCCTGCAGTCGCGCGGCGTGCAGCCGGCGGACTTCAACAGCTACGGCAGCCGCCGCGGCAACGATGACGTGATGGTGCGCGGCACCTTCGCCAACATCCGCATCAAGAACCTGATGTTTGGCGGCGAAGAAGGCGGCAACACGCTGTACTACGCACCCGGCAGCCAGACCGGCGAGAAGCTGGCCATCTACGATGCGGCAATGAAGTACAAGGCCGACGGCGTGCCGCTGGTGGTGCTGGCCGGCAAGGAATACGGCACCGGCTCGTCGCGTGACTGGGCGGCCAAGGGCACCAACCTGCTGGGCGTCAAGGCGGTCATCGCCGAAAGCTTCGAGCGTATCCACCGTTCCAACCTGGTCGGCATGGGCGTACTGCCGCTGCAGTTCCATGACGGCGAGAACGCACAGACGCTGGGCCTGGATGGCTCGGAGGTGTTCGATGTGACCGGGCTGGACGATGGCAAGGCCAAGACCGCCACCGTTACCGCCACCAAGGCCGACGGCAGCAAGAAGAGCTTCACCGCCAAGGTGTTGCTGCTGACCCCGAAGGAAGTGGAGTACTTCCGCAATGGTGGTCTGCTGCAGTATGTGCTTCGCCAGCTTGCATCCAAGAAGGCCGCCTGAGCAGAAAACGCCCCGCAAGGGGCGTTTTTTTTCGATAGGACAGGTGCGAGCTGCGAAGCCCCGGATGCATGACCCGTCAGCAATCACCATTCCGGGGCTTCACGGCTTGCGCCAGTGCTAGCGCGTCAGCGGGCACCTGGCGCGAAGCGCGCGATCAGGTCATAGGCATCGCCCAGGAACATCTGCCGCACCCAGGTGATCGGCAGTTCACCGCGCCAAGTCTGACGATCGATTACCAGGCAGGCGGTGCCCAGCGGCACTTTCAACAGCGCCGCTTCTTCAGCATTGGCAGCCACCGCGCTGATCCGGTGCTGACCGCGTGTCCATGACACGTTCTGCAACAACCAACTGCCGGGGGCATGCGTGGAGAAATCCACTTCCAGCGTTTCCGGCACCGCCTCGGGGTTGATCAGGCGGCGCTCCAACGCCAAAGGCTTGCCATCGGCCAGATGTAGACAGCGCATCGCCAGCAGCTTGCCCTCGCCCACCAGCTCCGCCTCTTCGGTTACGCCGGCCTTGGGCTTGCGCAGCGCACGCTCCAGCAACTCGAACACGTAGGCATGCCCACGCTCGGTGACCGCCACCTCGATATCGGGGATTTCCAGCGCCACCTGCTCCAGGTGCGGTGGCTGCCGCGCAACGAACGAACCCGCCCGACGCCGGCGCTCGATCATGCCGCTCTCGGCCAGTGTGGTCAGCACCTTGTTCACGGTCATCCGCGAACAGTGGTACTGCTCCATCAGCTCGTGCTCGAACGGAATACGGAAACCGGGCTGCCATTCGCCACTGAGGATGCGGCTTTCGATATCACTGCGGATGCGGTGATTGAGGGTGGGAGCTTTCTTGCTCTTCACTCGGGGTTCCTGAAAGGGCTGCGGCGCGTCAGGCCAGTATCCGGCCCAGCGCGGCACGGTAGCGCGCGGTGATCGCCTCGCGGTTCACGTGGCGTCCATCGCGCACCAGTTGCCGGCCATTGCGCCAGACGCCACGAAGGGCGCCATTACGTGCGGCAAACAGCCAGCTGTCAAGCAAGGCATCGCCGGCACGGCCCAGCATTGCCGGGTGCTGTTCATCCAGTTCCAGCAGATCCAGCGGCGCGCCAACCGCCAACCCCGCCTGCTCGCCCAGCGCCTGCGCGGCCCCTTCAGCGGCCTGCTGGTAGAGCCAGCGGCCGCTGGACACGGCCCCTGGCGACAACACGTTGCGCCCGCGCAGCTGCAGCCGCTGGCCGTATTCGAGCAGCCGCAGCTCCTCGGCCGCGTCGATCAGGACATTGGAATCGGAACCCACGCCAAAGCGTCCGCCGGCCTGCACGTAGTCGCGCATGGGGAACAAACCGTCGCCCAGGTTGGCCTCGGTGATCGGGCACAGGCCCACCACCGCACCACTGGCCGCCATCTGCTGTACTTCACGGGCATCCACATGGGTGGCATGCACCAGGCACCAGCGCGCATCGACCGGGGCGTGGTCATACAGCCACTGCACCGGGCGCTGGCCGCTCCAGGCAAGGCAGGCGTCGACCTCGCGGGTCTGCTCGGCGATATGGATATGGATCGGCCCCGCCGCCATGCCGACCAGGGCCTGCAACTGCTGGGGCGTGCACGCACGCAGGCTGTGCGGTGCCAGCCCCAGGACGGCGTCGGGAGTCGTTGCCAGGGCCTCGGCGCAACCTTCCAGCAGGCGCGCAAATCCATCCAGATCGTGCAGGAAGCGACGCTGCGCCGGCACCGGTGCAGCCCCGCCGAAGTCGCTATGGGCATAGAACACGGGCAGCAGGGTCAGGCCAAGCCCGGTTTCGGTGGCCGCTGCGGCAACGCGGCTGGCCATCTCGGCCGGATTGGCATAGCCGCTGCCGTCTTCGGCATGGTGCAGGTAGTGGAACTCGCCGACGCGGGTGAATCCGCTTTCCAGCATTTCCATATAGGCCTGCGCCGCAATGGCCTGGAAGGTATCCGGGTCCAACCGGTCCAGGAACCGGTACATCAGTTCGCGCCAGCTCCAGAAGCTGTCCCCCGAACGCCCGCCCACCTCGGTGAGCCCAGCCATCGCCCGCTGGAACGCATGGCTGTGCAGGTTGCCCAGGCCGGCGACCACACATCCCAGACGCTGCGCCTGGCCGTCCCAGGCCATGCCCGGAGTGATGGCGGTGATGCGCCCCGCACGACTGTCGATGCGCACATCCTGTGCCCAGCCTTGCGGCAACAAGGCCTGGGTGGCGTGGAAACTGAGCTCTGGGGTGGATTGGCTCGTAGTCACTGGACACTCTCCGATTCTCATCGTTATTGTATATACAAATAAGCACGGAGAGGGGCAATGCGCTGCGACACGCTTTGGCACAACGCCAATCTGATGACCCTGGACGACCCCAGCGGCGGCCTGGGCATTGTCCGCGACGGCGTCATCGCCGCACATCAAGGCCGCATCGTGCATGTGGGCAGCGCCGCCAACGCGCCCGCGCTTGCCGCCGACCAGCACATCGACTGCGCTGGCCGCTGGATCAGCCCGGGACTGATCGACTGCCATACCCATCTGGTCTATGCCGGCAACCGTGCGGGCGAGTTCGAACAGCGCCTGCGCGGCGTGAGTTACGCGGAGATCGCCCGCGCCGGCGGCGGCATTGTTTCCACCGTCAAGGCGACCCGCGCTGCTGACGAGGCCGCGCTGACCAACACCAGCCTGCCGCGGCTGGACGCGATGCTGGCCGAAGGCATCACCACCATCGAGATCAAATCCGGCTATGGCCTGAACCTGGCCGACGAGCGCAAGCAGCTGCGCGTAGCGCGCCGGCTCGGCGAGCTGCGCAAGGTCGAAGTGGTGCCCACCTTCCTGGGCGCACACGCTGTACCGCCGGGGCACGAGGCCCAGGCCTACATCAACGAAGTGTGCGCGGCGATGATCCCCGCGATCGCTGCCGAAGGGCTGGCCCAGGCAGTCGATATCTTCTGCGAGAACATCGCCTTCACTACCGCGCAGGCACAGCAGGTGTTCGAGGCCGCGCGCCAGCATGGGCTGGCGATCAAGATCCATGCCGAGCAGTTGTCCAACCAGCATGGCGCCGAGTTGGCAGCGCACTTCGGGGCGCTGTCGGCGGATCACATCGAATTCCTGGATGCGGCTGGCATCGCCGCGATGCACAAGGCCGGAACGGTCGCCGTGCTGTTGCCCGGCGCTTATTACTTCACCCGCGAGACCCAGCTGCCGCCCGTACCGCAATTGCGCGACGCAGGCGTGCCAATCGCCCTGGCCACCGACTGCAACCCCGGCACCTCGCCGCTGACCAGCCCGCTGCTGACGATGAACATGGGCGCCACCCTGTTCCGCCTGACCGTCGCCGAGTGCATTGCCGGCTTCACCCGCGAGGCCGCACGCGCGCTTGGCCGCGCTGACCGGCTGGGCACCCTGAGCGCCGGCAAGGACTGCGACCTGGCCATCTGGGACATCGAAGCACCCGCCGACCTGGTCTACCGCATCGGCTTCAACCCCCTGCATGCCCGCGTCTGGCGCGGGCAACCCGCCTGAAACAACGCACCACTGGAGCACTCATGAACACCCTTTTGACCCTCGTCCCCGGCCACGTTCCATTGGCGCAATGGCGGCAGATCTACCGCGGCGCCGCCGTGCGCCTGCATGAATCCGCACAGGCAGCGGTTGTGCGCAGTGCGCAGGTAGTGGACGCCATCGTCGCCAAGGGCGAGCCGGTGTATGGCATCAACACCGGCTTCGGCAAGCTGGCCAGCGTGCGCATCGAGCGCGAGGATCTGCAGACCCTGCAGCGCAATATCGTGCTGTCCCACGCTGCGGGTGTGGGCGAGCCGATGCCGGCCAACGTGGTACGGCTGATGATGGCACTGAAGCTGACCAGCCTGGCGCAGGGCGCATCGGGCATCCGCCCGGAAACCCTGGCGCTGCTGGAAGCCATGCTGCAGAAGGACCTGGTACCGGTGGTGCCCTGCCAGGGTTCGGTCGGCGCTTCCGGCGACCTTGCACCGCTCTCGCATCTGGCCAGCGTGATGATCGGCGTCGGCGAAGCCTTCGTTGCCGGCGTGCGCATGCCGGCCGAAGCAGCGCTGCAGCAGACCGGGCTGCAGGCGCTGGTGCTGGGTGCCAAGGAAGGCCTGGCCCTGCTCAACGGCACCCAGTATTCCACCGCCTATGCCTTGGCCGGCCTGTTCGAGATCGAGACCGTTTTCCAGGCAGCGCTGGTCACCGGCGCGCTGTCGGTGGAAGCCGCCAAGGGCTCGGACACGCCGTTCGACCCGCGCATCCACAGCATCCGCGGCCAGCGCGGGCAGATTGCCACGGCAGCGGTATTGCGCGAGCTGATGCAAGGCTCGGCCATCCGCGAATCGCACCGTGACAACGATGTGCGCGTGCAGGACCCCTACTGCCTGCGTTGCCAGCCGCAGGTGATGGGCGCTGCGCTGGATGTGATCCGCCAGGCTGCGACCACGCTGGAAATCGAAGCCAATGGTGTGTCCGACAACCCGCTGGTGTTCACCGACACCGGTGAAGCACTGAGCGGCGGCAATTTCCACGCCGAGCCGGTGGCTTTCGCCGCCGACATGCTGGCGATGGCGATCTGCGAAATCGGTTCGATCAGCGAGCGCCGTACCGCGATGCTGGTGGATCCAGCCTTGTCCGGCCTGCCGGCCTTCCTGACCCCGAAGCCGGGTTTGAACTCCGGCTTCATGATTCCGCAGGTCACGGCGGCAGCATTGGTTTCCGAGAACAAGCAGCGCGCCTATCCGGCCAGCGTCGACTCGATCCCGACCTCGGCCAACCAGGAAGATCATGTCTCGATGGCAGCGCACGGCGCACGTCGCCTGCTGGCGATGGCCGAGAACGCGGCCAACGTGATCGGCATTGAACTGCTTGCCGCCGGCCAGGGCTGTGACTTCCATGCGCCGCTGCGTTCGAGCCCCGCGCTGGAGCAGGTCCGCTCGACCCTGCGTGCGCAGGTGCCCACCTTGGTGGATGACCGCTACTTCCATCCGGACATGGTTGCCGCCACCGCATTGGTGCGCGCTGGCGCCTTGACGGCAGGCCTGGCGGTGCAGCTGCCGGGCGTTGATGTAGTGGATCGGGGCTGATCCAGACCTATGCGGAATTGGCTGCAAACTGCGAGCACTTCTCTTCTGCCGCCTGCGGGAGAAGGTGGCGCGCAGCGCCGGATGAGGGGCGCTTTTCGCTTAAACAGCCAAGAGCGCCCTCACCTGCCCTGCGGGCATCCTCTCCCGCACGCGGGAGAGGCGACAGCGGGCAACGCTGCACTCTGTAGGACCACGCAGACCCGTCCGCAAGCCGCGACCCCGTCCCTTCTCCCGCCTGCGGGAG
>DAMCTY010000001.1:0-39811 GCA_032112995.1 Stenotrophomonas sp. | reverse complement strand
CGACCCCGTCCCTTCTCCCGCCTGCGGGAGAAGGTGGCGCGCAGCGCCGGATGAGGGGCGCTTTTCACTTCAACAGCCAAGAGCGCCCTCACCTGCCCTTCGGGCATCCTCTCCCGCAGGCGGGAGAGGCGACAGCGGGCAATGCTGCACTCTGTGGAACCACGCAGACCCGTCCGCAAGCCGCGACCCCGTCCCTTCTCCCGCCTGCGGGAGAAGGTGGCGCGCAGCGCCGGATGAGGGGCGCTTTTCACTTCAACAGCCAAGAGCGCCCTCACCTGCCCTTCGGGCATCCTCTCCCGCGGGCGGGAGAGGCGAAGGCAGGCACTGCCCCAACCGGTCGGATCGCGCAGGCCCCACCGCAAGCCACGAACCATTCACCCCATCCAGCCCCAGGCCCCCGCCATGACCACATCCCCTGATTGGCTGCAGATCCACCGTGGCCAAGCGCCACTGATCGTCAGCTTCCCGCATACCGGCACCGAGCTGCCGGCGTCACGCGTTGGCCACTTCGTTTCACCGTGGCTGGCACGGCGTGATGCCGACTGGTGGGTGCATGAGCTCTATGCCTTCGCCAAGGCGATGGGCGCCACCACTGTGCGCACCGCCATCTCGCGCTCGCTGATCGACGTCAACCGCGACCCCTCCGGCGTTTCGCTCTACCCCGGGCAGAACACCACCGGCCTGTGCCCGCTCACCACCTTTGACAACCAGCCGCTGTATCACCCCGGGCACGCGCCCGAAGACGCAGAAATCCAGTACCGCCGCCAAACCTGGTTCGATCCCTATCACGCTGCACTGGCGAAGGAGATCGCGCGCCTGCGTGCCGCCCACGACACCGTCGTGGTCTATGACGCGCACTCCATCCGCTCGCTCATTCCGCACCTGTTCGATGGCGAACTGCCGCAGTTCAACATCGGCAGCGCCGGCCCCAGTGGTGCGCCCGACACCTCCTGCGACAACGCGCTCACCGACGTGGTCGAAAACCTGTGCGCGATCAGCGGCATGAGCCATGTGCGCAACGGCCGCTTCAAGGGTGGCTGGATCACCCGTCACTACAGCAACACTGCCAATGGCGTGCATACGCTGCAGATGGAACTGGGCTGCCGCGGCTACATGCACGAACCGGCGCCCGAAGACGTCGACGAGCACAGCTGGCCCACGCCCTACGACCCCGACCACGCCACCCCCGTCCGCAACACCTTGCAGCAAGTGCTCGGCGCTTGCCTGGAATTTGCTACCCGGAGAAATGCATGACCCGCCACGACCCCACCCGCAACCCGCGCGCACCGCGCGGCAATACGCTCAACTGCAAATCCTGGCAGACCGAAGCGCCGTTCCGCATGCTGCAGAACAACCTGGACGCTGAAGTCGCCGAAGATCCCACTTCGCTGGTCGTCTACGGTGGCATCGGCCGCGCCGCGCGCGACTGGGAGAGCTACGACAAGATCCTGGAAACGCTCAAGCGCCTGGACGACAACCAGACCCTGCTGGTGCAGTCCGGCAAGCCGGTCGGCGTGTTCCCCACCCATCCCGACGCACCGCGCGTGCTGATCGCCAACTCCAACCTGGTGCCGCACTGGGCCAACTGGGAGCACTTCAACGAGCTCGATAAGAAGGGCTTGATGATGTACGGGCAGATGACCGCCGGTAGCTGGATCTACATCGGCAGCCAGGGCATCGTGCAAGGCACCTACGAAACCTTCGTCGAGATGGGCCGCCAGCACTACGGTGGCAGCCTGAAGGGCAAGTGGATTCTCACCGCCGGGCTCGGCGGCATGGGCGGCGCCCAGCCGTTGGCCGCATCGCTGGCCGGTGCCAGCAGCCTGACCATCGAATGCCGCCAGAGCAGCATCGATTTCCGCCTGCGCACCCGCTATGTGGACGAACAGGCCAGCGACATCGACGACGCACTGGCACGCATCGCCAACTACACGGCGGCCGGCGAAGCCAAGTCGATCGCCCTGCTCGGCAATGCCGCCGAGATCCTGCCCGAACTGGTACGCCGTGGCGTACGGCCGGACTGCGTCACCGACCAGACCAGTGCCCACGACCCGGTGCACGGCTATCTGCCGATCGGCTGGACCGTCGAGCAATGGCTGGCCGAACAACAGGCCAATCCGGAGCAGGTGCGCGACGCGGCCAAGGCTGCAATGCGTGTGCACGTGGAAGCAATGCTGGCCTTCCATGCCGCCGGCATCCCGACCGTCGACTATGGCAACAACATCCGCCAGATGGCCTTCGACGAGGGTTTGAAGAACGCCTTCGATTTCCCCGGCTTCGTGCCGGCCTATGTGCGCCCGCTGTTCTGCCGCGGTATCGGCCCGTTCCGCTGGGTGGCACTGAGCGGCGATCCGGAGGACATCTACAAGACCGACGCCAAGGTGAAAGAGATCATCGCCGATGATCCGCACCTGCACCGCTGGCTGGACATGGCGCGTGAGCGCATCAGCTTCCAGGGCCTGCCGGCACGCATCTGCTGGGTGGGTCTGGGCCTGCGCCACAAGCTGGGCCTGGCCTTCAACGAAATGGTGCGCAACGGTGAACTGAGCGCGCCGGTGGTGATCGGCCGTGACCATCTGGACAGCGGCAGCGTCGCCTCGCCCAACCGCGAAACCGAATCGATGCAGGACGGCTCCGATGCGGTCTCCGATTGGCCGCTGCTCAACGCCATGCTCAACGTCGCCGGTGGCGCCACCTGGGTGAGCCTGCACCATGGCGGCGGCGTGGGCATGGGCTACTCGCAGCACTCCGGCGTGGTCATCGTCTGTGACGGCAGCGAAGCCGCCGACCAGCGCATCGCGCGCGTGCTGTGGAATGACCCGGGCACCGGCGTGATGCGCCACGCCGATGCCGGCTATGACATCGCCCTGGACTGCGCGCGCGACAAGGGCCTGGACCTGCCCGGCATCCTGGGCTGATGCGCTGCCCGCCCGTTGCAGCGAACTGCAGCGGGCGGATCTTCTCCGGCCCTCAGCGGCGGCCGCGCCCTACGACGTACCCGCCTGCACCGGTCACCACCAGCAACAGCAGCCCACCGGCAATCGACACGTTCTTCAGGAACTGGGTGAGGTTGGCCGCGCGTTCGGCCCCCTGCATGCCCCAGAACGCATGGCCCAGGAGGGCGGTGCCGAGGACGAACACTACAAACAACAACGCCAACGGCCGCACTGCGATCCCCAGCATCAGCGCAATGGCGACCACGAACTCCATCGCCACCGCGATGGCGGCTGCCACTTGCGGCAACGGTGCCTGCAGCGATGCCATGTAGCCAACCGTGCCCTGGAAGTCATGTAGCTTCCCCCACCCTGACAGCACGAACAGCAACATCAGTGCCAGCCGCGCAAGCAGTATCAAGCCATCGCGATTACGTTCCGCCCATCGATCCACCATGGATGTCTCCTCTCGACAGAGTTCTTGTTCCTTGCCTCCGACGCCGGGCCGGAGGCCTCCGCCCGCTTCCACGCCGCTCACGCGATGTGCTATTCAACGCCTTCCGCAGACTGACGGGTCAACCCATGCGCTACCTGTTGGGAGTCCTCCTGTTCCTGACCGTCGGCACGAGCTTTGCGCAGTCCGTCAGCATCCCGCTACCGGCGCAGCTGCATCATGGTGCACGTGACGCGGGCATACGCCAGTTCAGCAAGCAGGTGTTGCAGCTGTACCGCGAAGACGATACCGCGCAATATCTCGACAACGTATTCCGTTTGCAGCTTGCTGCGGGTCTTGATGCGGAAGCGGTCGCCAGCATCCGGCAGCTGCGTGCATTGCGGGCAGGTCCTGCCCAGCAACCGCCGTTGTACCTGCAATACGAGATCTATGCGCTGGCCCGGCAACGCGCAGCCGCAAGCGGCACGCCCTTTGCCCTCCACTGGCCCGTCGTGTTCGCCGAGCAGTTCGGCCGGCTCGACGATCGTACTGCGCTGCAGGCCGAGTACGCTTTTGGCAGCCATCTGCCCCGCCTGCGCGCGGAGCTGGACACGCAGCTGGCAAAGATTGCCGGCCAGAAAGCCCTGCCGCTCAGCGATGCGCTCAAGCTGATACGGGCATGGCAGGTACAGCGTGCCTATGCCGATTTCCAACCACAGTTCGCCAGCGCGCTGGCTGCCGACGACCAGCATCGCTATCTCATCGACAGGCACCTGATGATCCCGGCCGAGGATGGCACCGGCCTGGCCAGTATCCTGGTGCGCCCGCGACAAGCGCCCGTGCTCCCCACCCTGCTGACTTTCACCATCTATGCCAACGACGACTGGGCATGGGCCGACGCCAAGACGATGGCCGCCCACGGCTATGCCTCACTGGTCAGCTACAGCCGTGGCAAGGGCAGGAGCAGCGCAGCCATCGTGCCGTTCGAGCAGGATGGCCCGGACGCCGCCGCGGTGATCGGCTGGGCGGCGTCGCAACCCTGGAGCGACGGCCGCGTGGGCATGTATGGCGGCAGCTACAGCGGCTACACCCAGTGGGCGGCACTGAAGCAGCGGCCTCCGGCGCTCAAGGCAATCGCAACCTCGGCCACGACCGCCCCGGGGATCGATGTGCCCATGGAAGGTGGCGTCTTCCTCAACTTCATGTACGCATGGCCGCATTACACCAGCAGCAACCGCGGCCTGGATGAGGTCAGCTATGGCGACAGCGAACGCTGGGATCGGCTGAACAGCCGCTGGTTCCGCAGTGGACGCGCTTACCGCGAACTCCCCGCCATCGATGGCGCAGCCAATCCGGTGTTCCAACGCTGGTTGCAGCACCCCCAGTACGATGCGTACTGGCAAGCGATGGTTCCACAGGAACAGGAATTTGCCGCCATCGACATCCCCGTGCTCGTCACCACCGGCTATTTTGATGGTGCCCAGATTGGCGCGCTGCACTACTTCCGCCAGCATCTTAAGTACCGCCCTGACGCCGATCACAGCCTGCTTATTGGCCCCTACGAGCACTTCACCATGCAGACCGGCGTGCCGCCGCAGGTGCAGGGTTATACGCCCGAGCCCAGTGCGCGACTGGACCTGCAGGCCTTGCGTCTGGACTGGTTCGATCATGTGTTCAAAGGCGCCGCCAAGCCCGCGTTGTTGGCCGACCGGGTCAACTGGCAGGTGATGGGCGCTGACCGTTGGCGGCATGCCCCCACACACTGCAGGCAATGGGCAATGCCCGGCGACGGCTGTACCTGCAACCCGGTGCCGACAACGAACATCGGCTGCTCGCTACCCCCGCGCAGGCCGCGACCACGCTGCAACAGGTCGACTACAGCACGCGTGATGATGCCGATTGGCAGCCATCGTCCAACGTACTCAACCCCGGCCTGGATCCGCATGCAGGCCTGGTCTTCCGCAGCGATGTGCTGAGCGAAGATCTGGAACTGGCAGGACCTTTCACTGCAGAACTGGATTTCAACCTCAACAAAGTGGATGCCGATATCAGCATCGCCATCTATGAGCAGACGGCTGATGGCAACTACCTGGACCTGGCCTACGCGCTGCAACGCTTGAGCCATGTGGGCGACCCGCGGCAACGCCATCTGCTTGCGCCCGGCAGCGCACAGCATGCCAGTCTGCGCGACACCCGCCTGCTTGGCCGCCGGCTCGCTGCGGGCAGCCGCGTGGTGGTAACCCTCGGCGTGCTCAAACAGCCCAATCTGCAGCTCAACCTGGGCAGCGGCAAGGCTCCCTCTGACGAGACGATCGCCGATGCAGGCGCGCCGCTGCGGATCCAGTGGCACGGCAGCAGCTATGTGGAGCTGCCGGTCAGGGAATGAGGAACCTGCCGCAAGGGCAGGCATCAAGCAATCCGCTTGTATTCAGCGCAGCAAACGCTCCAGCCGCTGCACCACGCGATCAAACGCGGCGATGTCACGCGTCGCCCGGCTCATCGCAACACCGCCCTCCACCGCTGCGATCAACAGCGTCGCCAACGCATGGGCATCACCGGCCGAGCGTCCTTCGGCAGCAAACGCATCGCCCAGCCGCTGCTCCCAGGCGGAAAAGGCAGCACCTGCCGCCTGCCGGGCGTCGTCGCCACCGCCGTCGATAGGCTCTTCCACGGCAGCGGCAAGCACCGGACAGCCAACGTGGAAATCCGTTTGCAGCAGGCGTTCACGCCACAGCGCCAGGAAGCGCGACACGCCATCCGCAGCCCCGGCTTTCAATACGTCCTCCAGCATCCGTTCGATGCGCTCGCCCGCCAAGGCCGTGGCCTGCCCCAGCACCTGCTGCTTACCGCCGGGGAAGTGGTGGTAGGTGGAACCGAATGGTGCCTCGGCGCGCTTGGTCACCTCGCGGATGCTGGTGGCATTGAGGCCGTAGGTCGCCAGCATGTCAGCCGCCGTAGTGATCACGCGCTGCGGCGCGTCGGTCGGACGTCGGCTCATTGGCGGCTCCTTGCTATGACGATTGTCATAGCTTAGCGTACTGTCATTATGACAGTCGTTATAAAAGGCCTGGTCGTGCCATGAATCTCTGGTTCCGTCTGCTGCACCTGCTGATCTGCTCCTTGTTCCGGCCGCGCCTGACGGCGCTGGCGGATGTCTCCCGCCTGCAGTTCAGGGTGCTGCCCAACGACCTGGACCTGAACATGCACATGACCAATGGCCGCTACTGGACGATCTTCGACCTGGGCCGTCTGGACCTGGTCCTGCGCACCGGGCTTGCGCGGGTGGCGATGCGCAGCAAGTGGGCGCCGATTGCCGGTGCCGGCACCATCCAGTTCCGTCGCGAGCTCAAACCCTTCCAGCGTTTCACCCTGGAGACGCGGATGATCGGCTGGGTGGGCGGCCGCATCCTGATGGAACAACGGGTGCTGATCGGTCCGGAACAGACCATCGCTACCCGTGCCCTGCTGATCACCGGCATGTACGACCGCCGCAAACGGCGCTTCCTGACCGGCGAGCAGGTGCTGCAGGCCGTTGGCATCCACGATGCACGTTCGCCCGTTCTTGGGCCGGCCGCACAGGCCTTGTTGGCGGCGGATGCTGCGCTCAAGCTGGAAGACGGCGCCAGCTGAGTCCAACCCGGTCTGTGCGCCCTCACTACCTCGGGCTCAACCGCGTCGTGCTGCCTCGATCGCCGCGATGTCGATCTTGGTCATCTCCATCATCTTCTCGAACGCACGCTTGGCCGCCGCCGGGTCGGGATCGGTGATGGCTGCGCTGAGCGCGCGCGGCGTTATCTGCCACGACAAACCCCACTTGTCGCGGCACCAGCCACAGGCGCTCTCCTCGCCACCGTTGCCGACGATGGCGTGCCACAAGCGGTCGGTCTCCTCCTGGTCATCGGTCGCCACCTGGAACGAAAACGCCTCGCTGTGCTTGAACACGGGGCCGCCATTTAGACCGAGACAGGGAATGCCCATCACCATGAATTCAACCGTCAGCACATCCCCCTGTTTGCCGGACGGATAGTCGCCCGGCGCACGATGGATCGCGTGCACGTGGCTGTCAGGGAAAGTCGCCGCATAGAAACTGGCCGCATCCAGCGCGGTACCGTCGAACCACAGGCAGATCGTGTTCTTGGCATGCATCGGTATTCTCCTGGTCTGGAGGAATAATCAGCAGCGATCTGGCGCGGTTACTTACAACCATTCGCTCCGCTCGCTGATGGCATCGAGCGTGGCCGATCATTGCACAGAGTTTCGCCAGGCCCAACCTGCTCAAGGCACGATGAGAATCGGCACCGGGGTATCAATCACCTCCCACAACGCATCCATCTGCACGTTGGTCAAGGCGATGCAGCCGTCGGTCCAATCCACCGCCTGCAGCTGTGCCGCAGGCAACGGCGAGCCATTGGGTTGCCCATGGATCATGATGTCGCCGCCCGGCGATACGCCGCGGCTGCGCGCGCTCTGGCGATCGGCCGTGCCTGGATAGGACACATGGATGGAGCGGTTGTACCGGCTGTTGGGGTTCTTCCAATCCAGCAGGTACCGCCCCTCAGGCGTGCGTTTGTCGCCTTCCTGCTGCTTGTGCCCCACGGGTGAACGCCCCAGCGCGACACGCTGATGCAGCAGCAGTTCACGGCCCGCGAACACAAACATCTCGCGCTCGGACTTGTCGACATAGACAAAGCTGGCCTTGGGCTGTGCCGCCATGGCCGGCAGTGCGACCGTCATCAGCCACAGCACAAGAACCACCCCCAACCCGCTTGCCCGCCTTCGCACCTCAGCCCCACCCCTACGTCCGCATCTGTAGGCAGCATAAGCCAGCCAACACCCGCTGCCTTCACCTGCAGAGAAGCACTCGGCCCATAAGCAGCAACGCCGCCCCAAAGGGCGGCGTCCGCAACACTCAATCGGCAGCCAGGGCACGCTGAGGCGGCTCAGCCGCCAATGCCGACACCAACGGCCGCTGCGGCGCAGGCTTGCTCGGGAACGCATGCCGCAGGATGCGCCATATCACCTGGCCAAACTGTTTCGGCATCGAGCCGGTGTTGTAGTGCTGCCCATAGCGACGGCAGATCTCCTTCACTTCCACTGCCATCGCTGCATAGCGATTGGCGGGAATGTCCGGATAGAAATGGTGTTCGATCTGATGGCTGAGATTGCCGGTCATCACGTCCATCCACTTGCCACCGGTGAGGTTGGACGAACCACGCAGCTGGCGCATATACCAGTGTCCACGGGTCTCGTTGCGCACGCAGTCCTTGGGAAAGGTCTCGGCGTCGGCGGTGAAGTGGCCGCAGAAGATCACCACATACGTCCACACGTTGCGGATCACATTGGCTGCAAGGTTACCCAGCAGCACCGGCAGGAAGAACGGCCCGGCCAGCAGCGGGAAGAACACGTAGTCCTTGCCGATCTGCTGCAGCGCCTTGCGCCGTACAGGCTTGGCCTGGCGCCACAGCTGGCGCAGGGTGATCTTGCCACTGAGCACGCGGCCCACACGCAGATCCTGTATGGCGATACCCCATTCAAACAGCAGCGCGAAGACCACCGCGATGAACGGCTGGGCCAGGAAGTACGGGTGCCAGCGCTGCTCCGGGAAGATGCGCAGCAGGCCGTAGCCGATGTCGTCGTCCAGCCCGCGCACGTTGGTATAGGTGTGGTGGCGGAAGTTGTGGGTCTTGCGCCAGTTCTCCGAGGTGCCGGCAATATCCCATTCGTAGGTCTTGCCCTGCAGGTGCGGGTCGCCCATCCAGTCGTACTGGCCGTGGATGACGTTGTGCGCCAGTTCCATGTTCTCCAGGATCTTGGAGAAGCCGAGCAACAGCACGCCGGCGATCCACGCGGGCACCAGCAGGCTGTGCACGAAGGCCCCCAGGAACAGCAGCGCACGCCCGGCCACACCGGTCCAGCGCACCGCCGCGACGATGCGGCGGATGTAGCGTGCATCACTTGCCCCCAGCAAGGCCTGGTGCCGGGCGCGCACGCCATCGAGCTCATCGCCGAAGGCCTGCAGTTCCTGCGGCGACAGCACACGGTTATGCACGGAAGACATCGTTACAGCTCCAGGGTCAGATCGGTACTGGCGCTGTTGACGCACAGTTTGAGCGGGGTTGAAGGCTCATTGGCATGCTCACCGGTGAGCGTGTGGCGGGTAATACCCGACACCTTGGTACAAACGCAGGTATTGCACAGGCCCATGCGGCAGCCACTGGCCGGCTGCAGCCCCTCGGCCTCCAGTGCCGCCAGCAACGACGTGCCACGGGCAATGCTCAGGCGACGGCCACTGCGCAGCAGCTCCACCTGCACGCTGCCCTGCTCCACTTCCGGCAAGACAGGCAGACTGAAGGCTTCCCCTTCAAAGCAGGCCACGTGTGGCGCCAGCCGTGCGCGCGCCGCCTCGACGAAACCGGCCGGGCCACAGGCCAGCACCCGCGCCGTCGCCAGCTGATCGAAAGAAGAGAAATCAAACCCATCCACACGCGCTGCAGGGGCCGCCTCGCGGGTCAGCGCCAGGTGCAGGCGGAAACCGGACTGGCGCGCCGCCATGGCCTGCAGCTCGCCCAGGAAACACAGTTCTTCACGCCGCCGCGCCCAATAGACCAGGTCGACGGGCGCTGCCAATGGTTGCGCATCCAGCTGCCTCAGCAACGCACGCATCGGGGTGATGCCGCTGCCCGCGGCCAGCAGCAGCAACCGCTGGGGAGCCGGGGCCAGGGTCATCTCACCAAATGCGGCACCGATGCTGAACACCTCACCGACAACGGCTGACCGGGCCAGGTGCTGGCTGACCTTGCCGCCCGGGATGGCCTTGACCGTGATCGCCAGATGGCCGTTGTCCAGCAGGGTGGGGCTGTAGCTGCGCGTGCACAGGCGGCCATCGACCTCCACCCCGAGATTCAGGTGCTGCCCGGCGCGCATGCCGCCGAAATGACGATTGGGCTGCAGCTGCAGCGTCACTGCATCGGCACTGGCCGGGCTACGCGCGACCAGCCGCACCAGCGGACGGCGCAGGGTCCATAGCGGATGCACCCGGGTAGACCAGAAATCGAAGAAGCCTTCCTTGAACCAGGGGATCAACGGCGGCGTCGCATTGCGGTAGACAGCACTCATGGCGCAACTATACGGCCGCACATACAGGCGTGTATACACTTGTATATTCGCTAGTCAGGCTATGATTCACGCACCTGACCGGCCTGAGCCCATGACTTCACGCGAACAGCCCCTGCCCGCACACGACGACCTGCACCCGGCGCGCAAGGCCAGCATCTCGCGCGACGACCTGCTGGCCGCCGCGTTGGCGCTGGTGGGACCGCACCGCAGCGTGTCCACCCTGAGCCTGCGCGAAGTCGCGCGCGAGGCTGGCATCGCGCCCAATTCCTTCTACCGCCAGTTCCGCGACATGGACGAACTGACGGTGGCGTTGATCGACCTGGCTGGGCGCTCACTGCGCACCATCATCGGCCAGGCCCGTCTGCGCGCCGCCGACAGCAACCGCGGCGTGATCCGCCTGTCGGTGGAAACCTTCATGGAACAGCTGCGTGCCGACGACCGTTTGATGCACGTGCTGCTGCGTGAGGGCACCGCCGGCTCGGATGCCTTCAAGCAGGCGGTGGACCGCGAACTGGGTTATTTCGAAGAAGAATTGAAGGGTGATCTTGTGCGGCTGGCCGCACTGGATGGCGCGCGCCTGCACGAGCCCGCGCTGGCCGCCAAGGCCATCACCCGGCTGGTTTTCGCCATGGGCGGCACCGCCATGGATCTGCCGGCCGAGAAGGACCCGGAACTGATCGAGCAGATGGCGCAGATGATCCGCATGATCATCACCGGCTCGCGCGCCCTGGCGCGCCAGACCGCCAAGACCTGACCGCATCCGGCGCTTGTCCAGCGCCGCCAGAGGCCAGCTAACGCTGCAGACACTGCCGGTAGCGGCCATCCACGCGGTTGGCAAACCACTCGGTGGTGAGCTCGCGGGTGATCTTGGGGCTGTCCAGACGGATGCCGGGGATCAGGGCGCGGGGCAGTGCCTTACCTGCCCGGGCATCGGCCAGCGCGAATACCTGCGCATGCAGGGCGCTGTCGCTGAATTGCAGCTGGTCGGCCTGCTGCAGGGCGCTACGCAGTTGCGCATTGTCCATCCCCAGCTGCGGCCCCAGCTCGCGCAGGGCGCGCTCGGTCTGCCCCGGCTTGTCCAAGGGGGCACCCGGCGCCAGCACATCCCCGTCCAACGCCAGTGTGTTGCCAGTGGCTACCGCCACCGCATTCTGGAAGGCCGCGTTGCGGCTTGCGTACCAGCCGGCGTTGTAGTCGGCAAAACGGTGCACCTTCTGGGTATAGGGCGTCTGGTAGCCCAGCAGGTGCAGGATGCCGAAGTACAGACCGCCGCGACGGCTGAACACCTCGTCACGGATGCCGGTTTCCAGCGGATACGGGTAGCCGTCCGCATGCGCCTGCGCGAAAGCGATGCCCACCTGCATCGCCCCACCTGTCTGTACCGGATTTTTGCCGGCGAACAGACGCTGCCCCAGTGGCACCCGGCCGATGATCTCCTCATACAGACGACTGAGATCGCGCTCGGTGCGTACACCCGCCAGATGCTCGGCATAGCTGCGGCCGTCGCTGGCATTGATCTTCAAGCCTGCATCCACCAGCACTCGCGGCACATGCAACGCGGCCGCACGCCGGTCAATTTCACCGCGCGCCACCTGCGGCAGGTTGGGTACCTCCGGATTGGCACGGTAACCGGACTCCTGCTCGATGATCGCCAGTACCGCGCAGATGTTCTCGGGATTGGGCACCACGCGCTGGGCGGAAAACGCGGCCTGGATGTCGGCCGCCCAACCACTGCGGTCGACGGTGGCTGCCGGTATCCGTCGCTGGATATCCGCGCGCACGACATCGGCCGAAGGGCCTGGCGGGGGCGCCGGCACCGTGCTGCAACCGGCCAGCGTCAGCAAAACCACCGCTGCCACCCAACGACGGCACCTCCCTCCGACGTGCGTGTTTGCCAGCATTCCCAGGTTCCTCAGGTACTTTTCCATGGCAAACCCTACCGCAGCACTCGCCAACAGCGAAGCACCGCACGATTCACGCGCCCCCATGGCACACTGCGACAACGACACCCTGGAGCTGCAACGGAATGCCCACGCCCCACCCTGTCCGCGGCCGCGTCTTCGCCTGCCTGGCAGCCTGCCTGCTGTTGGCCGGTTGCGGCGAAAAAACCGAACAGCAGCAACTGGCGGCGCTGCACGACAGCTTCACCTATAAGCGATATCGGCAACTCTCCGAGAAGGGGCTGCCTGCCGCCTACGCGGCCTGGGCGGCCGGCAGTCAATGGGCCGAGGCGGAGCCGCCCCCGCCTTTCACACCGGAAACCGAATGCCTCGTCCATGCGCTGCTTGGCTACAGCGCCCTGACCGCCAATCGCGGCACCCTGGCCATCGCCGAGGCCGACATCGTCGACGCCCTGCCCGCCTGCAGCGACCTCAAACAACCGAGTGCGGCGCTGCGTGCGGTCGCCTACCAACGCCTGGAGTGGCCACAACTGGCACACGAGCAAAGCCAACTGGCCACCTTTGGCACGGCAACCGGCAATGCCGCCGATGCTGAGCAGGCCTTGACCCAGGCACTGGTCATCCATGCCGTGCTTGGCTACGCCGCCCTGTCCGACAAGAACGCCGCACGCGCCCAGGTCCATATCGACGCCATTGCCCTGATCCTGCAACAGCCCTGGCTGGGCGAGCTGGGGAAGGCCGGCCTGGCGATCCAGCAAGGTGACGTCCGCCAGGGGCTGGTGGCGCTCAAGGTCCTGTCCAACAACCCGCAGGTGCCCACCGAAGTGCGCACCTACCTGCAGCAGATGATTGCAGAAATCGAGGCCGATACCGGCAATGTCGATTCCTCGCTATGGACCGCCCGTGTGTTCGCGATGATCATCTGGCGCGAAGCGCGCGTGCATGGCCCGCAGGGCGTGCGCAGCCTGATCGGATTCGTCGACCAGCAAAGCGGCCGGCTGGATCAGGTAGGCGAACAAGGCAAGGGCATGCTGCAGGGCTGGTGGAACACCGCGCGGGAAAAACTGCGCGGCAGCGGCAGCAACAGCCGCGACTGACTCACCCGGCCAGTGGCGTGGTCGCGGGCACTTCCGCGTCGGCGTCCTGCGCATGGTTGCCCAGCGCGATCTGTATGCGCGCCGATATCTCCGCCGCAGAGAACGGCTTGAACAGCACCGGATACCTGTCATTGACCAGGCCCTCGCGGATCACCACGTCCGCGCTGTAACCGGTTGCAAAGATGATGGGAGTGCGGCTACCTGCCTCCACCGTCGCTATCAGGTCATGCACATTGAGGCGGCCGGGCATGCGGATGTCCGAAATGATCAGATCCGGCTTCATCCCCCCCTGCAACAAGGTCACGGCGTGGTCCGAGCTGAACGAGGGAATGGTGTCATAGCCGAGCTGGTTGAGGATGCGGTTCATGGCCTCACGCACCGAATCATCGTCCTCGACCAGCAGTATGCGTCCGACACCGGGCACGATGGCGGCATTCGCTTCCTTCGCATTTTCGACCGGTACCAGCGAAACCGGCAGGTACATCGCCACCCGCGTGCCCACGCCCGGTGTCGACTCGATGCCGACGTGGCCGCCCGAGTTCTCCACGAACGTCTTGACCATGGTCAAGCCCAGGCCACTGCCCTTACCGCTCCCCTTGGTACTGAAAAAAGGATCGAACACCCGCGCCTGCAACTCAGGCGCCATGCCGGCACCGGAGTCTTCCACTTCGAACATCACATACTCGGCAAGGTGGCCGTTCTGGTCCGGTCGTGAATGCGGCGCCACCCGCAGCACCATGCTGCCGCGTCCATCCATGGCATCACGCGCATTGATGGCAAGGTTGATCAGCGCGTTCTCCAGGTAGGATTTGTCGGCAAACAATGGCTGCAGGCCCGGCTCAATCTGCAGCCGGAAGCTCACCTCCGCACCCACTGCCTTGGCCAGCAGCTCCTGGATGTCATCGACCAGCGCCTGCGGCTCAAGCGCCACCGCGTTCTGCGGCAGCCGACCGCTGAACCCGGCCAGTTGCGTGGACAGGCGCCCGGCCTTCTTCAGGCAACCATCCAGGACCCGCAGGTAGGGCAGCAAGGCCTGCTGCTGCGGCTGGGCCTGCATCAGTTCGATGTTGATCCCCATCACGTGCAGCAGATTGTTCAGGTCGTGTGCCACGCCGCCGGCAAGGTGCGAGACCAGCTCCATCTTGTGCTGCTGCGCCTGCAGGCGCTGTGCCTCAAGCGCACGCTGCTCGTGCGCCATGCTGCGCTGACGCAGCTGCTCGATGCGGGCGTTGGCACCCATCTCGGCATCGTGGAACGCCTGGATATTGACGCTGGTACCCACCCAGTACAGTGTCGCGCCCAACCCATCACGCACCGGTGCCATCGAAAACTGGAACCAATGGTAGACGCCAGCATGGTCACGCAGGCGATACCGATGCGGCGCATCCATCCGCCCCAGGCTCATCGCCTTGGCCAGGGCCACGCCTGCGCCAGTCAGGTCGTCCGGATGGATCTTGGCGATGTAGCGGGTGTTGTCCGCATCGTGGAATTCCGGCTGACCATAGGTGAACAGGTTGGAAGTACGGTTGGTCCAGAACAGCTCCCCCTTCACCGTGCACAGCCAGACGTTGTGCGGAAAGTCGTCCAGGATGCGCCGATACCCTTCGTTGAGCAGCACCGCAGCCGGCGCATCCGACGACGCCTGCCCGGCCAAGCCCAGCAACGGCCCCGCCAATGGCGTGACCATGCATTGCAACCACGCCGCGGGAGCACCCGCCTGCAGCAACGGAGAAAATTCGTAGCGGGCATTGGTGTGGAGGCAGTCATGCGCAACCATCGTTCCGCCCGCGCTGGCGACGGCCAACGCCTCGGACAGCGCGGCGACATCGGCAAACACATTGCCGCCGGCCACCACCTGCAGGCTCTTGAAGAAGCGCAGGAACGCATTGTTGGAGTACAGCAGGTTCCTGCTTGCGCTATCGATCACCGCGACGGCGACTGCCGAATCGCGGAATGCGATTGCGTACCTTGAAAGAACCGCATCTTCCATCGAACGACCCTGTCTTCGGCCCAAGCGCCCGTGGCACTCCGGCACCGTGCCATGCATGGATCATGACCGGCACCTGTGCCGCAGGAATACACGGCCGCCCTGCATGATGATGTGAATGGTGGGATACATCCGCCTGCCTGTGCCGCATGCCCCATCTCCCATTCCCGTCAATTCTGCGCATGCCTGCAGCGCGGGGCATGTGTCGGGAGGCATGGTTCGGCAACTGTATCCAGAATGGACCGGATGCCACACGCCCCAGCTGCCTTTTGCGTTAGGCTGGCGGCCCCTGCCACGCCGGTCCATACGCTTGAGAACGGTCCACGCTACCCGCTACATCACCCCGCTACGCGAGGGTGGCTCGCTGCCAGCGGTCATCGAGGCTGATGACGACGGCATGTATGTCATCAAGTTCCGTGGCGCCGGCCAAGGACCCAAGGCGCTGATCGCCGAACTGGTGGTCGGCCGCCTGGCGCAGGCGTTGGGGCTGCCGATGCCCGACATTGCCCTGGTCGAACTGGACCGCGAGTTCGCCCGTACTGAACCGGATCCTGAAATCCAGGACCTGATCCGCGCCAGCGAAGGCACCAACCTGGGCAGCGATTACCTGCCCGGCGCGATCAACTATGACCCGGCGGCCATGCAGCCGGACGCGACGCTGGCTTCGCGCATCGTCTGGTTTGATGCCTTCACCAGCAACGTGGACCGCACCGCGCGCAACCCCAATCTGATGGTCTGGCACCGCCAGCTCTACCTGATCGATCACGGTGCGGCGCTGTATTTCCATCACGACTGGGAGAATGCCGGCGAAGCCTGCGGCAAGCCCTTCGTGCTGATCCGCGACCACGTGCTGCTGCCATTTGCCAGCACCATCGGCGAGGCCGACGCGGCCCTGGTGCCCCTGCTGACGGATGAGGTCATCGACGCCATCGTCGCCGAAATCCCCGAGAGCTGGCTGCAGGGCGAACCTGCTTTTGCCGATTCCGCCGCCTACCGCCAGGCCTACGCCGATTACCTCAAACGTCGCCTGCAGTTACGCGAGGCATTTGTACAGGAGGCCATCCGTGCCCACGCTGCACACCTATGATTACGCGGTGATCCGCGTGGTACCGCGGGTGGAGCGCGAGGAATTCATCAACGTCGGGGTGATCGTCTCCTGCCCCGGCGCACGCCACCTGGAAGCCGCCATCGAGATCGACAGCGCCCGGCTGCAGGCCTTTGCCCCGCAATTGGACCAGGCGGCCCTGCAGCCATGGCTGGATGCGATCGTGGCGATCTGCCGTGGCGAGGCCGGCGCCGGCCCCATCGCACAATTGCCGCCAAGGGCACGCTTCCACTTTCTCACCGCCAAGCGCAGCTCGGTGGTGCAGACCTCGGTGACCCACGTCGGCCGCACTGCCCACCCGGAACGCATCGTCGAGCACCTGCTTGAACGCATGGTGCGCACGCCGCGCTGATTGCGGCGCAGCTGCATTCAAATGCAATGGCCCGCTGCAAAGCGGGCCATTGTTCATTCGGTTTCAAGCAGCTCCCTGGCCCTGTCACGCAAACTGAATTTCTGCACCTTGCCGGTTGCCGTGCGCGGCAAGGGGCCGAACACGAAACTGCGCGGCACCTTGAAACCGGCCAGGTTCTGCCGGCAATGCGCCAATGCCTCTTCACCTGCCATCGCCGCCGCCTCCTTCAACTCGATGAAGGCACATGGCGTCTCGCCCCACTTCGGATCCGGCTTGGCCACCACCGCAGCGGCCAGCACCGCCGGATGCCGGCACAGCACGTCCTCCACCTCCAGCGAGGAAATGTTCTCGCCACCGGAAATGATCACGTCCTTGGAGCGGTCGCGGATCTTCACGTTGCCGTCGGCATAGACCACGGCCAGGTCGCCGGTATGGAACCAGCCGCCGGAGAAGGCTTCGGCGGTGGCGCTGGGATTTTTCAGGTAACCCTTCATGGTGATGTTACCGCGGAACATGATCTCGCCCACGGTCTCACCATCCCACGGCACCGGCTGCAAGGTCTGCGGATGCAGTACCTGCATGTCTTCCTGCAACAGGCAGGCCACGCCCTGGCGGCTGTTGAGCTCGGCACGCGCGTCGACGGGCAGGCCAGCCCAGTCCGGCTGCGGCTGGCAGATCGATGCTGGCCCATAAACTTCGGTCAGGCCATAGACGTGGGTGATCTCCACACCCATCCGTTCCATCGCTTCGAGCACGGCCGCAGGCGGCGCCGCGCCGGCCACCTGCCCCTTGATCCCGGCCAGGCCGTGCTTGGTCTCTTCCGGCGCTGCTGCCAGTGCCGCATGCACCACCGGCGCACCGCAATAGTGGGTGACGCCATGTGTGCGCATCAGGTCCAGTACCCGCCGCCTGTCGAAACGGCGCAGGCAGACCTGGGTGCCGGCCACGGCCGCCATCGTCCACGGGAAACACCAGCCGTTGCAATGGAACATCGGCAGCGTCCACAGATATACCGGGTGCTGTGGCATGCCCCAATCGATGATGTTGGCAACTGCATTCAGATAGGCACCACGGTGGTGGTAGACCACACCCTTGGGATCGCCGGTGGTGCCGGAGGTGTAGTTCAGCGCGATCGCACTCCACTCGTCAGCCGGCAGATCGAACGCAAACGCCGGGTCGGCCGCGGCCAACAGCGCCTCGTACTCGATCTCGCCCAGCCACTCACCCTCCTCAACCTCGCCATCATCCACGTCGATCACCCGCGGCGGCTGCTTGCACAGCGCCAGGGCGCGCTGCATCACCGGCGCGAACTCACGGTCGGTAAACACCACCTTGGCTTCGCCGTGATCCAGCATGAACGCCAGGGTCTCCGCATCCAGCCGGGTATTCAGGGTATTGAGCACGGCGCCGAGCATCGCCGGCCCGTAATGCAGCTCGATCATGGCCGGCGTGTTGGGCAACAGCGCAGCCACGGTATCGCCGGCGGTCACACCCATCGTCTGCAGGGCCGAGGCCAACCGGCGGCAGCGCTGATAGACCTGGGCCCAGTTCAGGCGCCGCTCGCCGTGGATCACCGCCAGCCGCTGCGGGTGCACGGTGGCGGCCTTGCGCAGGAAGCTGATCGGTGACAGCGCGGTGTAGTTGGCCTGGTTGCGGCCTAGGTCCTGGTACATCTGAAGCCTCTCCCTCTCCAAGGATGTTGCAGGTACAGGGTCGGCCAGAGGCCGGGGTGTTGTCGCTGCGACATTAGTCGCAGGGATTGGTCCTGGATTGCGCGCTTTCGCCCCATCCGAGGCGGCCCTCACCCCAACCCTTCTACGCTGGCGGGAGAGGGGCTGAAACCCGCTGCGCTCGCAGCACAACGAGGAGATGCCCGCAGCTTCCGTAACCCAAAAAAAAACGCCGGCTTGCGCCGGCGTTCTTCCTGCAACTCACAACGATCAGGCTTCCGGCGTCGCCGCCGGTGCTTCATCACCGCTCACTGCAACATCCTCGTCTGCCGCGTCGTCCTCAGCCTCCAGCGAGGCATCCAGGCGTTCGACCGCCTGCAGCTTCTCGCCCTTGGACAGACGGATCAGGGTCACGCCCTGGGTATTGCGGCCTACGCGCGAGATCTCCGAACCACGGGTACGCACCAGGGTGCCGCCGTCGGAAATCAACAACACTTCGTCGCCGGTGCCCAGCAGCACCGCACTGACCAGCTTGCCGTTGCGCTCGCTGGTCTGGATGCCGATCACACCCTGGGTGCCACGGCCCTTGCGCGGGTAATCCGCCAGCGGGGTGCGCTTGCCGTAGCCATTCTCGGTCGCGGTGAGGATGTACTGCACGCCAGCATCGTCAGCAGTCTCGACGATCTCGCCGCCGTCCACCGCCACGTCCTCGACGCTGTTCTCGTCCTCGTTCTCGTCCTCAACGCCACCAGCACTTTCGGCGACGATCAGGCTTACCACTTCCTCGCCCTTGGCCATCTTGATGCCGCGCACGCCGGTAGCGGTACGGCCCATCGAGCGGACCTTGTCCTCGCCAAAGCGCACGGTCTTGCCATTGGACGCAAACAGCAGGATGTCGCGTTCGCCGTCGGTCAGGCCAACGCCAACCAGTGCGTCACCCTCGTCCAGGTTGATCGCGATCTTGCCGCGTGCCAGACGGAACGCAAACTCGCTCAGCGGGGTCTTCTTGACCGTGCCGTTGCGGGTGGCGAAGAACACGAAATGGTTTTCATCGTACTCGCGCACCGGCAACACGGCCTGCACGCGCTCGCCGTTCTCCAGCGCGATCCAGTTGATGATCGGGCGGCCACGGGCATTGGAACCGGCTTCCGGCAACTGGTGCACGGGCAGCCAGAACACCTTGCCCGAGCTGGTGAAGGTCAACAGGGTGTCGTGCGTATTGACCAGCCACAGCTGCTCGATCGAATCCTCGTCCTTGGTCGCAGCGGCACTGCGGCCACGGCCACCGCGACGCTGTGCGCGGTAGGCACTCACCGGCTGGCGCTTGACATAACCGGCACGCGACAGGGTCACCACCACGTCTTCCGGCGCGATCAGGTCCAGGATATCCAGGTCTTCTTCGCTGTGACGGATTTCGGTGCGACGGGCGTCGCCGAACTCGGCACGGATGCTTTCCAGCTCTTCGCGGATCACCTGCAGCAGCACATCCGGGTTTTCCAGGATGCGGATCAGGCCGGCGATGACCTCCAGCAACTGACGGTATTCCTCGGTCAGCTTGTCCTGCTCCAGCCCGGTCAGGCGGTGCAGGCGCATTTCCAGGATCTGCGTCGCCTGGACGTCGCTGAGCTGGTAGTTGCCGTTGACCAGACCGATGCCCTTGGGCAGGTCTTCCGGACGCGAGGCCTCGGCGCCAGCGGCACCCAGCAGCGCGCCAACCAGACCCGGCGTCCACACCTTGGAGAGCATGCGCTCCTTGGCTTCGGCCGGGTTGGCCGAGGTCTTGATCAACTCGATCATTTCATCGATGTTGGCCAAAGCAACGGTCAGGCCTTCCAACACGTGCGCACGCGCACGCGCCTTGCGCAGTTCAAAGATGGTGCGGCGGGTGACAACCTCGCGGCGGTGGCGGATGAACGCCTCCAGCATCTCCTTGAGGTTCATCAGCTTCGGGCGGCCATCGACCAGCGCCACCATGTTGATGCCGAACACCGACTCCATCTGGGTCTGCTGGTACAGGTTGTTGAGCACAACCTCGGCCGATTCGCCGCGCTTGACCTCGATGTAGATGCGCATGCCGTCCTTGTCGGACTCATCGCGCAGCTCGCTGATGCCTTCGAGCTTCTTTTCCTTGACCAGCTCGGCGATCTTCTCGATCAACCGCGCCTTGTTCACCTGGTACGGAATCTCGGTGACGATGATCGACTCGCGGCCATTGTCGGCCACTTCGATATCGGCCTTGGCACGGATGCGCACGCGGCCACGGCCAGTGCGGTAACCGGCAATGATTCCGGCGGTGCCATTGATGATGCCGGCGGTGGGGAAATCCGGGCCCGGGATGTATTCCATCAGCCCGTCCACGTCGATCGACGGCTCGTCGATCAGCGCGATGCAGGCATTGATGCACTCGGTGAGGTTGTGCGGCGGGATATTGGTGGCCATACCCACCGCGATACCGGCCGAACCATTGACCAGCAGGTTCGGGAACCGCGTCGGCATGACCGTCGGCTCCAGTTCCTTTTCGTCGTAGTTGGGCTGGAAATCGACGGTTTCCTTGTCGATGTCGGCCATCAGCTCGTGCGTCAGGCGCGACATGCGCGCCTCGGTGTAACGCATGGCTGCCGCCGAGTCACCGTCGACCGAACCGAAGTTACCCTGGCCGTCCACCATCATGTAACGCAGCGAGAACGGCTGCGCCATGCGCACCAGCGTGTCGTAGACCGACGCGTCGCCGTGCGGGTGGTACTTACCGATCACGTCACCGACGATACGCGCCGACTTGTAGTACGGCTTGTTGCTGTGCGCGCCGAGTTCGTTCATGGCGAACAGGACACGGCGATGGACCGGTTTCAGGCCATCGCGTGCATCGGGGAGTGCGCGGCCCACGATCACGCTCATCGCGTAATCGAGGTAGCTCTTGCGCATCTCGTCTTCCAGTTTTACCTGGATGATTTCCTTGGCGGTTTCTGCCATTCCGGTTCCGTTGTCAGGTAGCGATCCTGCCCGGTGGCAGCCCCTTGATGGGCCGTGCGCCGGGATCTGGGATCAACCTACGGAGTCTATCACAAAAGGCGGTTTTTCTCCGCCAGTTGAGGCCCTTTTACCGGAACAAATCAGGAACTTAGGGACAGCCTGCAGGTGCTGCCGCAGGGTACTGGGGCAATCCCGTGCGGACCGGACTGGCGGACCCGGCTACGGCATCGGATTGGCGCCGGATTTGCGCGTGGGACGGCTGGGGAGTCGGGAGATGGCTGAGCTTGGGGGCGCCAGGCAGGCTCCTTGCCGAGCATGGCTCGGCAAGGAGCCTGTTGGGTTGAGGTTCGTTGGGGAAGCCCCTGCCGAGCATGGCTCGGCACTACATCTGGTGGATTGAGGTGTGTTGGGGACGCCCCTGCCGAGCATGGCTCGGCACTACACCTGGTGGGTTGAGGTGTGTTGGGGACGCCCCTGCCGAGCATGGCTCGGCACTACCTCAGGCGAAAGCTGCTGCCATGTTGGCCCGGTCCGGCTTCAGGATCACCCCGCGCTCGGTGACGATGGCATCGATCAGCTCGCCCGGGGTCACGTCGAACACCGGATTCCAGGCCGCGATGCCCTCGGCCACGGTGCGCACGCCACCCACGCCAAACAGCTCGCCCGGGTCGCGCTGCTCGATCTCGATCTCGTCACCGTGGGCCGTGCCCATGTCCACCGTCGAGGACGGTGCCACCACCATGAACTTCAAGCCGTGATGGCGGGCGGCAATGGCCAGCTGGTAGGTGCCGATCTTGTTGGCGGTATCGCCATTGGCACAGATGCGGTCGGCACCAACGATCACCCACTGCACCGCACCGGTCTTCATCAGGTGGGCAGCGGCCGAGTCGGCGATCAAGGTTGCATCGATGCCGTCCTGCTGCAGCTCCCACACGGTCAGGCGCGCGCCCTGCAGCCAAGGCCGGGTCTCACCGGCGAACACCCGCTCGATGCGCTGCTGTGCTTTGCCGGCGCGAATCACGCCCAGCGCCGTACCGAAGCCGGCAGTGGCCAGCGAACCGGTATTGCAATGGGTCAACACGCCGCTCCCCGGCGCGATCAGGGCCGCGCCCAGGGCGCCCATATGGCGGTTCGCCGCCAGGTCCTCATCGGCAATCGCCTGGGCTTCCAATGTCAGCACCTGCTTCCAGTCGGCACCAGCGCCCTGCAGTGCACGACGCATGCGTGCCAATGCCCAGGCCAGGTTGACGGCGGTCGGCCGCGAGGCGTTCAGGCGCTGCAACGCCGGCTCCAGAGCCTGCAGCGCGGCAGCACCGTCAGCGGCCTGCACTTGCCGGGCCGCCAATACCGCACCCCAGGCGGCAGCAATGCCGATGGCCGGGGCACCGCGCACCGTCAGCGCATGGATGGCCTCGGCGACGGCGTCACTGTCCTGGCACAGCACATGCTCCACCACGAAAGGCAGCTTGCGTTGATCCAGCAGTTCCAGCGCTTCGCCGGTCCAGCGGATCGGGCGGATATGGTCGTAACGGGCGTAATCGATGGCGTGGGTGTCGTTCATGGCGCCATTGTAATCGGCGCCATCGCCATGGCGCGCATCACCCGCTCAATCTGCGGAAAACTCGGCCCTACACCCTTTGTCCACCCATACCCCGAACCGGTCCCAGCCCCAGCTGTCGCCCTCCTTGCAGGGGGCATTGGACAACTGCTTCAGCAAGGTGACCCGGTGAGTCACGCTGACACCGCACTCCCGCCGCAATTCGCCCTTGGACTCACAGGTGATCCGGCGTGGCACATCGACAAAGCCGGAGCCGTCCTCGGCACCGACTTCAAACTGTCCCTGGCAGCCCCGGCTGACCCAGATCTCGTTGCGGCCATAACCCCAGCTGCGGCCTTCCCGGCACGGCAGCACCGATTGCTGGCGCAGCAGGCGCACAGGTGCACCACGCAATACCACCGGGCAAACCTCCACCCGGCCCTTGGATTCGCAACGGACCACGCGCCGGGTGAGCCGCGTTGACTGCGTGCGCGGCGCGAACTCGGCGCGGCAGCCGTCACTGACCCAGACCTTGCCCTGCTCGAAGCCCCAACTACTTTCGCGGATGCAGTCGCGCACCGACAGCTGGCGCACCATCTGCACGCCCTGATCGGTGTTGATCGGGCAATAGACCCGCAACTCGTCTTCAGACTCGCAGCGGACCACGCCGGTGGCCGATGCCCCCGCATCGTCCTTCACCGCCGCGAACAGCGGTGGCGACACCAGCAGCAGCACGCCGCAGAACCACTTCATCCGCTCGATCCCTCCCGCCCTGATGGATATCGCTTGCAAGCAGCCTGCCCCAGACCATGTGAGTACCGCATCATCATGGGCGCAGGGCCGTGGCCCGTCCATGACAGGAATCAATTCAGGCGTTGGCGAAATCGTAGGCCAGCACGTCGGCGATGCGTGTCGTTTCTGCCAGCGCCATCAGCAGGCGATCCACGCCCACCGCCACGCCTGCACAGGCGGGCAGAGCGGGCAATGCGGCAAGAAAGCGTTCATCCAGCGGTGGCAACGCCGCGTCGCGGCTGGCACGGATGGCCAGATCGCGCGCAAACCGCTGGCGCTGCTCGTCGGCATCGTTCAGCTCATGGTAGCCGTTGGCCAGCTCCACCGGCCCGAGGTAGAGCTCGAAGCGCTCGGCCAAGGGCGGCTCGCCCGGGCGGATCCGCGCAAGCGCCGCCTGGCTGGCTGGCCAATCGTGGATCACGGTGATGGCGTCGTTGCCGAAAAGTGCCTGGATGCGATGGCTCATCAGCAGATCCAGCCAGTCATCGCGGGTAAGCCCGTCTGGCTGGATGCCCACGTCGCCCAACCCGGCCCGCAACTGCGCCTCGCTGGCGACAAAGGGGTCCAGCCCCACGCCATCGATGAACAACTGCCGATAACTGACGATCCGCACCGATGCCGGCGACCGGCCCACCATCAGCAAGGCCTCCTGTACCAGCGCAATGGTTTCCTGGATCAACTGGTGATGATCCCAACCCACCCGGTACCACTCGAGCATGGTGAACTCGGGGTTGTGGCGACCGCCGGCTTCGCCATTACGGAACACCCTTCCAAGTTCATAGCAGTCACCAACGCCCGCCGCCAGCAGGCGCTTGAGCGGGTACTCCGGCGAGGTGCGCAACCAGCGCACGGGCGAACCGGCGTCGACATGACCACTGAAGCGGGTGTGGAAACCCTCGATGTTGGGCTCGGTATTGCCCGCTGCCGACATGATCGGGGTTTCGACCTCCAGCACGTCGCGACGGGCGAAAAAGTCGCGGATCATCGCGTTCAGGCGCGCCCGACGCCGCAATGCCTCGATCACGAATGCAGGCTCCCGGCGGTGCCTGTCAGCGGCAGGGTCAGGATGTCGCGTTCGTCATCGCGATAGCCGGCGGCCAGGTACAAGGCCTTGGCCTTGGCATTGTGGTGATTCACTTCCAAGCGGATCACCGCAGCGCCCTGCCCGGCCGCCCAGTCACGGGCCAGGGCCAGCGCCTGGTGGCCCAAGCCGCGGCCGCGTGCAACCGGAGCCAGATACAGTTCGTCCAGCAACACAAAGCGTCCGCCCTGTTCGACGCTGAAACACCAGCCCAGGGTCACGTAGCCCGCCAGTTCAAGGTCCTCGGACGACAGCAGCAGCACCGCACCAAAATGCGGGTTTTCCAATACCGCCCGCAACCCTGGCTCCACCAGCTCGGGCAGGTAGGGAATACGGTCCTCCGCATAGAAATCGCGCACCATCGCGATCAGCTGCGGAAAGTCATCCGGCCCGGCAACCCGGACCTGCAAGCCAGTGTTCATGTTCATTGCCCATTTTCTGCAAGGTAAGCCAACAACTGCGCCTCGTCCCAGACCGGGACGCCGAGTTCGTTGGCCTTGTCCAGCTTGGAGCCGGCCTCACTGCCGGCAACCACGAAGCTGGTCTTCTTTGACACGCTGCCGGCCACCTTCGCGCCCAGCGCTTCCAGCTTGCCCTTGGCCACGTCACGACTCATCTGCAACAAGGTGCCGGTCAGCACGGCGGTCTGCCCTTCCAGCGGGCCGGCCGCATCTACCTGCGCCTCCGGTGTGATGCGCAACAAGGTATCCAACGCCTGCCCGGCGGCAGTGAGCAAGCCAGCATTGGCATCCTCCTCCAGCCAGCGCACCAGCGCATTGGCAGATTCCGCGGGCAGCCCGGCAGTGACGAAGTTGTGCGCGCTCTCGTCGCGGATCGCCTCCACCGACGGGAACGCCTCGGCCAGCTGGCGGGCACGCACGGCGGTGACCTTGGGAATTTCCAGGTCGGCCAACAGCGTGGCCAGTGACAATTCCGCGCGCAGCCTGGGATGGGGTGCATGCGTGTCGCTGATCTGCACGCCGCGCGCCAACAGCGCGTCGATGGCCTGCTGGTTGCCCGGCTGCGCCATGAAGTGACCAATCGAACGCGCCACTTCACCGCCGATATCCGGCACCCGCTTGAACAGCGGCCAGGGCAGAGTGCGAATCAGTCCCAGATCACCAAACCACACCGACAAGGCCTTGGCGGTGCTCTCGCCGACATGCTCGATGCCCAGTGCGAACAGCAGGCGCTCCAGCGTGGTAGTGCGGCTGGCCGCAATCGCGGCGATCAGGTTGTCGGCCCACTTGGTGGCGATCTTCCTGGTGTTCCACTCAAAACTGGCCGGCACCGACAAGGCCTGTGCGCGCCAGGCCGCATCGCCCGCATCCAGCTTGAGAATGCGATTGAGCGTATCGCCGCTGCCGGCCGGCTGCAGATGCAGGCGCAGCTGCGACGCCAGGCTTTCCGGTGAATCCGCATCCAGCGCCAGCTTCAACACCAGCAGCTGATCACGGCTGAGCGCATACAGGTCGGCGACGCCGCGCACGATGCCCGCATCCACCAGGGTCTCGATGTACTTGTCGCCCAGGCCGTCGATATCCATGGCCTTGCGCGAGGCGAAATGCGCGATGGCTTCCTTGCGCTGCGCCGGGCAGCTCAACTCGCCCGAGCAGCGCCAGGCGGCCTCGCCTTCCTCGCGCACGATCTCCGCGCCGCATACCGGGCACTCGCGCGGCATCTGCCACGGCGCGGTGCCTTCCGGGCGCCGTTCGGCGATGACGCTGACAACTTCAGGGATGACGTCGCCGGCACGGCGCACGATCACCGTATCGCCCACCCGCACATCCAGGCGCGCGATCTGATCGGCGTTGTGCAGGGTCGCATTGGTGACAACCACGCCGGCCACATGCACCGGCTTGAGCCTTGCCACCGGCGTCGCCGCACCGGTACGGCCGATCTGGATCTCGATCGCCTCCACCGTGGTGGTCTGCTCCTGCGCCGGGAACTTGTGCGCGATGGCCCAGCGCGGCGCGCGTGCGACGAAGCCCATTTCCTGCTGGCCCTCGCGGTCGTCCAGCTTGTAGACCACGCCGTCGATGTCATAGGCCAGGCCGTCACGGCGCTCGCCGATATCGCGGTAATAGGCCAGCAGGCCTTCGGCACCCTGCACCACCTTGCACAGGTCGCTGACCGGAAAGCCCCAGCGTGCAAGCTGCGCCAGCGTTGCCGAGTGCGTATCGGGCAGTTCACCGCCAGCCACCTCGCCCAGCCCATAGGCGTAGAAGCTCAATGGCCGCTGTGCGCTGACCCTGGGATCAAGCTGGCGCAACGAACCGGCGGCGCCATTGCGCGGATTGGCCAGCACCTTGCCGCCATGCAGGCGTGCCTGCTCGTTGTAGCGCTCGAAATCGGCACGCGGCATGTAGACCTCACCGCGCACTTCCAGCACGGCCGGCCAGCCTTCCCCGCGCAGCTGCTGCGGGATCACCTTGATCTGGCGCAGGTTGGCGCTGACGTCTTCGCCGGTAGCACCATCGCCACGGGTCGCGCCCTGCACGAATACGCCGTGCTCATAGCGCAGGTTGATGGCCAGGCCGTCGAGCTTGGGCTCGGCGGAGAAGAACAGCTCGCGGCGATGCAGGCGCTCGTCGATGCGACGCACGAAATCGTGTACTTCGGCATCGCTGAAGGCATTGCCCAGCGACAGCATCGGCACCGCGTGCACGACTTCGGGAAAGCGCGAAGACGGCTTGCCGCCGACCTGATGGCTGGGCGAGTCGGCACTGTCCAGTTCCGGGTGCGCGGCTTCCAGCGCTTCGAGCTCGCGCATCAAGCGGTCGTACTCGGCATCCGGAATGATCTGTTCGTCGTGCTCGTGATAGGCACGCGCGGCGTCGGCCAGCTGGCGGCGGAGTTCGCTGATGCGCTGGGGGGCGGCGGTAGTCTGATTCATGCGGCGATTTTACCTGCGCGGAGTGTTGGCGCGGTAAAAGCAGCTGCTGCGAGTGCAACCATGTTTGCTGCGAACAGCACCCCTCCCCGGCCCTCCCCTACGCTGCGCGCAAGGGAGGGGGAAAAGATAAGCCCTCTCCCTTTGCCGCAGGCAAGGGGAGGATTGGGAAGGGGTAGCTCTTAAGGCTTCACCAACGCGGCGACTTGGTCAGCGGCGGTGCCTGGTGCTGGCGGTCATAGGCGCGCAGGTCATCACGGATATGCGCGATACGCTGGCGACCCAAAGCGTTGCGGCTGTCATCCAGCACCACGCCATCAAGCAGCTCGCCCATGCGCTGCACGGTCGGCAGCATCTTTTCCCAGGCGTCGAGCGCGGTCATCGGCGCCGGCAAGGTCAGGAAGAACGCGATGGCCGGGGTCTCCAGTTCACGGATGGTGGCCATGTCGAAGCTGCCCGGCTTCATGATGCTGGCCATCGAGAAGATCGGGCCGCGCTCGGGATGACCTTCCACCAAGCGGTGGAATACGTTCATGTAGCCAAAAACCAGGCCGGTCTTCTCCGCCGCCACCACGATGTCCTCGCCGCGCAGCACCTGACCGGCTCGCGCCGCCACATACAGCGACACGATCTTGTCGAAGTCCTGGCTGGGCCGCTTGCCCAGGTCGCTGGCGTTGGCCGCCTCCACGTCCGGCAAGCCCAGTTCAGGCTGACTGACCTGTTCCCCATCTCCTGCGGGCGCGTCGCTGTCGCCATCACCCTCAGGATCGCCTCCCAGCACCGGCTCGCGGCGCTGACGCTCGGCGTCGGCCGGCTCCTTG
Source organism: Stenotrophomonas sp. (assembly GCA_032112995.1). Lineage (GTDB taxonomy): Bacteria > Pseudomonadota > Gammaproteobacteria > Xanthomonadales > Xanthomonadaceae > Stenotrophomonas. The sequence continues at coordinate 11,123 of DAMCTY010000001.1, read as the reverse complement.
CGCTTGCCTTGGGCAAGCCGCTTGGGGCGACCGAACAGGAAAATGGCTGCTATCAGCAGCACCCCGGCAACCAGAATGCCGATACGCAACAGTGCCATGTCGGACATGCGTTGAAGTCTCCGGATTAATCGTTCAGATGATTACAGAATGGCACGTCAGGCCGCGCCCGCCAATCGCGCGGCTTCTTCCAGGTCCACGCTGACCAGGCGACTGACGCCCGGCTCGCGCATGGTCACGCCCGACAGCTGATAGGCCGCCTCCATGGTCGCCTTGTTGTGGCTGACGAACAGGAACTGCACCTTCTCGCTCATTTCCTTGACCATGTTGGCCAGACGGCCAACGTTGGCCTCGTCCAGCGGCGCGTCCACCTCGTCCAGCAGACAGAACGGCGCCGGATTGAGCTGGAAGATGGCAAACACCAGCGCCACCGCGGTCATCGCCTTCTCGCCGCCGGACAGCAGCGAGATGCTGGACACGCGCTTGCCCGGCGGCCGCGCCATGATGGTGACGCCAGTGTCGAGCAGGTCTTCGCCGGTCAGTTCCAGATAGGCATGGCCGCCACCGAACAGACGCGGGTACAGCGCCTGCACACCGACATTGACCCGGTCGAAGGTGTCTTTGAAACGACCGCGGGTTTCCCGGTCGATCTTGCGGATGGCGTCCTCCAGCGTCTCCAGCGCGGTGTTGAGGTCGACGTTCTGTACCTCAAGGTACTCCGAGCGCTGCGCTGCCTCACCGTATTCGCTGATGGCCGCCAGGTTGACCGGCTCAAGCCGACGCATGCGGCCGTCGATCTGGTGCACGGCCGATTCCCAATCGGACAGGCGCGCCTCCTCGGGCAGGGTATTGATCACGTCCTGCAACACGAACCCGGCCTTCTCCACCGCCGCCGACAGCTGCTCGGCACTGAGCACCAGTGCCTGCTGGTCGAGCTTGCGCTGGGAGATGCGCTCGCGCTGCGCCAGCGCCTGTTCGTCGCGCTGGTGGCGGGTCTGCTCCAGGCCGCGCAGCTCGGCGTCAATGCCTTCCAGCAAGGCCCTGGCCTCGCCCAGTACGCGCTCCGCCCGTACCCGCTCGGCCAAGGCATTCTGGTGCTCGCTCTCCAGCGTCTGCACCGGGGTATCACCGTCATCCAGCTGCGAGTGCAACTCACCCAGGCGTGAATCCAACTGCCCGCGCTGGCTGGACATGCGCTCCAGCGCCTGGCTCAGCGCACTGATCTGGGTACGCTGCGATTCCAGGGTCAGCGCCAGCGCATGCATGCTATCGCGCACGTTGCGGGCCGCATCGCGGGCCGCGTCACGGGCCTCGCCCAACTGCCGACGCTCGCCTTCCAGCGCCTGCCGGGCCGTCTCCAGGTCGCCCATGCTGTTGACCGCTTCATCCAGGCGGATGCGGGCTTCGCTGGCCTGTTCACGACTGGCATCCAGCGTTTCCAGCAACTGGGCCAGTTCGCTCTCGATGCGCTCGATGCGGGCACGGGTGGTGTCCAAGCGTCCCTGCTGACTCTGCAGCTGACCGGCCAGCTCAGAGCCGGCACGGTGCGCCTGATGGAGCGCACGCTGTGCCTCCTCGCGCTGCTGCTCGGCTGCCAGCAATTGCTCGCGACCGCTACCCAGCCGCGTATCCAGGGTGATTTCGCGCTCCTGCAGGGTTTCGATCTGCTCGCGCAGGGTCACGATCTCGCGCTCGCGCAGCAAGGCCCCCTGCTGCGCGGCACCCGAGCGCGACAGCTGCAGCCAGCCCTTGCCCAGCCGCTCGCCGTCGCGGGTGATGACCGCTTCGTCCTCGCCCAGGCTGGCCTGCAGCGCCCTTGCCGCGGGCAGATCATCGGCACCGTGCAGGTGCGCCAGCATGCGCCGGATCGCCAGCGGGCCTTCCACCTTGGACGCCAACGAGGTGGCCGCGAACGAGACATTGCCCGCCGCCGCCGATACCAAGGCCAGGCGCCCTTCGCCGAGCTCGGCCAAGGCATCGACCAAGGTCTCCGGCGCGTCCACCAGCACGGCTTCGATCAGCTGGCCCAACGCGCTTTCGACCGCGTTTTCCCAACCCGCCTCGACGCTGATGCGTTCACCCACGCGCGCCGCCGATTCCAGACCCTGCGCCTGCAGCCACGCCAACGCAGCGCCCTGCTCCTGGCCCAGCGCAGCCTGCTGCAGGGCTTCGAGCGAAGACAGCCGGCCGCGCGCGGCCTGGGCCTGCTTGCGCACTTCGGCCAGCTCGGCCTGCGCTTCGCGCTGCTGGGTTTCCAGCGTGCTGACGGACGCCTTGCGTACCTCTACCTGCTCCGTCAGGCCCTCGACGGTGAGCTTCTGGGTTTCGTGCTGTTGCTGCAGTTGCTCGAAGGCCTCGCTCAGGGCGGCCAGATCCAGGCCGGCACGCTCACCCTGCAGGGTCTCGCTGCGGCGGTCGGCCTCCAACACTTGTTTGTCCAGGTAGTCGACGCGGGTGCGTTCGACCTCGCCCGAACGGGTCGCCTCGGAGGTATTGCGGTTGTGCGCTTCCCAGCGCTGCTGCCAATCGGTCAGCCGGCCTTCGGCTTCGCGCAGCGCCTCCTGGCGGATTTCGTTCTCTTCCTGCAACTGCTCCAGCTGCGGTTCGGCGTTCTCCACCGATTCGCGCAGCACGATCAGCTTGGCTTCGTCGCCGCTGATGTGCTGGCCGAGCTCGGCCAGTGCCTGGCGGGTTTCGTCGCGCGCCTTGTGCAGGCGCTGCGCCATTTCGCGCTGGTGCTGGATCTGCTGCTCCAGGCGGGCCAGGCTGCTGCCTACCTGGTAGACCTCGGCCTGTGCCTTGTTCAAATTCTCGGCCGCTTCCTCGCGCCGCACGCGGCCCGTCTCGATGCGACTCTCGGCCTCGCGCTGCTCGGCAATCAGCTGCTGCAGCCTGGTCTCCTCGCGCGACAACGCCTCGCGCAGACCTGCCAGGCGCCCATCCAGCCCGCGGAACTCAAGTGCCTTCCACTCCGCATCCTTCACCCGGCGCTCTTCCTGCAACGCCTGGTACTGCTCGGCCTGGCGCGCCTGCCGCTTGAGATGTTCCAGCTGCTTGCCGATCTCCTCGCGCAGGTCGTTGAGCCGGTCCAGGTTCTCGCGCGTATGGCGGATGCGGGTTTCGGTTTCCTTGCGCCGCTCCTTGTACTTGGAAATGCCAGCCGCCTCTTCCAGATACACGCGCAGGTCTTCCGGCCGCGCCTCGATGATCTGGCTGATCATGCCCTGCTCGATGATCGAGTAGCTGCGCGGGCCCAGGCCGGTACCGAGGAACAGGTCGGTGATGTCGCGGCGCCGGCACTTGGTGCCGTTGAGGTAGTAGTTGCTGCTGCCGTCGCGGCTGACCGTGCGCTTGACCGAGATCTCGTTGAACGAGGCGTACTCGCCGGCAATGGTGTGGTCGGTGTTGTCGAAGATCAGCTCGACCGTGGCCTGCGACACCGGCTTGCGCCCGGCCGAACCGGAGAAGATCACGTCGGTCAGCGAGTCGCCGCGCAGGCGGCTGGCCGAGCTCTCACCCATCACCCAGCGCACCGCATCGATGATGTTGGACTTGCCGCAGCCGTTGGGCCCGACCACGCCGGTCATGTTGGTCGGCAGGTGCAGCGTCGTGGGATCGACGAACGACTTGAAACCGGAGAGCTTGATCGTGGATAGACGCATGGGGCAGGCAAGGTTCCAGTGCCGGGCCGGGGGCGGCACCGTGGGTTCTGCGGGGGATCAGGGCTTGGGAACAGCAGTCTGCGGGGAGTATAAGCCCCTCTTCCGCCGTGGCGCGGGGGTGCGCGGCGGCGGGCCGCCGGGGCCCGGGGAGGGGCAAAAAGAACGGGCGCCTTGCGGCGCCCGTTCCAGGTACAGCTTGAACCGCAGGGATCAGGCGTCGGCTTCGACGATGACCTTGACGGTGACTTCCACGTCGGCGTGCAGCTTGATCAGGACGTCGTACTCGCCGACGGCACGGAAAGCGCCCTCGCCGAGGATGACTTCGCTCTTCTCCAGCGGCAGGCCGGCAGCGGTGAAGGCTTCGGCGATGTCGCGCGGGCCGACCGAGCCGTACAGCTTGCCTTCGGTCGAGGCGTGGGCACCGATGGTGACGCTGGCGTCGGCGAACTTGGCGGCGCGGGCTTCGGCATCGTCATGCGACGCCTTGGCCTTGGCCTCGTACTCGGCGCGCTTGGCCTCGAAGGCGGCAACGTTGGCTTCGGTGGCCGGCACGGCCTTGCCGTGCGGCACCAGGAAGTTGCGGCCGTAGCCCGGCTTCACGTCGACCAGGTCACCCAGGTTGCCCAGGTTGGTCACCTTCTGCAGCAGAATCAGCTTCATTTTCTTGCTCCGTTATTCGTTAGCGATGTCCCGCGAGGGACACCGCAACGCTTGCTGTCCGAATGGACGGTTGGACGTATCAGACGTCGTGGTTGTCCGTGTACGGGATCAGCGCCAGGAAACGGGCGCGCTTGACCGCCGTGGACAGCTGGCGCTGGTACTTGGACTTGGTGCCGGTGACGCGGCTCGGCACGATCTTGCCGTTCTCGGTCAGGTACTGGCGCAGGGTGTTGAGATCCTTGTAGTCGATCTCCTTCACACCTTCAGCCGTGAACTTGCAGAACTTGCGGCGACGGAAGAACTTGGACATGAGCTGACTCCTTATTCGGCAGAGGCGGCGTCGTCGCCGGCTTCTTCATTGTTGGAATTGGCAGCTTCTTCGTCGTCACGACGACGGCGCTCGCCACGCTCGGGCTTGTCGCCCTTCTCGTCCTTGCTCTTCATGATCAGCGACTGCTCGGTGTCAGCCTCGTCACGCTTGATGACCAGGTTGCGCAGCACGGCGTCGTTGAAACGGAAGCTTTCGGTCAGTTCGTTCAGAACCGACTGGTCAGCTTCGATGTTCAGCAGCACGTAGTGAGCCTTCACCAGGTTCTGGATCGGGTAAGCCAGCTGGCGGCGGCCCCAGTCTTCCAGACGGTGGATGGTGCCGTTGCCGGCTTCGACCAGCGCCTTGTAGCGCTCGATCATGGCGGGGACCTGTTCGCTCTGGTCCGGATGGACCAGGAACACGACTTCGTAATGACGACTCATGTTTTCATACCTTTCGGATGTGGCCCTGATGGGCCGGACAGCCCCCCGCCGTGGTTTGCGGTGGGGCAAGGGTTCCTGCACCGGGAGCGCAGGAAGCCGGGCATTATCCACTGCGCAAGGCCTTGAGGCAAGTCGCCCGGCTGGCGCAACACAGCATCCGGCCTCGAAAAGTCACTGGGGCAGGCTGATTGCTGCGACGCAACAGTACACTATGTAACCGCTTACACGCCCCGCCCTCCGGACCCGACGTGACTACCCAGCCCTCCTTGGCCAGCCTGCTGACGCCGCGCCAGCGCACCCTCATTCTCATCGCCCTGTCCCTGGGCGGCTTCGCCATCGGCACCAGCGAGTTCGCCAGCATGGGTCTGATGCTGGAGATCAGCCGCGGCCTGGCCATCAGCGAGGCCCAGGTCGGCCATCTGATCAGCGCCTATGCCATCGGCGTGGTGGTAGGCGCGCCGTTGCTGGCCTTTGCTGGCGCCAGCCTGCGCCGCCGTACCCTGCTGCTGTGGCTGATGGGGTTCTATGCCATCGGCAACCTGGCCAGCGCACTGGCGCCCAACTACCCCAGCATGCTGCTGGCGCGGTTCGTGGCCGGACTGCCGCACGGCGCTTACTTCGGCGTGGCAATGCTCGTTGCCGCCTCGATCAGCCCGCCCGAACAACGCGGCGCCGCCGTCTCCAAGGTGCTGATGGGCCTGTCCATCGCCATCCTGCTGGGCAACCCGCTGACCACCTGGCTGGGCCAGCAGTTCAACTGGCGCAGCGCCTTCGTCCTGGTCAGCCTGCTGGCTATCGCCACGGTGACCATGGTCGCGCGGCAGCTGCCAGCAGACCCGGGCGAAACCCGCACCTCGCCGATGCGTGAACTGCGCGCCTTCAACACCCCCCAGGTGTGGCTGGCATTGGCGATCGGCGCGATTGGATTTGCCGGCATGTTCTGCGTCTTCACCTATCTGGCCCCGACCCTCGTCAACGTCACCGGCATCAACGAACGCTGGATGCCGGTGGCGGTCGGCCTGTTCGGGGTGGGCGCCATCATCGGCAATATTGCCGGCGGCAAGCTGGTGGACCGGCTGCAGTTCCGCGCCGCCGGCGTGCTGCTGGCCTGGTCGATCCTGGTATTGCTGCTATTTCCGCTGGCCGCGCATTCGGCCTGGGCGATGGTGCCGGCGATCATCGCCGTGGGCACGATGGGCGCGCTGGCCGTGGCCCTGCAGACCCGGCTGATGGACGCTGCCGGCGAAGCCCAGACCCTGGCTGCGGCTTCCAACCATGCCGCCTTCAATACCGCCAACGCACTGGGCCCTTGGCTGGGCGGCATGGCGATCGGCGCCGGCTACGGCCACGCCTCCACCGGTTATGTGGGCGCAGCGACTGCGGCGGCAGGCCTGGTGCTATGGGGTATTGCGGTGCTGCTGCAGCGCCGCCAGGGCGCCCACGGGCAATCGGCCACCAACTGACGTAGTGCCGAGCCATGCTCGGCAGAGGCTACCCGGGCTTACGGCAGCAAAAGCGCCCCTCCCCAGCCCTCCCCTTCGCTATGCGAAAGGGAGGGAGCGTAGTGCCGAGCCATGCTCGGCATAAGGCTACCCGGGCTCACGACAGCAAAAGCACCCCTCCCCAACCCTCCCCTTCGCTACGCGAAAGGGAGGGAGCGCAATGCCGATCACCGCGCGAAAGGGAGGGAGCGGCGCGCTCAGCGATGCATATCGTCGGTGGTGAAGCTCTCACCACAGCCGCATTCGGCCGCGGCATTGGGGTTCTTGAAGGTGAAGGTCTCGCTCAGGCCCTGCTTGCCGAAGTCGATCTCGGTGCCATCCACCAGCGGCAGGCTCTGTGCATCCACATAAATGCGCACGCCGTCCTGCTCGAACACGGTATCGCCCTCGCGTTCATCCTTGGCCAGGTCGGTGACATGGCCCCAGCCCGAGCAACCCGTCCGGGTCACGCCAAAACGCAGGCCCAGCGCACCCGGGGTGCTGCTGACGAAGCGCTGTACGCGGGAATGGGCAATCGGGGTCAGATGAACAGCCATGATGGGGCGACTCCAGCAGAATTACGGTCCAATTATAGATGCGGGCGACACGGCGGGACCGCAAGCCCCGATAAATGCCTCGCCTGACCGCGGCACACCCGCTAAAATCACGCATTCACAGATCGAGTCGATCAACAGAGGATTCAAGTCATGACGGTGGTCAGCGTTGCACACGCCCTTGCCGGGAAGTTCCCGGAAGGCGGAGAAGTCACAGTCCGCGGGTGGGTCCGCACGGTGCGCGGCTCGGCTGGACTGGCCTTCGTCAACGTCAGCGATGGCTCGGGCTTTGCCCCGATCCAGGTCGTGGCCACCGAAGCGCTGTCCAATTTCGAAGACATCAAGAAGCTGACCCCGAGCTGCTCGGTGATCGCCACCGGCACCCTGGTCAAGTCCCAGGGCAAGGGCCAGAGCTTCGAGATCCAGGCGCAAAGCCTCGAGATCGTCGGCTGGGTCGAAGACCCGCTGACCTACCCGATCCAGCCCAAGCCAATGTCGCCGGAGTTCCTGCGCGAAGTGGCGCACCTGCGCCCGCGCACCAACCTGTTCGGCGCCGTGACCCGTATCCGTGACTGCCTGTCCAAGGCCGTGCACCGCTACTTCCACGAGAACGGCTTCTACTGGATCAGCACCCCCATCGTCACCACCTCCGATGCCGAAGGTGCCGGCCAGATGTTCCGCGTCTCCACACTGGACCTGGCCAACCTGCCGCGCACCGGCAATGGCGAGATCGATTTCAGCCGCGACTTCTTCGGCAAGGAAACCTTCCTGACCGTGTCCGGCCAGCTCAACGTCGAGGCCTACTGCCTGGCACTGAGCAAGGTCTACACCTTCGGCCCGACCTTCCGCGCCGAGAACAGCCACACCACCCGCCACCTGGCCGAGTTCTGGATGGTGGAGCCGGAGATCGCCTTCGCCGACCTGGCCGAGGACGCGCGCGTGGCCGAGGACTTCCTGAAGTACCTGTTCCGCGCCGTGCTCGACGAGCGCGCCGACGACATGGCCTTCATCGCCGAGCGCGTGCAGAAGGACGCCATCACCCGCCTGGAGACGTTCGTCAACGCGCCGTTCGAGCGCATCGAGTACACCGATGCGGTCAGCCTGCTGCAGAAGTCGGGCAGGAAGTTCGACTACCCGGTCGAGTGGGGCCTGGACCTGCAGACCGAGCACGAGCGCTGGCTGACCGAAGAGCATGTCGGCCGCCCGGTGGTGGTGACCAACTACCCCGAGCACATCAAGGCCTTCTACATGCGCCTCAACGACGACGGCAAGACCGTCGCGGCGATGGACGTGCTGGCCCCGGGTATCGGCGAGATCATCGGCGGCAGCCAGCGCGAAGAGCGCCTGGACGTACTGGACGCACGCATGGCGCAGTTCGGCCTGGATCCGGAACACTACCAGTGGTACCGCGATTTCCGCCGCTACGGTTCGGTGCCGCACGCCGGTTTCGGCCTGGGCTTCGAGCGCCTGGTGGTCTACGTCTGCGGCCTGTCCAACATCCGCGACGCCATTCCGTACCCGCGCGCACCGGGCTCGGCGGAGTTCTGATCCACGCGGTTTGATCCAGCTACAGGGAGGCAGTGCAGTTGACCTTGTTCTTCGCTCTTTGCTTCGTCGGGGTGGCCATTGCCGGCCTCAGTGCCTTCCTGATTTTCTGGCCGTTGACGCTGGTCCACATCCGTGACCGGCACCCGGCGCTGGCCGCCGAGTTCGGCGACGGCGCCTTCCTCAAGCCGGAAAGCCTGCGCTGGCTGTTGCGGCGCGGCTTCACCGGCATCGCCGACCGCTCCCTGAGCGGGCTGGCCACGCCCGCCCGAATCGCCTTGCTGGTGACCTTCGGCGGGCTGGGCATGGCGCTGCTGTTGTGGCTTTTTTCGCAGGTAATGAAATGAACGATATCGACACCCCGCAGGACCAGTGGTGGCTGGCACAGCTCGGCAACACCTTGATCTGGGCCCGTCTGCGGGTGCGCCCGGCCGGTACCGCCGAGGTACTGGACAGCGACGGCAATACGCTCAGCTATGACAGCGAGGACACCGCCCGCGCGCAGCTGTTCGACGCCGAGTTCGTCGCCTTCGACGGCCTGGACGAGGAAGACGCCCTGCAGCGCGGCTTCACCCTGCACGAGATCCAACCGCCGCAGGGCGACGACGACAGCCTGCAGGGGCGCATGGTGCAGTCGCTGGGCAGCAGGGCCTGACCCGCACTGATGTTCTCCCAGGGCGCATTCGCCGAGACCGACCTGCACTGGCTGGACCGCCTGCTGGAACGTGATCCGTTTGTGACCCTGTTGACCACCGGCGCCGATGGCCTGCCGGAACTGACCCGGCTGCCGGTGCTGTACCGGCGCCAGGGCGAACAGGTCGAACTGCTGGGCCACTGGGCGCGGGCCAACCCGCAATCACGCCAGGGCGGCCGCGCCAAGGTGCTGGTCAACGGCCCGCACGGCTATGTCTCGGCCAGTTGGTACCCGGACAAGGAAAGCGCCGCGCGCGTACCCACCTGGAACTACGCCGCTGCCGAGCTGGTGGGTCAGTTGCAGTGCTTCGACGACTCTCCCAGCCTGGGCCAGCTGCTGGCCGACAGCAGCGCCTTGTTCGAGTCCCGCGCCGGCCAGGACTGGCGGTTTGATCCCACCCTGGATGCTCACCGCCCGTCACTGCGCGCCATCGTAGGCTTCCGCCTGCAGGTGCAGCAGATCCAGATCAAGCTGAAACTGAGCCAGAACCATCCGCAGGCCAACCAGTTGGCAGTGACCTCGGCCTTGCAGGCCCTGGCCACGCCGCAGGCCTGCGAGCTGGCGCAGTGGATGCAGCTTTACCGCAGTGAGCGCGGGGCACAGGGCGATGCCTGACCCGCGCTGCGTTTCCCGCGACGCCGCCACGGATTGCGTTGGCGGCGCCCTCCCCCTCCAGATCGCAAGGGAAGCTTCACCATGAAAGACATCCATAAACTGCTGCAGAACAACCGCGATTGGGCGGACCGGATCGAACGCGAAGATCCGGAGTTCTTCCACCAGCTGTCCAAGCAGCAGAACCCGGAATACCTGTGGATCGGCTGCTCCGATTCGCGCGTGCCGGCCAACCAGATCATCGGCATGGCCCCGGGCGAGATCTTCGTGCACCGCAATGTCGCCAACGTGGTGGTGCATACCGACCTGAACTGCCTGAGCGTCATCCAGTACGCGGTGGACCAGCTCAAGATCAAGCACATCCTGATCGTCGGCCACTACGGCTGCGGCGGCGTGCATGCGGCGCTGAACCACGTGCGCGTGGGCCTGGCCGACAACTGGCTGCGGCATGTCGGCGACGTCGCCCAGAAGCACGATGAAATCCTTTCGCAGATCGACGATCCGGAGCTGCGCCACGCGCGCCTGTGCGAACTGAACGTGATCGAGCAGGTGGTCAACGCCTGCCGCTCGACCATCGTGCAGGACGCCTGGGCCCGCGGCCAGAAGCTGATGGTGCACGGCTGGGTCTACAGCCTGCGCGACGGCCGGGTCAGCGAGATGGGCATCGACGTCGGCTCGCCGGAAGAACTGCAGCCGGCGTACGAGAAGGCGCTGTCGTTTGTGCCGCGGAAGGGCAAAAGGCACTGAGCGCTTGAAGCCCCTCTCCCTTCGGGAGAGGGGTTGGGGTGAGGGTAGGTTCGCGCGAGTAGTAAAGCCAACCCTCATCCGCCCTCCGGGCATCCCCGCCTTCGCGGGGACAGGCTCTTCTCCCGAAGGGAGAAGGAAGCAGCCACCCTCACCAAACAGGTCCCGCATGCTCCCCCTACCCCTGAACCTGCTCGGCTGGATCGAAGAACACCGCCACCTGCTCAAGCCGCCGGTTGGCAACAAGATGATCGAAAACGGCGACTTCATCGTCATGGTGGTGGGCGGCCCCAACAGCCGCAGCGACTACCATTTCGACGAAGGCCCGGAGTGGTTCTACCAGCTCGAAGGCGAGATGGTGCTGCGGGTGCAGGAAGACGGCGCGGTGCGCGACATCCCGATCCGCGCCGGCGAGATCTTC